>NZ_DLMS01000005.1:0-167779 GCF_002479365.1 Pseudomonas sp. UBA7530
GCGAGCAGAGCTCGCTCCTACGTAGCGGTAGGACGGCTGGGATGAATAAAAAGGCCACCTTGAAGGTGGCCTTGATGTTTGTAAGCTTTGCTCAATCGCCGCGGTATTCGCAGCCGCTGGTGCAGGTTTCGTGGATGCGCACGCGTGACAGCTCCGGCAGCAATGGTTTGACCTGCTGCCAGATCCACTTGGCCAGCACTTCGCTGGTGGGGTTTTCCAGGCCGGGGATGTCGTTCAGGTAATTGTGGTCGAGCTGCTCGTAGATCGGCTTGAAGATCGCCTTGATCTCGGAGAAGTCGCGAATCCAGCCGGTATAGGGGTCGACTTCACCTTCGATATAGATGGCGACTCGGAAGGAGTGGCCATGCAGGCGGCCGCATTTATGGCCTGGCGGTACGTGTGGCAGGCGGTGAGCCGCCTCGAAGATGAACTCTTTGAACAATTCCACTGAACAACGCTCGCGTAGAAGATAGCGCCTGGCTGGCGAGAGGTGCGCAGTTTATCAGGTCTGATCCAATAGCCGCCTTATCACCCGCTCTACGAGTGCATCAAAGTGACTGCAAGCGTTCGCCCAGGCGGCCGCTTTCGACCAGTTCGAGAAATTCGTCGCCGAGTCGGGCGCTTTCGGCCATTGCCTGACGCCAATAACGCTCGCGTCCATCGTCATTGCCCAGGTAGCGCTTGAAGTCAGTACGATCCGGCAGTTTTCCATGTGGCAGGCGCGCCAGGTACTCCCGTGAAGGAGCAACCAGCAGTGCATTCTGCAGGCGCGTACGGTCGCCGCGGCGCCAGGGCATGCTCTTGTCGAACCAGCCCGGTATCACGCGATCAGTGAAGTGCGGGTAGAGGACTATATCGTTGCCGTCGTAGGGCAGGTCGAGGTGGTAGTCGAGCA
Organism: Pseudomonas sp. UBA7530; assembly: GCF_002479365.1. NCBI lineage: Bacteria > Pseudomonadati > Pseudomonadota > Gammaproteobacteria > Pseudomonadales > Pseudomonadaceae > Pseudomonas > Pseudomonas sp. UBA7530. Next base: position 896 of record NZ_DLMS01000005.1, read on the forward strand.
GGCCGCCATCGCGATAAGCGCCTGGCTCCAGCCCCGGTATTTCGCGAATCGCTTCCATCACCATGGGAATCGAGCCTGATGCCAGCAGAGCGTGACGCAGGTTCTCCGCGGTCAACGCGTGGAAGTGCGAACGGAAGTCGCTGAGCTGCGCCAAAGGTGGAGTCTGCCGCGCATCATGCAGGATCACCCGATCGAAATGTCGACCCAGGCGTTGGCGGGCTAGCAAGTTGTTGCCTATCACCGATGACAGGCCGAGGCTCAGTTTGCCGCGATGATCGTGCTGTAGCAGGCCATGGCTTTTGACCACGACGATATGCAGGCGATAGTGCGGGTTGGCGATGATGGCTGCGTCCTGGCCTGCGAGCAGCTCGTTGAGCATCTGCCGACAACTGCCCGATACGTCTGCCATGCTCACGCCTTTGGCGAAGCGCTGAGAGGTATATAGCTCGCCGAGCCGTCGAATGCCCGCGGCCGGATCGGGCAGACAGGCGCTGGCGAAGCGCCAGGAACCAATCGAGGCACCGATCAGGGCGCGCTCGCGTGGCGCCCGGGGCAGCCAGTCAGCGAACAGTGCGAGATCCAGTCCCTGAATACCGATTCCCTTGGGACCGCCTGCCGCGCCAGGCAGGATGCCAACGTCTGCCGGGCTCAGGCCATCCTGGCGAATTCTTGCCATGGCTCTGGGGCCGGCCTTGAGTGTCAGGGCAGGGGATTTGATATGGATCGCGCTCATCGAAGCCTCCTTTCGAACAGGCGATTATAGAGCGCTGATTGAGCAGGCCAAGCCACTTCACGCGGTGAATGACGCAAGTGAATTCAGCTTGAATTAAGTGCCTGGGCCTAGAGTGGGAGTCACTGATTCACTGCTGGAGAACCCCATGAAACGATTGCTCAGCCTCGCGGCACTTGCCACCCTTGTCAGCGCCGCTACCATTGCCCAGGCGCGTGATCTCGGCCCGGACGAAGCTATGCGTCTACGCGATGCCGGTACCATCAAGTCCTTCGAACAGCTCAATGAAGCCGCCGTGGCTCAGCACCCAGGCGCGCGCATCGAGGAAACCGAGCTGGAAGATGAATATGGCCGCTATGTCTATCAAATGGAACTGCGCGACGCTCAAGGCGTGAAATGGGACCTGGAGCTGGACGCCAGCACCGGGGAAATTCTCAAGAACCACCAGGACGATTGATGAAGTTTCAACGTACCACCGCGCTGCTGCTGGTGCTGGCCTGTGGTTTTGCCAGCGTCCCAGGCATTGCGCGTGATCTCGACCAGGACGAGGCCCTGCGCTTGCGTCGCGAGGGCATCATCATGCCGTTCGAGCTATTGATGCAGTACATCGGTAAGGCTTATCCCGGCTCCACGCTGCTCGAGGCGGAGTTGGAGGAGGAAGACGGCGTGCTGGTCTATGAAGTCGAGATTCTGACCACCTTGGGCGTGGTGCGTGAGCTGGAACTGGATGCCCGCAACGGCAATATTCTGAAGGATGAGGAAGACGACTGATGCGCCTGTTGCTGGTGGAAGATCATGTACCTCTTGCCGACGAACTGACCGCCAGCCTGACTCGCCAGGGTTACGCCGTGGATTGGCTGGCCGATGGGCGTGACGCAGCCTATCAGGGCGCGAGCGAGCCTTATGACCTGATCATTCTCGACCTCGGTCTACCGGGCAAGCCAGGGCTGGAGGTGCTGCAGGAATGGCGCGCCGGAGGCTTGGCGACCCCGGTGCTGGTACTCACCGCCCGTGGTTCCTGGGCCGAGCGCATTGAGGGGCTGAAAGCCGGTGCCGACGACTACCTGACCAAACCCTTTCATCCCGAGGAGCTGGCCCTGCGCATCCAGGCGTTGCTGCGTCGTGCCCATGGCCTGGCCAACCAGCCGCAGCTGGAAGCCGCCGGTCTGCAACTGGACGAAAGCCGCCAGTGCGTGACTTCGGGCGGCGAGGCCGTCGACCTGACCGCTGCCGAGTTTCGCCTTCTGCGCTATTTCATGCTGCATCCCGGCCAAATCCTCTCCAAAAGTCATCTTGCCGACCACCTGTATGACGGAGAGACCGAGCGCGACTCCAATGTCATCGAAGTGCACGTCAACCGCCTGCGCGGCAAGCTTGGGCGCAATGTGATCGAGACGCGACGAGGGCAGGGCTACCGCTTTACCGGAGAGCAGGGTTGAGGTCCATTCAGCGTCGGCTCGGTATTGGCCTGGCCGCGACGCTGTTGCTGGTTGGATTGGTTCTGGCGCAGGCCAGCCTCTGGGTGTTCGACCGCGGCCTGCGTGCCTACCTGGAAGAAGATCTGCGCGATGAAGCACAGGGACTGTTGGCGGCGCTGGTGCGCGGGCCTTCAGGTCTGCAACTGGATGAGCGACGCCTCGATCCCTCGTTCCAGCGACAATTCTCCGGGCATTACTTTCGTATCGATTTTTCCGACCGCAGCTGGCGTTCACGCTCGCTGTGGGATCGTGAGTTGCTCAAACCCAATGGCGCCGGCATGCAGGCCGAGCTGGGCGACGGCCCGCAAGGTCAGTTGCTGTTGATTTACCGCGCCGATTACCGCCGCTATGGCGAAAATCTGTCGATCAGCGTGGCACAGGACTACCAACCGATTCTGCAGAGCTTTCGCCGTATGCAGTGGGTTGGTCTCGGCCTAGGGGGGGCCGCATTGCTGCTGATCCTGGTGGCGCAGCGTTATACGGTGCACCGCGCGTTGCGCCCGCTGGAGCAGGTGCGTCAGCAAATCGTGCAATTGCAGCAGGGCAGGCGTACCGAGCTGGATGCCGAAGTGCCCGAGGAGCTGGAATCGCTGGTGGCGCAGATTAACCACCTGTTGGCGCATACCGAGGACACGCTCAAACGCTCGCGTAATGCGCTGGGCAACCTCGGCCATGCGCTGAAGACACCTTTGGCGGTGCTGATCAGCCTGGCCGGTCGTGAGGAGATGGCCGCCCATCCGGCGTTGCGCGCAAGCATGCGCGAGCAACTGGAGCAGATCGAGCAACGTCTGAGCCGCGAACTGGGGCGTGCGCGTCTGGCCGGCGAGGTGCTGCCGGGGGCGCGTTTCGATTGCGCGCAGGAGTTGCCGGGACTGTTCGCCACCTTGTCGATGATTCATGACCGTGGCCTGAGTCTGGATTGGCAGGCGCCGGCGGATCTGGTTCTGCCGCGTGACCGTGAGGACTTGCTGGAGCTGCTCGGCAACCTGCTGGACAACGCCTGCAAATGGGCCGATCAGCGCGTGCAACTGACAGTAGAGGAGAGCGCCGACGGCTATCGCCTATACGTCGATGACGACGGCCCCGGCATCGATGCCGAACGCCGTGAGGCCGTGCTTGGCCGCGGTACCCGCCTGGACGAGCAGGTGGCGGGGCATGGCCTGGGCCTGGGTATCGTGCGCGATATCATCGAGGCCTGGAACGGCCGTATCGAACTGCAGGACAGCCCCTTGGGTGGGCTGCGGGTGATGGTCAGCTTGCCCCGGCGTTGAGCTGAGGCCGGGTTCATGGCCTTGCGCCGGGCGAGGCATCGCTGGTGGGTTACGCGGCGCGATAAGTTCGCCGGCGTCTGCAAACGCAGTGTTCAGCGCCGCTAACCCACCCTAAGGGACGTGCAAGACGATCCCTTACATGCCGTTGGTGAAGGCCGGATTGTCGAAGCTGATGGCCGCGCGCACCGGCTGCAAGGCATGGCCGTAACGCACCAGTACGTCGAGCGCATAGTCGATGCGCGCGCGGATTCGCTCATCGGCGTCATCGACCGGTTGCGGACCGTTCAGAACTTTCTCGACCTGGCGCACGATCAGGTGCTCCGGCAGGTAGCAAAGGCGGCAGTTCTTGTAGCTGGAGGCGCGCAGTTCACCGATGGGATAGGCGCCGCCAATGCCGGAGGAAACGCCAACCAGCAGGCCGGGTTTATGCGCAAGCTCGGCCTTGCTGGCGTACATGAAGAAGTTCTTGATCGCCGGGCAAGCCATGCCGTTCCACTCCGGGGCGATGATCACTATCGCATCGGCGGCAGCCAGTTGCTGCTGATACATGCCCCAGGGGCCGGCATCTTCCGCCGGCCAGAGCGGCAGAGGGGCCAGGCCCAGATCGATGATGCTGCTGGTGTCCTGAGTGGTTTGGCCCGTCTCGATCAGGCGCTGACGCAGTACGCGAGCGACCTTTCCTGATTGGCTGTTGTTCCGGCTGGAGCCGGCGACCAAGGCGATATTGAGCATGCTGCTTCCCCAAAAAAAGAACGCAGGCTAGGCGATTGCCTGCCTGCGCTGCAAGGGAAGCGCCGCCAGATCAGGGATGATTTGGCGTCAAACGCGGAACTGGTCCATCAGGCCCTGCTGATGATTTGCCAGCCGGTTAAGGTTCTGACTCACCTGTGCCGATTCATCTGCTTGCGCCGTGATGGCCTCGGTGACGTCGCGGATCGATGCAACGTTGCGGTTGATCTCCTCGGCCACCGAGCTCTGCTCCTCCGCGGCGCTGGCGATCTGCAGGTTCATGTCGGTAATGGTGCTGACCGCCTGGCTGATGCGCTGCAGCGCGGCTACGGCCTGCTGCACCTGCTCGACGCTGCCCTGGGCCTGACGATGACTGCTGTGCATGGTGCTGACCACTTCGCGGGTGCCGCTCTGCAGGCCTTCGATCACTTGGCGAATTTCCCCGACCGAATCCTGGGTGCGTTTGGCCAGGTTGCGCACTTCGTCGGCGACCACGGCAAAACCGCGCCCGGCTTCACCGGCGCGTGCGGCTTCGATGGCGGCGTTGAGGGCGAGAAGGTTGGTCTGCTCGGCAATCGAGCGAATCACCTCGAGCACCGAACCGATCTGCTCACTGCTGCTGGCCAGGCCTTCGACTTCCTGCATGGCCACGTTCATTTCATTGGCCAGCAGGTCGATGGTGCTGGTGGTGCGGTCGATCACCTGCAGGCCTTCGCGGCTGGCCTGGTCGGCGTTGCGCGCCGCTTCTGCGGCCTGTGCGGCGTTGTGCGCGACATCCTGCGCAGTGGCGCTCATCTCCTGGAAGGCGGTCGCCACCTGGTCGACTTCGCGGTACTGCTGCTGCATGCCGGCGCTGGTCTGGCTGGCGATGGCCGCTGACTTGTCGGCGGTACCGCGGGCATCGAGCACGCTGCGCTTCACGTCGGCGATGATCGGCTGCAGTTTGTCGAGGAAGCGGTTGAACCAGCCGGCCAGTTCGCCCAGTTCATCCTGCCTGGCGTACTGCAGGCGGCGGGTCAGGTCGCCTTCGCCGCTGGCGATATCCTTGAGCATGGCGGCTACGCCGAGAATCGGCCGTGTCACGCCGCGCGCCGTCAGCCACATCAGTACAAGCCCGGCCAGCCCGGCGCCAAGGCCTATCAGCAGCGCTGCGAGGCTGTCGCTGGCGCGGTTCGCATCCAGTTGAGCGCCCAGTTTGGTCGCGCGCTCGAGCAGGACGCTCTGAGGAACTTCAAGCAGAACTGTCCAGGGTCTGGACTCGGGAATCGGCTTGAAAGGGCTCAGTTCGCGGAGCATATCGCCATGCTTCAATTCGGCAGCGCTGCCGCTTTGAATCAGGCCGCGCAGTTCGTTGGCCTGATCCGGGAACGCGCGATCAACGGGCTGACTGAGCAGGCCCGCGTCACGGCTGTGCCCGGCAAGCAGCGCGCCGGGGCTGAAGATGCTGACGTGGCCTAGCCCGCTATACAGGTCACTGTTGGCCTCCTGGCTGATTTGCTGCAGGCTGGCCAGGCTGATATCCACGCCCATCACGCCGATGATTTTGCCTTCGAGCTCCAGCGGGAAAGCGATGCTGGTCATCAACGTCCTTTGTCCGTCGACGTCGTCGTAATACGGTTCCAGTACGCAGGGCTGGCGCGTTTCGCGCGGGCAGGTATACCAGGCGTTGTAGGCAATGCCGTTGTCACCGGGCGTGGTGTCGCCGAGCAACTCTTCGTTCATCGCCTCGGCTTCCAGCTGGCCGACGGTGGGCTGCGCCCAGTACAGGGCGAAGCGTCCGCGTTCATTGCTGCCGAGATCGGCTTGGTCGGCGAACAGCTCATCCTTACCATCCAGGGCGTTGGGCTCGAATACCAGATACAGGCCGAGCAGGTCCGGATTGGCTTCCAGGCTGCTGCGTACCTGGCGAGTCAGGTCCTCGCGCAGGTCGAACGCGTCAAGGAAGCGTTTCTCAGCCTGTTCGCGCAGGAACAGAATCTGCCGGGAAAATCCCTTGCCGTACTGATAGGCGTCCATGAAGTAGCGCTGAATGCGGATGGCCTGTAATTCGCTGCGCGCCTTCAGGCGCAGCTTGGCGCTTTCCTCGAGCATGCTGGAGCTGGCCTCGCGCACCAGGCCGGCGCTGCGGCTGGACTGATACTGCGAGGCACCCACCAGCAAGGTGACGATGGCGAGTAGGCATAGGCCGGCGAGCAGGGTGATCTTCCATTGGATCGAAAGACGACTGAACAGCATGGTGCGTTCCTTTCTACATGGACCAGTACGGTTATCGGTATGCGTCGGGCATTCTTGATCGATTGGTGTGCGCTCGGGATTGTGCACGCTTCGCTTTGAATTCTGAACGATCGTCGATTTTGACAGGATAGTCCGCATGCGGCACAGTACGCGGCTTTTTGCGTTGTGCAGGTGGAGTGTTTATGAACGCTGTAATCGCCGCGGTCGGCATCATGCTGGCCCTCAGTCTCTGTCGCGTACACGTGGTCGTGGCACTGATCATCGGCGCACTGGCCGGCGGCCTGCTCGGCGGGCTGGGTATCGAAGGCACGCTGAAGGCGTTCAACCAGGGGCTGGGTGGCGGGGCTACGGTTGCGCTGTCCTACGCACTGCTCGGTGCTTTCGCTGTTGCCATCGCCAAATCCGGCCTGGCGCATGCGCTAGCGGATCGCGCGCTGGCGCTGGTCGACAAGCAGCAGGACGGTAGGGGCGGGGCGTTGAAATGGCTGCTGATCGCGTTGCTGCTGGCGGTCGCGATCTCCTCGCAGAACCTGCTGCCGATCCACATCGCCTTCATTCCGTTGCTGGTACCGCCGTTGCTCTACGTGTTGAGCAAGTTGCAGCTCGACCGTCGTCTGATCGCCTGTGTGCTGACCTTCGGCCTGATCACGCCGTACATGTTTCTGCCGGTTGGCTTTGGCGGCATCTTCCTCAACGAGATCCTATTGGCCAACGTGGCCAAGTCCGGTGTCGATGTCACCGGTATCAGCATCACTCAGGCTATGGCCATTCCGGCGCTGGGCATGCTCTTCGGCCTGCTCGTGGCGGTGCTGTTCAGTTATCGCGGCAAGCGCGTGTATGACCTGGAAAAGGTCGCACAGAGCGAGCGCGTGGATGCCCAGTACAATCCGCTGAGCCTGCTGGTTGCGGGGCTGGCCATCGCCGCGGCTTTCGTCGTGCAGCTGTGGCTGGACTCGATGATCATCGGCGCGCTGGTCGGCTTCGTGATCTTCTCGGTATCCGGCGTGGTGCGCTGGAAAGAGGCGGACGGCCTGTTCACCGAAGGCATGAAGATGATGGCCATGATCGGCTTCATCATGATCGCCGCGGCCGGCTTCGCCGAGGTGATGAAGACCACCGGCGAGGTGCAGACACTGGTCGACAGCTCGGCAGCCTTGATCGGCCACAACAAGGCGGTCGGCGCACTGCTGATGCTGCTGGTCGGGTTGCTGGTGACCATGGGCATCGGCTCTTCCTTTTCCACCATCCCGATCATTGCGGCGATCTTCGTGCCGCTTGGTGTGCAGCTGGGTTTCAGCCCGCTGGCCATCGTCTCCATCGTCGGGACTGCCGGCGCGCTGGGCGATGCCGGCTCACCGGCATCGGACTCCACCCTCGGGCCAACCTCGGGGCTCAACGCCGATGGCCAGCACAACCACATCTGGGACAGCGTGGTGCCGACCTTCCTGCACTACAACCTGCCGCTGCTGGCGTTCGGCTGGGCGGCCGCTATGCTCCTGTAAAGGCGTGAATGCGCCGGATTAAGTTCTCGGCGCCTTGGGTCGCTTAATTCTTCCACGGGGCTGCCGATATACCGGTAGCCCCGTTTTTTGTTCCGCATAAAAGGACAACAAGAATGCGCCTCACATTGAAAACCAAGGTGATACTGCTTGCGCTGGTTCCCGTCATCCTCTTTGCGCTGGTGCTCAGTGGCACGGCGGCCAAGGTATTGCAGAGCCTGGCGGCCGACGAGGTGGCAGAGACGCGCGAGCGTCTGCTGCAGGAAAAGCGCAGCGAGCTCGAGCACTACATGCAGATCGCCCTTGGCTCGGTGAAGGGGCTTTACGATGGGGCAGCACAAGGCGACATGGCCAGTCGCGAACAGGCCATCGCCATCCTCTCCAAGATCAAATATGGCGCCGATGGCTATTTCTTCGGCCACGACTCCAACGTGGTGCGCCTGTTCCGCGGCGATAGCCCCGTGGACGTCGGCAAGAGCCTGGCCGACCGCCGCGACCCGAACGGGGTGTATATCAACCGTGAACTGGTCAACGTGGCGAAGAACAACAGCTACTTCGTCAACTATTCCTCGCCGCTGCCGGGCAACGAGTCGGTGATGGTGCCCAAGCTCGCCTACAGCTACTACCTGCCAAAATGGGACATGGCCGTCGGTACGGCGCTCAACCTCGACGGCGTCGAAGCGGGGATCAGGGAGGTCGAAGACGATATCGATGAGCGCATCGGCACCATCATCACCAGCATCGTGGTGGTGGCGGCGATTCTGCTGGTGGTGTTCGGTGTGATTGGCGTATGGCTGGGCAATGCGTTCCTGCGGCCGCTGCAGCAGATCAAGGCCAATCTCGACGATATCGCCGCTGGCGAGGGTGACCTGACCCGGCGCTTGCCGGTTACCAATCAGGACGAACTGGGCGAGTTGGCCGGCTCCTTCAACCGCTTTGTCGAGAAGATCCATGACTTGGTGCGGCAGATCGTGGAGATGACCGGGCAACTTACCGGCCTGGTGAGTCAGGTGGCGGAGCAGGCGCAGCGTTCGGAGCAGGCGATGGGGCAGCAGCGCCACGAAACCGATCAGGTGGCTACGGCGATCAACGAGATGTCGGCTGCCGCTCACGAAGTGGCCAAGAGCGCGCAGAACGCCGCCGAGGCTGCGCAGCAGACTGACCGCGAAGGTCAGGCGGCCAAAAGCGTGGTCGACGGCAGCATCCAGCGCATTCACTCACTGGTCGAGGACATCCGAAGCAGTGGCGTGTCGCTCGACAGCCTGCAGCAGGATGTGCAGTCGATCGTCAGCGTGCTTGACGTGATCCGTTCCATCGCCGAGCAGACCAACCTGCTGGCGCTCAACGCCGCCATCGAAGCGGCGCGTGCCGGCGAGGCCGGGCGTGGTTTCGCCGTGGTCGCCGATGAGGTGCGGGCGCTGGCTAGCCGTACCCAGCAGAGCACCCAGGAAATTCAGGGCATGATCGACCGCCTGCAGCAGGGCACGCTTGAGTCGGTGACTTCAATGCGCCGTTCCAGCGATGCCGGCGAGCTGACCAGCGAACAGGCCAACAAGGCCGGCGAGTCGCTCGACGCCATCGCCCAGTTGATCGCCACCATCAACGCCATGAACGCGCAGATTGCCAGTGCCGCCGAGGAGCAGACGGCGGTGGCCGAGGAGATCAATCGCAGCGTGCATCAGATCGCGGTGGCCGTGGACAGCGTCGCCGATGAAACCGAGCGTGGTGCGCAGACGGCACGCAGTCTGGCTGGCCTGGGCGACCGCCTCGGGGCACTGGTGCGTCAGTTCCGCATCTGAGTCGGAGCGCGCCTGTTGCCAGGCTGTTTGCAGAAACAACAAAGCCCGCAAAAGCGGGCTTTGTCATTCTGCAGCAGACCTCAGACGATGATGCCCTGGCTGCGCAGATAATCATCGTAGGTGCCACTGAAATCGGTCACGCCGTTGTCCGACAGCTCGATGATGCGCGTGGCCAGGGAGCTGACGAACTCGCGGTCGTGGCTGACGAAGATCAGCGTGCCCGGGTAGTTCTCCAGCGCTAGGTTGAGCGCCTCGATCGACTCCATGTCCAGGTGGTTGGTCGGTTCGTCCATCACCAGCACGTTGGGCTTCTGGCAGGCCAGCTTGCCGAACAGCATGCGGCCCTGTTCACCACCGGAGAGCACCTTGACCGACTTCTGAATCTCGTCGGAGGAGAACAGCATGCGGCCCAGGGCGGCGCGGATGTTCTGCTCACCGCTGGTCCACTGGCCCATCCACTCGAACAGGGTTTCGTCGGCCTCGAAATCGTGGGCGTGATCCTGGGCGTAGTAGCCCACCTCGGCGCTGTCGGTCCACTTCACGCTGCCGGCGTCCGGGGTCATTTCACCGACCAGGGTGCGCAGCAGGGTGGTCTTGCCGATGCCGTTGGGGCCGATGATGGCCACGCGCTCGCCTGCTTCGACCTGGAAACCGAAGTTCTTGAACAGCACCTTGTCATCGAAGGCCTTGGACAGCTTCTCGATGGTCACCGCCTGGCGATGCAGCTTCTTGTTCTGGTCGAAGCGGATGAACGGGCTGACGCGGCTCGACGGCTTGACCTCGGCGAGCTGGATCTTGTCGATCTGCTTGGCTCGGCTGGTGGCCTGCTTGGCCTTGGAGGCGTTGGCCGAGAAGCGGCTGACGAAGGTCTGCAGTTCGGCGATCTGCGCCTTCTTCTTGGCGTTGTCGGCCAGCAGCTGCTCGCGAGCCTGAGTCGAGGCCGTCATGTACTCGTCGTAGTTGCCCGGGAACAGGCGCAGCTCGCCGTAATCCAAGTCAGCCATGTGGGTGCAGACCGCGTTGAGGAAGTGACGGTCGTGGGAAATGATGATCATGGTGCTGTTACGCGCCGTGAGGATCGCTTCCAGCCAGCGGATGGTGTTGATGTCCAGGTGGTTGGTCGGCTCGTCGAGCAGCAGCACGTCCGGGTCGGCGAACAGCGCCTGGGCCAGCAGCACGCGCAGCTTCCAGCCGGGCGCGACTTCGCTCATCGGACCGAAATGCTGTTCCAGCGGAATGCCCAGGCCAAGCAGCAGCTCGCCGGCACGGGACTCGGCGGTGTAGCCGTCCATCTCGGCGAACTCGCCTTCGAGCTCGCCGACCTTCATGCCGTCTTCTTCGCTCATTTCCGGCAGCGAGTAGATGCGGTCGCGCTCGGCCTTGACCTTCCACAGCTCCGCATGGCCCATAATCACGGTGTCGATCACATTGAATTCTTCGTAGGCGAACTGATCCTGGCGCAGCTTGCCCAGGCGTACGTTCGGCTCGAGCATCACCTGGCCGGCCGACGGCTCCAGATCACCGCCGAGGATCTTCATGAAGGTCGACTTGCCGCAGCCGTTGGCGCCGATCAGGCCGTAGCGGTTGCCGTTGTTGAACTTGACGGAAACGTTCTCGAACAGCGGCTTGGCGCCAAACTGCATGGTGATGTTAGCGGTGGAAATCAAAGGGCTCTATCTCGCGTGTTTCAGAGTGGTGCGTTTATGCTTGGGGCACTTTTGGGGCAAATGTGAGTTTTTCCATTTCCGCCCAGTCGCTGGCGCCATCCAGCCAGCGCGCATATCGAGCCAGCAAAATCTGAATCGAATGGCCGAGCTGCTTGGCGATGAATGCGGGCTTCATGCCTGCTATCAAGCACATGGTCGCGTAAGTGTGGCGCGCATTGTACGGGGGTCAGTAACGAATACCCAGCGCCTTTAAGGTTGGACGCCACTGATGGTGCAGGTCACTCGTCTGTTGGATGAACGCACTGCCCTTGCTAGGGGGGAAGCAGAAGGGAAACTCTTTGACGCGCCCCTGCTTGCTGCTGGCTCGCCGTTCGCAGTAGGTCTTGGCGACCTCCAGCGCGTGAAGGGCTCGCTCATTCAGCAGCACGTAGCGGTTTTTCTTGGTTTTGGTACGCTCGGCGATCTGCTTTTTCACGACGGTTCGACAGACGTGAACCATGCGCTTCTCGAAATTGATTTCGTCCCAGCGTAGGGCAGCAATTTCGCCTGGGCGCATGCCTGAGTAGAAGGCGAACTCGAAGAAAGCAGCGTATATCTGGCTTGGCCAGTGCTCGGTAGCGTAGAGCTGAGCGATGATCCAGTCTGCCTCTTCCTGGCTGAAAGGGTCGACTTTGGCATCTTTTCGCTCGGGGATGTCCAGATCCGCCATGGGGTTCACCGCGATCAGCTTGTCGCTGACCGCCGACTCAAGAATGGTGCTCAGCTTCGACATTGCGTTGGCTTTCACGCCGTCGGATGTCCAGGGAATACGCACCACCAGCTCGCGTATGAACGCGGTTGTCAGATGTGAGAGAGGAGTTGCTGCAAGATGTGGCATCCACCACACGTTCAGCACCGACTTGTAGTTGTCGCGTGTGCCTTCGGTGATCGAGCGGCTATCCAGCCAGACTTGCTCGTACTGGCCGAAACCCTGAGCTATGCCCGGTGCGGCATTGGAGGAGAGGGGGAATAGCTCGGAGTACTTCTGCTCATTGAAGACCCCGAGCTTGATCATCTGTACTACCTGATCACGTAAACGTGAGGCTGCCGCGATGCCCGCTTGCGTTGTGTGGTAGGTAAGGGATTCGGAGCAGCGTTTACCACTCATTGGAAGCGGATGCGGAGGGTGTCGCCCCCGTAATTCAAGGCCTCGGGGAAGGTCAAAGGCTTTCTTGCCAATCGTCGTATCTCCTGACCCTGTACCAAATACGGCTGCCTATTTTTCGCCAGACACCTTCTGGGATTTGACCGCGCGCGGCGGGCCTCTAACGCTTTTGGTGTTGTGCCGAGGCGAACGAAGTAGTCGGTGTCGAGTCCGTATTCGTTGGGCATGGAGATACCTCGCCAGGTGGCGTTACAGAGGGTTTGTGGGGTAGTGTCGGATTGCTGGCATGGGGCCGGGTACAGGGAGTGACGTATGGAAGACGTAGAAATCAGGATTGCAGTGTTAGAGCATTTGGTTAAAGCGATGCTCAAAGACAGCACCCTCAATGGCACCTTCATTCATCAGATCAAAGGCTCGGTTAGGGCCTCTTTGCTTGGGAGCGATGGGCTCGGAGGCCCGGAGCAGAAGTCAAAGGCGTGCGAGTATCTGGATCGATTGATCTGAAACTAACGGCATGGATCACGCCGCCGGCACATCCATCAGCATGTAAATCTGCGCCGCTACAACCTTCAGGCGGCTGGGAGGTTCCTCCATGGTGTTATTCAGTGATCTCCAAGTAGAGCTGGAGACGATCATCGGGAGAGGTGAAAAGCTGGATAGCGGAAACGGAGTTCGCTATCGGGCTCGCGGGAAAGGTCTGCTCACGGCATATTCACGGGATATAGCCGATGGAAATCTCGCCGAGTTAGCATTCGAAGCCAGCGGTTTGTCGGCGGCTACGGGGCTGAATCTAGAGACTCTACAGCAGCAGATAGATCAGCTACGCCAACAAACTGGGCGGCCGGTTAAAACAAACAATATTCATAAGTGGCCGCGTGTTGGGCTTGCCAATAGTCATCATGTGTCCTTGGTATTGGTCGCGTTGAGTGCTTGGTTTTCCGATAAATAATCACGCCACCCCAGTCTGCTGTTCATCCTCGAGCAGATCGAACAGGCCGGGTACGCGTATTTGCTGTTCGGCATCAATACCCATGCTGTTTAAAAGCGAGATGAACAGATAGTGAATGAGGCTGATTCGAAGCAGCTCGATTGGTTTGAAAAAATGCTTGGTGCATGCGAAGGGCGGGTAAAGTACGCTGGCCTCAGTGCCATTGCGCATATTCGAAAGGCTTGGGAGTTAAAAGACTCTGATATGCACATGGCTGTATTTCGATCTATATGCGCCGAAGAAGAGGCCGCAACATCACTCATTGCCTCCCTTCAGGCACAAGGCTATCCAAAAAGCGAGAATCTTCACTTCTATAATCATGCAAGTAAAGCGGGTGTAATAGTCTTCATTAAAGGCGTCCTAGATTGGGTTGGTGACAACTTTAAGCGCGAGGGCTTTCCATTTCATCTGCCCATTATAAAACTCACTAATGATCCTGGGCGCCCTGCTATGGAAATCGTGTTGCCGCTGAAAGCCCAAGATTTTGCGGTGCACCCTAGGCCTCCGCTTCATCTGATCACTCAGGGACAGCAAACTCTGCAAGAGATGATTGGTGACATAGTTCGAGTCAGGCTCAAGAAAAAATATATTCAGGAGGTTCATGGTGTAATTAAACAAAGAGCCAACCTCAGAAACAAGTTGCTTTATGCCAGCGATAACGCAGTTCCCGTAGAGATCAAGTCTTGCGATGCCCAGCTACTTAATCAACTGGGGATAGTTTGTGCGCTTTTGTCTGCAGTCGCGTTAGTCGATCCTTGGCGGAAGCCTAATTATCCGCTGTCAGGAATTGTTGAGTCTGCTGTATTGGAGCTTGTCAGAGTAATGACTTTCAAAAAATAAGCATCAAGCCGCAGGTTCATTCATCAGCATGTCCATCTGCGCCGCCCGGTCTGCTGCTCAGGCTCGAACATATCAAACAGGCCGGGGCTACCACCTACAAAGCCGCATAAATCTACGCATCAACCACCCGTCAACACCATGAAAAATCGCATGGTGATGTTAGTGGTGGAAATCAAAGGGCTTACCTATCAATAACTTGGAGACGCTGGGTTGGGCCGATACCGATTTCGAGCTTGTCTAGCTCGCCCCAATCCGAAGTGGAGTTGATCCAGCGCGCATACGTTGAGAGCAGCCTCTGCACGAAATGGCCAAGCTGCTGAGCAATAAAGGCGGGGTTCAGGCCTGATATCACGCAGATTGTCTCATACGTGTGGCTGCAGTTGTATGGCCTCCTATAGCGGATGCTCGGCTCTGGTACGTCCGCGTCTCTCAGATGCCTGCCAGAACCGTCCCGATCGTCAAAAGATTCAGACCAGTGAGTACCAGGGCGGTGCTCAAGATTATCGCGCACCTCGCTCTGCCTCGCTCGTCGAACAACATGGCGAGACTTTGAAGATAGCGCTGCCGTTGACCACTCCAGAGGGTCAGGGCCGTGGCCAGTGCCAGCATCATTGGTGCCGGATGTACCCCACGTAGCATCAGGCAGGCGATCACCAACAGTGACAGCTGTGTTCGTCGCCATGCCAACTCGGTGCGTTCGGCCTGCAGGCCCGGATCAACCATGGCCGTGCAGCCAGAAAAGGGTCAACAGCAGCAGCGCTACGAGGCAGCCACTGATCGTCAGGGTGGGGACCAATGCCGGAAGGGGGAGGGCGCGGCGATGACGCAGGGCGCGCTCCACGGTCAGCCAGCGCAGGCATGCGCCAACGCTAAGCAGCAAGCTGAGCGACAGTAGGCTGAGGGTGATGCACAGACGCAGCCAGGGCTCGAAGGCATGGCTGGCGAAGGTCTCCACGGCTATGCCGCCGCCGAGCAAAGCCAGCGCGGTACGCGCCCAGGCCAGAAAGGTGCGCTCGTTGGCCAGGGTGAAGCGTGGGTCGGGCTCTTCACCGCCGAGCAGTGTCTGTGCGAGAGGCTTGCGAAAGGAAACTGGAATCATGGAGCACCGGAAGGTGGGATGGTTACCTGGCGGCGGGGGCGGCCGCAGAAGCATGTTCTTTGCGATCTTCATACCCGACGAGATTGGCCCGTCCGTGCCGATTAAACGGTCTGGGAGCTTGGCCCTGATGGTCAGTCGTTCACTTCGTCGATCGCATGGAAGCCGATGCTAGTCAGATAATCTTTTGAGCACCCAATACAAGAGTCCTATGCGCACCATAAAACTATGGAATAGGTCGAAGCCGGCGAGTTTCGTTGGAAGGGCGATGGTATGGGTCGCAGTCGTCACGGCTCACTGACCTATTCCAAAAAGGCATGCCCTGCATCGCACAGTTCTATTAGTTCTTGTTGAAAACGCTTGGATAGCATCGTCCGGGAGTTCTTTCGGGATCACTCCGTCATTGGGACAACAACAATGAGACCAAGCGTAGCTCTACCCCAGCCCCAGTTCGCCTCGCTTCTGCGAGGTCTGCTCAAGGGCCTGCCCTTTTCCCTCCTGGGTGCCTTGCCTCCAGCTTTGGCGGCGAGTCCTGCTGACGGCGATGTGATGCAAGGGTTTCCGCCAGCCGTGGAGATGCGTGTGAACAAAGCCAATGCCTTCCTGCCCCCTTACCTGCGCTGGTCCATGCGTCATGCCCGCGAGGTTTCGCCGACACGCAACATCCCCCGTGCGCAAACGCCGCTGGCCTTGGCGGCCGGTTCCGCCCTGGCGCTCGATGGTCTGCAGTTCGCGGCCGGCGACGAGACGCTCACACTCGATGGCTACCTGCGCGAAACCGTCACCGACGGTCTGATCGTGCTGCACCGCGGCGCGATCGTGTTCGAGCGCTACGACGACGGCTTCGAGGCCCGCCAACCGCACATCTGGGCCTCCATGACCAAGTCGGTGACCGGCCTGCTGGCGGCGCAGTTCATCGCCGAAGGCCTGCTCGATCCCAATGCCAGACTCGCCCAGTACGTGCCGGAACTAGCGGGTACGCCCTTCGGCGAGGCCACGGTGCAGCAGAACCTCGACATGCAGGTGGCGGTGACCTACCCCGAGCATGTGCCGCCGGACCTCGGGCTGTTCGCCGCGACCGGTCTGATCCCGCGCAAGCCGCAGATGCCGGCCGATATCTATTCCTTCCTGCGCGTGGCCAAGGTGGCCCAAGCGGCCTCGCCACAGCCTCTGTTCTTCTACCAGAACGGCTCTCCGGAAGCTCTGGCCTGGGCATTGCGGCGTATCTCGGGGCAGAACTGGAGTCAATTGGTGGAGGCGCGAATCTGGTCGCGCTTTGCCCAGGACGATGCCTACGTTCAGGTGGATGAGTTGGGCACTGAAATGGCCAGCGGCGGCATCAGTAGCAACCTGCGCGACACCGCACGTTTCGCCGAACTGGTTCGCCGCGAGTTGGCGCGTGACGTGCCGGGCGACAGCTTCAATCAGGGTGTGCGCAGCCTGCTGCAGGCGGGCGACCAGGAGCTGTTCGCCAGCGGCAACCTGGCGCCTGGTCGTCCCGGCTACACCTACCGCAACTACTGGCTGCAGAAGAACGATGGCGACGGTTCGCTGGAGGCCAGCGGGCGTTTCGGCCAGAAGATCTACCTCAACCCCCGGCGCGAGGTGGTGATCGTCAAGCTGTCGGCAACGCCTGATCAGGCACGCCGTGCAACCAGCGCGGACGGACCCGCCAAGGTGGCGTCGCGAGCGATCGACTCGCCTGTCACCTTCAACAACATGGTCAGCGCGGTGCTCGACGCCTTGCCGCACTAACCGACACGTTGCACCCACCCGCAAACGAACCGCGCAGGCCACTGCGCATCGGCGGGCCATTGCCCGCGAAACGGACCCGACAAAAACAACGAGAGGGTTACATGAACCACTTCATCGCGTGTCCCCGACATCGCTCCGCCCCTGCCGCACTGGCCATTGGCATCGCCCTGGCCGGCCAGTCATCGCTGCTACAGGCCGCCACCTGGCAGCTCGACGAAGACTGGAGCCTGACGACCCACAGCACCCTCTCGCTGGGCACCAGTTGGTCGCTGCAAAATGCCGACAAGCACCTGCTCAACAAGGCGGATGCCGCCAGCATCGGCAAGGTGGGCGTGGGCACCAACTACAACGGCGACGACGGCAAGCTCAATTTCGACAAGGGCGACACCATCTCAACGCTGTTCAAGGGCCTGACCGAATTCGACCTTAATGACGGCAGCCAGGGGGCGTTCATTCGCTTCAAATACTGGTATGACCATGCCATGGCCACCGGCAATGGCGACTTTCGGCGTTTCGATGATTCCGGCTGGCAGCGCCTGGCGCGCTTTCAGGGCTTCGAGGTACTCGACGCTTACCTGTGGAAGGACTTCGAGCTTGCCGAGCGTCCGCTCAGTGTAAAGGTCGGCAAGCACGTGCTCAGTTGGGGCGAGGCATTGTTCCTGCAGAATGGGGTCAACGCCATCAACCCTCTGGACGTCTCGGCATTCAACCGCCCCGGCACCGAGCTGAAGGAAGGCTTGCTGCCGGTGGAGATGGTGTCCTTCAACTATGACCTGGCCGACCGCCTGAGTGTCGAGGGCTTCCTGCAGTACAACTTCCGGCCCTCGGTGCTTGAGGGCTGCGGCACCTTTTTCAGCACCAACGATGCGCTGCAGGAGGGCTGCCAGCACGAGAAGCTGATCGCCGGCGGCATCTCGACCACCGATATTTCTGGTATCGAGAACGCCCTCGACGCACCGCCCGGGATGATGCCGGCAGCCGAGCGCTATCTGCGCCGCACCGCCACCGACTGGGCGCGTGATAGCGGCCAGTATGGCCTGGCGGTGCACTACCTGATCGAGTCGCTCGACGATGCCGACCTGGGGCTGTACTACCTCAACTACCACAGCCGCACGCCGCTGCTGTCCGGGGTGATCGCCCGCCAGGCACCCAACGCCGGCGGCAATCCCGGCGCCAACCTCAATACGGGTGACTACTTCACGGTATATCCCGAGGACATCCGCCTGTTCGGCGCCAGTATCAGCGGCGTGCTGGGCAGCACCGCGGTGTTCGGCGAATTGACCTACCGGCCCAACATGCCGCTGAGCGTCAATTCCGCCGATCTGATCAACCTACTTGCCGGGCAGCGCAACAGCTGGATCATGCCCATGACTCCAGCCGAGCTGGCCGCTGCGCGTGGCAGCCGCGTGGACGGCTACGTGCGCAAGGAAGTCTGGCAGTTCAGCCTGGGCGCCGCCGACAGTTTTTCTAACGTGCTCGGCGCGCAGCGCCTGGCCTGGGCGGCGGAACTTGGCGGTAACTGGATCGGCGGTCTCGATCCGCAGGACGAACGCCTCGGCCGCGCGGGCGCGTTCGGCCGTACGCCGACCTCCGATGGCGCCGCCTGCTCGACGCCGTCGGCGCAGAACCCGGCCGGGTTGACCGACGCGGAGCTGGCCGCCGCCACCCACTGCAACACGCACGGCGTAATGACCGCCTTCTCCTGGGGCTATCGGCTGCGCATGGGGCTGAGCTACGAGGGCCTGATCCCTGCCACGGTGGTGACTCCATCGATCAACTGGCGCCATGACGTCGAGGGCTACGGCCCCAATTTTCAGGAAGGCCAGCAGGCCCTCGGTCTGGCCCTGACCTTCGACTACCGCAACGAGTACTCGCTCGAACTGGCCTACAACAGCTTCTTCGGCTCGAACGAGTTTTCCCTCATCGATGACCGCGACTATGCCTCGGTCACTGTCAAAGCGAGCTTCTGACCATGACTGCCTTCAAGATTGTCCCTCTCGCCCTCGGCCTGCTGGCGGCCTGTACGCTGGCCCATGCCAAGGAAAATGACCCCGCGCGCCTGGATGGTCCGCTGACTCCCGTGGGTGCTGAGCGTGCCGGCAATGCCGACGGCAGCATCCCGGCCTGGGAGGGTGGTATGCAAGCGGGGGCCGCGCCGATCAGCGGCAACGGCGACTACAGCGACCCTTTCGCCGCCGAGCAACCGCTGTACGTGGTCAGCAAGGCCAACGCCGAGCAGTACAAAGACCTGCTCAGCCCCGGTCAGCAGGCCATGCTGGCCCGCCATGCCGACTACCGAATGGCTGTCTACCCGACTCACCGCAGTGCCACGCTGCCGCAGAGGCATCTGGACGAGACCCGTGCCAACCTGGCCAAGGTGACCCTGAGTGACGACGGCAACGGCCTGGATGGCTACCACTTCGGTGTGCCGTTCCCGCAGCCCACCGAAGGCCTGGAAGTGATGTGGAACCACCTCACGCGTTACCGTGGAGGCTCCATCCGTCGCCAGTTCTCCTCGGCCACCGTGCAGGAGAAGGGCGACTACACCGTGGTCAGCTCGGATGCCCTGACGGTATTTCGCGAGAACATCAGCGATCTCGAGCCGAACGAGAATCTGCTGCTGCTCAACCGCGTGCGCACGACCGCGCCTTCGCGCTACGCCGGCGAGGTGACGCTGGTGCACGAGCCGCTCAACCTGGTAGCGGGCGTGCGCTCGGCCTGGCAGTACAATCCGGGACAACGCCGCGTGCGGCGGGCGCCGACGGTGGCCTACGATAGCAGTGCGCGCTACAGCTTCGGCCAGGTCGTGGCCGACAGCGTCGATGGCTACAATGGTGCCCCCGACCGCTACGACTGGAAGTTGCAGGGTAAGCGGGAAATGCTCATCCCCTACAACGCCTACCGCATGGCCAGCAAGCAGACTGCCTACGCCGACCTGCTCAAGCCGGGTTATCTCAACCCGGACCATGCGCGTTACGAAAAACACCGCGTCTGGGTGGTCGAGGCTACGCTCAAGCCTGGCGTGCGCCATGTCTACGCCAAGCGCCGCTTTTACCTCGACGAGGACACCTGGCAGATCGTCGCCTCGGATATCTATGACAGCCGCGGCGAGCTGTGGCGCAGCTACGAATCGCACATTGCCATGCTACACGACATCCAGCTTCCGCTCACCGTAGCCGAAGCGACCTATGACCTGATGTCCGGGCGCTACGCGGTCAATTATCTGACCAACGAAATCACCAGCAAGGCTCGCTACGGCGAGACTCTGTCGAAGTCCGAGTTCACCCCCGCGCAATTGAAGCGCCTGGGCAAGTAACGGCGCGACAGTCTGGCGGACCGGCTCAGCGGCCTCGCCTGGTCGGCTCTCTTCGGGGAGCCGACCTCTCGCATTTCCTTTTCAAAAAATAACGGACAAGACCATGCCCATCTTTCGCTTAAGTGCTTTGGCGCTGGCGCTAATCGCCCTCGGCGCCCACGCCGAACAGCCGGTATCCGCAAAGCCGGCCACCGAGATCACCCAGCAGCGCAATCAGGCCTGGCTGCAGCGCTTGCCGTTCGAGAACCGCGCTGATTTCGAAAGCGCCCGTCGCGGGCTGATCGAGCCTTTCACCGGCGTGGTGGAGAATGCTGACGGCAAGCCGGTATGGAACCGTATGGCGTACAACTTCCTCGACGGCAACGATGCGCCCGCGAGCGTCAACCCGAGCCTCTGGCGCATCGCCCAACTCAACAACATCGCCGGTTTGTTCGAAGTGCGTGAGCGTGTCTACCAGATTCGTGGCATGGATCTGTCGAACATGACTGTGATCGAGGGCGACAGCGGACTGATCATCATCGACCCGCTGATCAGCACCGAGACCGCCCGCGCCGGTCTCGAGCTGTACTACAAGCACCGTCCGCGCAAGCCTGTGCTGGCGGTGATCTACAGCCACTCGCACGTCGACCACTTCGGCGGCGTACGCGGGGTGATCGACGAGGCCGACGTGCAAGCCGGCAAGGTCAAGGTGATCGCCCCGGAAGGTTTTTACGAGCATGCGGTCAGCGAGAACGTGCTCGCTGGGCCTGCGATGATGCGCCGGGCCCAGTACATGTACGGCGCGGTATTGCCCCGGGGCGAACGCGGCCAGGTGGATGCGGGACTCGGCAAGGGCACCCCGATCAACGCCACGGTGACCCTGATCGCGCCCACCGACCTGATCGTCGAACCGCTGGAAACGCACGAGATCGACGGGGTGACGATCGAATTCCAGCTTACGCCGGGCACCGAGGCTCCGGCGGAAATGAACATGTACTTCCCGCAGTTCAAGACCCTGTGCATGGCCGAGAATGCCACCCATACCCAGCACAACGTACTGACGCTGCGCGGCGCCCTGGTACGCGACGCCAAGGTCTGGGCGCACTACCTGGACGAGGCGCTGGTGCGCTACGGTGACGAGGCAGAGGTATTGTTCGCCCAGCATCACTGGCCGACCTGGGGCGGTGATGATATCCGCGACTACCTGGCCGACCAGCGCGACATGTACGCCTTCCTCGACAGCCAGACGCTGCGCCTGATCAACCAGGGGCTGACCCCCACCGAGATCTCCGCGCAGCTGTCTTCGTTGCCGCCGCGCCTGGCCGGCAAATGGTACAGCCGCGACTACTATGGCTCGCTCAGTCATAACGTACGCGCCGTGTATCAACGCTACATGGGCTTCTACGATGGCAACCCGGCCAACCTCGACCCGCTGCCGCCGGTAGATGCCGGACGCCGTTACGTAGCGGTGATGGGCGGTGCCGAGGCCGTATTGAAGGCGGCGCGTCAGGCCTTCGAGGCAGGCGATTATCGCTGGGCGGCGCAATTGCTCAATCACCTGGTGTTCGCCGAGCCGGACAACGCCGCTGCGCGGGCCCTGCAGGCCGACACACTGGAACAGCTCGGCTACCAGAGCGAGAACGCCACATGGCGCAACGTCTACCTCAGCGGTGCTCACGAGTTGCGTCAGGGCGTGGCCGAGGCCCGCGCACGCAACGGCGCGCCGGACATGGTGCGGGCGCTGACACCGAGTATGTTTTTCGACTATCTGGCGGTGCGCATCGATGCCATGAAGGAGGCCGACCGCGACCTGCTGATCAACTGGCGCTTCACCGACCTGGACGAGGACTACGCGCTGACCCTGCGCAACGGCGTGCTCACCCATCGCAAGGATTCGCGCCACGCACAGGCGGATATCGGCGTGAGCATGACCAAGGCGTTGCTCGACCGCATCGCCCTCAAGGAAACCGGCTTCCTCAAGGAGGCGACCATCGGCGGCATCGAGATCGACAGTGGACGTGTGCAACTGCTCAAGCTGCTCGGCGGGCTGGACGAGGCGAATCCGCAGTTCAACCTGGTCACACCCTGAGCTGCAACGCGAAACGCCCCGCCCGGTGTGGACCGGGCGGGGCGTTTGTTCGTTTGCGCTATGCAGGGCTCGGTTGGCGCGGGTGCGCGTCAGTCTCAGGACTGGGTCTTGATCATCGGCGGTAACCAGCGTTTTTCCAGTACTTCAGGCCGTGGCCAATACAGGCGCAGGAACAGATTGAACGGCCCCAGTGGCGCCGGCAGCCAGTTGCGACGTCGCTCGGCTTCGAGCGGTTGCTGATTTTGTATATACAGGTCCAGCGAGCCGTCAGCGTTGTAATGCAGGTCATCTCGGTCGCCCAGGGAGTAGCGGTTGATCGGGTTGGCCGAAAGCAGTTGGCGCTCGTCATATAGCGTCAGTGACCAGAAGGCCCGTGCGGGCGGCAGTTGGTCGGCGGCGAAGTGCAGCACGTAGCGATGCTGGCCGGACAATGGCTGGCCGTGCTCATCGACATGCAGATTAGGATAGATGGCGTCGTCCGGCTCATTGGCACCCAGTCCGATTTTTGCCACCAGTGCCCGCTGTTGGTACCGAGTGCCGTATTCGCCCAGCTCGTAGCCGATGCGCCAGCCGTTGTCGGTTTTACCCTTGCCCATGAGGCTCTGGCGGTCCTCGAGCAGGGCCACCACACGCCGGTAGCCCAACGCGCTGCCCAGCCGCTGCAGGGGCGACTGCTGCAGGTCACAGTCATCATCGAGCAGGCCGGCGGCGCGGATACGCTCGAGCATGGGTGCGTCCTCGGCGCGGGCGGGGTTATCCCGCAGCAGGGTGCAGAAAGCAGTGAAGAACGCCTCGCGGCTCCAGCCGGACAGTTGCCTGTCTGGCCCCTTGCCGCGCTCCAGCGGGGGCAGTTCGGTCATTCTGGTTGGCGTCGTATCGCTCTGCCGGCCTTGCCAGGCGCTCAATGGCATGAGTCGGAAGCGGTTCTGCAGCGCATGGACCTCGCTGTAGTCGGCGGGGCCGCGGCTCTTGATACGGCCAATCATCCAGGCCAACTGAGTCGGGATGCGGATCAGTTGCATGTCTGCCGGGACCTCGCCCTGCCAGGTCGGACCGGCAACCAGAAAGTCCTGCGCGGCGCTACCGATGGTACGGGTGCCGGGGCTGCTGACCACATTGGTCCAGGCGTCCATGATCGGCATCATGTAGTAGTGACCGGTGGTGTCGGGGATGCTCATCACTACCGGTTCATGACGCAGGTCGAAGTGCACGATGCTGTACAGCGTGTCGACATTCGGCGACACAACGCTGTTGAAGCTTGCACCCGGGAAGCGTCGGCTATGGCGAAAGCCGTTTATCGAGGTGGTGCCCATCAACTGCTGGTGTTGCTTGGTCAGCTCCATCATCACCAGGGGGTAGGCGAACAGATAGGCCTGCGCGGTTTCCCTGGCCTGCTCCGTCACGCGATATGCAGCCAGACCGCCTAATGCGACGGTACTGGCGAGGGCCAGTGCCCAGCGACGTCTGCTAAGGCGACTCATAGGTAGGCTCTCCCGCGTCGCTGGTGGATAGGAGTGGCCGCAGTGGGCCGTGCCGAAGGCATATGCATTGTTGTTATCTCCGGTTGTGAAAGGGCTGCCGACCTTCTCGCCTGATGACAACCAGGGCGTGGATGGGGCAGTAGGGGAGTCGTCAGTGCGCCGGGCATCGTTCGCTGAGTGGCTTGCGATGCAAGGTCACTGACGTGGTGCTACGGAATAAAAAAACGTCGTTGGCTCGGGTACTCCGACGACGTAAAAAGTGCGTTTCAACGAAGCCGCGAAAGCGTGTTTCATCCCTCGCTTGTACGCTGTGCTGTCGAGCCGAAAAGACCAACCAGACACCTGCCAACGTAAGCTCGCGAGTCCTTTCAGTCGGTATGCCGGCGTTGCCAGGACTCCCTTCGCGGTGGCGTTTCGGAGATACTAGGAAGGCGCGCAAAGCCCCACAAATAGCGTCTTCGGATAGATGCCATAACGCTTCGGTATGGCCCCAGAGAGAACCGCATGACCCTCAAGCAACTTCGTTATCTGATTGCCATCGCCGAGGCAGGGAGCTTCTCCGCAGCGGCCAGACGGGCATACATCGCCCAGCCTGCCTTGAGTCGGCAGATCAGCCTGCTGGAAAGCGAACTGGAGATGCAGTTGCTGGAGCGTCAGCACGACGGCGTAGCGCTAACCGATGCCGGGCGAAGGTTGTACGAAGTGTCGCGATCGGTGGTGCAGAAGCTCGATTCGGTAAAGGACGAGCTGGCTTCGACCCGCGGTAACCCCATCGGACATGTGTCCATCTCCATCCCTGCGACGGTTTCGGCATTGCTGCTGCCGGAAATCATTCGTCGTGCCGAAGCCAAGTTTCCTTCCATCAACCTGACCATCTGCGATGGGCTGACGCGTGAGGGCGGTCAGTCCATCGAACTGGGCAAGGTGGATTTTGGCGTGCTGCCCAATGCCGAGGAGCTCGAGCATGTGGTGGCCGAGCCGATCTTCACCGAGGATCTGTACTGGGTGGGGCCGGGCTCGTCGGCAGAGAGCGGTATGCCGATCAGCCTCGCTCAGGCGGCGGCCACCCGTTTGGTGATGGCGCCCAAAGCATTGCATCTGCGTCGGCGCATCGAGCAGGCGGCAATGGAAGCGGGGGTGACGCTCAACGTGGTGTTCGAGCAGCAATCTGCTCCCGGCGTCGCCAGCCTGGTAAGGCATGGCCTGGCGGCGACCATCTGCAACTGGCCGCCGCTGGCGGAGCTGTTCGAATCTACTGCAGCGCGGCTGATCGTCGAGCCGCGCATCACCCGTACCGTGTCCATCGCCCATTCCGCGCACCGGCCGCTGTCCTTCGCTGCGTCCTGCATGCGCGACCTGGTGCGCGGGTTGTTATTGGAGATGGTCAGCGACGGGCGATGGCGCGGCAGCCTGATCGAGCGCAATGCAGAGGCAGATCAGGCTCGCGAGCTTGCCGCTGAAATGACCTCCTGAGCCCCCAGGCGCTCGCGCGAGCGCTGCGGATTCATGCTCACCAGGCCGATCAGGCCGGCGACAACCAGCACGCCGCCGCATACCAGAAAGCCCTGGGCATAGCCCAACGGATGCGCGGCGCCTGCACCTTGAACCAGCATGCCGGTGATCACCGGCGCAGACAGACCGGCCAGCGAGGCCACCGCATTACCGATGGCGAGGATGCCGCCGCGTTGGCTGCTGGGCGTGAACTCGCCGAGCATCGCCGGGCCCACCGAGTACATCACCAGTGCCAGGCCGCCGCTCAGGGTCAGGCAGGCGACGCGGGTGGCGACCGACAGCTCGGTCAGTATCAGCGAGGCCGACAGCAGGCCGCTGGCGATCAGGCATACCGAAACGAATGCACCGCGCGCCATTCGCGATGAGTAGCCGCTGCGCAGCAGGCGCTGCGACAGCCAGGCCATGAACAGGCTGAGCGGGGTGGTGACCACCACGAACATGACGAAGATATGCCCGGTCTTGAGTGGGTCGATGCCCAGGCCGATCTCCAGGTAACTGGGCACCCAGGTCAGGGTCAACGCCAGCGACCAGTTGGCCGCGAAGTGGCAGATGTAGTTGCCCAGCACGCTGCCATCGCTGAGCAGACGGCGGTAGGGCAGGCGATCGGAATCCGCAGCCGGCTGACCGATGCGCAGGCTGTCGAGGCTGCCTTCACGACCGAAGCGCAGCCACAGCACGCACCACACCGCGCCGATGGCGGCCAGTACCGCGAAGTTGACTCGCCAGCCGTAGTTCAGGCTGATCCAGGGAATCATCGCGCCGGCCACCAGCAGGCCCATGGCGCTGCCGGAATGCAGCAGGGCCACTGGCAGGCTGCGGCGATCATTCGGAAACCACTTGTACAGGGCGTGGGTGGCGACGGGCGAGGCGGGGCCTTCGCCGATGCCGAGCAGCACCCGGCAGGCGACGATCATCCACAGGGAGCTGGCGAAGAGCATGGGCAGTTGGATCAGCGACCAGAACAGGCCCATGCCCAGCAGCAGGGTACGGGTTGGCCGACGGTTGGCGAGGAAACCGCCGACCACGGCCGAAATGGCGAAGAACCAATGCAGCGCGCCGCCGATCAGGCCGAACTCGGTCGGGCTCAGGCCCAATTCCTGGGTCATGGGCACGGCTACCAGGCCGATCACCACCTTGTCGAGGAAGTTGACCAGCATCATGAAGGCCAGCAGGAAGGCGATGATCCAGGCTTTACGTGCATTGAAGGCAGGGGCTTCAAGTGTCATGGCGGAGATTCTCTGTCTTGTTCTTATGAAAAAGGCCCGCCCCGCGTGGGGGACGGGCCTGTCCTGAGCCCTAGTTGGGCATCAGGATGTCCTTGGCGATGGTGTTGCGCTGGATTTCGCTGGTGCCGGTGAGGATGCGCATCATACGGCTCGCACGGAATATCCATTCGACCGGATGGCCCTTGATCAGGCCGGCGCCGCCATGGATCTGCACCGCTTTGTCGGCGATGCGGAAGGCAGTCTCCGAGGCATACAGCTTGCACATCGGTGCCTGCACCTTGATGTCGCCGCCGGCGTCGTTGTTTGCTGCCGTGGCGTACATCATGCTGCGTGCGGCGTACAACTCGGTGGCCATGTCGGCGAGCATATGGTTGATCGACTGGAACATGGCGATGGGTTGGCCGAACTGCTTGCGGGTACGGGCATAGTCCAGCGACAGGTTCAGCGCCAGGCCGGCCATGCCGAGCATGGTCGGGCAGTGCAGCAGGCGATTGAGGGTGATACGTCCCATGGCTAGCTTGAAGCCGGCGCCTTCGTCGCCGATGCGGCTCTGCACCGGCACGCGCACGTCCTTGAGCAGGATGTTGCCGTGGGCGCCGCCGCCGGACATCACCGAGTAGTCGCTGTCGATGCTGACGCCTTCGGCGTGCAGGTCGACGAAGAACGCCGAGATACCCTGCGGCCCGCGGCCCGGCTCCGTGACCGCGAGCAGTACGGCGAGGTCGGCATAGGGCGCACCGGAGATATAGCGCTTGGCGCCGTTGAGCACATAGTGGTCGCCCTCCAGGCGCGCCTCGGTGCCGATGGCGGTGGCATCGGACCCGGCCTCTGCTTCGGTGAGAGCGAAGCACACCGCTTTATCGGCGCGGCAGATGGGCCGCAGAAAGGTTTCCACCTGGAACTCGTTGGCGACCTTGAACAGGTGGCCGACCCGTGGCGGACCGGACAGCTCGCCGAGAATGTGCGGTGCCAGTGGCGAACCCGTGAGCACCGCTGCCTCCTTCAGTGCGCACAGGTCTGCGACGCCCAGGCCGGCGCCACCCAAGGCCTCTGGCAGCATGGCGTTGTAGAAGCCCAGCTCGCAGGAGCGACGCCAGATGTCGCGCAGCAGCGGCTTGGCCACCGGCTCGCCCCAGACGATGCCTTCGCGCTTGGCGAGCGGGGCGAGTTCGTCGCGGGCGAAGGCGTTGATGCCCTCCATCAGGCGAGCGGCTTTTTCACTTGGCTTGGTCATGTTCGTTCCTCAGATGCGGCGGTCGCTGTTCTGCCAGTAGGCTTCGCGAATCAGGCGGCGCACCACCTTGCCGTTGGGGTTCTTTGGCAGCTCCTTGGCGAAGTCCACTGCGCGCGGTTTCTTGAAGCTGGCCAGGCTGCGCCCGCAATGCTCGATGATGGCCTCGGCGCTCAGGCTCTCGCCCGGTTTGAGCACCACCACGGCGCGCACGGCTTCGCCCCATTGCTCGTCGGGCACGCCGACCACGGCTGCCTCGAACACCTGCGGCAGGCTGTAGAGCACCTGTTCTACTTCGGTGGGGTAGATGTTGAAGCCGCCGGAAATGATCATTTCCTTCTTGCGGTCGACGATGAACACGTAGCCACGCTCATCCACCGTGGCCAGGTCGCCGGTGAGGTAGTAGCCGTCGCGCATCACTTCTGCGGTCAGCTCCGGCGCCTGCCAGTAGCCCTGCATGATGTCCGGGCCCTTGACCACGATCTCGCCGATCTCGCCGGGCTTCACGTCTTCGAAATCGTCGTTGACCACCCGCAGGTCGGTCTCGAAGTAGCAGCGACCGCACGAGGCCAGGCGGCTGAAGTCGCCGTCCTCGACCAGGTGGTCCTGCTCGGTCAGCACCGTCACCAGCGAGCAGGTTTCGCCAGCGCCATAACCCTGGGCCAGGATGGGACCGAACACTTCGATGGCGCGCTTGACCAGCGCTGGCGCCATGGGCGCGGCGCCGTACATCACCAGGCGCAGGCTGGAGAGATCGAAGCGCTCCACCTCGGGGAAGTTGACCAGGCGATTGATCATCGCCGGCACCAGGAACAGGCGGGTCACCCGCTCGCGCTCGATGGTCTCCAGCAGCAGCCGGTCGTCATAGCGCTCCAGCAGCAGGTTGCAGGCGCCTACCGCCAGCAGCGGCATGATCTGCATGCCGCTGGCGTGGGTGATGGGGCCGACATGGGCCATCACGTCGCCTGGCGCGGCGCGGCGGGTAGGGCTGGCGATGCTCTTGCGGATCAGCGCCTTGCGGTTGCCGAAGCTGAGCATGGCGGCCTTGAGGACCCCGGAGCTGCCGGAGGTGTAGTGCAGCACGGCCAGGGCGTCATCAGCCGGGTCGCTGTGCACCGGCGCCTCGCTGCCGCCCGCCAGCAGCGCGCGATAGGCGATATCGCCAGCCTCGTCATCGAGCGAGATGATCCAGCGCAGACGCGGGGTCTCCGAACGGCGGGCGTGCAGGGCCGCGGCGAAGCGACCTTCGGTGATCACCGCCTGGCTGTGCGAGTCGTTGAGAATCTGGATGATTTCGTCCAGGGACAGGCGGGCGTTGATCGGTACCTTGACCATGGCCGCCTTGTAGAAGGCGACTTCCGCTTCGGCCAGTTCGACCCGGTTCAGGGCAAGGATGGCGACATGGGCCTCGGGCTGCAGGCCAAGATCGAACAGACCCGAGGCCAGGCGATTGGTGCGACGTTCGAGCTGGGAGAAGGTGATGCGCTGTTTGCTGTCGACCAGAGCCTCATGTTCCGGCCAATAACGTGCACTACGGCTGATGATTTTTCCAAGATTCAATTTATTGTTCTCATCGGCTGGATAATGGTTGCCGATGCTAGTCAGTTCGCTTTCCTCGCAACTAATACAAGAGTTCGATGCAGCCCATAGCGTTATGGAATGGCCGGAGGCAGAGGCACCTGCAGCAAATTGGCGATTGCTGTGCAGCCATACGACAGGTTTCAAACGGGAGAGGGCGATATACGCCGAGAAGGGAAATCAGGGCTGGGCGCCCTGATTCGGTTGGGAAGTATCGTCTTCGACAGTTACAGCACTTCGAACAGGCCCGCTGCGCCCATACCTCCACCCACGCACATGGTCACCACTATATATTTCGCACCTCGTCGTTTGCCCTCCAGCAAGGCGTGGCCGACCATGCGTGCGCCGCTCATCCCATAGGGGTGGCCGATGGAAATTGCGCCACCGTTGACGTTGAGTTTCGCTGGATCAATGCCGAGTTTTTCGGCGCTGTACAGCACCTGGCAAGCGAACGCCTCATTTAGCTCCCACAAGCCAATATCGTCGACGCTAAGCCCGTGCTGCTTGAGCAACTTAGGCACCGCATAGACGGGGCCGATGCCCATTTCTTCTGGGGCCAACCCGGCGACAGCCATGCCACGATAAAGGCCGAGTGGCGCAATATTTCGCTGCGCAGCCAGACTGCCATTCATCAGGACGCATGCGCTGGCGCCATCAGACAGCTGGCTGGCATTGCCTGCCGTGATGCATCCACCTTCGATGACCGCTTTCAGCTTGCGCAAATCCTCTAGCGATGTTTGCGGGCGATTGCCTTCGTCAAGGCTGAGCGTTACGTCCTCAAAGGTGACAGCGCCGGTGTCCTTGTCCACCAACTTCTTGCGTGAGGTAACGGGCACGATTTCGTGGTCGAACACGCCAGAGGCTTGTGCTGCAGCAGTGCGTCGCTGTGATTCCAGCGCATAGGCATCCTGGGCCTCTCGACTGATGCCGTAGCGCTTGGCGACCCATTCAGCGGTTTGCAGCATCGGCATATACGCGTGCGGCACCTGATTGGTGACCTGTGGATCTGCGTCGGCCGCAGCCCACTGCATATGTGCGTTTTGCACCAGGCTGATCTGCTCCTGGCCGGCTCCGATCGTGACCTGCATACCATCGACCATGATCTGTTTAGCCGCAGTCGCGATGGCCATGAGCCCGGAAGCGCACTGACGGTCCACGGTTTGGCCGCTTACGGTCAATGGCAGGCCTGCAGCCAGCAGCGATAGGCGAGCGAGGTTGGTGGAGGCAGTGCCGCCCTGCATGGCTGTGCCCATGACGACATCCTCAATCTCAGCAGCTTCGATGCCAGCGCGTTGTACGGCGGCACGGATAGCGATAGCACTCATACTCGGAGACTTCAGGTCGTTGAAGGCACCACGGTACGCTTTAGCGATAGGGGTGCGAGCGGTAGAAACAATAACGGCGTCTTGCATGGTTACTCCCGGGGAATCGGCGGTTTGGGATTGGCTCTGCTCTCGGCATTCATTCAGTAACGAAACTGCTCGCCTCAAGCAGGATTGAGATCAAAGAGCCCATCGCCACCCTAAGAGGGCCTCGATTATTTTAGAAATGACATGTCGTGATGCCAGGTATTCAGCGTATGAATTTATGCGAGCAGGTTTTTTTTTAGCCACACCTAGGTAACGCCGCGAGATGCCGTCTGCCGAGTCTTAGGGGGAAAGGTTGAAATAAGAATGATTCGCCATTAATGTTCGCGCGGTCGCCATGCTGCTCCATGGCATTTCAGCCTGCTGGTTTGCGCCGCGCTATGTCTTCCTCCGAAATCGATTCGATCATTCCTCTCGACGTGCTGTACGGCACGCACCAGGGCTGGCTGCATGGCTGGCTGCGGCGCTCTGTGGGCTGTTCGCAGCAGGCCGCCGATCTAGTTCAGGACACCTTTCTGCGCCTGCTGGTGCGAGGCCAGCCCGTCGATGATCGGGCGCCCAGGGCGTTGCTGGCGCGTATCGCGCGCGGGCTGGTGATCGATCACTGGCGACGGGATGCGCTGGAACGTGCCTATCTCGAATCGTTGGCGCAGTTGCCCGAGGCGAGCCATCCCTCGCCGGAGGTTCGCTACGAGGCTTTGCAGTCCCTGGAGCGGATCGCACGCTTGCTCGATGGCCTGAAGCCCGCCGTGCGTGAGGCGTTTCTGCTGTACCAGCTCGGCGGCCTCAATCATGCGCAGGTGGCACGGCAACTGGGCGTTTCCAGTCGCACCGTCGAGCGGCATGTGGCCAGCGCCTTGCTGCACTGCTATCGCCTGTGTTTCGAGGCGTCGGCGTGAAAGGCGCCGGACAGCCACCTGAATCCATTGTCCGTACAGCCATCGAGTGGCAGATGCGCCTGCGCGCTGATCCGGCCAGTGCCGAGCTGCAGCAGCGACTGCAGGCCTGGCTGGAGCAGGACGAACGGCATGACCTGGCCTGGCAGCGCCTGCAGCAGATGGCCGGGCTGTTTCGGGTAACCCCTATTACCGATGCAGCGCAAACCATCCCGCTACTGCAGCGCGCCGAGGCTGACCTGAGTCGCCGACGCATGCTCAAGCTGCTTGGGCTGACGGCCGGCAGCGCCACGCTGTTGGCGGCAGCTTCGGCGCCTGTGTGGCGGGCGGACTTCGCCACGGCCACCGGCGAAACGCGGCGGCTCGAGCTGGCGGGCGATGTCGAGGTGCTGCTCAACACCGGCAGCGCCATCGATGTACGCGGGCAGGAGCTTTTGCTGCGGAGTGGCGAGGCGCTGGTGGAAGGTGAGCGATGGCAACTGCGCTGCAATTTTGCCGAATGCCTGGGGCGGCACGCGCGCATGTCGGTGCGCGAGTACGACGACCGCAGCGAGATACGGGTCGAGCAGGGCGAGGTCCGGGTTCGTGCCGCGGCAGGGCAGCATCGTTTACAGGCAGGCGAAGGGCTGGCGGTATCGGCGAGCCGCATGACGACGCTGGAACGAGGAGCGCTCGACCCGTTCGCCTGGGCGCGCGGTCTGCTGGTGGTCAGCGACATCCGCCTGGCGGACTTTCTCGCCGAGGCCGGGCGCTACCGGCATGGCTGGCTGGGCTGCGATCCGGCGGTCGCTGATTTGCGCCTGTCCGGCGTGTTCCGCCTCGCTGAGCCCGAGCTGATGTTGCGCAACATCACCCATCTACTGCCGGTGACGCTGGTGGAGCGAACCCGCTGGTGGGTGCGCGTCGTGCCCATCGCATAAAAAATTTGTCGGACTTTGGCTGTTCATCCGGTTAGGGGTGATCACTCCCTAAATGGATACCCCCATGCGCTCTACTCGATCTCTGCCGCCGCGCCTGCAACCGCGCACGCTATCCAAGGCCATCTGTATTGCTCTGGCGCTATATGGCGTTGCCACGAGCCCGGCACTGCTGGCCGCCGAGCCCGCGTCCCGAGCAGCGACTGCGGACGTGCAGGGTGGGCCGCTGGACCAGGCGCTGAGCTTCTATGCCGAACGAGCCGGCATCACCTTGTCGTATTCCCCGCAAGTGGTGCGTGGGCTGGTGAGCCCGGGTTCGACAGGCGCGCAATCGGTGGAAGAGGGGCTGTCGCAGCTGCTGCGCGGCACCGGGCTGGTGGCCGAGAAAACCGCGTCCGGCTATGTGGTGCGGCCGCAGACTGCCGATGACAGCTATCAGCTGCAGCCCGTCACCATCGAGGCCGCGCCGACGCAGAGTGCCTTTGCACCCGTGCCGGGTTATTTCGCCAGCAATGCCAGCACCGCCACCAAGACCGATCTGCCGATTCTGCAAACCGCGCAGAGCATCAGCGTGGTGACCGCCGGGCAGATCGCCGATCGCAAGGTCTACCGTGTCGAGGACGCCGTGGCCTACAGCGCTGGCGTACGCACCGGCAGCTCGGGACTCGATCCTCGTTTCGACCAGATCAACATTCGCGGCTTCGACACCACCATGTCCGCCGACTTCCTCGATGGACTGCGCCAGCCTTATAACGGCTGGCTGTCGATCTACGGCACGGAAGCCTACGCCCTCGAGCGCATCGAGGTGCTCAAGGGGCCGGCCTCGGTGCTTTATGGGCAGATCAGCCCGGGCGGCATGGTCAACCGGGTCAGCAAGCGCCCCAGCCTGCAGGCGAAAAACCAGGTGGAAATCCAGGCTGGCAACCACGATCACCGCCAGGGTCAGTTCGATGTCGGCGGTCAGCTGGATGAGCAGGGCGATGTACTGTTCCGTACCGTTGGTGTCTATCGCGACGCCAGGTACGACATCGAACAGCTGAACAATGATGTGCGCCTGCTGGCGCCGTCGCTGAGCTGGCAGATCGACCCGGCCACCAGCCTGACCCTGCTGGCGCAGTATCAGGAGCGCGAGACTGCCGCGTCGCCGATGCTCTACCAGGACGGCGACCGCCTGACCGATTTCTGGCAGGGCGACGAGTATTTCGACAAGCTCGGCCAGCGCCAGTGGACCTTCGGCTACGAGTTCGAGCACGCCTTCAACGACACCTTCTCCCTGCAGCAGAACCTGCGCTACGGCCAGCTGGACACCACCAACCAGTACCTGCAGCCCAATGGCACGATCACCAACGGGGTGATGGAGCGTTATGCCGTCGGTGTGTACGAGGATATGGAGTCGGTGAGCAGCGATACCCGTCTGGTCAGCCGCTTCGCCACTGGCGAGCTGCAGCACACGCTGCTGACTGGCTGGGATTACACCTGGTTCGACAGCTCGGTGCTCTATGCGACCGGGCCGGCGCCCTCGATAGACATGAACGCGCCGGATTATCACCAGCCAGTCGCTCGGCCCGGCAACCCGCTTTCCGACCAGGACAGTCTGACTCAGCGCAGCGGCATCTACCTGCAGGACCAGGTCGAACTCGACCGCTGGCGCCTATCCGCCGGTGTGCGCCGTGACTGGGTGCATGTACGCACCAGCGACAACCTGAGCGACAGCAACAGCAAGATCAGCGACTCCGCCACCACTTACCAGCTAGGCGCGCTGTACCTGTTCGACAATGGCCTGGCACCCTATGCCAGCTACGCCGAATCCTTCCTGCCGCAAAGCGGCAGCAATGCTGCCGGCCCGCTCAAACCCACTGAAGGCAAGCAGTACGAGATCGGCCTCAAGTACCAGCCGCCCGGCACCAGCGCGATGTTCACCGCTTCGCTCTATCACCTGACCCAGGAGAACGTGTCGACCCGCGACCCGCTCGATCCACTCAACACCGTACAGACCGGCGAGCAAGTATCACGCGGGCTGGAACTGGAAGCCGTGGCCGACCTCAGCGAGCGCCTGCACCTGACCGCCAGCTACAGCTACAACGATCCGGAAATCACCAAGAGCAACGACGGCGACGAGGGCAACGATCCGAAGAACGTGCCGCGTCATCTGGCAGCGCTGTGGCTGGCCTACAAGCTGCCATCCGGTCTCGGTTTCGGTGCTGGCGCGCGCTACACCGGCAGTGTCTACGGCAACGACATGAACACGGTGAAGAGCGAGGATTACACGCTGTTCGACGCAGGTGTGCATTACGACTTCGCCGGCGAGCTGGACGGTGTGCGCCTGGCCGTCAATGCGCGCAACCTGACCGACAAGCAGTACGTCAACTGTCAGGACGGCTATTGTTACCGCGGCGAGGCACGCAGTGTGGTCACCAGCCTGAGCTACAGCTGGTGAGGGTGCTGAACTGGCTGTGCAGCGCCATGACGGCGCTGCTGCTGGGCGGCCTTTCCGCCGCCCAGGCCGAGCCGGTCACTCTGGACGGCAGTGAACAATGGCTGATGAAGAGTGCCGAGGGCCGCGACTACCGCATCATGGTCAGCCTGCCGGAGGGCGATGTGCCCTATACCGGCGGCTACCCGGTGATCTATCTCCTCGACGGCAATGCCTACTTCCCGGCGTTCCACGCCGCCAAGCGGGCGCAACGGCAATGGCGCAAGGCGATCATCGTCGCCATCGGCTACCCCAGCACCACGCCGCTGGATTTCGAGCGCCGTGCGTTCGACCTCTCACCACCGCAACTTCCCGAGCGCAACGACCCGCCGCAGGGCGGCCAGGACCTGTTTCTCGATTTCATCGAGCAGCGTTTGATGCCCCGGGTCAATCAGCGTTTCAAGGTCGATCAGGACCAGCTCAGTCTGGTCGGCCATTCGTTCGGCGGCATGTTCGGCATCTACGCTCTGTTCACCCGGCCGCAGCTGTTCCAGCATGTGGTCGCCATCAGCCCTAGCCTGTGGTGGCGCGACCGTTACCTGCTGGAACATGAGCGGGCATTCACCCGTCGCGCACATGCAGGAGAGCTGGATCTGACCCATCGCAGCCTGAGTATGTGGGTGGGCGACCGGGAAATGCCGCAGGAAATCCAGGACGTGCGCGCGCTGCAGATTCGCCTGGAAAACCTTTCGCAATATGGGCTGCGCAGTGACTTCCAGCTCGAGGCGGGCGAGGACCACATGTCCGTTCCGTTTCGGGTCACCACCCGGGTTCTGGAGGAGTTGATGAGCACGCGGCGTTACTGAATGGTTTTTTGCATCTGTCTTGGTCCGGCTCGGACAATACAAGCGGATTGCGCATGCACTGCTGACATGTCATATAGATATGGCTAAAAGATATTTAAATTATGTTTTTTATGCCTGTATGGTTCCATCTATGCGTACCTGCCGACCAATCGGCGCGCCGCACTGAACACATGGCCGAACCCCCGGCCGGTCAAAGTGAAGCGCCATTGGCGCCCTTGCATGGAGTTCTCTATGTCGGCAGCAGCTCATTCCATCCCCTCCACGTCGGCACAGTCATTCGAAGTTCGCCCCTTTGATGCGCCGGTGGGGGCCGAGATCGTCGGCCTCGACCTCAGCCTCCCGCTGAGCGACGCCGATTTCGCCCGCATCCACCAGGCGCACCTCGACTACAACGTCGTGGTGTTCCGCGATCAACGCATCACGCCGCAGCAACAGATCGACTTCGGCCGCCGCTTCGGTGTTCTGCAGATCCACGTGCTCAAGCAGTTCCTGCTGGAAGGCCACCCGGAAATTTTCATCATCTCCAACATCAAGGAGAACGGGCAGCCGATCGGCCTGGGGGATGCCGGCAAGTTCTGGCATTCGGATCTTTCCTACAAGGAATTCCCCAGCCTGGGTTCGATGCTCTACGCCCAGGAGCTGCCGGAGGAGGGCGGCGATACCCTGTTCGCCAGCCAGCAGCTGGCCTTCGAGACGCTGCCGACCGAGTTGCGCCAGGCCATCGACGGCAAGCGCGCTGCCCATTCCTATACGGCGCGTTATGCCGATGAGGTATTCGCCGGCATTCGTCGCCCGACGCTGACCGAGGCGCAGCTGGCCGAGGTCACGGCGGTGGTCCATCCAGTGGTGCGCACTCACCCGGAAACCGGCCGCAAGGGCCTGTTCGTCAACGAGAACTTCACCACCCACATTCTCGATGTGCCCGAGGACGAGAGCCGGCAGATCCTCGCCGAGCTGTACGCCCACAGCGCCAAGCCGGAATTCATCTATCGCCATCAGTGGCGGGACAACGACATGGTGTTCTGGGACAACCGCGCGCTGATCCATCTCGCCACCGGCTGCCCCAGCCACCTGCGCCGGCGCATGCACCGCACGACTATTCAAGGCGATGTGCCGTTCTAGGCGATAGCCCACCACACCTCATTTCCGTATTTTTTTGACTGGAGACTCGACATGTCGGCAGGCAAGCGCTTTCCCTTTATTCCCCGTTTTGCTCGGTTGGCTGGCGGTATCGCCCTGAGTCTGAGCCTGCTGGCCGGTAGCCTGGCGGCGCCGCAAATCGCCCATGCCGAGGGGCAGATCCGTATCGCCGAGCAGTTCGGTATCGTTTACCTGCTGCTCAACGTGGTACGTGATCAGCAATTGATCGAGAAGCATGGCAAAGCCGAGGGGCTGGATATCAAGGTCGACTGGCAGCAGCTGTCCGGTGGCTCGGCGGTCAACGATGCGCTGCTGTCCGGCGCCATCGACATTGCCGGTGCCGGTATTGGCCCGCTGCTGACCGTGTGGGATCGCACCCAGGGTAGGCAGAACGTCAAGGGTGTCGCTTCGCTGGGCAACTTCCCGTACTACCTGCTGAGCAACAACCCCAAGGTCAAAACCATTGCCGATTTCACCGACAAGGATCGTATCGCCGTGCCAGCCGTGGGCGTATCGGTGCAGTCGCGCTTCCTGCAATACGCCGCCGCCAAGCAGTGGGGCGACAAGGCGTTCGACCGCCTCGACAAGTACACCGTGGCATTACCGCACCCGGATGCCACGGCGTCTCTGAAAGCCGGTGGCACCGAGCTGACCGGGCACTTTTCCAACCCGCCATTCCAGAACCAGGCGCTGGAAAACCCGGACGTGCACGTGGTGCTCGATACCTACGAGTTGCTCGGCCCGAACTCGCCGACGGTGCTGTACGCCACCGAGAAATTCCGTCGCGACAATCCCAAGACCTACAAGGCCTTCGTAGGTGCCCTGGCCGAAGCGGCGGATTTCGCCCAGAAGGACAAGGGCGCGGCAGCCGACACCTACATTCGCGTCACCGGCGCCAAGATCAGCCGCGAAGAACTGCTGAAGATCATCGACAACGAGCAGTTCCAGTTCTCCGTCACGCCCACCAACACCTACCCGCTGGCCGACTTCCTGCACCGTGTCGGCGCCATCAAGCACAAGCCGGCCAGCTGGCAGGACTATTTCTTCGAAGACGCCGCCATCGGTCAGGGAAGCTGATAAACCATGAATGCCCCTCTGCAAGGCCACACGGCCAGCAACCCCGTTGCAGGCGCCTTCGACACCCTGTTGCAGGTGGAGAAGGTCAGCCTCGAATACCGCACCCCGCAGCGCGTGGTGCGCGCCACCCACGATGTCAGTTTCGAGGTGGACCGTGCCGATCGTTTCGTGCTGCTCGGCCCCTCTGGTTGCGGCAAGTCCACGCTGCTCAAGGCGGTGGCCGGGTTCATCGAACCGGTCGCCGGCAGCATCCGCCTCGACGGTGCCCAGGTTCACGAGCCGGGCCCGGATCGGATCGTGGTGTTCCAGGAGTTCGACCAGTTGCCGCCATGGAAGACGGTCAAGCAGAACGTCATGTTCCCGCTGCTGGCCTCACGCACCCTGGGCCGTAAGGAGGCCGAGGAGCGCGCCCTGCATTACCTGGGGAAGGTCGGCCTGGCCGCCTTCGCCGATGCCTATCCGCACACCCTGTCCGGCGGCATGAAGGCGAGGGTGGCGATCGCCCGTGCCCTGGCCATGCAGCCGAAGATCCTGCTGATGGACGAGCCCTTCGCCGCCCTCGACGCCCTGACCCGACGCAAGATGCAGGAAGAGTTGCTGGCGCTGTGGGAGGAGGTGCGTTTCACCCTGTTGTTCGTCACCCACTCCATCGAGGAGGCGCTGATCGTCGGCAACCGCATCCTGCTGCTGTCGCCACACCCCGGCCGGGTGCGGGCGGAAATCAACAGCCATCAGTTCGACCTGCACAGCCTTGGTGGTGTGGGCTTCCAGCAGACCGCGCAGCGGATTCACCGCCTGCTGTTCGACGAAGAAGTCGACAACGGCACGGCCGCCGAACTGGGTTTCCAGGATATCCGCATCGCCTACTGAGGAGCGTTCATCATGAGTCTTTCCCCCGCACGGCGTGAGGAATACGAGATCCCCCTGCAGCCGCTGCCCGGCCTCAAGCTGGAACGCCAGCTGTCCCTCGGCCAGCGCCTGTGGCAACAGGGCTGGTTGCGCAAATCGCTGATCTTGCTGGCCCTGGCGCTGGTCTGGGAGGCGGCGGCCCGCTACCAGGCCAACGACCTGCTGCTGCCCAGCTTCCTGCAGACGGCCAGGGCCTTCATCGAAGGCATCGGCAGCGGCGAGCTGCTGGAAAAGGTGGCGATCTCGCTGTCGGTGCTGGTCAAGGGTTACCTGATCGGCATCGTTCTGGCCTTTCTGCTGACCAGCCTTGCGGTCTCGACCCAGCTCGGCCGCGACCTGCTGTCGACGCTGACCTCGATGTTCAACCCGCTGCCGGCCATCGCACTGCTGCCACTGTCGCTGCTGTGGTTCGGGCTGG
This sequence comes from Pseudomonas sp. UBA7530, assembly GCF_002479365.1. Lineage (NCBI taxonomy): Bacteria > Pseudomonadati > Pseudomonadota > Gammaproteobacteria > Pseudomonadales > Pseudomonadaceae > Pseudomonas > Pseudomonas sp. UBA7530. Next base: position 40,542 of record NZ_DLMS01000005.1, read on the forward strand.
GCGAGAACAGCCTGATCTTCGTGCTGGTGCACTCGGTGCTCTGGGCCCTGGCGCTGAATACCTATGCCGGCTTTCTCGGCGTTTCCGAGACCCAGCGCATGGCTGGGCGCAACTACGGCCTCAAGGGCCTGCGCTTCGTGCTGTTCATCCTGATCCCGGCGGCGCTGCCATCGATCCTCTCGGGGCTGAAGATCGGCTGGGCCTTTGCCTGGCGCACGCTGATCGCCGCCGAACTGGTGTTCGGCGCCTCCAGCGGCAAGGGCGGCCTGGGCTGGTACATCTTCCAGAACCGTAACGAGCTGTACACCGACAAGGTGTTCGCCGGGCTGGTGGCGGTGATCCTGATCGGCCTGCTGGTGGAGAACCTGATATTCGCCAGCATCGAGCGGGTGACCGTCAAGCGCTGGGGGATGCAGCGTTAACGATCCGTAGCCTGGCGTTGAGCATAGCGATACCCAGGTTGATTTCCCGGGTGTCGCTGCGCTCGACCCGGGCTACCGATTCACTACAACGAGAAATTACGATGACCAACACGTTCAAACTTGGCCGCCTGGCCACTGCACTGGGTTTGCTCGGCGCCCTGGCGATTCCACTGGCCGCCCAGGCCGAAGGCAAGATCAGCATCGCCCAGCAGTTCGGCATCGGTTACCTGGTGCTGCACGTGGTCAAGGACCAGCAACTGATCGAGAAGCACGCCAAGGCCCAGGGCCTGGACAAGATCGATGTCGAGTGGCGCACCATTTCCGGCGCCACCGCGATGAACGAGGCGCTGCTGGCCGGTGCCATCGACGTGGTTTCGGCTGGCGTGCCGCCGATGCTCACCGTGTGGGACCGCACCCACGGCCGGCAGAACATCAAGGCCGTGGCCTCGCTGGGCTCGCTGCCCAATTACCTGCTGAGTAATCGCGATGAAGTGAAGACCCTCGACGATCTCGGTGAGATGGACCGCATCGCGGTACCGGCCGCCGGCGTCGGCTTCCAGTCGCGCACTCTGCAGATCGAGACCGCCAAGCGTTACGGCAATGCCGACTTCCAGCGTTTCGACAAGATTTCCGTCAGCCTGCCGCACCCGGATGCCACCGCGGCACTGACCAAAGGCGGCTCGGAAATCACCGCGCATTTTTCCAGTCCGCCGTTCCAGTACCAGGCGCTGGAAAATCCCAAGGTGCACAAGCTGATCAGCAGCTACGACATCCTCGGCGGCCAGGCTACCTTCAACGTGCTGTACGCCACCGAGAAATTCCACGACGACAATCCGAAAACCTACAAGGCCTTCTACGATGCTTTGATGGAAGCCTCGCAGATCATCAAGGCTGACAAGGCCGCTGCGGCCGAGACCTATATCCGCGTGGAGAACTCCAAGCTGCCGCTGGAGTTCGTGAAGAAAATCATCGAGGACCCGGAAAACGACTTCACCGTGTCGCCGCAGCGCACCTTCATCTACGCCGAGAAGTTGCATGAGCTGGGCGTGCTGAAGAACAAGGCAGCGTCCTGGATGGATTACTTCTTCGAGGAAGCCTACGGCAATCCGGGAAGCTGATGGTCAAGCGGCCAAACCCTAGATGCGTGGCCGCAGTTTCAGTTCGGGGGTGGGCTTAGGCGCGTCCTTGGCCGGGTGGCTGTCGGGGTGCTGCTCGATCATCTGGGCGATCGTCCGCAACTGCTCGAGCATGGCCTTGGCCAGCCCAGCCTGTGTGCGATACAGACCGGTATCGGGGTCTTTTTCCAGGTCGTTGAGGCCCTTGAAGGGGTAGCTGAAACGCCTGGCTTCGGGTGTGAAAAAGCGTTGGTAGTCGTGCTCGGTGCCGTGCAGCTCACGGCAGGCACGTTCCAGGCTCTGCAACTGTTCGGCGACGCTGGCCAGTTGCAGGCGCAAGCGGATGATCTGGTGATTTTCCCAGTTCATCGAGGAGGCTTTTGCGCCGGGCTGCCAGCACGCCGGATTGCCGAAGCGCAGCACGAATTGCTGGCCGGCTTCGCGGCCGTAACCGGTCAGGCGCTCGATGCGTTCGGCAGGCATGGTCAGGTTGAGGCCGCCTTCCTCACGGGTCAGCTGAATCAGGCCGATACGGTCGCGAAAGCCCGGCATCAGCGACAGGGTCTCGTGGTTCCAGTCCTTGGCCACGTTGCTGAGCTGAGCCAGAAAGCCGCGCAGCGCCGGCAGGCCGCTCTGCGGGAAGCGCCGCCAATAGGCGAGCCGCGCATCGCCATTGTTGCGCGGGAAGCGCACGCGCTGTTCGTCCGAGCCGTCGGTCGGGCCGAGATCCAGGCCGAAGGTCGGGCGCCGGGGCAGGGCGGCGTCGAAGAAGTGAATGGGGAAGTTGGAGCTGATACCGCCATCGGTGAACCAGCAGCGCTCGAGTTTCTTCTCGCGCTTGCGGTAGTCCACGGCATGCAGAGGCACGGCGCTGAGCAGCAGCGGGAAACTCAGGCTCATGCGCACCGCGACGATCACCGGCAGATCGTCCGGCAGGGGCATACGCAGATAGCCGTCGTTGCGTTCATCGTTGCCGGGGCGTTGGCGCGCGTTCATCCAGGCCACTACGCGGCGCGGGAACAGGCGGGCGAATTCCTCCTCGCGGAAATGGAACTGGTTGTTCTCACGTACCTGATCGTCATCGCGAAAGGGCAGACGGAAAGGGCGCGCCATGCTCAGGCAGGTGGTCATGACCTGCAGATCGATGCCGTGCGCGCGCAGGTCGCCGAAGGTCAGTGGCCGCTCGCATTCAATCGCCCCAGCGTGCTGCGCGCAAAACGCCTGCTGCCCGCTGAGCCGATCAAAATAGTGGGTCAGCCAGTTGGTCAGGGCTTCCTCCGGCGCCTCGTCATCGGCGTCAGGCAGGCCGGTGCATATGCCGAAACCATTTTGCGGCAGCTCGCGCAGCGCGGGCAGCAGCAGGCGGCAGGCAACCGCGAACACGCCGCCAAGCGCGGCGAACAACAGCACCCAGAACCAGGCCAATAAATTGCCGCTGGTGATGGCGCTGCTCCATAAGGGCCCGCCCGCGACGAGTGCGCCAATCAGTGCGGCGAGCTTGTGCCGCGTCAGCATTACCTTGAGTGGTGCCAGCACGCGCGCCCGGGGCCCCTTGCCCTTGGCTTCGAGCGTGGCGATGAAGGTGTCGAACAGCGTTCGCAGCGCCGGAATGGGTTTGAACAAGGCCAGCAGCTTGGTGCCATGGCCGTCGGCCGCGGGTGTGCAGAGATGTTCGGGCAAACGTTCGATTTCGGCGAAGCCGGCCGGGTCGCTGCTCAACTGCCCACTCTGGAAACGCTGGCGGCCAAGTTCGGCGGCGGCAGCTGCCGCGGCGGCGATGGCCCCGGCACTGGTGCCACCGATGCTGCGCAGACGAAATGCCTTGGCGATCTCGGTAATGGCCAGCGGATAGACGATGCCGCTGGTGATGCCGCCTTTCATGATCAGGTCGCATTCCCTGGCGAATACCGCCTGGCGCGAATCGTTCATCTACTGCTCCTTGTCGTCATGCCGAACGCAGGCGCGGGCATGATAACGCGGCTTTGCTGTCGTTTTGCTAGCAGCTTGCGGCGCTTCGGTAAAACGACGGTTCAGCGTTCGCCGGAGCTGGCAAGCTGTAAGGGGAGCAGAGGCGGACGAGTGCGAATTTGGTTGCCGCCTTCAATCTGGTTAGAGCCCAGTTGGTTACCAGCGAGTCTTCAACGGTTCTGCCCGGCACGCTTGCGCTCGTGTTGCTCCATTACATCGAGCAGCTCCTGGAGCGTATCGTCCATATGGTCGCCGGCCCTGTAACGCGACATTGCCTGGCCTGTGCTGTCGTTCACCACGGCTCTGGGGCGCTCGACGAATGTTCCGATCAGGTCGAAGGCCTCGTCCAGTATGGCAACCACTGGCACCGGAATGCGCTCTAGCCCCAGCGCATCCCGCAGATCATTCTCGGCACGCCCCTTGGAGACGATCGACAGCTCGATATTCGGCTGTGCTTGGCACATGAAATCCATCACCGCCAGGTTGATATGGCAGTCCGGGCACCAGATCTCCGCCGCGACCAGCAGATGATACTTACCCTCGAGCTGGCCGAGCCTTTCCAGCGTCGATGCTGCAAAAGTGCCTGGCCTGCGCGCCTTCTGCGCTAAGCTTGTGGCCGATGCTTTTTCGCTCTCCAGCCCTTCGCTTATGAAAGCGCTGAACTGCTTGCCTGTTGCAACGATGTCCTTGTAGCGGGTCATGATCTTTCTGCCAGCGTCAAAGCAGTTGATGGTAGTAGAGAGTGATTGCAGGGGCACGTGCTGCAGTGTCGCTTGCCAGTGGCGGGAAGCAGCTTTGGTGGGGCAGTTTTCGGCCAGAAGTGGTCATTTGATCCAGAAGCACTGAGCCGCACCCCACAAAAAGAAGTTCCTAAGCTAACGGAAAGAATCCATCGCTTTTGTGACTGAAGAACTCCCGCAAGTGCTCGATGAAGAAAGACACCTTAGCAGATAGATTGAGGCGTTCGAGGTAGACGGCATAGATATCTGCGGGAGGAGTTTCGTAGTCGCTGAGTACTTCCACCAGCCGGCCGCTGCTTAGGTGGCTGGCGAGGTTCCACTCGGCGCGCATAAGGATGCCGTGCCCCTCTAAGGCCCAGTTCAGTGCGACTTCTCCGTCATTGGTGCTTAGGTTGCCGCGTACCTTTACCGACTCACTCTGTTTGCCGCGGCTCAGCCTCCAGATACCGAAGGCAGCATCGTTCTGACGCAGCACAATGCAGTTGTGCTGCATCAGGTCCTTGGGGCTTTCGGGATTGCCGAAGGCCTCCAGATAGGAGGGGGCTGCGCACAGTCTGCGTCGGTTCGCAGCAATCTTGCGGGCAATCAAACGGGAGTCGGGCAAGTCCCCGAAGCGGATGGCAACGTCGATGGCATCGTCCGGCAGGTTGATCGGCCGGTCTGTCAGGTGCAGTTGTACCTCGACCTCCGGATAGAGCCGGACGAAGGAAGAAATTGCAGGGCAGACATGCGTGCGGCCAAATCCCAGGGGGGCGTTGACGCGTAGCAACCCCTTTGGCTTTGCTCGACTGCTAGATACTTGGCGCTCCATTTCCTCAATTTCGCCAAGGATGCGCTGGGCACTATTCAGATAAAGCTCGCCCTCAGCAGTAAGGCTGATGCTGCGTGTGGTGCGATTGAGCAGCCGCACCCCTAGGCGCTGCTCCAATTGTGCCAGCCGTTTGGAAACCGCGGGCGGTGTCAAGTTGAGCTCGCGCGCAGTCGCCGCCAGGCTTCCCAGTCTGATCAGCTGGCTGAAGAAGGCCAATTCGGATACCGGATTCATAGTTAACCTGCAAGAAACAATGAAGTTATTTTCATTGTATTACAGGCTTTTCAGAAAACCATTAACTTTACTTCTGCGCGTTAGCTGGAATCCCCGGGCCGTTGCGAACCCGGAACGCTGTTGCCGTGCAGCGAAGTTCCACTAGTGCTACCCAAGTCCGACTCACAAGAAACATTCGGAGCAGAGACGGGCAGATGATTGCTGGCAAAGCGCCATGTGTTGGGCTTCTTCGGCCGGTCTATTGCGGGGCTCGCTTCCGTCAGCTCCCGTTGCCGCCAACACACGCCAGTAGCGTCGGTGGCTGCGCCTAGTGAACGACGATTGTTCATCTGCGTTGCCTGCTTTCGCAGGCAGGCAAGCCCACCAGCCTTTCGATGCAATGAGGAGAATAACAATGGATAACGAATCAGCCGTTCAATCGCTCACTGACGTGATGGCAAAGTTTACTGCCTATATTGGCAAGCGCCTGCCAACGGACGTCAAGGAAAAGACTGCCAAACTGCGTGCCGCAGAAACCAATTCGTTGGCCATCGAGATCTACGACTCCATGGCCGAAAACCAGGACTACGCAGACAAGCTAGACCGTCCAAGCTGTCAGGACACCGGAGTGATCCAGTACTTCATTTCCGCCGGGGCCCGCTTCCCGCTGCTCGGTGAACTGGAGGACATCCTGCAGAACGCCACGCTGGAGGCGACGAAGAAGGGGCCGCTGCGCCACAACGCGGTGGAAACCTTCGACGAGAAAAACACCGGCACTAATACGGGCTCGAAGATTCCGTGGCTGGACTGGGAGATCATCCCTGACGCCGACTACGCACTAATTGATGTGTACATGGCCGGTGGTGGCTGCACATTGCCGGGCTCGGCAAAAGTACTGATGCCAGGCCAAGGCTATGAGGGGGTGACCGAGTTCGTCTTCGACGTAATCACCTCTCGCGGTATCAACGCCTGTCCGCCGCTGCTGGTTGGTGTCGGCGTTTCTACTTCGGTAGAGACTGCAGCACGCTTGTCAAAGCGGGCGATTCTGCGTCCGGTGGATTCCAGCCACCCGAACGCAAATGCAGCAATGATGGAGCAACTCCTTGAGGAGGGACTCAACGAAATCGGCATTGGTCCTCAGGGCCTGAGCGGTAACAGCAGTGTTATGGGTGTGAATATCGAGTCCTCGGCGCGCCACCCGTCGACCATTGGCGTTGCTGTCTCCACCGGCTGCTGGGCACATCGTCGCGGCAAGATTCGTATCAATGCCGATCTGTCCTACGACATCCTCTCCCATGAAGGAGTAGTACTGTGAAAAAGATTCTCTCTACCCCGATTAAGGATGAAGACCTGGCCTCCCTCAATGTCGGCGACATTGTCTATCTGACAGGCCAATTGGTGACTTGCCGTGACGTGGCGCACCGCCGGCTGATCGAACTCAAACGCGAACTGCCGGTCGACCTGCACGGCGGAGCGATCTTCCACGCAGGACCGATCGTGCGTAAAAAAGACGATGGCAGCTTTGAAATGGTCTCCATCGGCCCAACCACCAGCATGCGTATGGAAAAGTTCGAGAAGGAATTCATCGAGCAGACCGGAGTCAAGCTGATCATTGGCAAGGGCGGAATGGGCCCGGAAACCACCGCTGGCTGCCTGGAGAACAAGGCGGTGCACGCGGTGTTCCCCGGCGGCTGTGCGGTGCTCGCGGCCACCAAAGTGGAAGAGATTGAGCGCGCCGAATGGCAGGACTTGGGAATGCCAGAAACTCTGTGGGTAAACCGCGTGCGCGAGTTCGGCCCGCTGATCATCTCCATTGATACCAAGGGCAACAACCTGTTCGAGCAGAACAAGGTGCGCTTCAACGAGCGTAAGAGTTCCATTGTCGAGAAGATCAACAGCCAGGTTCGCTTCATCAAATAAACCGGCTAGGCGCCACGGCAGGGAGGCCGTGGGTGCCGCCGGACGCCGGAGCGGTGGCGTCCATCCTCCACTATTTTTACGGCATTGCCGGCGACCAGTCGTTTCGGCTGCCCCACCTTGGGCACAGATCCTGGGGACAGTTGCCCAGCACCAAACCTGGGATACACGACCATGGATAAATCCTCTCATCACGAGTTGCGCAACGTATTCCGCGCGCTGCTTGCTTCATCTACCAGTCATCACACCGCTTCGGTGTTCGACCCTTTATCGGCTCGTATCGCCGCTGACCTTGGTTTCGAGGTCGGTATTCTTGGCGGCTCGGTCGCTTCCCTGCAGGTGCTCGGTGCTCCGGACATCGCCCTGATCACGCTCAGCGAATTCGCCGAGCAGGCCACGCGTATTGGCCGAGTATCTCGCCTACCGGTGATCGCCGATGCCGATCATGGTTACGGCAATGCCCTCAATGCGATGCGTACTGTGGCCGAGCTGGAGCGCGCCGGCGTCGCAGCGCTGACGCTTGAGGACACCCTGCTGCCGTCACAGTTCGGCCGCAAATCCTACGACCTGATCAGCATTGAGGAGGGTATCGGCAAGCTGCTCGCCGCTCAGGCAGCGCGCTACGACAATGCTATGGCGATCATCGCTCGTACCCATGCTGGTGTGCAGCCACTGACCGAGATCATCCAGCGCACCCGCGCCTACCGGGACGCCGGGGCTGACGCCATCTGTCTGGTGGGCGTGATGGATTTCGATCAGCTCGAAGCAATCTCTGAGGGCCTGCAGATGCCGCTGATGCTGGTCACCTACGGCAACCCTGAGCTGAGCGATGACAGACGCCTAGCCGAACTTGGGGTGCGCATCGTGGTTAACGGCCACGCCGCGTACTTCGCAGCGATCAAGGCGACCTACGACAGTCTGCGCGAACAGCGCGGCATTTCCGTGGGCAATGGCCTTACCGCGTCACAACTGGTGACCCGCTACACCCACCCTGATGATTACATTACTTGGGCGAAGCAATACCTGAACCTCAGCGAATAAGTCTGCTCCGCATCGCGCGCGTGGAGCTCCCAGCGCCCGATCATCCCCTGGGCCACCTTTCTTATCGCTCGGACCGTTCTTGTACTCGGGCTGTTCTACAGGCGCGGCGACTCCCATCTGCCGTCCGTCTCGAGTCCCCGTCTAGTCACGTCCTCCACGCCGCTTCAGCGAGCCTCCTATCGGCTCGCCGTTGGCAAGAGCACTCCCCTCCGGCATGGCGTACGGGCCGTCGCTTGCAACGGCAATAGTGCTTCGCCTTGGCTTCTCAATTAATAACTTTAGTTCAATAAAGATGTGATTTTAAGGCGATCAATCTGTTTTGGTTCACTGCTTATACTCGGCCTGTCGCAGCAACGCGGTCATCCTCGTTAATAACAATAAGTGGAGCGCAGCATGAAGACTTACAACATCGCAGCCATTCCCGGCGATGGCATTGGCACCGAAGTGATTGCCGCCGGCTTGGAGATTCTTGAGGGGCTGGCCAGACGCTTGGGTGGCTTCAGTTTCGATGTCACCCATTACCCCTGGGACTCGGAGTATTACCTCAAGCACGGCCATTACATCCCGGACGGTGGACTGGCCGAGATTAAAAAGGCTGATGCAATTTTCTTCGGCGCCGTCGGTAGTTTGAAAGTCGCCGACCACATCTCCCTCTGGGGCCTGCGCCTGCCGATCTGCCAAGGCTTCGATCAATACGCTAATGTGCGCCCGGCCCGCGTGCTACCGGGGGTAAAAAGCCCGCTAAGCAATGGTCAGGCCATCGACTGGGTGATCGTGCGCGAAAACTCCGAAGGCGAGTATTCGGGCAGCGGCGGCCGAGTGCACCAGGGTCTACCCATCGAAGTCGCCACCGAGGTTTCCACCTTCACTCGCGTAGGTGTAGAACGTATCCACCGCTTCGCCTTCGAGCTGGCGCGCAGCCGGCCTGCTAAGCATCTGACCCTGGTGACCAAATCCAATGCCCAACGCCATGGCATGGTGCTATGGGACGAAGTGTTCGCCGAAGTGGCCAGGGACTATCCGGATGTGCAAACCAACCGCGAATTGGTCGACGCGGTGACCACCACCATGGTGCTCAAACCCGAAAAACTCGATGTCATCGTCGCTACCAACCTGCATGCCGACATTCTTTCGGATCTGGCTGCGGCTCTGTCAGGCAGTCTGGGAATCGCACCGACAGCCAACCTGAATCCCGATCGCAGCTTCCCATCTATGTTCGAGCCAATTCACGGCTCAGCCTTCGATATCACCGGAAAGGGCATAGCCAACCCCATCGCGACCTTCTGGACCGCGGCGATGATGCTTGAACATCTCGGCGAGAGAAAAGCCGGCGAGCATCTAATGCGCTCCATCGAAGTTGTCACTGCCAGCGGCCTGCATACACCCGATCTGGGTGGCACGGCCACGACTCGACAGGTTACTGACGCGGTGCTTGAGGTTATCGCGCGCTAGATAGCGTGTGCCGAGTGCCGACCCACGGCCGGCACCGCAGCCGTTACTGCTGATTCACTGCCTTGCATGGCGCTTAGATGCCCCAGCAGGCATCCATTACAAAAATAAGCATAAGGAGCCTCCTCGCAAGAGGAGGGAAACCGAATGAGCCCCATCGAAATAACTCTGCTTCTACTGCTATTCGCGACCGTAATGTTCGTCTGGGAGCGAATTCCTCTGGCATTGACAGCCGTCATCGTCTGCCTCGCACTGGTATTGACTGGTGTGCTCGATCCGAAGACCGCATTCAACGGCTTCATCAACACCAACGTGATCCTTTTCGTCGGCATGTTCATCGTCGGCGGCGCCTTGTTCGAGACGGGCATGGCGAACCGCATTGGAGGCTTGGTGACACGTTTCGCCAAGACCGAGCGGCAACTGATCGTAGCGATCATGGTCATCGTCGGTTTGCTCTCTGGTGTGCTATCCAATACCGGCACCGCAGCCATTCTGATTCCGGTGGTCATCGGCATTGCCGCGAAATCCGGGTTCTCTCGCTCGCGGTTGCTGATGCCCCTGGTATTCGCGGCAGCGATGGGTGGCAATCTCTCCCTTATAGGTGCACCAGGAAACCTGATTGCGCAGAGCGCCTTGCAGAACGTCGGTTTGGAATTCAGTTTCTTCGAATACGCCAAGGTTGGTCTACCGCTGTTGGCAGGCGGCATTATCTACTTCGCCTTCTTCGGCCATCGCCTGTTGCCGGCCGGTTCCTCGAAAACCGTAACCGATGTAAGCGAGGCGACTCATGATTTCAGTTCAGTGCCGAAATGGAAGCAAATCACCTCGTTGATGGTAATGATCGCGACCATTCTCGGTATGGTATTTGAGAGTGTTATAGGTGTACCGCTGCATATCACCGCCTGCGTTGGTGCAGCGTTTTTGGTGCTGGTCGGTGTGCTGACCGAGAAGCAGGCTTACCAATCCATCGACACGCAAACTATTTTCATCTTCGGCGGCACCCTGGCTCTTGCCAGCGCGCTGGAGCAGACCGGGGCCGGTGCGACAGTCGCGTCTACAATCATGGCGCTGCTCGGTGCAGAGCCGTCTCCGGTACTGTTGCTGGTTGTGATCTTCTTCATCTCCTGTGCGCTCACCAATTTCATGTCCAATACCGCCACCACCGCGCTGTTGGTGCCGATTGGCATGTCGATCGCGGCGAATTTGGGTGCAGATCCGCGCGCTGTGCTGATGGCGATCGTGATCGGCGGTTCCTGTGCCTATGCCACCCCAATCGGCATGCCAGCGAACCTCATGGTGCTGTCGGCTGGAGGTTATAAGTTTGCCGATTACATGAAGTGCGGCTTGCCGTTGATCCTGGTGGCAGGTGCGATTGCGATTCCTCTGTTACTGCTGTTCTTTCCGTTCTTCCCTTCGTAATTGGCGACCAGCAACGTTCGTACTAGCAAGTAACGCCAGGAGGCTCAGACGAGCACGGAGGCTCGCTGAGGTTGGAGAAGCGCATGAAAATCGTCATCGCACCTGATTCGTTCAAAGACAGCCTCAGTGCAACCGAGGTTGCCGATGCGATTGAGGCGGGCTTGAAGGAGGTTTTCCCCGAAGCGGAACTGATCAAGTGCCCAATGGCCGATGGCGGCGAAGGTACACTGGACACCATTCTGGCCGTAGTGAGAGGCGAACGGTGTAGCAGCCTGGTAACTGGCCCCCTTGGCGACATCGTCGACGCGAGCTGGGCTTGGCTCCCAGGATCGGATACCGCCATCATTGAGATGGCCGAGGCCAGTGGCCTGCAATTGGTACCTGTTGCACAGCGAAATGCCTGTCTGAGTACCAGTCGCGGCACTGGCGAGCTGATCCTTGAGGCTCTGGATATTGGGGCCCGACGTATCGTACTCACCCTAGGCGGCAGCGCGGCCAATGATGCAGGTTCTGGCATGCTGGAGGCGCTCGGTGCACGCTTTCTGGACTCAGAACAGTGGCCACTACCGCCGGGAGGGCAAGTCTTGGCGGCATTGAACCGAATCGACCTGAGTAGCCTGGATCCCCGTCTTTCAGACGTGCGTTTCGAGGTGATGGTCGACGTCGATAGCCCGCTCTGTGGCCCCAATGGGGCGTCGTGCACGTTTGCCCAGCAAAAGGGAGCGACTCGTGCTGAGGTCGCCAGGCTGGATCGCGCGCTGGATCACTTTGCAGACTGTTGCCAAGCTTTGTTCGAGAGCGATCATCGTGACTACCCAGGCAGTGGTGCTGCCGGTGGCATGGGGTTCGCTACCCGTACGTTTCTCAAGGCAGAGTTTCGCCCTGGTATCGAAATCGTCGCTGAGCTGGCTGAACTCGCACGGCATATACAAGATGCGGACTTGGTGATTACCGGGGAAGGACGTTGCGACGTCCAGACCTTACGAGGCAAAACCACTTTGGGCGTGACGCGCGTGGCACGCCAGCATCAAGTGCCGGTGATCGTGCTGGCGGGTACGTTGGGAGAGGGTTTCACCGACCTCTACCCTCATGGAGTTACGGCCGCCTTTTCGCTGGCCTCTGGTCCTATGACACTTACCGATGCCTGCCAGCAGGCACCTGAGCCTCTGCGGGCTTTAGCGCGCGACATAGGCAGGGTGCTTCGGTTGTCTACAGATGTACGAACAAAAACGCTTACGTCGAGCGCCCTCTAAATTTGTAGATATCCAATGACTGCTCTTGACCGAAAACAGCCTCTAACGCTTATCGCTATCGGCCGTACAATCGCCCAGCTCATTTATAAAAGCTTGAAGGCGCAATGCCGAACTGCCTTCGGAACGCTGCGGCGAAGGCGCTCTGGCTTTCGTAGCCATGCTGCAGGGCAACTTGTAGCACTGGCTGGCCTTCGGCCAGGGCTTCCAGCGAGAGCAGCAGGCGAGCCTGTTGGCGCCAGCGGCCGAAGGTGATGCCGGTGCTGCTGAGAAAACGTCGGTGAAAGGTTTTCGGACTCATGGCCAGGCTATCTGCCCAATGCTCGGCGCCGTCGGTCCGCGCCGGGTTTTGCGCCAAGGCCTGGCAGACCCGGGCGATGCGTTCGTCATCCGGCCAGGGCAGGTGGAAGGGCAGCACCGGCAGGCTACGCAGTTCGTCCAGGAGAAAACGCATCAGGCGGCCGTCCCGGCTTTCCGCACTGTACTGCGCCGGCACCTCGGTGGCCGCCAGGATGAGTTCGCGTAGCAGTGGCGATACATCGATCACGCAGTTGTCCGCGGGCAGCCCCTCGATGGCGTCGGGGTTGACGAACAGACTGCGCATGCGTGCCGCGCCGCGTATGCGCAGCGCGTGTTCGACGCCTGCCTGCACCCACACGCCACGGGTGGGCGGTATGACCCAGCGGCCGGCCGGTGTCTCCACCACCAGCACTCCGGAAATGGCGTAGATCAATTGCGCGCGCGGGTGGCTGTGGGCGGGCACCTGATGACCGCTGGGGTAATCGACCGAGACGCCGGTGACCGGCATTGCCAGAGATTCATAAGGCAGGTGGCTGTGGTCGACCATGGGCGTATCCAGATGTGCGGTTGGCCAGCTTAGCTGCGGTAGTGACCATTTGGCGACAACGACGGACCATTTGTCGTGCGTGGCCAGTTTTCTGGCTGCCCATGCTGGGCACCTGTCTGACCGGAACTGCGCCATGAACCTTCTGCTGCCCTTGCTACCGCTACTCGTCCTGAGCTTCGGCCGGGGTCTGTCGCCGCATGTGTGGCGCCGACTTGCGATCTCCCCCAGATCCCGGCCTTGAACAGCCCGCCAGAGCGGGCAGGGGAGATCGGCATTGTCCGCTCTCCCGTTCGAGGTTCGCCCCATGCTGCGCAATCCGCAAACCAAGTACCGTGCTTTCCCTTCCATCGACCTGCCCAATCGCCGCTGGCCTTCGCGTCAGATCACCCAGGCCCCGGTGTGGCTGTCCACCGACCTGCGTGATGGTAACCAGGCGCTGTTCGAGCCAATGAACCGAGAGCGCAAGTTGCGCCTGTTCGGCGAGTTGGTGCGCCTCGGTTTCAAGGAAATCGAGGTCGGTTTCCCGGCCGCCTCGCGCACCGACTTCGAGATCATCCGCCAACTCATCGATGAGGGTGGTATTCCCGGTGACGTCACGCCGATGGTCATGACCCAGCTGCGAGAGGACCTGATCGAGGAGACCTTACGAGCCGTGGCCGGCGCACGGCGGGTGATCGTGCACCTGTACAACGCCATCGCACCGGTGTGGCGGCGGGTGGTGTTCGGCCTGTCGGTGGACGAAGTGGAGCAGCTGGTGGTGCGCCACGTGCAATTGCTCAAGGAAAAAGTGGCGGCGCACCCGCAGACGGAGTGGGTGCTGCAGTACTCCCCGGAGACCTTCTGCATGGCCGAGCTGGAGGTGTCGCTGCGCATGTGCAACGCCGCCATTCGCACCTGGGACGCCGGCCCCGGCCGGCCGATCATCATCAACCTGCCGACCACGGTGGAAGTGGCGACGCCCAATGTCTTTGCCGACCAGATCGAATGGATGCACGAGCGCCTGGAGCGCCGTGAGCATGTGGTGCTCTCGGTTCATCCGCACAACGACCGCGGCACCGGTGTGGCCTGTGCCGAGCAGGCGCTGCTGGCCGGCGCCCAGCGGGTGGAGGGCTGCCTGTTCGGCAATGGTGAGCGCAGCGGCAACCTCGACTTGGTCACCCTCGCACTGAATCTCTATACCCAGGGCGTCGATCCGCGCCTGGATTTTTCCGATATTGCTGGCGTGGCTCGGGTAGCCGAGATGTGCACCGGGCTGCCGATCCACCCGCGCCATCCCTACGTCGGCGATCTGGTGTTCACCGCCTTTTCCGGCTCGCATCAAGATGCCATCGCCAAAGGGTTCGCGGCGCAGGACCCGGAGGGGTTCTGGGAGGTGCCTTACCTGCCAATCGACCCGCAAGACCTGGGTCGCACCTACGACAGTATCGTGCGGGTCAACAGCCAGTCGGGCAAAGGCGGCATCGCCTACCTGCTGCAGCGCGACCACGGCGTGTCGATGCCGCGGCGGATGCAGGTCGAGTTCAGCGCCATCGTGCAGAAAGTGGCTGACAGCAGCGAAACCGAACTGACCAGCACCGAGCTCTGGGCAATGTTCCAGCGCCACTACCTGGCGCCCGCGCGCCCCGGTGGCGAACTGGTCTATCTCGGTCACCAGCTGTTCGAGGACGATGCCGGCCAGGGTGTGATGCTGGAGATCGAGCTGCCCAACGGCCGCCGACGGCAGTTGCAGGGCATCGGTAACGGTTCTATCGACGCCGCCGTCTCTGCGCTCGGTCTGCCCATCCGCGTCGACAGCTACGAGGAGCGCAGCTTGGGCGGCGGTGCCTCCGCCAATGCTCTGGCACTGGTCGAGGTGGCCTGGCCGGGTGTGGCCGGCTCGCGCTTCGGTGCTGGCAGCCACGCGAACATCGTCGTCGCCTCGATCCAGGCTTTGCTGGTCGCGGTGTCGCGTTTCGATGACGGTCTGGTGCAGTTGTTCGAGTGAGATCGCGCCTGTCGTCTCCATGGCCTGGGCAGCTGGCATAGAGCGACCTGCTCTGCATCTGCCTCACCCAATGCGCCTAGCGGTCGTAAGCGCTATCCGGGAAGGGGTTTTCGGCTCGGGCATCCTGCTTCGCTCTACCTCCTGCATCCCCGCAGTGGTAACCGCGACAGGCGCTCGGCGCTGAAGCCTCCTGCATGCTCGCGATTGGCTACAGCGCCTGGCCGAGCAAAAACTTGCTGAGAAACTGTCGCGTGCGTTCGTGCTGCGGCGCGGTGAGCAGGACCTTGGCCGGACCCTGTTCGATGATGTGCCCCTGGTCGATGAAGATCGCCCGATCCGCCACATCACGGGCGAAGGCCATTTCGTGGGTAACGATGACCATGGTGCGCTTTTCCTCGGCCAGATCACGGATGGTGGTCAGCACTTCGCCTACCAGCTCAGGGTCGAGAGCCGAGGTGGGTTCGTCGAAGAGCATCACTTGAGGGCGCATGGCCAGGGCGCGGGCGATGGCCACGCGCTGCTGCTGGCCGCCGGAGAGACGCTTGGGGTAGGCGTCCTCTTTGCCGCTGAGGCCCACCTTGGCGAACAGCGCGCCGGCATGAGCGAGTGCCTCGTCACGCGGCTCCTTCTTCACCTGCACCGGGCCTTCGATGACATTTTCCAGCGCCGTGCGATGGGGGAAGAGGTTGAAGTTCTGAAACACGAAGCCGGCCTGCTGGCGCAGTTGGCGGATCAGTTTCTGCTGACCCTTGAGCGGCTTATCCGCATCGATATGGATATCGCCCACTGTGATCTGCCCGCTGCTGGGCTCTTCCAGCAGGTTGAGGCAGCGCAGCAGGGTGGTCTTGCCCGAGCCACTGGGACCGATGATAGCGACGACTTCGCCGGCGGCGACGTCCAGGTCGATGCCCTTGAGTACCTCGTTGGTGCCGAAGGCTTTTCGCAAATTGCGCACGGATATCATCAGTCGTCCTGCTCGTGCCGGTTGACCCTGGCCTCCAGGCGCGCCTGGAAGTGCGCAAGGATGCTGGCCAGCGCCCAGTAGATCAGCGCGGCTGCCAGGTACATGGTGAAGATCTCGAAGGTGCGCGCGGTGATCAACTGCGCCTGACGGAACAGCTCCGGCACCTGGATAGTGGCGGCCAGAGCGGTGTCCTTGACCAGCGAAATGAAACTGTTGCCCAACGGCGGCAAGGCGGTGCGCGCCGCCTGCGGCAGGATGGCCCGGTACAGCGTCTGCGCCTTGCTCATGCCAATGCTGGCAGCGGCTTCCCACTGGCCACGGTCGATGGAAGCGATCGCGGCGCGGAGAATCTCCGAGGTGTAGGCGGCCATGTTCAGCGAGAAGCCGATCAGCGCGGCCGGTAGCGGGTCGAGCTGGATACCCAGTTGCGGCAGGCCGTAGTAGATCAGAAACAGCTGCACCAGCAGTGGTGTGCCGCGGAAGAAGGACACGTACAACCGTGTAAGCCAGCGCAGCGGCGCTGGTCCGTACAGGCGTCCGATAGCGAGGGCGAAGCCCAGCAGCAGGCCGAAGAACATGCCGCCCAGGCTGAGTATGACCGTGAAATAGGCGCCCTTGAGCAGAAAGGGCGCGGACTCCAGAGCCAGCTGCAGGGCGGATTCGATCATCGGGTGACGTCAGCCTTGAACCATTTCTCGGACAGTTGCTTGAGGGTGCCGTCGGCGCTCAGCTTGGCCAGGGCCTCGTCGATGGCGGCGAGCAGTTCGGGGTTGCCCTTGCGCAGGGCGATACCGGCTTCCAGGCGAGAGAAGGCATCGCCGGCCACGGCCAGGCGACCACCGGTTTTCTCGACCATCTCGAAGGCGGCCAGGCGATCCACCAGGATTACGTCGATGCGGCCGACATTGAGGTCCTGGAACTTGGTCGGATCGTCGTCGTAGGTGCGGATGTCGGCCTGCGGCACGTTTTCCTTCAACCACTGCTCGTAGTTGGTGCCCAGGCCCACGCCGACTTTCTTGCCGGCCAGATCCTGCGCGCTCTTGATGCTGTCGCCATCGGCCTTGCGGGTCAGCGCCTGGATGCCGGAGACGGTGTAAGGGGTGGAGAAATCGTATTTCTGCTTGCGCTCGTCGGAGATGGTCACCTGGTTGATCACCACGTCCAGGCGCTTGGATTCCAGCGCGGCGAGGATGCCGTCCCACTTGGTCGGCTGGAACTCGGCCTTGACCCCCATTTCCTTGGCCAGCGCTTCGGCCAGTTCCACCTCGAAGCCGGTCAGCTTGCCGTTGGCGTCCTGGTAGTTGAAGGGCGGGTAAGTGCCCTCCAGGCCGACCTTGATGGCGCCACGGGCCTTTATGTCATCGAGCAGGTCCGCGGCGAAGCTCGGCGCGCTGAGGCTGGCACCGAGCACCAGGGCCAGGCTGCCGAAAAGGAAATGGCGACGCAGGGTTGAGACGTTCATGGTGACCTCGTGCAGGAAGAAGATTGCGCCACTCTAGGCGGAAATTTTTATGCCGTTAAATAATTAAAAGTTACTCATTTATTCTTTTTTCTTGTAGGCGAACAGGGCAGGTGAGCCACCCGTATGCAGGAACAGCAACGGACCATTGCCGGGGAAGGCGCCTCGTTCGAGCCCGTCGAGCAATCCGGCGAACGCTTTGCCAGTGTAGACCGGGTCGAGCAGTATCGCTTCCAGGCTGGCCAGCAGGCGGATGGCCTGCAGAGCACCAGCATTGGCTTCGCCGTAGCGTGGCGCGAAATAGGCGTCCCACAGCTCCAGGTTCAATCCGTGTGGCACGTCCACACCCAGCAGTTCAGCCGTGCGCTGCAGTAGACCTTCGACCTTGGGCTTTTGTGCCGCCTCGCTGCGCGAAACGGTGACGCCGATCACGCGCGTGCCCGGGCGTGCCGCCTCCAGCGCCAGGGCCAGCCCGGCGTGGGTGCCGGCGCTGCCGGAGGCCAGCACCACGGCGGCGAAATCCTGGCCGCTGGCGGCGATCTGTTCGGCCAGCTCAAGCCCACCGCGCACATAGCCGAGCGCGCCCAGGGCATTGGAACCTCCTATGGGCACTGGGTACGGTCGTCGTCCGGCAGCGCGCAGCCGTTGGCAGGCGGCCTCCAGTAACTGGTCGGCATCATCCAGGTTGGCGACGTTTTCCACTTCGGCGCCGAACAGATCCAGCAGCAGGCGGTTGCCGTTCTGCAGATAGTCGGCGCTGTGGCTGTCGATGGGATTTTCCAGCAGGGCCAGGCAGCCGAGGCCCAGTTGCGCGGCTACGGCCGCAGTCTGGCGCACATGGTTGGACTGGATAGCGCCGGCGGTGACCAGTACGTCGGCGCCCTTGGCCTGCGCATCGGCGGCGAGGTATTCCAGCTTGCGCGCCTTGTTGCCACCCAGCGCCAGCGGCGTGAGGTCGTCGCGCTTGATCCAGACCTCCCTGCCCAGATGCTGGGACAATCGCGGCAGATGTTGCAGAGCGGTGGCTTGGGGAATCAGCGGCAGGCGAGGGAAACGGGCGAGGGCGGCGGTAAGCATGGAGCCTCCTGAGAGAGAAGGCCATCTACTCTAGGTCGCAGAGAGGATGGCTCACAAGCGAAAACAGATTTTGATTTCGGATATAAGAAAATAACTAATAAGTATTTTGTGGAATAAATATTTCTTCATACTGTCGCGCTCAGCCCGCCATATCCGTTGGGCATCTGCCAAGCGCGCCGGCCTGTCGATCCAGCCGGCGCCATGAACCGAGAACAAGGACATCATGAAAAAGACCCTGTTGTTGACTGCCCTGACCGCTGCCCTGACTGCATCCCTGGCCCACGCCGGCGAGAAACTGAGCGTAGCCGCCACGCCGGTACCGCACGCTGAAATCCTCGAACTGATCAAGCCCGAGCTGGCCAAGCAGGGCGTGGATCTGGAGATCAAGGTCTTTACCGACTACGTACAACCCAACCTGCAGGTCAGCCAGAAGAACCTGGATGCCAACTACTTCCAGACCAAACCCTACCTGGACAGCTTCAACGCCCAGCGCGGTACCGAGCTGGTGATCGTGCAGGGCGTACACGTCGAACCCTTCGGCGCGTACTCGACCAAGTACAAGTCGCTCGATGAACTGCCGAATGGTGCCACCATCGCCATTCCCAACGATGTCAGCACCACTGGCCGTGCCCTGCTGCTGTTGCAGAAAGCCGGTTTGCTGAGCCTCAAGGACCCCAACAGCGCGCAATCGCTGCCGCGTGACATCGTCGATAACCCGCGCAACTTCAAGTTCCGCGAGCTGGAGGCAGCCACCGTGCCGCGCGTGCTGAATCAGGTCGATCTGGCCCTGATCAACACCAACTACGCGCTGGAAGCCAAGCTCAATCCCAAGCGCGATGCGCTGGCGATCGAAGGCAGTGACTCGCCTTACGTCAATTACCTGGTGGCCCGCCCGGATAATCAGGACAGCGAGGCGATCAAGAAGCTGTCTGCTGCCCTGACCGGTCCGCAGGTGAAGGCATTCATCGAGAAACGTTACGAAGGTGCGGTGTTGCCAGCCTTCTGAATCGATCCACCTGGTGGCTCTTTTTGTGTCGCTGCTGCCCACCGTGGAACGTCGTAATGAACCTGCGCCAACGGGTTTGCGTTGACGCCGAGCCGGCCTGACCGGCTCGGCGTTCTTTTATGAGCGCCAGGCCGCGCTCACAGGCTGAAATAGTTGCTGCAGGCACCGCGAATATTGTCGTGATAGTCGAAGCGCTGGACGATCTTGTTCTGGTCGATGTCCATCATCACCGAGCAGCTGTAATGGCGGGTGCGCGTCGAATATTCGTTGTAGCGGTACCAGCCGCCTGGGCCGGGGGTGACGTAACTGGCCGAAAGTTCTTCCCAGCTCCGATTCCAGTTATCGAACCACAGGTATTGCTGGCGGCCGTCGCCGAGGTCCTTGATGACGTGCGGGTCACCATACTGGGCGATGGCCTCCGAGGCTGGCTTGCCGGGCCAGGAGTTCTTCGCCATCAGACCGGGGATGTTGGGGATGGCCCGCTCCATGGGGCTACCGACGCAACCGGCGAGAATCAGGCCGGTAAGCAGTGGCAAAATCTGAAGAGCCTTGCTCGACATGGAACCTCCTTGTACTCGATTGAGCTGTGAGTGAAGCCCTGACACTCGCGCAGCCGAAACCGAAAGCAGAACAGCAGCGAACCGGGCAAGCAGCGATGATGGGCCGAATTTGTCGTCATGTGGCCCTGGCCCGACAAACTGCACTGTGGGCTGACGATGCCGACTGGCGGGCAGGACAAACCTGACCCAACGTCGGGTACTCCGTGAACGACTGGAAGGCAGATTGCCTTGGCTGACGCTATGCGCCACGATTCACAGGCTTGAATAGCCAAGCCAGAATACATTCTGGAATGCTGAGGGAAGTGAGGGCGCGATATGGGCGCCGATCCATCGGCCTGTTGCTACCTCTCACTTTGCGCGAGTCCATGGTCACTACCGTCATCCTCGGCATGCTTTGCGTGCACCTGCTGTGCTTTTCCGTGATGTTCCTGCTGATCAGCAGGCGGCTGAACGGCAAGACAATGGGCATGGAAGTCTTTGCGCTGGGCAACCTTCTGCTCGGGCTCGCCTATATCCTGCAGTTGCTCGACGGCCCACCGGACTGGGGGCCGATGAGCCTGGTCAACCATACGCTGACGCTTGGCGCTCCTGTCGCTTACGTTCTGGGTGCGATGCGCTTTTTTGATCGCCCGACCCCGGTGTTGCGCCCGCTGCTCATGCTGCTGGTCGTCTATAGCCTGGTACAGGTTCTGGTGCAGTGGCTGCTCGGTTCCGCAGCACGCCATGCGCTGCTGGCCGGCCTCTGCGCGTTGCTCTTTCTGGCCATGACGGCAGCCGTTCTCTACGGAAGACGAAGCTTTGCCAGGGACCTGCGTGTCGAGATGGTGGTGTTCGCGGTGCTGATCGGTGGGGTCAGCGTGCTCAATGCCGTTAAGTTCGCGATGATCGTCAACGGCGGAATGGCGGCGCTGGACATGAACAGCGGCTTCCAGAAGGTCTTCTATATCTACATGTCGTTCCTGGCGACCGTGTTGCCACCCTGTGCGGTCTGGCTGGTGCTGCGCCGGCTGACCGATGAACTGCGCCGCCTGGCGGCTCACGACCCGCTGACCCGCTTGCTCAACCGGCGTGGGCTGCTGGACGCCCTGGACGCACAATTTCGCCTGCGCATGACCGGCCCGGCGTACCTGCTGATCATCGATATCGATCACTTCAAGCAGATCAACGACAGCCACGGCCACAAGGTCGGCGACCTGGTTCTGTGTCATATCGCCGGCGTGCTCACCTGCACCGCCCGCCAGGGCGATCTGATCTGTCGCCTGGGCGGAGAGGAGTTCGTGGTCATCGCGCTGGAGACGGACGAGGCTGGCGTCATGCAGCTGGCGGAGCGCATGCGCGCCGCGATCGAGCAGAGCGAGGTGCCCGGTGTCGGCCAGGGGCACGTGATCCGCTGCACGGCAACCATCGGCGTATCGGATCGTTTCAACGCTGCGCAAGCGTTCGACGAGGCCTTGCAGCGCGCTGATGCGGCGCTGTACCGGGGCAAAACGGCGGGGCGCAATCGGGTCGAGCGGGCGTAGACGGCCGAGGCGTGACGGTCGGCCAGGCCGGGCTTTTACGTCTCAGCCCCGGGCTCCGGTGCGCCTGGCGTGCCGGCAGGCCGCGCGTTCAGTTTTTTGCCGGCCGCTTGGCGCACCGTGGTTCTAGGGTAAAGGTCTGCGACGCATCCACCGCGCCCAGATGCTCCAGGGTGCGGCGCCCGATCAGCACGGGGTAGATCATCTTGTCGCGGTCGTTGAGCGAGAACTGCTCGTCGTAGACCTGATCGCCAATGCACATCTGCATCGACACCACGGGGCGTCGCTCGGCGCCGCCGGCCCCGCGCACCTTGATATTGCGCTCGACCTGACGTTCGAAGGGAATATTCACCGACTTGCCGGTGTCGCTGTCCTTGAGCTGGACCTTGAAACGCACCCACTTTTCGCCATCGCGCTCGAAACGTTCGAGTTCCCTGGCGTCCATGGACGAGGTGAGGGCGCCGGTATCCAGCTTCATCTTCACTGATACCCGTTCGGGCAGCAGTAGGCCTTCTTCCACCCAACCCAGAATCCTGGGCTTGTCGGCAGCCGTTGCAGCGAAGGGAGCGGCCAGAAGTACGAGGATGATGGCGGCGATACGTCGAACGACCGAAAGGGTCATGGGAGGTCCTCTGGCAAATGGGCAGGAGTGTTTCGCAGTGCGCCATCGAGTCGTTGAAGCGCAAGAATGGCGGCAACGGTTCATCATCATTCAGGCAAGCTGATTGCGGCTTCGTTCGGCTGATACCTGCGAGGCTGGCCGCGCAAATCGCTCAGACGTGCCCGGCGAGTCGTCTGGCGCGGGCGTGACAGGTTCGTACGGCTTGGCGAATAATCCATGCCTTACCCGTCCAGCAGCCAGAGACCGCAATGAGCGCCACGCTTCCGCCCCTCGTCCTGTCCATTCAGTCGCATGTCGCCTGGGGCCACGTCGGCAACGCCGCCGCGGTATTTCCCTTGCAGCGCCTCGGCTTCGAGGTGCTGCCGATTCACACCGTGCAATTCTCCAACCACACCGGCTATGGCCAGTTCCGCGGCCAGGTGTTCGGCGCCGAGCACGTGCGCGAAGTGTTGCTCGGGCTGCGTGAGCGTGGCGTGCTGCCGCGGCTGTCGGCCGTGCTTTCCGGTTACCTGGGCGATGCCGATACAGGGCGGGTGATTCTCGAGGCGGTGGGCGAGATTCGCCAGCACAACCCGGCAGTGCGTTACCTGTGCGACCCGGTGATGGGCGACGTCGGGCGCGGCGTGTTCGTCAATCCGGCGATTCCCGATTTCCTGCGTGACCAGGCGATTCCCTTCGCCAACATCATTACGCCCAACCAGTTCGAGTTCGAACTGCTCACCGGCTCGAAACCGGCCAATCTGCAGGAGGCGGTGAAGATCGCCAGGCAGTTGCGGGGTCGCGGGCCGGACGTGGTGATCGTGACCAGCCTGGCGACGCCGGACATCGCTGACAGCGAACTGGGTACGCTGGCGGTAAACGGAGAGGGCGCCTGGCTGGTGACCACGCCGCGCCTGGCGCTGCACCCCTTGCCCAACGGCATGGGCGATGTGTTCTCGGCTACGCTGCTCGGTCGGCTGCTGGCTGGCCAGGCGCTACCGCAAGCGCTGGAATTGGCGACGGCCACGCTTTACGCCCTGGTCGGGCATACCGAAGATGGCGCCCGCGACCTGCCGCTGGTGACCGCGCAGGAGCAGATCGTGGCGCCGGCCAGGCGTTTCGTCGCGCAAACTCTGGGGTGAATCGCGTTCGTCGGAACAGAGGTGATTTCAATGTGATATCACCGTATTCTTGACACCTGCGGTCCCAGTCGAACCGGTGACCGCGTCTACGGATGGATATTGACCTTCAACCTCAGCAGGCCATCTTCACCGTAGACCCCTTGTTATGCCGTTTACTCGAATTCTTGCCTACTGCCTGGCGGGCGTGCTGTGCGCGGCTGCCAATCCCTCACTCGCTGAACAGATCAGCGGGCAGCTGCATATCAGCCTGACCATTCTCAAACGCTGCGAGATCGTCGCTCGAAGCGATGCGGCGAGCGTATATCTGAGCGGCCATAGCTGCGAGCACTCGGCCTATCAGGTGCGCGATGACCAGGGACGTGCCCTGGCGTTGAGCCAGGACGGTCAGACGGCCTCGCTGCCCGTGAAGTCCATCGAGAAGGACGGCTCGACGCTGGTGGTCTACTGGTGACGCTTCAATAGTTGATGATCAGCAGAACGTTGTCCGTGTACACCCCCACCGGGGCATTGGGCTGTCCAGGGTCGAGAATCGCCTGGTAGGTGAAAGTCTGCGAGTTGCCCGTGCCGCTGGCCGTAAGTGGCGAGGCGGGGTTCCAGATCAGGCTGCTGGCGTTGTGGTAGAGGTTATAGCGGATGTAATTGCTGCCGCTGCGCAATCGTCGCCAAGGCGCCTGATAGTTCTGGCCATTGTCGAAGGTCAGCGTGTAGCCCTCGGTGGCGGTGCAGGTGACGGCGAAGGTGCGCTGCTGGGTGCTGAACTGGCTGATCAGCGCCTGGGCGCCGAAGTCCACGTTGGGCAACGTGTCGATGCGGCAGGCTTTGCTGACCACCAGTGTGATGGTCAGGGTCGCGAGCGAGCCGGTGCCCCAATTGGTGGGAGCGCCACAGATCAGCAGCGGGCAACTCTGCGTCACTCCGGGGCTGCGGCTCCAGTTGCAGAGATTGATGAGTCCGATGGTGCAAATCGCCCAATCCCAACGCAGAGTAACGGTCGCAGTGTAGGTGCCCGCCGGCACGTTCGGGCCTGGGTTGGTGCGGAAGTACAGGCCGATGGCGCTGGAGCTGCCGCCAAGGGCCAGAAGGTTGATTGCCCCAAGCTGCTGTGGCTGACCTGCAACCAGAGCCTGGTTGTAACCGGAGTCCTGATAAACCTGAAAGGGAATCTGGTTGCCCTGACCGTCCCGCAGAACCAGGCTGCCGGCATTTTGTAGAGTGACCCTGACATAAGCAGCAGTCAGCAACTGAAGTACCCCAGGGCAGGACAGGCCTGCCCCGGCCGCGGCGAATTGTGGGTTGGTGCGCAGGCTCAGGGAGTTGGTGGTGCCCAGGTTGACCGAGGCCCCGTAGGTGTTGCAGGCATGCGCGGTGGTGCTGGCCAGGGCGCTACACAGCAACAGGGCGAAGGCCACCCAGCGGATCATGGCTGGTCCTCCCGTTGCAGGCAGGCGAGGGGGCCGATCACCGCCATCTCCACAGCGCTGTCGTCCAGCGAGAAGCGGCTGCTGCAGCGGCTACCATCGGCCAGGCTCACCTCGAGCTGGTTCTCCCTAGACAGGTCTTCGAAATACAACTGGCCATCCCAGCCGATGTAGGTGCGTTGGCCGCTGGGTTTATGCAATACCTGGGTGCCGCGTGGCAGCGGTTGCCCCAGGCTGTCGACCAGCTGGATGCTGGCCGACAGGCTCATCTCCATGGGGAAGGCGAGCAGAGCGCCGCTGCCCTGGTGCACGGCGATGCGTTTCTGCGTCTCGGCAAGTTGCAGGTTGCTAGGCAGCTCCAGCAGGTCGACTTCGTATTGGCCGGGGTAGTAGGACGGCACCCAGGGCACCAGCAGGTAGCCAGCCGAATCGGTGCGGCCGAGCAGTTGATGCTCGTAGCGTACCGGCACCTCCGAGTAACCCTCGGTACTGACCAGGACGAAGGCGTCGTCGATGCGGTTGCTGGCGAACATCTGTCCCTGCATGGCCACCAGCGAGCCGCTGACACCGCCCCAGTGGGTGGTGATTCCATCGTTCTGGTAGGCACCGGCCTGCACCTGGGCGTGCTGGGTGCGCCAGGTCAGGTCAGCCTGGCGATATTCGCTCTCGCCGCCGGCATAGCCCAGGTTCCAACCCAGGCCTCCGTCGCTGGGGGCGTTGCGGCTGTAGTTGGCGCGCACGCGCTGGTTGCCATTGCTGTCGCGTTCGACGCCGGTGGTGAAGGTCGAACGGAGGTCGAACGGGATGACCAGTTGCGCCTGGACGGCGTGCGAGCCGTCGTCCAGCTGGCGATTGAACGACAGATAAAAGCTGGCATTGCCCCACAGGCTGCGCGACCAGGACAGATTGAGCAGGCGCGTGCGCCGCCCGCTGTGCTCCTCGCTGGCGAAGTAGCCCACGCCGAACGAGCCGAGATCTTCGGGGCTGAAGCTGAAGGTCAACTGGTCGAGGATCTTGCTCAGCGGGCCGCCGGTCAGGTCGCTGTCCAACGCCTGGGCGACGCTCAGGTCGGCGTAGCCCGAGGTGCGCTGGATACGCTGCGCGGTGATGCCGAAGCGGCGCGCATAGTAGCTGTAGCCCAGGCTGTATTGCTGGCCATTGCCGATACCACTGCTCTGGCTCACCGAGCCGGTCACGGTCCCCATCAGGCCGAGCCCCAGCGTCGTACCGACTCCGGCCTGTTTCAGGCCCGCGCCACCTTCGGCGTGGCCTTCCAGGGTCAGGCTGTCGGTCAGCCCGTAGCGCGCGCTGCCGCTGCCCACGAGGCTGCCGTAGGCGAAGTCTTCCTCACCATAGTTCTGGCGCAATTTGCCCAGCGACAGGGAAAAGTCCGAGAGCCCCTGGCGCAGCAGGGTATCGGTCACGTAGAACGGGACCGTGGTCGACACCTGGCGTCCCAGCACATCGGTGGTCACTAGCGTCGCCGTGCCCGAACTGCTGATATAGGGCACCGTATTCAGGGTGAAGGGGCCGGGGCGCAGGTCCTGCTGGCCAATGCGCGCGTCGTCGATGAAAAGGTCCACGGTGCTGGGCACCGCGGCGTCGCCGTCGAAGCGCGGCAGGGGATAGGTGATCAGGTCCGGGCGCAACGAGAAGTTGCGAGACACCTGCAGCCCGCCCATGCGCACCGCGCTGTTCCAGGTCAGCGCCCCGCTGATCAGGTCGCCACCGCTGAAGCTGAGCATGCGCTGCTGGTCGTTGAACCGCCAGGTGGTGTCGTAGCGGGTGTAGCCGTCGCGATAGCCCGGCTCGGAGAAACTGTGACGATAGACGCCGGTATTGGAGATCGTGCCGAAACCGTCGAACACCCGCTGTTCAAGCCAGGTATTGGCGTAGTGGCCGGCGTTCTCGGTGTGGTTGTAGTAGAGGTCGTAATTGAACAGCGCGCCGAAGGCACTTTGCGCCTGCATGGGCTCGTTCAGGCTGGTGGGGCCGAAACGCTGATGGGGCAACCATTCGCTGGGCAGGGTGAGCAGCAGGCGCTGGTTGTCCTGCCGGTATTCGCTTTCGAGGGCGTCGATGCTGTCCAGGGCGATCCAGGGGTTGGTCTGCTCCGGCAGGCGCACGCCAGCGGCAAGCAGGTCGTCGCGCTGGGCAAAGAGCCGGCCTTGGTACTCTCTCACTTCCACCACCTTGCCACTGGACAGTTCATTGACAATCAACTCCAGGTAGAGCGGTTGAGCCTGGGCGAACTGCTCCTGATCATTGCCATGAGCCGGCTGGCCCGACAGCACGGCGGCCAGTAGCCACAACGCCAGCGACTTATTCAGAGTCCAGCGTCTGCGCTTGCCGGCTTTCGTTGATCCGCGCCTGCACGCGACCACCCCGTACACCTGCTGGCAACGGCCAGCGCATCTGTGCGTCTGGCAGCACGTAGCCGAGCAAACCTTCGGCCAGTGGCTGGCGGCCGCTGTCGCGCAGCAAGTCGACCTGGGACAGGCGGGCCGGGGCGGGGCCGATATTGCGCAGGTAAAGGAAGGCACCGTCGCTGTCAGCGACGACTCGGTAGCGTAAATCGGGGGCCAGTGGCTGGCCCTGGCCGGGCGTCTCTCGCGCACCGTCATCCAGGTAGGCCCCAGGGCCCACCACGAAAAGCGGCACCGAGTAGCGCATCTGGAATTGCACGCCCATCTGTGACGGGCGCGATTGCGGCGGCAGCATTTCGTCGACCAGCACTCGATAGGTGCGTAGCGTTCCGGCGCTCGGAGGCTCCAGGTTGACCAGCCGCACCAGTTGCCGCTTGCCCGGCTGCAGCGTGGCCATGGGTGGGCTGCCGACCACCTGCTTTTGCGCTGTCAGACGATCTTCGAAACCCTCCTGTTCCCAGGCCAGCACCCGAACCTGCAAGTCCACCGGCTCCTGGCCACGGTTTTCCAGCCAGAGCGCGGCTGATTTCTGACGATCGGCCTCGATCAGAGGATTGATTGGCCATATCAGGATGGAGCTGGCGGCCTGCAAGGCCAGGCTCGCCAGGCTCAGGGGCAGAGCCAGGCAGCAGGCGAAGAGGGTCGATGTCCTCATGGGTCAATAACTCACTGTCACGGTGATGGTGTCGGTGTAGATGCCGGCCGACGGCATCGGGCTGACGCTGAACAGGCGCGCGTAGACCGTGAAGGTCTGGGTGGCGCCGCCGGCGGGAAAGTTGATGCTCATGCGCGTACCGCCGTTGCTGCCGTTGCCCCAGATGACGCTGCGCGCGGCGTCCTGGTACAGCTGGTAGCGCAGGCGTTCGGCACCGCGTGCCAGGTATCGCCCGCCCCCGACGCTGCTGGCGTTGAGGCCGGCGTTGAGCGACAGGGTGACGGCTGTACCGGGGGAGCACTGCAGCACGATGGAGCCGTTGCCCGGTGTGCTGGCGGTATCCAGATTCGCGGGTAGGGTGCTGATCTGGCCGAACGAAATATTGCCGAAGGTGGTGGCGTCGCTGCCGCCGGTCCCCAGCAGGCAGCCCGGTACGATTTCGGCTCGTAGCTGGAAGCTCTGGCTGACGATCTGGTCGTTGACGCCCGTGTCGCCGTGGGCGGGTAGGGTGGGCATGACCCAGGTAGTCAGGCAGAGCAGGCCGGAGATGCCAAGTGATCGGACTCGGCACGGCATCACCAACTCACCGTGATGGTCAGGGTGTCACTGTAGCTGCCGGGCGGTGGAGCGCTCTGCGCCGGCACGCGCGCGTAAACCGGCAGCCACTGGTCCTGGCCGTTGCCTACCGCGCTGACGCCTGTGCTGTCGTCCCAGATGGT
The DNA here is from genome assembly GCF_002479365.1 of Pseudomonas sp. UBA7530. Lineage (NCBI taxonomy): Bacteria > Pseudomonadati > Pseudomonadota > Gammaproteobacteria > Pseudomonadales > Pseudomonadaceae > Pseudomonas > Pseudomonas sp. UBA7530. Next base: position 69,262 of record NZ_DLMS01000005.1, read on the forward strand.
GGTGTAGTCGGCGCTGGTATAGAGGTTGTAGATGAGCACGGCCGAACCCGGTCCGGTCATCTGCCGGTTGTTGGTAGTGCCGCTGTGTCCGGCATTGATCAGCACGCGGTAGGGAATGTTCTGCTGGCAGTTGACACGCAGGGCGCCGGCTCCAGGCTGGCCTACGCGGGTGATCAGGTTATCGAGTCTGACGTGGGTGCCAAAATCCAGTGTGCCGAAGCTGAGCCCCGAGCCACTGCTGCTTCCTGCCTGGCAGGCGGGCAGTACCTCGACGTTCAGGCCGATGGTGGCGGTCTTGTCGACCGCGTGCAGAAGGGGCGGAGCCAGCACTAGAAAAAGGGCGAGCAGGCGCTGCATGACGTGTCTTCCCTGGTAAGCCTTGGATCCTCTTGAGCGGAGCGAAGGGAGTTACCAGGTGATGGTGACCTGCACGGTGTCGCTGTAGGTGCCTGGAGCTGGCGTGGGCTGTGGTGGCACCCGACCGAAGACGATTACCTCTTGGTCGCTGCCGTTGCCTGTGCCCGAGAGCGCCGTGCCGGTGGCACCGCCGTCGCCCCAGAGTTGGGTGCGGCCGGCGTCCTGATACAGGTTGTAACTGACGAAGGAACCCGCGTTGACCATGCGACGCTGAGAGCCAGTGGCGTTTTGCCCCGAGCTCAGGGCAATGCTGTAGTCAGTACCATCGCTGCATTGCAGGCCGAATGAGCTGCCACCAGCGCTGCCGAAGGAGCGGCCGTCGATCAGGTTGGCGAGGTCATTGTAATCGCCGAACGATATGGAACCGAAGGTGTTGGCCGAGCCGTCGCTTGAGCCGTTGGTTACGGTACAACCGCTGCCGATGGTGATCTGAACGTTCAGTTGGCCTTGCAATTGGCCGGCCGAAAAACCGGGAAGAGTCAATTTCTTACACGTTTTTAAGATATGGCCATTGCCGGGCATCAAGCGAAGCGCTCTGGCCAAAGCGCGTCAGATTTTGCTCACCCCGGCGATTACCGGCGTGCCGCTCAGCGGATCGCGCAACAGCGTGCAGCGCACGCCATATAAGCGCTCGACCAGCTCCGACGTGACGATCTCATCGGGGCGGCCGCTGGCAACAATCTTTCCCTGATGCATGGCGATCAGATGATCGGCGTAGCGGCAGGCGCTGGACAGGTCATGCACCACCATGACGATGGTCTTGCCGACCGCCGCCAACTGGCGGATCAGCTCGAACACTTCGATCTGGTGGCCCAGGTCCAGCGCCGAGGTGGGTTCGTCGAGTAACAGCAGAGGCGTTGCCTGAGCGATGGCCATGGCGATCCAGGCGCGCTGGCGCTGGCCGCCGGACATCGATTCCAGCGGCCGATCAGCCAGTTCCACCAGGTCGGCGGCGACCAGGGCCGCCTCGACGATGGCCTGATCCTCCTCGCTCCACTGGCGCAGCAGGCTCTGGTGCGGCTGGCGGCCGAAGCGGATCAGTTCGCTGACCGTCAGCCCGTCCGGCGCGCTGGCATCCTGCGGCAGCAGGGCAAGCCTGCGCGCCACTTCTCGCGAGGGCAGGCTGCCGATGGCCTTGCCATCGAGCAGCACCTGGCCGGCGCTGGGTTTGTGCAGACGCGCCAGGCCGGCGAGCAGGGTGGACTTGCCGCAGCCGTTGGGGCCGACGATGGCGGTGACCTGGCCGCTGGGAATGACCAGGTTCAGGTCGTCGATGATCGTCGTGTGGGCGTAGCCCATGCTCAGGTCGCGTGCTTCCAGGCGCACGTCTGGCTGGTGGGTGTCGCCGAGCAGGGAGGAAAGCAGGGTCATGTCGAACTCCGTGGGGCCTGGCGCAGCAGAATCCACAGCAGGTAGGGGCCGCCGACCGCGGCGGCGATGATGCCGACCGGGATCTCGATGGGCGCCAGCAGGGTGCGGCCAAGCCAGTCGGCAAGGATCATCATCAGTGCCCCGGACAATGCCGCGTTGAATACCGGCACGCCGTGGCGGTTGCACAGGTGCCGCGCCATTTCCGGTGCCGCCAGGGCAATCAGCCCGACCGGCCCGACGACGGCGACCGCCAGCGCGGTGAGCCACACGCACAGCGCCAGGGTGAGCAGACGCATGCGTTGCAGACGGACGCCGAGGCCGATGGCGACGCTGTCGGAAAAGCGCATCAGGCTCAGGGCGCCTGCCAGCAGTTTGGCCAGCGGCAGGCCTGCGGCCAGGCCGATGCCGAGCAGTAGCACCGAATCGGCCGGGCGCGCATTGAGGCTGCCGACCGTCCAGGGGTAGGCGGCGTTGGCGGCGTCCATGTCGCTGCGCGCCAGCATCAGATTGGTCAGCGCACCGAACAGTGCGCCAACGGCGATGCCGACGACGATGAAGCGATAACCGCGCGCGCCGCCGCCGGCGGCCAGGGCGAAGGTCAGGACAGCCGCTGTGGCGGCGCCACTCAGCGCCAGGACAGACGGCGCCAGGCTGGTCGGTACGGCAACGATTGAGGCGACGGCGAAGGCAGTGGCGCCGTCGTCGATACCGATCACTCCCGGCGTGGCCAGGCGGTTGCGCGCCAGGGTCTGCAGCAGGCAGCCGGCGGCGCCCAGGGCGGCTCCACTAAGCAGGCCGGCGGCCAGGCGGGGCAGGCGCAGCTCCTGAATTAAAAATACCTGCAGCGCCTCGCCCTGGCCAAAGGCGGCCTGCAGCGCTTTCCATGGCGTGAGGGCGTCATCGCCGGCGGCCAGTATCAAGCCGCCGACAACGATCAGCAGCAGGCTGAGGATCAGCGCTACGACCGCGCTGCGTCGGTGCAGCAGCAGGCTATAGGCGCCAAGACGCAGCAGATGATGGCCGGCCGGGGCGAGCAAGGGGCGTGGGGCAGGTAGGTTCATGTCACAAGGTCGGCAGGCGGTGGTTGCGCACCACGGCGATCAGGATCGGCGCGCCGACGAAGGCGGTCACCACGCCCACCGGCAGTTCGTAGGGGCGCACCAGCAGGCGCGAGATGACGTCAGCCAACAACAGCACGCACGGGCCGAGCAGCATGCTCAGGCCGAGGGTGCGGCGGATGTCCGAGCCCACCAGGCGGCGGGCGATGTAGGGCACGATCAGGCCGATGAAGGCGATGGGGCCGGCGGCCGCGGTGGCGGTACCGACCAGGATCGCCACGGCTAGCAAAGTGCCCAGGCGGGTCAGCTGCGGGTGATGACCGAGGCCGCTGGCGACGCGCTCGCCCAGTGCCAGTGCGGCCAGCGGGCGAACCACCAGCAGGGCCATGAACAACCCGCCGATCAGCCCTGGCAGGCTCCAGTCGAGGGTATCCATTGGGCGGCCGGCCAGGGCGCCGATGACCCAGAAGCGCATCTCATCGGCGGTGCGCTGATCCCACAGCAGCAACAGGCTGCTCAGCGCGCCGAGCATGCCGGAGAAGGCGGCGCCGGCCAGCACCAGTCGCACCGGGTCGTCGCCGACGCCGCGCATACGCGTGACCAGCAGCACCAATACGCAGCCGATCAGTGCGCCGAGCATTGCCACGCCCAGATGCAGGCTGGCGGCCGAGGCGCCCAGGTTGATCGCCAGCACCACCGCGAACGAGGCGCCGGCACTGACCCCGAGCAGCCCGGGTTCGGCCAGCGGGTTGCGCGTTACCGCCTGCAGCAGCACGCCGGCCGCACCCAGGGCGAGACCGACCAGTACGGCCAGTTCGGTGCGCACCCAGCGCAGCTCGAAGACGATGAAGCGGGCATCGTCGTCGCTACCGCCGAGCAAGGCCTGCAGGCTGGGCAGAAGGCCGATGTCACCCGCGCCCAGGAGCAGACTGGCGAGGCACAGCAGCGACAGGCACAGTGCGGCGTAGCCCAGTGCCTGGGGAACGGAAAGGCGTGCGGGCATCAGTCGAGAAGAGCCTTCTCCACGTCATCTAGAACCTGCTGGGCGGCCAGGTAGCCGGAGCTGCTGCTCCAGATCTGGCCGTCGACGGCCACCACGTGATCATCGGCGACGGCTTTCAGGCGGGTGAAGGCCGGCTGCTTGCGCGCGTCCTCCAGCGCCTTGCGGCCGTCCGGGTTGAGCGTGGCGAGGAAGATCCAGTCGGCGTTGATGCGCGCCAGGTTCTCCAGGCTGAGCACGTCGCTGTGCGGTTTCTGCGCCTGGGCAGCGGCCAGTTCGTTGGCGCGCAGGCCGAGGTCATCGAGCAACTGGCCGACGAACAGGTGACTGGACATGATCACCGGCCCCTGCGGGTTCCAGCGCACCACGCTGACCGCTTGCCCCTGTGGCAGGCGCTGGCGCAGCTGTGCGCTGCGCGCGTCGATTTCGGCGATGCGCTGCTGGCCGTCTGCAGCCTTGCCCAGCGCCTTGGCGTAGGTGGTGTAGGTTTCGCGCCAGTCCTGGAAGCTGTTGCCCTTGGGCACCACGGTTGGCGCCATCAGGCTCAGCTTGGCGTAGAGCTCGCGTGACAGTTCGCTCGAGGCCAGGACCAGATCCGGCTGCAGGCGCAGGATGGCTTCCAGGTTGGGCTCGCGCACGCTGCCGACCAGGGTGATCTTGCCGGCCTTGGCCTTGAGATAGTCCGGCACGTCATCGCCGCCACGGCTGGCCAGAGTGCCGACCGGTTGCACGCCAAGCGACAGCGCCGCATCCAGCGCGCTGTCGCCGAGAGCGACCACGCGCTGCGGCGTACCGCTGAGTTTCAGCGGGCCGTAGGCGCTGTCCAGCGTGCGTTCGCTGGCGTGCAAGGGAAGGGTGGCGAACAGCGAGGCGGCAATCGCCACCGCAGCGCGTTGCAGATGAGAGCGGATAGACATGCTGGGCTCCGGGTCGGGACGAGCAGCGACGTGCGCTGGTCTAGGCAGGATCGAAAGCAAGCTATCTTTCTACTATTAAAGTTAATGAAAATCCATTTCATTTACGAAGTGTTTACAGGCTCATGCAGCAGGCAATCATTCAGGGTCGGCGTCATGGGATTTTCATTTTTTCATTGAAACGCCTGCTGCCGATGGCCGCTTTTTTCACTCGCCCGCATGGTTCAAACTAGCGCCCATTTCGCTCCATCCATTCCTTAGGAGGTCGTCCATGAGCCCCGTTTTCTTCGCGCGTCAGCGTTACACCACCAAGGCCTACGATGCCAGCCGCCAGGTGGATCAGGCCATTATCGACGAGTTGCTGGAGTTGCTGCGCCTGTCGCCGTCGTCGGTCAACTCGCAGCCATGGCATTTCCTCGTGGCGAGCACCGCCGAAGGCAAGGCGCGCCTGGCTAAGGGCGCGCAGGGCGGCTTCGCCTACAACCAGCCGAAGATTCTCAATGCCTCGCATGTGATCCTGATCTGCGCCCGCCGCGACCTCGATGATGCCTACCTGGCCGATGTTCTGCAGCAAGAGGCCGATGATGGCCGCTTCCGTGATGATGCGGCGCGCACCACCCAGCACAACACCCGTAGCAGCTACGTCGAGCTGCACCGTGGCCTGGGCGATATTCCGCACTGGGCGGAGAAGCAGGCCTATCTGGCGCTCGGTACCCTGTTGCTCGGCGCGGCTGCCAAGGGTATCGATGCCACGCCGATGGAAGGCATCGACCGCGAGGCCCTGGACCAAGAGCTGGGGTTGACCGCCCAGGGTCTGAGCAGCATGGTGGCGGTGGCTCTGGGGCATCGCAGCGACAGCGATTTCAACGCCGCGCTGCCGAAGTCGCGTCTGCCGGCCGAGCGCGTCTTCACTCACCTCTGAGCCGCCTGGCGATGTCCCTCCGCGGTCGGCAGAGGGACACCGCCACTGCTCAATCGCGCAGCTTGGCGATCACCTTGATCTCGAAATCGAAACCGGACAGCCAGGTCACGCCAATGGCGGTCACGGTCGGGTAGGGCGCTTCGCCCCAGTAGTCGGCTGCCACCTCCCAGATGGTTTCGAACTTCGCGTGCGGGTCGACCATGAAGATGGTGGTGTCGACCACATCGTCGAAGCTGCTGCCGGCCTCGGCGAGGATTGCGTTGAGGTTGGTGAAGGCCAGACGCACCTGCTCTTTCAAGTCCGGCTCGGGCGAGCCGTCCTTGCGGCTGCCGACCTGGCCGGACACGAACAGAAAGCCGTTGGAGCGAATCGCCGGCGAGTAGCGATGGCGCTCGTACAGGGCGTGGCGCTCAGCCGGGAAAACCACATCACGTTTGCTGGTCATTGTTGCCTCCGTCGGGGCCGATGTGGCCCGCTGTTGTCGATGGCTTCACTCTAAGAACGTCGCCGCACTGGATAAATGAGCAACTCTGGTCATGACTGTTTGTAGAATCCAAACAATCAATGGCTGAGAGAGACGTGAAATGGACCGTTTCGACGCGATGCAGGCCTTCGCCCGGGTGGTGGAAACCGGCAGTTTCACCAAAGCGGCTGCAACCCTGCACATGAGCAAGACCAGCGTGACGCAGCTGGTTCAGCAACTGGAGGCGCGGCTGCGCGTGCGCCTGCTCAACCGCACCACGCGCAAGGTCGCCGTCACGGCCGATGGGACCGCCTACTACGAACGCGTGGTGCGTCTGCTGGCCGATGTCGACGATGCCGAAACCAGCCTGTCCAGCGCGTCGCTGGCCCCGCGCGGGCGTTTGCGTGTGGACGTGCCCAGCCCCTTCGCACGCATGCTGCTGATTCCGGCCCTGCCGGCTTTCTATGCGCGTTATCCGGAAATTCAGCTGACCCTGGGCGTGAGCGATCGCATCGTCGACATCATCGGCGAGAACGTCGACTGCGTGGTGCGCGGTGGCGAGATCAGCGATCAGTCGCTGGTGGCGCGGCATGTGGGCGACCTGCAACTCGGCATCTACGCCACGCCCAGCTACCTGCAGCGCGTCGGAACGCCGACGCACCCAAGTGAGCTGGAGGCCGCCGGACACAGCACCGTGGGCTTTCTCTGGTCACGCACCGGCAAGGCATTGCCCTATGTCATGTGGCGCGGCGAGGAGCGCATCGAGGCGCAGGGCCGCCCGCTGCTGACCGTCGATGACGGCAATGCCTACCTGGCCGCCGGGCTGGCAAGCCTGGGCATGCTCTGGCTGCCGCACTACATGGCCAGGCCGCACCTGGCCAACGGCGAACTGGTGCGCCTGTTCGAGGACTGGCAGATGACACCGATGCCGATGTACCTGGCCTTCCCGCCGAACCGCCACGTCAGCGCCAAGCTGCGGGTATTCATCGACTGGGTGGTGGAGCTGATGGCCGAGCACACGCCAGTGTCGGAGCGGCGCTGAGCGGCCTTCAGCCTGCAAGGCGCATCTGCGAAGTCAGGCTCACGCCGTCGAGATGCTGAAGTGCTGGCGCGCTCTACTGATCTACCGCTCGTCCCCAACTTACGAAAAAATCGGTTGACCACAGAGAATGATCGTTCTACTTTATTGAGAACGATCATTCTCTCTGGTTTGAACCATGCTCGAAGACGCCTCTCTACAGCAACGTTTGCTGCAAGCCACCGAAAGCCTGGTCTATGCCGGCGGCATCAATGCCACCGGGATGGACGCCATCGTCAAGGCATCCGGGGTGGCGCGCAAAAGCATCTATCGCCTCTATCCGACCAAGGAAGCATTGGTCGCCGCGGCACTGCGCGAGCGTGATGAGCGCTGGATGCAGTGGTTTATCGCGGGTACCTCGGCTGGCTCGCCAAGCGAGCGCTTGTTGGCTGTATTCCCGCTTCTGCGCGCCTGGTTTTCAGCGACTGATTTCCACGGCTGCGCCTTTATCAATGCGGCTGGCGAGATCGGTGACCTCGACAGTGAAATCCGCGCCGTCGCGCTGCTGCACAAACAGCGCCTGCTGGCCTATCTGAACGAGCTGACCACGGCTGGCGGCTTTGCCGAGCCCGAGGATATGGCCAGGCAGTTTCTCCTGCTGATCGATGGCGCGACCGCCGTCGCCATGGTGACCGGCCAGGCGGATGCCGCCGACAGCGCTGGTCGTACTGCGCAATTGCTTCTGCAATCCCTATCGCCCAGCAATGGGCACAACCCCCCGCAAGCCTGAGGTGCCGTCATGTCGTCAAATACTGAAGTTCGTCCGCCGCTGCCGCCGTTCACTCGCGAGAGCGCCATCGAGAAGGTTCGCCTGGCCGAGGATGGCTGGAACAGCCGTGATGCGGCCAAGGTCGCGCTGGCCTACAGCCTCGATACGCGCTGGCGCAACCGCGCCGAGTTCGCCAATGGCCGCGATCAGGCGCGTGCGTTCCTCGAGCGCAAATGGGCCAAGGAGCTGGAGTACCGTCTGATCAAGGAGCTCTGGGCATTTGCCGACAACCGCATCGCCGTGCGCTATGCCTACGAATGGCGTGACGACTCGGGCAACTGGTTTCGCTCCTACGGCAACGAGAACTGGGAGTTCGGTGCCGACGGCCTGATGATCAACCGTTATGCCTGCATCAACGACTTGCCGATCTTGGAATCCGAGCGCAAGTTCCGCTGGCCTCAGGGGCGTCGTCCTGACGATCATCCAGGGCTTTCCGAACTGGGACTCTGATCGGGCTATGTGGGCACGGGAGTTGCTGCTTTAATGCGCCAACAAACCTGCGCCCTGAGGCCCTCTGGATGAATCGCAACGACCTGCGCCGCGTCGACCTGAATTTGCTGGTGATCTTCGAAACCCTGATGTTCGAAAAGAACCTCACCCGTGCGGCCGAGAAGCTGTTTCTCGGCCAGCCGGCGGTCAGTGCGGCGCTGGCCCGGCTGCGTGACCTGTTCGACGACCCGCTGCTGGTGCGCAATGGTCGCGGTTTCGAGCCGACCGCGCGGGCGCTGGCGATTCTCAAGGAGTTGCAGCCGGCGATGGACACCATCTCCGGCGCGGTCAGCCGTGCCCGCGAGTTCAACCCGGCGACCAACCGCGACACCTTCCGTATCGGCCTGTCCGATGACGCCGAGTTCGGCCTGTTCCCGGCTTTGCTCAACCAGATTCGTGAAGAGGCGCCCGAGGTGGTGATCGTGGTGCGGCGGGTCAACTTCCTGCTGATGTCGTCGATGCTGGCCTCAGGGGAAATCTCCGTTGGCGTCAGCTACACCACCGAACTGCCGGCCAACGCCAAGCGCCGCAAACTGCGTGAAATGAAGGTCAAGGTGCTGCGTGGCGACGATCGCCCCGGCGCGCTGACACTGGACGAATATTGCTCGCGGCCGCATGCGCTGGTGTCGTTCTCGGGCGATCTGTGCGGCAACATCGACAACGACCTGGCGCGCCTGGATCGCTCACGTCGCGTGGTACTGGCCGTGCCGCAGTTCAGCGGTTTGCGCTCGATCATCGCCGGAACGGAAATGCTCGCCTCGGTGCCGGATTACGCAGCAACGGCATTGATCGAAGGCACCGGGCTACGCGCTGATGATCCGCCATTCGAGTTGGTCACCTCAGATCTGTCGATGGTCTGGAGTGGGGTGACCGACAACGACCCGGCCGAGCGCTGGCTCAGAAGCAAGATCGTCGAGTTCATGGGTGATTCAGGCGCTTGAGCCGGGTCAGTCGCGATAGAACACCTGGATCAGGTGATAGCCGAACTGGGTCTTCACCGGGCCATGCACCTCACGCAGCGGCTTCTTGAAAATCACCTGATCCACCGCGCGCACCATCTGCCCGGGGCGCACTTCGCCGAGGTCGCCGCCTTTCTTGCCGGAGGGGCAGGTGGAGTGCTTGCGCGCCAGCACATCGAAGGCTTCGCCGGCGGCGATGCGCTTTTTCAAGGCGGCCGCTTCCGCCTCGGTCTTGACCAGGATGTGGCGGGCCATTGCCTTTGCCATTGATGGGTTCCTCAATTCTGTCAGGGCGCTATTGTGCCAGCATTCGTTGCGCCAGCAGAATGGCGTCAACTTTATGGGTGTGTTTCATCCGCGGTGCGGGCGAATCATGGCCTATGGTATTTCAATCGTGCCCACGGAAAACGCCGCCATGGATCTCCACGCAATGCTGAAAATCCTGTCCAGTCAGGATGGCTCCGATCTGTATCTGTCCACCGGTGCGCCGCCTTGTGCGAAATTCAACGGCGTACTCAAGGCGCTGAGCCAGGAGCCAATGAAGGCGGGCGACGTGGCGGCTATCGCCGACGCGATCATGGATAGCGCGCAGCGCGAGGAATTCGAGCGCGAACTGGAGATGAACCTGGCCATCTCGCTGGCTGGTGTGGGGCGCTTTCGCATCAACATCTTCAAGCAGCGCAACGAGGTGTCGATCGTCGCGCGCAACATCAAGCTGGACATTCCCCGCTTCGAAGACCTCAAGCTGCCGGAAGTGCTACTCGGTACCGTGATGGAAAAGCGCGGCCTGGTGCTGTTCGTCGGCGGCACCGGTTCGGGCAAGTCGACCTCCCTGGCGGCGCTGATCGACTACCGTAACCGCAACAGCGGCGGCCACATCATCACCATCGAAGACCCGGTGGAGTACGTGCACCGGCACAAGAAGTCGATCATTAACCAGCGCGAAGTGGGTGTGGACACGCGCAGCTTCCACGCCGCGCTGAAGAATACCCTGCGCCAGGCGCCGGACGTGATCCTGATCGGCGAGATCCGCGACCGTGAAACCATGGAGCACGCCCTGGCCTTTGCTGACACCGGGCACCTGGCGATCTCCACTTTGCACGCCAACAACGCCAACCAGGCGCTGGATCGCATCATCAACTTCTTTCCGGAAGACCGCCGACCGCAGCTGCTCAACGACTTGGGCAACAACCTCAAGGCGTTCGTCTCCCAGCGGCTGGTCAAGACCGTTGATGGCAAGCGCCGCGCCGCGGTGGAGGTGATGCTGGGGACGCCGACGGTGCGCGACCTGATCAAGCGCAACGAATTCTCCGAGCTCAAGGAGATCATGGAAAAATCCAAGAACCTGGGCATGCAGACCTTCGACCAGGCGCTGATCGATCTGGTGCACGAAGGCGCCATCGATGAAGAAGAGGCGGTGAAGAACGCCGACTCGGCGAACAACGTGCGCCTGAAGCTCAAGCTCTATCGCGACAATCCGGCCAATGCCAGGCCGGCACCTGCTGCCGCTGCGCCGGTGGCCGCGCCCGTCGCTGCACCAAAGGCCGCCTCGGCAGGCGATTGGGGGCTGGAGCTGAAGCTGGAGGATATCGAGGAAGAGCAGCCGCCCGAGGACCCGGGGCGGCAGGGGATCTAGGGATCGGGTTGCAGCGGCAGATAGGCCTGCCGCAACCTTAGGCTGACGCCGTCTAGCTCCAGTTCCTTGATGGCGGTGCGCAAGCGTTCGACCAGTTGCGCGTCGCATTGCCTGGAGCAGCCAAGGTAGATGTCGGTGCTGGTCAGCGGCGGGCTGCTGCGCAGATTGCGCTTGCGGTACTCCGAACCCTCCCAGATATACAGCGCTTCGGGCACGCCAGTGAACCAGGCGTCGATGCGCCCAAGCACGAGCAGATGAGCCGGGTTCTCCCCCAGTTTCAGTTGCACGATCTGCTCGTCGCTGAATCCTTCGCGCTGCAGGATGCCGACTTGCGCGGTGCCCATGCCGACACCGATGCGGCGATAGCGCTGACGAGCCTCGGCAAAGCTCTGGACGGGTTCGTCGAGGGTGAAAAAGGCGCGCTCCAACTTCATGATCGGGGCGATCCAGGTATAGAGTTCTTCGCGCTCTGGCGTGCGCGACAGCGGAATGATCAGCATGTCGCTGCCCCTGGCGACGCTTACCTGCGCACGCGGCCAGGGTTCTGCGACGATCTGGGAGAGTTCGCCGATTCTGGCCAGCGCCGCCAGCACCACGTCACCCACCATGCCATGGCCACCGGCGTAATTGTTCATTGCCAGTGGCGGTGCATCCGGCATGTACAGCCTGACCGGCTCATCGGCCGACGCCACTGCAGCGAAGAGCAGCGCATGAGCCAGGCAGAGGCGTTTGAGCACGACGAAATCCTATCGTTTTGGTCGGATAAGTATAGAGGCGGCAGCGCTTGCCGTGGCGTTGGTCTGTGTCAGCAGATTTATTTCTGCAAATCTGGCAGATCGCGATACAACTCCAGTGCCTGTGGATTGGCCAGGGCATCGGTGTTTTTCACCGGCCGGCCGTGGAGGATATTGCGCACCGCCAGTTCGACGATCTTGCCGCTGAGGGTGCGCGGGATGTCAGCGACCTGGATGACCTTCTCCGGCACATGGCGCGGCGTGGTGTTGGCGCGAATGCGCTGGCAGATCTCCTCGCGCAATGGCTCATCTAGCGTCACGCCCTCGCGCAGTCGCACGAACAGCACCACACGCACATCGCCTTGCCAGTCCTGGCCGATGGCGATGGACTCCAGCACCTGGGGCACCTTCTCCACCTGGCGGTAGATTTCCGCGGTGCCGATACGCACGCCGCCAGGGTTGAGTATGGCGTCGGAGCGGCCGTGGATGATCAGGCCGCCATGTTCGGTTTCTTCGGCATAGTCGCCTTGGGCCCAGACCCCGGGGAAGGTGTCGAAATAGGCGGTTCGGAACTTCTCGCCGTCGGCATCGTTCCAGAAGCCCACCGGCATCGAGGGGAAATGCCGGGTGCAGACCAACTCGCCCTTGTCGCCATGAACCGGCTGACCCAGCTCGTTCCAAACCTGCACGTCCATGCCCAGGCCTTTGCACTGCAGCTCGCCACGCCAAACCGGCAGGGTCGGGTTGCCCAGGGCGAAGCAGGAGACGATATCGGTGCCACCTGAGATCGATGACAGGCACAGGTCTGGTTTCACATCGCGGTAAACGTAGTCGAAGCTTTCGTGGGCTAGCGGAGAGCCGGTGCAGAGGATGGTCTTCAGGCTTCGCAGTTTATGGCTTTCGCGCGGTCTGACGCCGGCTTTCTCCAGCGCGGCGATGAACTTGGCGCTGGTGCCGAAGACGCTTATATCCTCGGCGTCGATCAGGTCGATCAAGCGCGTGGGACCGGGATGGAAAGGCGAGCCGTCGTAAAGCACCAGGGTGGCGCCCAGGGCCAGGCCGGATACCAGCCAGTTCCACATCATCCAGCCGCAGGTGGTGTAGTAGAACAGGGTGTCGGTGGCGCTCAGGTCGGTGTGCAGGCCCAGTTCCTTGACGTGCTGCAGCAGCGTGCCGCCGTGCCCGTGGACGATGCATTTGGGCGCGCCGGTGGTGCCGCTGGAGTAGAGGATGTAGAGCGGGTGATCGAAGGATACCGGCATGAACTGCGGCGCGCCGCCGGGCTGGTAGAAGTCTTGCCAAAGAGTCGCTGGAGCAACGGACTCGTAATCAGTAGGGCTGGCCTCGTCGCGTGAGTAGGGCACGATGACCAGATGTTCCAGGCTGGGCAGTTGATGGAGAATTTCGTTTAGCTTGTCGGTCAGGTCGATTCGCTTGCCGGCATAGCGATAACCCGCGGCGGCGATCAGCACCCTGGGCTCGATCTGGCCGAAGCGGTCGATCACGCCCTGGGTGCCGAAGTCCGGCGAGCAGCTTGACCAAGTGGCGCCGAGGCTGGCGCTGGCAAGCATACCCACCACGGTTTGCCAGGTGTTGGGCATGAACGCCGCGACGCGGTCGCCGAGACCGACGCCGGCGTCGCGCAGAGCCCGCTGCAGGCCGGCGACATGGGCGGCCAGTTGCGCATGACTGAGCTGCTCGCGGCTGCCCTCCTCGCCGATGGCCACCAGCGCCGGATGGCCATCGCGGCGATGCAGCAGGTGCTCGGCGAAATTCAGCGTGGCGCCGGGGAACCACTGCGCATCCGGCATTGCCGGGCCTTCGCGCAGCGCGCAGTCGGCGGGGCTGTGGAAACGAATCTCGAAGAAATCGACGATGGCCGGCCAAAAGGCCTCGCGTTGCTCGACGCTCCAGGCATGCAGGGCAGGGTAGTCGGCCAGTTGCAAGCCGTGGCGCTGATTGACGAAACGGCGGAAAGCGTCCATTCGGCTAGCGGCGACACGCTCGGCAGTAGGCGCCCACAGAGGTTGCTGCATGGTCAGTCCTCGTCGTTGCTTGTCGGTACTTCAACCCTAGCGCAAAAGGCTGCTCTGGCCTTGGTGATGTGGCCTGCACATCCGGCCTCCACCTTCTAACGTCAGGCATTTATGAAGTAAGACAGTGACCGCCGCGAAGTGATCATCAGCCTGTAAGGAGCGGCATCAGCCGCGAAAAAATCGCGAATAAATTCGCTCCTACAGGCGAGCGGGTTGACGCTCATACGATTCGTCTGGCGATGTAGCCGGAGGCATCCTGAGCGCCGCAACAGCCGCGGATTTCACGTCTTTGTAGGAGCGGCTTCAGCCGCGAAAGATCGCGAATAAATTCGCTCCTACAGGCGTGCGCATTGACGGTCAGTGATTCGCCTGGCGATGTGGCCGGACGCAATCCGGGCGCAGCAACAGTCCCGGATTTCATCCGGGCGACATCTGTGTAGGAGCGGCTTCAGCCGCGAAAAAATCGCGGATAAATTCATGCCTACACGAATACGCGTTCGCGCTCAGCGATTCGCCAGACGGGCGCGGGCGACGCGTGAGCCGTTGGCCTTGCCGAGCACCTCGCAGATGCGCTGGCCGGCGGCGATCAGCCTGTCCATGTTCACACCGGTTTCGATGCCCAGGCCTTGCAGCAGATACAGCACATCATCTGTGGCGACGTTGCCGGTGGCGCCCTTGGCATAGGGGCAGCCGCCCAGGCCAGCGACCGAACTGTCGAACACGCTGATGCCTTCGAGCAGGCTGGCGTAGATATTGGCCAGAGCCTGGCCGTAGGTGTCATGAAAGTGCCCGGCCAGCAGGTGTCGGGGAATCTCCCGGCCGACGACGTTGATCAGATGGCGGGTCTTGCCCGGCGTGCCGGTGCCGATGGTGTCGCCCAGCGATACCTCGTAGCAGCCCATGGCGTACAGCTCGCGAGCGACACTGGCGACCTGCGCCGGATCGATCTCGCCGTCATACGGGCAGCCGAGCACGCAGGACACGTAGCCTCGCACGCGCACATTCGCGGCCTTGGCCGCCTCCATCAGCGGTACGAAGCGCTGCAGGCTCTCGGCAATGGAGCAGTTGATGTTCTTCTGCGAGAAGGCCTCGCTGGCGGCGGCGAACACTGCCACTTCCTCGACCTTGGCTTCGAGCGCGGCCTCGAAGCCTTTCAGATTGGGCGTCAGGCCGGCGTAGGTGACCCCAGGTTTGCGCTGGATGCCAGCGAATACCTCGGCGCTGCCGGCCATCTGCGGTACCCATTTGGGCGAGACGAAGCTGCCCACTTCGATGTAGCTCAGACCGGCCGCAGTCAGCTCATCGACCAGGCGTACCTTGTCGGCGACGCTGATCGGCTGCTTCTCGTTCTGCAGACCGTCGCGCGGGCCGACTTCGACCAGACGCACGGATAGGGGCAGGCTCATTGGTTTTTCCTCGTATTCGTGCTGCGCCGCGTGGGATTGTCTGTAGGAGCGAATTTATTCGCGAAATCGGTGGCAACGTAGCGATTCAATCGCGAATAAATTCGCTCCTACAACTGCATCGCTTTTCATGTCCACCTTATTCAGCGCGATGGCGGTGGATCGCTGAAGCGTGATCCAACCTATGGCTCCAGCTCCACCAGCACAGCGCCTTCACTGACCATTTCCCCTTCGCGGCAATACAGCGCCTTGACCGTGCCCGCCTCGGGCGCACGGATGCTGTGCTCCATCTTCATCGCCTCCAGCACCACCAGGGCGGTGCCGGCTTCGACCGCCTGGCCGGGCTCGACCAGCACCCGGACGATGCTGCCGTTCATGGGCGCACTGAGGCCGCCGTGCTGGGCATGGCTGGCCTCGGCGGCGGCGATAGGGTCGAAGCGGCTGATGGCGTGCAGTTCGCCGTGCCACTGTAGGTAAAGCGTGTCGCCACGGCGAATGGCGCGCAGACGCTGGCGCGTGCCGTCGATCTCCGCCAGCAACTCTTCGCCTTGCAAGCGGGCTTTGTTGGTCGCACGTACCTTGCGGCTGTCGCCCTGGCAGCTCAGGTGCAGCTCGACCTCTGCTGCGCCACCGGCGCGCCAGCCGCTGCGGGCGGCCCAGGGCGAATGCGGATCATCGTCGCGTTGCAGCGGTGCATCGCTCTGCACCCAGGCATCGGGCGCCAATTGCCAGAAGGTGTCGGGCAGCTCGCCGGGTGCGGGCAGCAGTTGTGGCTGATGGCGCGGGATAAATCCCGTATCCAGCTCGCATGCGGCGAAAGCCGGATGAGCGAGAATGCGACGCAGAAACGCCAGGTTGGTCTTCACCCCACCGATCAGGGTGTCGTCGAGCATGGCGAGCAGGCGCAGGCGCGCCTGCTCGCGGTTCTCGCCCCAGGCGATCAGCTTCCCCAGCATCGGGTCGTAGAAGGGCGAGACGCTATCGCCCTCGGCCACGCCGCTGTCGATACGCCGGCCGTCGCTATTGCCGGCCTCGCGGTACAGCGCCAGGGTGCCGGTAGCGGGGAGGAAATCGTGATCCGGGTCTTCAGCGTACAGCCGCACCTCGATGGCGTGGCCGTTCAGCGGCACCTGCTGTTGGCTCAGCGGCAGCGGCTCGCCACGGGCGACGCGAATCTGCCAGGCCACCAGATCCAGGTCAGTGATGGCCTCGGTGACCGGGTGCTCGACCTGCAGGCGAGTGTTCATCTCCATAAAGAAGAAGTCGCCACGCTCGTCGAGCAGGAACTCCACCGTGCCGGCGCCGACATAGCCGATGGCTTGCGCGGCCTTGACCGCCGCCTCGCCCATGGCGCGGCGTTGCTCGGCGCTCAGGCCGGGTGCCGGCGCTTCTTCCACCACCTTCTGATGGCGACGCTGGATCGAGCAGTCGCGTTCGTTGAGGTACAGGCAGTTGCCGTGCTGGTCGGCGAACACCTGGATCTCCACGTGACGCGGCTTGAGCACGTATTTTTCCACCAGCATGCGCGAGTCGCCGAAGGCCGATTGCGCCTCGCGCTGCGCCGACTCCAGCGTCTCGGCGAGTTGCGCTTCCGATTCGGCGACCTTCATGCCTTTGCCACCGCCGCCGGCAGCAGCCTTGAGCAGCACCGGGTAACCGATGCGCGCGGCTGCCTCGCGGAAGGTGTCGAGATCCTGCTTGTCGCCATGGTAGCCGGGCACCAGCGGCACGCCGGCGGCTTCCATCAGCGATTTGGCCGCCGACTTGCTGCCCATGGCTTCGATGGCCGAGGCGGGCGGGCCGAGAAAGATCAGTCCAGCCTGCTCGATGGCGCGGGCGAAGCCGGCGTTCTCCGAGAGAAAACCGTAGCCCGGGTGGATGGCCTGCGCGCCGCTGGACTTGGCGGCGGCAATAATCTTGTCGATCAGCAGGTAGCTTTCGCCAGGCTTGGCACCGCCGAGGTTTACCGCGACGTCTGCTTCACGCACATGCCGAGCATTGGCATCGATGGCGCTGTGCACGGCTACAGTACGAATGCCCATGGCTTTGGCCGTGCGCATAACGCGGCAGGCGATTTCGCCACGGTTGGCAACTAGCAGGGTATCGATCATGGTCATTGCTCCTGCCAGGACGGTTGGCGTTTTTCCAGGAATGCACGCAGGCCTTCCTGGCCTTCGGTACTGACCCGCAGACGGGCGATGGCGTTCTCGGTATAGCGGCGCAGGGCCGGGGTCAGCTCGCCGCTGCCGACTTCGCGCAGCAGATCCTTGCTGGCGCGCATGGCCTGCGGGCTGTTCTGCAGCAGGTTGGCAACCCAGGCCTCGACCTGAGCGTCCAGCTCGCCAATCGGGAAGCATTCGGCGAGCAGTCCCAATTCGCGGGCACGCTTGCCGTCGAAGCGCTCGGCGGTCAGCGCGTAGCGCTTGGCAGCGCGCTCACCGATGGCCTGCACTACGAAGGGGCTGATTACCGCCGGAGCGAGGCCGATGCGTACCTCGGACAGCGAGAACAGCGCATCCTCGGCGCCGATGGCCATGTCGCAGCAACTGGCCAGGCCCACCGCGCCGCCGAAGGCTGCACCCTGGACGATGGCCAGGGTCGGGATCTTCAGGCCGTGCAGGTTGTACATCAGCTCGGCCAGCTCGCGGGCGTCATTCAGGTTGGCGTTGTAGTCGAGGGCGGCGGCCTGCTGCATCCAGGCCAGATCGGCGCCGGCGGAGAAGTGCTTGCCACGGCCGCGCAGCAGGAGAAAGCGCAGGCTCTTGTCTTCACCGACGGCATCGAGGGCGAGGATCAACTCGCGGATCATCTCGGCGTTGAAGGCGTTGTTCTTCTCCGGGCGGTTCAGCCACAAGGTGGCGAAGCCACGTGGGTCTTTCTCAAGCTGTACGGTGGTGAAGTCGGTCATGGTCAATTCCGGAATCTGCTTTTTGCTTCCTCTCCCATTCATGGGCGAGGGCTGGGGAGAGGGCGCTTCGAGCGTTTAACCCTCTCCCCCCGGCCCCTCTCCCGCAAGCGGGAGAGGGGAGTTGTTCATCACATACGGAACACCCCGAAACGGGTCGGCTCGATCGGCGCGTTGAGGCTGGCCGACAGCGCCAGGGCCAGTACTTCGCGGGTCTGCGCCGGGTCGATCACACCGTCGTCCCACAGGCGGGCGCTGGAATAGAAGGCGTGCGCCTGTTGCTCGTACTGCTCGACGATGGGCTGCTTGAGGCGCCGCTCCTCGTCGTCGCTGAACGGTTGGCCGGCGCGTGCGGCCTGTTCGCGCTTGACCTGCACCAGTACGCCGGCGGCCTGCTGCGCGCCCATCACGCCAATACGCGCGTTGGGCCACATCCACAAAAAGCGCGGGTCGTAGGCGCGGCCGCACATGCCGTAGTTGCCGGCACCGAAGCTGCCACCGATGATCACGGTGAATTTCGGCACCTGGGCACAGGCCACGGCGGTGACCAGCTTGGCGCCGTGCTTGGCGATGCCGCCTTCCTCGTATTTCTTGCCCACCATGAAACCAGTGATGTTCTGCAGGAACAGCAGCGGAATGCCGCGCTGGCAGGCCAGTTCGACGAAGTGCGCACCTTTCTGTGCGGCTTCAGCAAACAAGATGCCGTTGTTCGCCAGGATCGCCACCGGGTAGCCATTGATGCGGGCGAAGCCACACACTAGTGTGGTGCCGAACAGCGCCTTGAATTCATCCAGTTGCGAGTCGTCGACGATCCGCGCGATCACCTCGCGCACATCGAAGGGCTGCTTGGCATCGGCCGGAATCACCCCGTACAGCTCCTCGGCCGGGTAGCGCGGGGCGATGGGCGCGCGGCTGTCGAGTTGGCCGAGCTTGCGCCAGTTGAGGTTGGCGATGCAGCGCCGGGCCAGGGCCAGGGCATGTTCGTCGTCCTCGGCATAGTGGTCGGCAACGCCGCTGGTCTTGCAGTGCACGTCGGCGCCGCCGAGTTCTTCGGTGGTCACCACTTCGCCGGTGGCCGCCTTCACCAGCGGCGGGCCGGCGAGGAAGATGGTTGCCTGTTCGCGCACCATGATGGTCTCGTCACTCATGGCTGGTACGTAGGCGCCACCTGCGGTGCAGGAGCCCATTACCACGGCGATCTGCGGGATGCCCATGGCGCTCATATTGGCCTGGTTGAAGAAGATCCGGCCGAAGTGCTCGCGATCAGGAAACACCTCGTCCTGGCGCGGCAGGTTGGCGCCGCCGGAGTCCACCAGGTAGACGCACGGCAGGCGGTTTTCGCGGGCGATGGCCTGGGCGCGCAGGTGTTTTTTCACCGTCAGCGGGTAGTAGGAGCCGCCTTTGACCGTGGCATCGTTGGCCACGATCATGCACTCGACACCTTCGACCCGGCCGATACCCGCGATCACCCCGGCGGCGGGCACGTCCTCGCCGTACACCTCATGAGCGGCGAGTTGGCCGATCTCGAGAAAGGGCGAACCGGCGTCGAGCAGACGCTTGATGCGCTCGCGCGGCAGCAGCTTGCCGCGCGAGGTGTGGCGCTCCTGCGCCTTGGCGCCACCGCCTTCATGGACGCGGGCGAGCAGGGCGCGCAGTTCGTCCACCTGGGTGAGCATGGCTGCCTGGTTGGCGGCGAACTGGGGGGAGCGGGGGTTGATCTGGGTATGCAGGATGGCCATCGGTGGCGCTCCATTTCGTAGCCCGGATGCAATCCGGGACAGGATTCCCCGGATTGCATCCGGGCTACGCAGGCTTATTTGGTCTCGTTGAACAGCTCGCGGCCGATCAGCATGCGGCGAATTTCGCTGGTGCCGGCGCCGATTTCGTAGAGCTTGGCGTCACGCAGCAGGCGCCCGGCCGGATACTCGTTGGTGTAGCCGTTGCCGCCGAGCAGCTGGATGGTGTCCAGGGCCATCTTGGTCGCCATCTCGGCTGTGTAGAGGATCACCGCGGCGGCGTCCTTGCGCGATTCCTCGCCGCGGTCGCAGGCCTTGGCGACGTTGTACAGGTAGGACTTGGAGGCGTTCATGCCGGCGTACATGTCGGCCAGCTTGCCCTGTACCAGTTGGAACTCACCGATCGACTGCTTGAACTGCTGGCGCTCGTGCACGTAGGGCAGCACCACGTCCATGCAGGCGCTCATGATCCCGGTCGGGCCGCCGGAGAGCACGGTGCGCTCGTAGTCCAGGCCGCTCATCAGCACGCGCACGCCACCGCCCTCGACGCCAAGGATATTCTCCTCAGGCACTTCGCAGTCTTCGAACACCAGTTCGCAGGTGTTGGAGCCGCGCATGCCCAGCTTGTCCAGCTTCTGGTAGCGGGAGAAACCCTTGAAGTCGCGCTCGACGATAAAGGCAGTCATGCCGCGCGAGCCGGCGTTGATGTCGGTCTTGGCGTAGATCACGTAGGTGTGGGCATCCGGACCGTTGGTGATCCACATCTTGTTGCCGTTGAGCACGTAGCGGTCGCCGCGCTTTTCCGCGCGCAGCTTCATCGACACCACGTCGGAGCCGGCATTGGGCTCGCTCATAGCCAGGGCACCGATATGCTCGCCGGAACACAGCTTGGGCAGGTATTTCTGCTTCTGCGCTTCGCTGCCGTTCTTGTGGATCTGGTTGACGCAGAGGTTGGAATGCGCGCCATAAGACAGACCCACCGACGCCGAGGCGCGGCTGATCTCTTCCATGGCCAGCACATGCGCCAGGTAGCCCATGTCGGTGCCGCCATACTCTTCCTTGACCGTCATGCCGAGCAGGCCCATGTCGCCGAACTTGCGCCACATGTCCATGGGAAATTCGTTGTCACGGTCGATCTGCGCGGCGCGCGGTGCCAGCTCGTTCTGGGCGAACTGGTGTACCGAGTCGCGCAGCATGTCGAGGGTTTCACCGAGGCCGAAATTGAGGGTGGGGTAGCTCATGGGGTCACCTGCGATTGTTCTTGTAGTGGGGGCGATTAGGCAGTCGTTTCAGCCAGGGCCGCGAGGCAGCGTTCCTCGGCAGTATCCAGTTCCAGTTGCATCTGCTGGATATCCAGCAGTTGCTGTTCAAGCTGCAGGCGGCGCTCGGCGATCTTGCCCATGAAGGTTTCCAGCTGCTTGCGACTGCCGGTTTCCGGGTCGTACAGCTCGATCAGCTCGCGACATTCGGCGAGCGAGAAACCGATGCGCTTGCCGCGCAGGATGAGTTTCAGTGTCACCTTGTCCTTGGCGCTGTAGATGCGCTCCTGCCCGCGCCGCTCGGGGGCGAGCATGCCTTGCTCCTCGTAGAAGCGGATGGCGCGCGTGGTGATGTCCAGTTCGCGGGCCAGGTCGGAGATTGAGTAGGTGGTTGCCATGATCATTACTCGTTTACCTTTACGTTAACGTAAACCTGTGCAAATCTGACTGTCAATCTCACCGCACAACAAACACAGAGGTTGAGCATGCGTATCGACGAATCCGTATTCCTGATCAGTGGTGGCGCCTCCGGTTTGGGTCTGGCCACCGCCCGTGAGCTGGTCGGGCAGGGCGGCAAGGTGGTGCTGCTGGATATCAACGAGCAGGCCGGTCAGCGGGCCATTGCCGAGCTGGGCGATGCCGCGCGCTTCGTGCGCGCCGATATCACTCGCGAAGAGGATGGCCAGGCAGCCGTGGCGCAGGCGCTGGATGCCTTCGGCGCCCTGCACGGGCTGGTCAACTGCGCCGGTGTCGCGCCGGCCGAGAAGGTCCTCGGGCGCAATGGCGCGCATTGTCTGGACAGTTTCCGCCGTACCGTCGAGGTCAATTTGATCGGCAGCTTCAATCTGCTGCGCCTGGCCGCCGAAGCCATGGCGCAGAACATGCCGAACGCAGGCGGCGAACGCGGGGTGATCATCAATACCGCCTCGGTGGCGGCGTTCGACGGGCAGATGGGCCAGGTGGCCTACGCTGCTTCCAAGGGCGGGGTGGCAGCGCTGACGTTGCCGGCGGCGCGTGATCTGGCGCGTTCCGGCATCCGCGTCATGTGCATCGCCCCAGGCGTGTTCGAGACGCCGATGATGGCCGGCATGCCGCAGGAGGTGCGCGACTCGCTGGCGGCCAATGTGCCGTTCCCGCCGCGCCTGGGCCGGCCCGACGAGTTCGCTGCGCTGGTACGGCATATCGTCGAGAACACCATGCTCAATGGCGAGGTGATCCGCCTCGATGGCGCGCTGCGTATGGCGGCTAAGTAATGGCAGGGCGCGCTGCTGCGTGCCCCTGTGGGAGCGGACTTGTCCGCGCATCTCTGCCTGGAAAGCTTCGCGGACAAGTCCGCTCCCACAGAGGGCTGCTCCCACAAAAGCCTATCTCTGCAAGAACCTGCTTCACGAAGGCTTGCTAAGCAAGAGCCACACTTAGTGATCGATATTCAGGAGACCTTTTCATGCCTATGCCAACCGACCCTGTCGTTATCGTCAGCGCAGTGCGCACCCCCATGGGCGGCTTTCTCGGTGATCTGGCCGGCCTTACCGCTGCGGAGCTGGGCGCTGCGGCCATTCGCTCGAGCCTGGA
Organism: Pseudomonas sp. UBA7530; assembly: GCF_002479365.1. NCBI lineage: Bacteria > Pseudomonadati > Pseudomonadota > Gammaproteobacteria > Pseudomonadales > Pseudomonadaceae > Pseudomonas > Pseudomonas sp. UBA7530. The sequence continues at coordinate 91,983 of NZ_DLMS01000005.1, forward strand.
GCGTGCCGGCCTTGCCGCCGAGGCGGTAGATACCGTGCTGATGGGGTGTGTGCTGCAGGCCGGCCAGGGTCAGGCTCCGGCGCGCCAGGCGGCGCTTGGCGCGGGCCTGAGCCAGGCTGTGCAGTGCACCACGCTTAACAAGATGTGTGGCTCGGGCATGCAGGCGCTGATGCTCGGCCATGACCAGTTGCTCGCCGGTAGCGCCGATGTGCTGGTGGCTGGCGGCATGGAGAGCATGTCCAACGCGCCGTACCTGCTGGCACGTGCGCGCGGCGGCTATCGCATGGGCCATGGTCAGGTGCTCGACCATATGTTCCTCGACGGTCTGGAGGACGCCTACGAGCGCGGCCGGCTGATGGGCACTTTCGCCGAGGACTGCGCGCAGCAATATCGCTTCAGCCGCGAGGAGCAGGATGCCTACGCACTGGAGTCGCTTCGTCGCGCCCAGCAGGCGATTGCGGACGGCAGCTTTGCCGGCGAGATCGTTGCCGTGGAGGCGCCGCAGGGACGCGAGCGGCGCCTGATGGATAGCGACGAGCAGCCGCCCAAGGCGCGGCCGGACAAGATTCCCGGTTTGAAACCTGCGTTCCGCGAGGGCGGTACGGTGACGGCGGCCAATGCCAGCTCGATTTCCGATGGCGCTGCCGCGTTGCTGCTGATGCGTCTGTCCCAGGCGCAGGAGCGCGGCCTGAAACCGCTGGCGCGCATCGTCGGCCATGCCGGCCACGCCCAGGCGCCGAACCTGTTCACCACCGCCCCGGTTTCGGCGATCCAGCGCCTGTTGGCACGTATAGAGTGGCCGTTAGAGACGGTCGATCTGTTTGAGATCAACGAGGCCTTTGCCGTGGTGCCCATGGTCGCCATGCGTGAGCTGGGTATCGCTCACGACAAGCTCAACGTGCACGGTGGCGCCTGCGCCCTGGGTCATCCAATCGGCGCTTCCGGCGCGCGCATCCTGGTCACCCTGCTGGCGGCGCTGCAGCAGCGCGGACTCAAGCGTGGCGTGGGCGCCGTGTGCATTGGCGGCGGTGAAGCCACTGCCGTGGCCATCGAGTTGTACTGACTATCCATACCATTGACCTGTGGGAGGGGCTTTCGGCTCGGGCATCCTGCTTCGCTCTACCTCCTGCATCCATGCAGTCGTAGCCGCGAAAAGGCTCGCCGCTAAAGCGCCTCCCACGGATTGATCGAACCGCACTACCGGAGCCAGCCATGCTACCCAATGAAGAAGAGATCCTGATCCGTGACATGGCCCGCCAGTTCGCCCAGGAGCGGCTGAAACCCTTCGCCGCCGACTGGGACCGTGAGCATCGTTTCCCCACCGAGGCCATCGCCGAGATGGGCCAGCTGGGTTTTATGGGCATGCTGGTGCCCGAGTCGTGGGGCGGCGCCGAGACCGGCCACCTGGCCTACGCCATGGCTCTGGAGGAGATCGCCGCGGGCGATGGCGCCTGTTCCACCATCATGAGCGTGCACAATTCGGTGGGCTGCATGCCGATCCTCAAGTACGGCAGCGAGGAGCAGAAGCAGCGCTTTCTTCGCCCGCTCGCCGAGGGCAGCATGCTTGGTGCCTTCGCCCTGACTGAGCCGCAGGCCGGCTCCGACGCCAGCGACCTGCGCACCCGCGCGCGGCGTGATGGCGACCACTATGTGCTCAACGGTGCCAAGCAGTTCATCACATCAGGCAATCACGCCGGCATGGTCATCGTCTTCGCCGTCACCGATGCGCAAGCGGGCAAGAAGGGTATCAGCGCCTTTATCGTGCCCACCGATACGCCGGGTTTCTCGGTCGTGCGTGTGGAGGACAAGCTCGGGCAGCATGCCTCCGATACCTGTCAGATCCAGTTTGATGAGGTACGCATTCCTGCGAGCCTGCGCCTGGGCGAGGAGGGCGAGGGCTATCGCATTGCCCTGGCCAACCTCGAGGGCGGTCGCATCGGCATCGCCGCACAAGCGGTGGGCATGGCCCGCGCCGCGTTCGAGGCGGCGCGCGATTACGCCCATGAGCGAGTGACCTTCGGCAAGCCGATCATCGAGCATCAGGCGGTGGCTTTCCGTCTGGCCGATATGGCCACGCAGATCGCCGTGGCGCGGCAGATGGTGCATCACGCTGCCAGCCTGCGCGAAGCGGGCCAGCCGTGCCTGACCGAGGCGTCGATGGCCAAGCTGTTCGCCTCGGAGATGGCCGAGCGGGTGTGCTCGGCGGCGATCCAGACCCTGGGTGGCTACGGCTATCTCACGGACTTCCCGGTCGAGCGCATCTACCGCGATGCGCGGGTGTGCCAGATCTACGAAGGCACCAGCGACGTGCAGCGGATGGTGATTGCGCGCAGTTTGTAGCGCGGCGCGGTTTTTGTGGGAGCGGACTTGTCCGCGAAGCTTTTCCAGACAAGGCTTCGCGGACAAGTCCGCTCCCACAATGCCCCCAATACCCCTGGTGTTCCCGAGTTCACTCGAACTGATACTGCACGCCAGCACCGACATACCAGGCGCGTTCCGGGCCGGGCTCGTAGTAGCGGCCATTGCTGTCGCCGACGATCACCGAACCGATGTACTCACGATCCAGCAGGTTGTCGATACGCAGCACCTGGTTGAAGGTGAGTGCGCCGGTCTTCTGCTCGAAACGCGCCTGCCAGTTGAACAGCGCGTAGCTGGGCGCCGTCTTGGCGCTGTTGCTGTCCTCGACGTAGAGCTTGCTGCGATACAGGCCTTCGACGGCGGTGCTGAACCAGTCGACCGGCTTCCAGGCAAGCTCGCCATACAGGGTGCTGGTGGGGATGCCGGGCAAATGGTTGCCGCTCTCGATCACCTCGCCGCGGCTGCTGAAGTCCTTGCTGTAGGTCGCGTCGATATGGGTGTAGGCGAGGTTGGCGCGTAGGGTTTCGCTCAAATGGCTTTCCAGGGACAGCTCAAGGCCACGTCGGCGGGTTTGGGCCGCGTTCTGAAAGGTGTTGCGGCCGCCACTGGCCGATTCGACCACCAACTCGTCATCGGTATCGATCTGGAACAGCGCCAGTTGCAGGCTGGTGGCGTCGGCGAGATGGGCTTTCAGGCCGACTTCGAATTGTTCGCTGGTGGCCGGTTTCAGGTCGAAGCCGAAGGTGTTGTCAGGCCCGGAGTAGGAAAGCTCGTTGAGTGTAGGTGTCTCCAGGCCCTTGCCCCAACTGGCGTAGATATTCACATCCGGCAGCAGCGCATAGCTGGCGCCCAGGGTTGGGGTCAGCTTGCGGTAGGTGACCGAGCCGCTGTCGTCGCCGTTGTCGCCTTGGATGAAATGGTCATCCACCTCGAATTTTACCTCGCTGTGGCGCAGGCCAGCCTGCAGCTGGAGCTTGCCCAGCTGCCAGGCGGCTTGTACATAGGGCGAGAGGCTGGCGACCTCGTTGCGTTCGTCGCGGCGCAGATCGCCCTTTACGCCAAGGGTGCTGCCAACGAAGTTCTCGTAGCCCTGACGATCATCGCGCGAGTAGTCGTAATCCAGACCCGTAGTGACGGTCAGCAGGCTGCTGCCCAGGTCGAACGACTGAATCCAGCGGTTGCCGATACCGTGGAAGCGGCGCTCGAAGTCGATCACCCCGCCGGAGTGCGACGGATTGCCCTGCACCGCAACGGGAATCGACTGGTATTGGATCACCCGGCGCGTACCGCTATAGACCGTGCTTTGCCAGGTGCCGGCAGCGAAGCTGCGCTCGTAGTTGAGGGCGAACTGGCGATGGTCAACGGTCTTGCGCGTATCGAACTGCAGGGCGCTAGGCGCTGCCGCACGGCGGTCGCTGCGCACCTGATCCCAGGTCAGCCCTTGCGGGTCCTGGGTGTCGTTCTGGTCCAGCTCGCTGAAGCTCAGGCTCAGCTTGCTGACATCGTCCGGGTACAGGGTCAGCTTGGCGAAGGTCTTGTCGAGGATCGCGCCGCTGTGGTCGCGGTAGCCATCGGTTTCGAAATGCGAGCGGTTGATGATGAAGCCGGCCTTGTCGTTGCCGCCCTCGGCCGAGACCCGGGTGCGACTGGTGCCGTAGGCGGCCTGTGAGGTGTCGACGGCTACCTTGGGCGCACCTTCGCCATCGCGCGAGAACAGCTGGATCACGCCGCCCGAGTTGCTGCCGTAGACGCTGGCGAACGGCCCGCGCAGCACCTCAATGCGCTCCAGGGTGTCGAGATCGAAGGTGGCCGCCTGGCCCTGGCCGTCGGGGTTGGACAGCGGCACGCCGTCGGCCAGCAGTTTGATGCCGCGGATGCCGAAGGCCGAGCGGGCACCGAAACCGCGTGAGGAAATCTGCAGATCCTGCGCATAGTTCTGGCGGTTCTGCACCACCAGCCCGGGAACGCTGCCGAGCGCCTCGGAGAGGTTGACGCCGGGCTTGCCGAGCGTCGCCTGCTCGGCATCGATACGGTTGACGGAAAAGGGCAGTTGCCAGCCGCTGGCTTGGTAGCGGCTGCCGGTGATCACCAGCTCATCGATCTGGTAGGGCGTCTGGTCGGCCAAGGTCAGGCCCGGCAGCAGGGCGATGCAGGTCAGCTTGAGGCGCATGTAGCGATCCTTTTCAGATTTTTCTTGTGGGTACCGTCTTGCAGGTGCGGTCGGTCATCAATGCGGCAGAGCAGTGGCAGTCTCGGCGCGGCGCCGAGCAGCCAGAAAACCGCTGGAACAACGGACATCCATAGGTCGTGCCAGGTTGGACAAACCACCAGCGAGGCGCGCGCATGCCATACCTGAGTTGCCCCGAAAACACTGGCCATCGCTGGAAGGCTCCCTACAGCTTCGATGTCGGTAATGGTGCATTGGTCGCAGGCCTGCGCCGCGCTGTCTTGCCGCGCCGAAGGCTCTGGATCGAGCCGTGCAGGGTAGCAGGGCAGCCCCGCTGATGTGCCCGCGAAGTGGCTGATTTTGTATCCCGCATTTGCCATGCACTAGCGGCCTGCCGCTGTAGCGTCGCTGCAACAGCTGCAGCGATCGGCGCTACACCTGTTGCGCATCAGTCCCATGGCCCTTCTCCCGGAAAATCCGGCAAGGCCCCGCAAATGCTGGGGCGTAGCGATCGAGGCGGCTCTGGCACAGGCGTTGCTCCAGCACTGGCAAGCCGCGAAATCATGTTCGTGGTCACAACAAGAACTGGAGAAAAACCATGAGTTCGATTGGCCTCAATATGCCTGTCGCCCGCTCGAGTCTCGACAGGCAAGCCACCTTGCGTCTTCCCCGTACTGCCCTGGTCGCAGCGCTGCTACTGGCCGGTTTCTGCCAGGCCGCGCAAGCCGCCGATGTCGATGGCAAGCGCATCATCGCCGCCGACCAGGAGCCCGGTAACTGGATGAGCCACGGGCGCACCTACGACGAACAGCGCTACAGCCCGCTGGAGCAGATCAACCAGCAGAACGTCGACAAATTGGGTCTGGCCTGGAGCTACAAGCTCGACCTGGACCGCGGCGTTGAAGCCACACCCATCGTCGTCGATGGCGTGATGTACACCACCGGGCCATTCTCGGTGGTCTACGCACTGGACGCGCGCAACGGCAAGCTGCTGTGGAAGTACGACCCCAAATCCGACCGCAATCGCGCCGGCGAGGCCTGCTGCGATGCGGTCAACCGCGGCGTGGCGGTATGGAAGGGCAAGGTCTACGTCGGCGTGCTCGACGGCCGCCTGGAGGCCATCGACGCCAAGACCGGCCAGCGTGTCTGGTCGGTCGATACCCGCTCCGACCACAATCGCAGCTACACCATCACCGGCGCGCCGCGGGTGGTCAATGGCAAGGTCATCATCGGCAACGGCGGCGCCGAGTTCGGCGTGCGCGGCTACGTCACCGCCTACGATGCCGAGAGCGGCAAGCAGGCCTGGCGCTTCTACACCGTGCCAGGCGACCCCAAGCTGCCGCCGGAAGACAAGGCCATGGAAATCGCCGCCAAGACCTGGCACGGCGATGCCTTCGCCGAGCAGGGCGGTGGCGGCACTGCCTGGGACTCCTTCGCCTTCGACCCGGAGCTGAACCTGCTCTATATCGGCGTCGGCAACGGCTCGCTGTGGGATCCGAAATGGCGTAGCGAGGCCAAGGGCGACAACCTGTTCCTGTCGTCCATCGTCGCCGTCGATGCCGACACCGGTGAGTACGCCTGGCACTACCAGACCACGCCGGGCGATGCCTGGGACTTCACCGCCACGCAGCACATGATCCTCGCCGAGCTGGAGATCGACGGCAAAGAGCGCAAGGTGCTGATGCAGGCACCGAAGAACGGCTTCTTCTACGTCATCGACCGCGCCACCGGCGAGCTGCTGTCGGCCGAGAACATCGTGCCGGTGAACTGGGCCAAGGGCATCGACATGAAGACCGGCCGGCCCATCGTCGACGACGAGGCCGCCGCCTACTGGAAGGACGGCAAGCGCAAGCTGGTCACTCCGGCGTTCTGGGGCGCGCACGACTGGCATCCGATGTCGTTCAACCCCAAGACCGGCCTGGTCTACATCCCGGCGCACATCATGTCCGCCTACTACGAGCACATCCCGGAGGCGCCGGCGCGCAACCCGTTCAAGAGCATGTACCAGCTCGGCCTGCGCACCGGCATGATGCCGGAAGGCCCGGATGGCCTGCTGGAGATGGCCAGGTCCTGGTCCGGCAAGCTGATCGCCTGGGATCCGGTGAAGCAGAAGGCCGCCTGGGAAGTGCCCTACATCACCATCTTCAACGGCGGCACGCTGAGCACCGCCGGCAACCTGGTGTTCGAGGGCAGCGCCGATGGCCGGGTGATCGCCTACGCCGCCGAGGACGGCAAGAAACTCTGGGAGCAACCCGCCGCCAGTGGCGTGATGGCCGCGCCGATCACCTACTCGGTGGACGGCGAGCAGTACGTCACCTTCATGGCCGGCTGGGGCGGCGCGTTCTCCACCTTCGCCGGTGCCCTGTCGCTGCGTGCCGGCGTGCAGCCCTACGCCCAAGTGCTGACCTACAAGCTCGGCGGTACCGCCAAGCTGCAGGAGCCGGCGCCATTGGCCGATGCACCGAAGCCACCAGCGCTGACTGGCGATGCGGCAACCGTCAAGGCGGGCGGCAAGCTGTACGACAGCTACTGCTCGCAGTGCCACGGCATCCATGCCGTCAGCGGCGGCGTGCTGCCTGATCTGCGCAAGATGGCGCCGGAGAAGCACCAGATGTTCCTCGGCATCCTCTACGGCGGCCGCGTGCCGGACGGCATGCCGTCGTTCGCCGAGGCCTTCGATGCCAAGCAGGTCGATCAGATTCACCAGTACCTGATCAAGCGCGCCCACGACCTTCAGGAAGAAGGCGACGCCTGGAAGAAATTCAGCGCCAACTGACCCATACGGGGCGCTTCTAAAAACGTAGGTGAGGCAGCCAGCGCAAGGCAAGAACAGGCGAAAAACGGTCGGAGTCGCGTTCGACTTTACGAGTTGTAAATGAGCATTTTGATCGGACTCGCGCCCGAGCCTGTTTTTAACGCAGCGATGGCAACGCAGGTAGTTTTTAGAGGTGCCCCGCGGGCGCATGCCGGCCTGGCATGCGCTCGTCCGCCCACTCCGTATAGCGAGAGCGACCATGAGCGAAACCACTTACCAGAACTACATCGACAACGCCTTCGTCGGCAGCGACAAGCTGATCGAAGTGCGCAACCCGGCTACCGGCGACCTGCTGGCGCGCATTCCCGAGGCCAGCAACGAGCAGGTCGACTGCGCCATCGCCGCCGCACGCAAGGCGCAGAAAGGCTGGGCCGCCAGGCCGGCCATCGAGCGTGCCGGCTACCTGCGGCGCATCGCCGAGAAGGTGCGCACCAACGCCCCGCGCCTGGCGCAAATCATCACCCGCGAAGGCGGCAAGGTGCCGGCGCTGGCCGAGGTGGAGGTCAACTTCACCGCTGATTACCTCGATTACATGGCCGAGTGGGCGCGCCGCCTGGAAGGCGAGGTGCTGACCAGCGACCGTGCCGGCGAGCACATCTTCCTGCTGCGCAAGCCGCTGGGCGTGGTGGCCGGCATCCTGCCGTGGAACTTCCCGTTCTTCCTCATCGCCCGCAAGATGGCGCCGGCGTTGCTGACCGGCAACACCATCGTGATCAAGCCCAGCGAAGAAACCCCGATCAACTGCTTCGAGTTCGCCAAGCTGGTGGCTGAAGTGGACCTGCCGACTGGCGTGTTCAACGTCGTCGGCGGCACGGGCGCTGGCGCGGGCAGTGCGCTGACCAGCCATGCCGGTGTCGATCTGATCAGCTTCACCGGCAGCGTTGGTACCGGTTCGCGGATCATGGCCGCCGCTGCGCCGCATATCACCAAGCTCAACCTGGAACTGGGCGGCAAGGCGCCGGCCATCGTCCTGGCCGACGCCGACCTGGACCTGGCGGTGAACGCCATCAAGGCTTCGCGGGTGATCAATACCGGGCAGGTGTGCAACTGCGCCGAGCGCGTCTATGTCGAGCGCAAGGTGGCTGACCAGTTTATCGACAAGATCGCCTCGGCGATGGCGGCGACCCGGTATGGTGACCCGTCCGCCCAGGCCGATCTGGACATGGGCCCGCTGATCAACCAGGCCGGCCTCGACAAGGTCGCGCAGATGGTGCGCACCGCGGTCGGGCAGGGCGCGCAGGTAATGACTGGTGGTGCGGTGGCCGACCTGGGTCAAGGCTTCCACTACCAGCCCACGGTGCTGGCCGGCTGCGCCAGCGACATGGAGATCATGCGCAAGGAAATCTTCGGCCCGGTGCTGCCGATCCAGATCGTCGATGATCTCGACGAAGCCATCGCCCGCGCCAACGACAGCGAGTATGGCCTGACCTCGTCGATCTATACCCGCAATCTCAGCGCCGCGCTCAAGGCCAGCCGCGAGCTGGACTTCGGCGAGACCTACATCAATCGCGAGAACTTCGAGGCGATGCAGGGCTTCCACGCCGGTACGCGCAAGTCCGGGATCGGCGGCGCAGATGGCAAGCATGGGCTGTACGAGTACACCCACACCCATGTGATCTACGCACAGGAATAAGGAGTGACCTTTGGGCGGGCCGGTGCGTCAGTGCTGGCCCGCTCTTTTTTGTCTGCAGGAACAGGCGCTGGTGCTGTTGGCGAGGCAGGGATTTTTTTCGCGGACAAGTCCGCTCCCACAGGACAGTGAGCTGCCAGCACTCATATCGTGGGAGCGGACTTGTCCGCGAAGCTTTTGGCCTCAACAGAGGCGCATCGCTGATCTGATGGCTCCCATCTGCATGGAACCGAGGTATCGCGGCTGAAGCCGCTCCTACGCGAGCATGCGGCACGGTCATCTTGTGGGAGCGGACTTGTCCGCGAAGCTCTTTTGCCCCAATAGCGGCGCATCGCTGATTTTGATGGCACGCACGCGGAGCGTGGGAGCGATCAGGACCCGTGGCTGAGCAATCAGCTCAAAACAGCGCATTGGGCTGCACGATCCCATACTTCTTCATCTTGCGATACAGGGTCGAGCGGGCCACGCCGAAGGCCTCGGCCACGGCGCTGATATTCCAGTGGTGTTCGCGCAGCGCTGCCTGCAGATGGCGTGCTTCGTCATTCTCCAGGCGGCTGACGAGGCGACCTTCGTGCGCCTGCACAGACGCGCCGGGCAGGGCAGGCTGCTGCAGTTCGGCCGGCAGGCAGTCCAGGTCGATACAACCATCCTCGGCCAGTGCCGCGGCATAACGCAGGCAACTGGACAACTGGCGAATATTGCCGGGCCAGGGGTGCTCGAGTAGACGCTGGCGCGCCGCGTCGGTCAGCCGCAATGGGCCGTGGTTGCGCAGCAGGCTGTCGATCAGCGTATCCCGATCGCTGCGCTCGCGCAGTGCAGGCAGGGCCAGAGGCATGCCGTTGAGGCGGTAGAACAGATCCTCGCGAAATGCCTTGCTGGCGATCATCTGCGCGAGGTCCTGGTGGGTGGCGGAAATCAACTGCACATCCAGCGGCAGCGGAGTTTCGGCGCCCAGTGGGAAGATCTCGCGCTCAGCCAGCACGCGCAGCAGACGGGTCTGCAGATGCGCCGGCATGTCGCCGATCTCATCGAGGAACAGGGTGCCGCCATTGGCCAGTTCCAGCTTGCCTTTCATGCCCTTCTTGTTGGCGCCGGTGAAGCTGCCGCCGCGATAGCCGAACAACTCGCTTTCGATCAGGCTTTCCGGAATCGCCGCGCAGTTCAGTGCCACGAAGGGGCCGCGGGCACGCGCGCTGGCCTGGTGGATGGCGCGGGCGAAGGCTTCCTTGCCGGTGCCGGTTTCCCCTGTGATGAGGATAGGGATGTCCTTGTCCAGTAACTTGCGCAGGCGGCGCACGCCGTCCTGCAGGCGCGGATCGTTGCCGCCCAGGCGTTGCAGGTCGGGATGTTCGCTGCTGTTGGCAGACGCCGGGCGGGCGCGCGTTTGCGGCTGGACAGCGGGGACGCGCAGGCTGACGCCGACCGGCGCGTCGTCCTGCAGGGTGCGCAGGTTGAGGCTGCGCGCGCCGCCGTTGCTCAGGCTCAGCAGTTCGTCGACCCCAGCCGGGAGCAACTGGTCGATACGGCTGCCGAGCAGGTCGATCTGGCGTTCCTGCTGATAGCTGACGAAGGCCGCATGGTTGGCCCCGATGATCCGCCCCTGTTCATCGAGGGCCAGCAACTGCTCGTTGGCCAGGTCGCTGATGTCATCGTGGGATTTCACCGAGAGCGTCATGCGGTCGCGGTAGCGCTGGCGGAAGCTGGCGTTCTCAATCATCCGCGCGTACATGATCACCAACTGCAACGTGAGGTACTGCGCCTCCTTGGGGCCGGCGCTGTTCAGGCAGGTGGCGTTGAGGCAGCCGCGCAGCAGGTTCTGTGCGTCGTAGATCGGCGCCACCGAGCAGCTCAGGCGGAAGTTGGAAACCAGGAAGTGTTCCTGGTGGTGAATGGTCATGGCCTGGCGCGAGGCCAATGCGGTGCCGATGCCATTGGTGCCGACCGTGGATTCGTCCCAGCAGGCCCCGACGATCAGCCCGGCCTGGGTATAGAGTTCGTATTGTAGCGGCAGGCGGGTATCGAGGGTAACGCCGTGTTCGTCGCTGAGCAGCACGGCGAAGCCGGCCGGTACTACGCGCTTGGCCAGGCCGGTGACACCCTGACCGGCGATGCTCAGGTAGTCCTGATGCGAGCGCTGGTGTTCGCGCAATTCCTCTGCGGTCAACACATGCTTCTCGCCCTGTCCATGTGGATCGAGACGATGCTGCATCACGCTGCGGTACCAGGAACGGGCGATCTGTTCGTCCGGATGAATGCGGCGTTCCGGAAAATGATCGGCCACGAAAGCAGTGAGATCGCTGGGGCAGGCCCCGGGCGAATGGATGCTCATGGGCACTCCTTCCAATGGTGCGTTGGCTCGCAGCCTTTTGTTGTTTTGCCGGTTCGCCCTGAAGTGCACGGGCGAGCCCTGAATGAATGCGACTCTAGCCGTATTCAGGCGGGTTGGGAACCGCCAGGTCGAGTCGCGACCCTGTCTTCGGTTAATGGCTCGGCCGGGCTTCGTGGCTGACCCGGGCCGGCGAAGTTTTGCGTCAGTTGGACGCAGGTCGCCCGGCAATGCCGCAAAAAATGTTGAAAACGGGGGATTGTCGAACGTTTTGGATAGCGCTAACATCCGGCTCAAACAATGAGCGGCCCACCTCGATGGTGCCCATGGAGTTCCCATGCAACAGCAGCCTTCCGCACTGCCTGCCCGCACCACGCTCGTGGTCATGGGGGTCAGTGGTTCCGGCAAGAGCGAAATCAGCCAGGCGGTTGCAGCTGCACTGGGCTGGCGCCATATCGAAGCCGATCATTTCCATCCTGCCGAAAACGTCGAGCGCATGCGTGCGGGTATCCCGCTGAGCGACGAGGATCGCCGCCACTGGCTCGATGCGCTGTGCGAGCAGATGCTGGCAGCGCAGGCCGCCGGCGAGTGTTTCGTGCTGGCCTGTTCGGCGCTCAAGCGTGCCTACCGTGAGCGCCTGCGTCAGGCCATTCCCGGCCTGCAGTTCGTTCACCTGAATATCGACCACGCCACTGCGGTGCAGCGTGTCGGTGCCCGGCCCGGACATTTCATGCCGATCTCCCTGGTCGACAGCCAGTTCGCCACTCTCGAAAGCCCGGCGGGTGAGCCGCATGTACGGGTCGTGGATGCGCAGCAGCCCCGGCAAGTTGTAGTGGCCGAAATCCAGGCCTGGGTGCGCCGCGATGCCACGGAGGCGGTTTCCAGCGAAGCTCAGGATGTTCTCGATAGCGAGATTGATAGCGCTAACCAGGCGGCGCAACTGGGTGCCGAGCCAATCTATGAGGGCCGTATCGCGCGTCTGTTCGACCGCCTGACCGATGGCCTGATGGCCGTTCTGATGGCGTTCATGGTGGTGGCCGTGTTCGCCAACGTGGTGCTGCGCTATGCATTCGGCACCGGCTGGCCGGGCGCCGAGGAACTGTCGCGCCTGGCCTTCGTCTGGCTGGTGTTCGTCGGCGTGGCCTCCGGCATGCGCCGTGGCGAGCTGATGACCTTTCGCATGATCCGCGACCGCTTCCCGTTGCTGGCGCAACGCCTGGTGGATTCGCTGAGCTGGATGCTGGTTGCCGGGGCCAGCCTGCTCTCGGCCTGGGGCGCCTGGAATCAGGTGCAGTTCGGCTGGGGCAACGTCAGTACGGTGGTCGGATACCCCGTGGTGCTAGCCATGCTGCCGGTGCTGGCGAGCATGCTGGTGCTGGCGATTCTCGCCGTGGTGCAACTGATCAACCTCTGGCGGCGTGCGCCACAGGTAACGCTGACCCAGGCTCACGTCGAATAATGCTGCCCCAATTCCAACAAGACGGGCACTGCCCACCGAGGACCTGCCGATGACTGTCGCGGTATTTCTTTCGTCCCTGCTGGGGTTCATGGCATTCGGCATGCCCATTGCGTTCGCCCTGATCCTCACCGCGGCCGTGCTGATGTGGTACCTGGACTTCTGGGACGTGCAATTGCTGGCGCAGAACCTGCTCGCTGGTGCCGACAGCTTTCCGCTGCTGGCGGTGCCGTTCTTCATCCTGGCCGGCGAGCTGATGAACGCCGGCGGTATTTCCCGGCGCATCATCGCCATGGCCCAGGCCTATTTCGGTCACCTGCGCGGCGGCCTCGGCTACGTCGCCATCGCGGCCGCCGTGCTGTTGGCCAGCATGTCCGGTTCGGCCCTGGCCGATACCGCGGCGCTCGCCACCTTGCTGCTGCCAATGATGCGTCAGCGTGGTTACCCAGTGCATTCTTCGGCTGGCCTGGTCGCCGCTGGCGGCATCATCGCGCCGATCATTCCGCCGTCGATGCCCTTCGTGATCTACGGGGTGGTCACCAATACATCCATCAGCCAGCTGTTCATGGCCGGCTTGGTGCCGGGACTGATCATGGGCGCAGGTCTGATCATCGCCTGGACCCTGATCGCGCGTGGCTTCACCGAGCCGACGCCGCCCAAGGCCAGTGCCGCCGAGCGGCGCCGGGTGCTGATCGACGGTGTGGCGGCGCTGATGCTGCCGGTGATCATCGTCGGCGGCCTGCGCTTCGGCATCTTCACGCCTACCGAGGCGGCCGTGGTCGCGGCGGTCTATGCGCTGGCGGTGTCCACCTTGCTTTACCGTGAGCTGAGCTGGAGCGACCTGATGGAAACCCTGACCCGCGCCAGTCGCACCACGGCGTCGGTGATGTTCCTCTGCGCGGCCGCCACGGTATCGGCCTACATGATTACCCTGGCGCAGTTGCCGGACGAGATCGGCGCCATGCTCGGGCCGCTGGCCGAGCATCCGCGGTTGCTGGTGCTGGCGATCATGCTGCTGATGATCGCAGTGGGTATGGTGCTGGACCTGACCCCGACCATCCTGATTCTGGCCCCGGTGCTCGCGCCCATCGCGATCAAGGCCGGCGTCGATCCGGTGTATTTCGGCGTGATGTTCGTGCTGATCGGCTCCATCGGCCTCATCACTCCGCCAGTCGGCACGGTGCTCAACGTCGTCGGAGGCATCGGCAAGCTACGCATGGAGGTGCTGGTGCGCGGCGTCATGCCGTTCTTCCTGATCTATCTGGCCATCGTCGTGGCGCTGGTGGCGTTCCCCGCCATCGTCACCGTGCCGCTGGCCTGGTTGCGCTGAGTTGACCCACCGGCGTTGGCGCGCCGGCAACATCCACAACAATAAGAGGTAGACCCAATGAAACGTCCGCTGCTCGCCATCCTCACCGCTGCCATGCTGTGCAGCCCGCTCGCCAGTTTCACCGCTCACGCCGATGACGTGCGTTCGCGCATGATCCGTTTCGGTTACGGCCTCAACGAGAACAGCAACCAGGGCCGCGCGGCCAAGCTGTTCGCCGAGGAGGTGGCCAAGGCCTCCGACGGCAAGCTCAAGGTGCGTACCTTCGGTGCCGCCAGCTTGGGTTCCGATGATCAGATGCAGAGCGCGCTGATTGGCGGTGCGCAGGAAATGATGGTCGGCTCCACCGCAACGCTGGTGGGCATCACCAAGGAAATGGCGGTGTGGGACACGCCGTTCCTGTTCAGCAGCGCCGAGCAGGCCGATGTGGTACTGGACGGTCCGGTCGGTCGCCAGGTCATGGACAAGCTGGAAGAGAAGGGGCTGGTCGGCCTGGTGTACTGGGAGAACGGTTTCCGCAACCTGACCAACAACAGTCGTCCGATCAACAAGCTGGAGGACTTCTCCGGGGTCAAGCTGCGCGTGATGCCCAACCCGGTATTCCTTGAGACCTTCAAGCTGATGGGCGCAAACGCCGTGCCGCTGCCGTTCTCCGAGCTGTTCACCGCGCTGGAGACCAAGGCGGTCGACGGCCAGGAAAACCCGTTCAACACCATCCTCTCCTCGAAGTTCTACGAAGTGCAGAAGTACCTGACCGTAACCAACCACGTGTACAGCCCGTGGATTGTCACCGTGTCCAAGCGCTGGTGGGACGGCCTATCGCAGACCGAGCAGAACATCCTGCTGGAGGCGGCCAAGAAGGCACGCGACTTCGAGCGTAAGGACACCCGCGAGGAAGCAGCTCGCGCCCTGGCCGAGCTAAAGGAGAAGGGCATGCAGATCAACGAAGTGGAGCCGGCCGAAGTACAGCGCATGCGTGACCAGGCCGCGCCGGCGATCCAGAAGGTCGTCGACACGGTCGGCCAGCAGCTGTTCGATCAGGTTCAGGCCGGAGCCGAGAAGGCTGCTTTGTAAGCAATGCTGTTCAGTTAAGGCTGCGCGCTTGGCCCCCTCGCCCATTTATGTGAGAGGGCTGGAGCGCAGCAAAGCTTTGCAAGAACTTGCTCAGGCTCAGGCCAGGTAGCGCACAGCCAAAGCTGGTCAGGTTCGAGGTTTAGCGGGGCACGCAGGTGGTAACGCTCCTTGCATGGTGGCGCTACCCCGGGCGGCGTGTCCCGCGCTTTATTCACTGGCGGGGCTGGTAGAATCGCCCGCTGGTAAACAATGGAGGCGCTATGACTCAACGCCGTCGCCGGTCCGCTGAACGCGTCACCCTATCCGATGTGGCCAAGGCTGCGGGTTGCTCGCTGATGTCTGCTTCGCGCGCGTTGTCGCAGCCGGGGCGGGTGTCCGATGCGCTGCGTGAACAGGTGATGCGGGCTGCGCAGGCGCTGGGCTACGTGCCCAATCCGGCTGCGCGGGCGCTGGCCAGTTCGCGCTCGAACCTGGTGGCGGTGGTGATTCCGTCGCTGTCGAACTCGGTGTTCGTCGATACCGTCGAGGCCATCCAGCGCGTGTTGATGCCGGCCGGTTTCGAGATGATGATCGGCGTCAGCCACTACCGGGTCGAGGAGGACGAGCGCCTGCTGCGTTCCTAC
The DNA here is from genome assembly GCF_002479365.1 of Pseudomonas sp. UBA7530. Lineage (NCBI taxonomy): Bacteria > Pseudomonadati > Pseudomonadota > Gammaproteobacteria > Pseudomonadales > Pseudomonadaceae > Pseudomonas > Pseudomonas sp. UBA7530. Next base: position 107,759 of record NZ_DLMS01000005.1, read on the forward strand.
CTGGCGCACCAGCCGGCGGGCATGCTGGTCACCGGCTTCGAGCGCAGCGATGCGGCGCGTGAAATCCTCGGTGCCAGCAGCTGCCCGCTGGTGACGCTGATGGAGCTGAGCGAAGAGCCGGAGGACTACTGCGTCGGCTTTTCGCAGGTCGAGGCCGGCGCTGCCATGACCCGTGCCCTGGTGCAGCGCGGTTATCGTCACGTCGCCTTCGCCGCGGCGCAGCTCGACCCGCGTACCCTGCAGCGCGCCGAGGGCTATCGCCAGGTGATGCAGTACCTCAATCGCCATGATCCGGCGCTGGAGCTGCTGACGCCGCAGCTGTCGTCGATCGGCCTGGGCGCCGAGTTGCTCGATCGCCTGCTGGCGCAGCAACCGCAGATCGATGCGGTGTTCTTCAACAACGACGACCTGGCCATGGGCGCGCTGTTCCGTGCGCGCCAGCTGGGCCTGGACGTGCCGGGACGCCTGGCTATCGCCGGCTTCAACGATCTGCCGGCGGCGGCCTGGATGCATCCTGCTCTGAGCACGGTGCGCACCACGCGCGGTCGTATCGGCGAGCTGGCGGCGAACATGCTGCTGGCGCTGATGCGCGGTGAAACGCCGGAGCAGCACTGTATCGACGTCGGTTTCGAACTGGTGATGCGCGACAGCGCCTGACGCTACTGCTTCTTGCTCGCCGCCAACTGTTCGGCGGCATCCAGACGCAGGCGTTCGCGCTCATCGAAACGTTCTGCAGCCAGAGCCTCGATCGCTGCACGCTTGTCTCCGCTGCTGAGGCCTTCGCTGGCCTCGATACGCGCTTTCGCGGCGATGTAGTCGCCCAGACGTTGCTGCCAATTCTCCCGCTGGCTATCCAGCGCCTCAAGACGCGTGGTGGCTTCTGCACCGACCAGTTGCTGGCGCATCTGGCGGATCTGCGCTGCGCTGGCGCCCTCGGCCTGCAGCCGCGCTGTGTTCTGCCGTAGTTCCTGTTGCAGTTGCGGCAGTACGGCGTCCTGTAGCTCTTCGGGCAGGGAGGTACGCAAGCGGTCGACGGCAATGCCTTTTTCTTCGGGACTCATGCGGGCGTCGTGCTGGATGGCCAGGCGCTCCAGAGTAAAGCGGTTATAGCCTTCCTCGCGGGCGAAGAAGGCCAGGTGCGTCTCGTTGTCGAACAGGCGCGCGCGCAAGGCCTGTACGGCGCTCTCGCGCTGGCGCATGGCATCCAGGCTGGCCATTTGCGGCAGGTCACGCTCAAGCAGCACCAGCTCACGCTTGTAGCTCAGGTACTGCTCCAACAGCGTCCGGGCACGGGCTCGCGATGGCTCCTGAAGCCGGCTGTCGATGTATTTGCGTAGCCGCGAAACGCTGGCATCGAGGCTTTCTTCGCCGATGCTGGCGAGGAAGTAATCGAAGATCCGCCGGATATCCTCGCTGACGATCAGATTGCCGGCAGCATCGACGCGAAAGCTGCCGTCGACTTCGGTGCCGACAAAGGAGCTGGGCAGGGCCAGCCTGGCAGCCTTGTTCGGTCTGTCTTCGCTGCGCGGCGCTGTGGTCTCGGCAGTCGGCTCTGCTGCGGATGGCGGCGCCATCACGGCGGCGGGAGAAGGGAGTTGAGTGGGCTGGTGCCCGGGTTGTAGATAAAGCATCAACGCCAGGCTGGCGGCGATCAGTAGAGGCAGGGCGAACAGGGCTTTCTTCACGGCAGGTTCCAGTAAGACGTCGGATCGCGATCCGAACCGTTGCTCAGCGCTGATACCTCGCAGGGTGCGTTGTGCGCACCCTGCGAGCAACAGCAGTTCAGAGCCCGGCGTTCTTCAGGCGGTTGGCGTGCTGGCGGTAGACCGTCACCGGATCGGTCTCGAACAGGCTGGTCAGGCCCAGGGTCTGGTTGACCTCGTCGAGGTGGTTCATCCGGTAGTTGTCACGGATCACCTGGCCCATGCGCGAGCTGCAGCGACCAACCAGGCCGTCGTTGGCCTCGTTGCCGAAGGTCAGCGAGGACGCGCCCATCAGCAGGTCACTGGGGTCGAGCACGTTGGTCAGCGGGCTGGTGCCGCTCCAGGAGTAATAGCGCACGCCGTTCACGCTATAGGCCCCTTCGCCACAGGCACTGGTGGGAATGCCCTGCGGGAACTTGGCGTTGAAGCGCGCTGCGCCTTCGCTGTTGAGCGATTCCAGCGAACCCAGGGCATTTTGCGGCGTGGTGCTGGAGCTGCCGGAGAGGAAGTTGATCAGCGTACCCAGGCCATTGACGATGCCCGCAAGCAGCGGGGTGGCGACCGGGCCGGTGGGTCCATCGCTGATGCCCTTGAGGAAGTCGGCAGTGGCTGAGCCCCGGTGCGGTGCGCCGACGCTGGTGACCGAGGCGACCAGGTCCGGACGCACCGCAGCGACGTAGCGCGTGGTCGGGCCGCCATGGCTATGGCCGATCAGGTTGACCTTGCCCTTGCCGCTGATGGCGACGATGTCCTCGACCTGCTGCAGCAATTGCTCGCCGCGCGCTTCCGAAGTGTCCAGCTGGCTGACTTCGGTGACATAGACGCTGGCGCCGTCACGGCGCAGGGCGGCCGGAATGCCATACCAGTAATCGATGCCCAAGATGCTGTCGAAGCCGAGCATGCCGTGGCCGAGGACGATGGGATATTGGGTCTGGGTGTAGCCTGAGGAGCCGAACCAGGCGGCCTGGGTCTGGCCGCTGGCGAGCAGGCCGGCGCCGAGGCAGAGGGCGAGCAGGGTTTTATTGTTCTTCATGGGCGCTCTCGATGGATTGATTGGAAAGCTTCCTGCCAGGCGATCGCACCCATCCCGTGGCACGTACGGCGCAAGAACGATGGCAGGAAACATGCCATTGCCCAGCATTTTTGCGTAAGGCCTCTATTCCGGTACTTTGCTTGCTACTGAGCCTATCGTGTGCCGATAACGTCGGCTAAGTTCTGTTACGTGCCGACACACCGTAGCACGCGCATGGCCGCACATTGCGCTGTCCGAGGACGGATGGCGAGGGTTTCGGGGGACCGGCATAGCGGCGCGTGGGCCGTCGGCCAATCAAAGGTCAGGCTGGCAGCGGAGCGCGCCTTGACAGTTTGCCGTGGGCTTCTCTAGGATGCGCCCTGCGCCGATTTAAACAGCTACTTGCGGGGCGCCACAGGGTGTTGTCATCAGCACCTGAAATTCCGCTAAAGCGCTGGTTCGGTGTCGCCTCCCACCGCTGCCCAGCGGGATTCTCGAGGCGGAGACTCGACCATGATCTGTCCCCAACCCCTTATTCGCCTGGCGCCCATCACCTCGGGCCTGCTGCTGCGCAATCCGCGCGTGCTGCTCGGCGGTAGCCATCAGCCCACCTTGCTGCGTTATCTCGAAGGCTGGCCCAAGCGCTGGGCCGGGTCGCGTGCGTTTCGCATCCAGTTCGTACAGAACGGCGAATCGCTGAGCCGCTTCGCGCGGGACAGCTTCGACCTGGCGGTGATCCAGGCCCCGTGCGCCGAGGATCTGGCGCAAACCGTAGGTGAGCTGGTGCGTGTGGCGCGTCAGGGGCTGATTACCCGGCGCTAATATGCTGACGTAGGGCGGGGCAGTGTCTAGGAATAGTCGATCTCGACGATGTAGCAGGTCTTCTCGCCACTGGGGCTGTGCACGCGAACCTCGGCGTCCAGTTCCTTGCCGACCAGGGCGCGCGCCAGTGGCGAGTCGATGCTGATCAGGCCCTGCTTCAGATCCAGCTCGTCAGGGCCGACGATACGGTAGCGTGACTGTTCGCCGTCCTCGTCTTCGATGGTGACCCAGGCGCCGAAGTACACCTTGTTCGGATCGGACGGTTTTTCGCTGACCACCTTGAGCTTTTCCAGGCGCTTGGTGAGAAAGCGCACGCGGCTGTCGATTTCGCGCAGCATCTTCTTACCGTAGGTGTACTCGGCGTTTTCCGAACGGTCGCCCTGGGCCGCCGCTTCGCTGACCGATTGCGTCACCTGTGGCCTGCGCACATGCCACAGCTCGTGCAGCTCGGCGCGCAGGCGCGCTTCGCCTTCAGGCGTGATCAAGGGCGTGCCGGCGGGGCGAGGGGGGCGATAGCGGCTCATGGTGTCTCTTAGAGGGGCAAAGGGGCGCCAGTCTAGCAAACCCCTTCCTCCAGGCTCAGCCTTCGCGCAATACGCTCAGGGGGCTGGCATTCAGAGCGCGGCGGGTGCCGAGTACGCCGGCCAGGCCGATCAGCAGCGCGCCGATCACGGGCAGCAGGAGCAACCAGGGGTGAGGCTGCCAGCTCATGTCGAAGGCATAACGGTAGAGCAGGAAACTCACCAGCTCGCAGCCCAGCGCGGCAAGCAGGCCGGCGGCAGCGCCCAGCAGACCGAACTCGGCACGGCGGGCGCTGATCAGCAACTTGCGCTCGGCGCCCAAGGCACGCAGCAACGCACCCTGGCGAATGCGCTCGTCCAGCGTGGCCTGCAGTCCGGCCAGGAGCACGGTAATGCCGGCGGCGAGTACGAACAGCAGCACGTACTCGATGGCCAGGGTGACCTGGGTGAGGATACTGCGCAGTTGCGCCAGCAGTGCGTCGACCTGCAGCAGGGTGACGCTGGGGAAGGCGCGGCTGAGGGTGACCAATTCCGCGTCCTGGCCGGGTGGCAGGTAAAAGCTGGTCAGGTAGGTGGCGGGCAGGTCCTGCAGGGTCTGCGGCTCGAAGATCATGTAGAAGTTGGGCTGGAAGCTGTCCCAGTCCACCTGGCGCAGGCTGCTGACCTGCGCTTCGCGCTCGATGCCGCCGACATTGAAGCGCAGGCGGTCGCCCAGTTTCAACTGCAGGCTTTCAGCCAGCTCGGCCTCGACGGAAACGCCAGGTAGTTCGCTGGCGTGCGCCGCGCCCCACCAATTGCCGGCGGTGATCAGGTTGTCCGATGGCAGCTCTTCGGCCCAGGTCAGGCTCAGGTCGCGCTGGATGGCGCGCTCGCCGCGGCTTTCCTTGGTCACCAGTTGGCGCACCGGCTCGTCGTTGATCATGATCAGCCGACCGGGCACCACCGGATACAGCGGCGCCGGGTGTGGCGATAGTTCGGCTAGGCGTGCGGCGAAGGCATCGCGTTCTGCCGGCAGCACGTTGAGGGCGAAGTGGTTGGGCGCATCCTCCGGCAACTGGTCCTGCCAGGTGTCGAGCAGCTCGCCACGCAGAAGGGCGATCAGCGCCATGGCCAGCAGGATCAGGCCGAACGCCAGCGACTGGCCAGCGGCGGCCAATGGATGGCGCAGCAGTTGTCCAAGACCCAAACGCCAGGGCAGCGCGGCGCGCTGCAGCATGCGGCGCAGGCTCTGCAAGCCGAGCAACAGCAGGCCGCCAAGCACTACCGCCGCCAGCAGGCCACCGCCGAGCAGTGCCAGGGTCAGGCGCAGGTCCAGGCTCAGACGCCACATGATCAGGCCCAGCGCGACCAGCGCCGCGCCGTATACCAGCCAGGAACCCGCCGGCACCGGCAGCATGTCGCGGCGCAGCACGCGCAGCGGCGGCACGCGCCCAAGAGCCGCCAGCGGCGGCAGGGCGAAGCCGGCCAGCGCTACGAGGCCGGTGGCCATTCCGGCGAGAGCGGGCCACAGGTCGGCAGGTGGCAGATCATCGGGGATCAGACCGCGTAACAGGTAGAACAGCACGTGCTGACCGGCCCAGCCGAGCAGCGCGCCGAGCACGCTGGCGATCAGCCCGAGCAGCGCCAATTGCAGGCCGAACAGCGCCAGTGCTTCGCGCCGTGATAGACCGAGGCAGCGCAGCAGGGCGCTGGCGTCGAAGCGCCGCGCCGCGAAGCGTGCGGCAGACAGGGCCACCGCGACACCGGCGAGCAGCACCGCCGCCAGGCTGGCCAGGTTCAGATAACGTTCGGCGCGGCCGAGTGCGCCACCGACCTGGCGATTGCCATCACGCGCATCGTCCAGGCGTTGATTGGGTTCCAGGCCGGCTTCGACGGCCTGACGGTAGGCTGCCAGTGCGTCGGCATCGCCGCGCCAGAGTTCGCGAAAGCGCACACGGCTGCCGGGTTGCACGACCTCGGTCGCAGCGAGGTCGTCCAGGTGCATCAGCACCCTCGGAGTCAGGCTATAGAAATCGCCAGCGGTGTCCGGGTCATAGGTCAGCACGCGGCTTAGACGCAGAGTCTTGGCGCCGATCTCCAGCTCATCCCCTATCTTCAGGTTCAGCGCGACCATCAGGCGTGCCTCGGCCCAGACCTCTCCCGGGCGCGGGCCGGAACCCACTTCCTCTGATGCGTAGGGCTCGGCTGCGCTTCGCAATTCACCGCGCAGCGGGTAAGCGTCGTTGGCTGCCTTGACGCTGGACAGCTGAATGCCATCCGCTGCGGCGACCACGCTGGAAAACTCCACCGCCTGGGCATGATCCAGGCCCAGCTTGAGGCCGGCATCGATCTGCTCCTGGCTGGCCGGCGAGCTCCCGCTCAGGCGCAGGTCGGCGGCGAGAAATTCGCTGGCGCGCAGCAGCATGGCGTCGTTCAGGCGCGCGCCGAAATAGCCGATAGCGCTGCTGGCTGCCACAGCGACCAGCAAGGCGAAGAACAGCACCCGCAACTCGCCGGCGCGGGCGTCGCGCAGCAGTTGGCGGGCAGCGAGCGAAAACAGGCGAGCGAAGGGCACGCGTTTCATCAGGGCTCCACGCGATCGATCAGATGCCCGCCTTCCAGGCGGATCAGGCGCTGGCAACGGTGTGCCAGGCGTTCGTCATGGGTGACCAGCACAAGGGTGGTGCCACGCTCCTGGTTGAGCTGAAAGAGCAGGTCGCTGATGCGTTCGCCGGTATGGCTGTCGAGGTTGCCGGTGGGTTCGTCGGCGAACAGTACGTCCGGCTCGGCGGCGAAGGCGCGGGCGATGGCCACGCGCTGTTGTTCGCCGCCCGACAGCTGGCGTGGGTAGTGCGTCAGACGCTGGCCGAGGCCTACGCGTTCGAGCAATGCACGGGCGCGCTGGCGGGCATCGGCATGACCTTCCAGCTCCAGCGGCAGCATCACGTTTTCCAGCGCATTGAGGCTGTCGAGCAACTGGAACGACTGGAATACGAAGCCGACATGCTCGGCGCGCAGGCGCGCACGCTGGTCCTCATCGAGTTCGCTGAGGTTCTTGCCGGCCAGCAGCACGGCGCCGCCGCTGGGCAGGTCGAGGCCGGCGAGCAACCCGAGCAGGGTGGATTTGCCGGACCCGGAACTACCGACGATGGCCAGGCTGTCGCCTTTGCTCAGTTCGAGATCGAGATCATGGAGGATGGTCAGCTCGCCTTCCGCGCTGCTGACCACTTTGCTAAGGTTCCGCGCAGCGAGAATGCTCGAAGTCATGGAGATTCCAAATGCGTGCATGGTGGCTCAGTGGTGCCTTGACCCTGATGTTCTGGGCTCAGGGAGCGGTTGCAGGCACCCTGCTTGTGGTCGGCGATAGTATCAGCGCCGCTTTTGGCCTGGATAGCCGGGTGGGATGGGTCGCGCTGCTGGAGAAACGCCTTCGGGAAGAGGGTTTCGAGCACTCCGTAGTTAATGCCTCGATCAGCGGCGACACCAGCGCAGGCGGCGCCGCACGGCTCTCTGCGCTACTTGCCGAACACAAGCCGGAGCTGGTCATCATCGAGCTGGGCGGCAACGACGGCCTGCGTGGCCAGCCCCCCGCACAATTGCAACAGAATCTTGCGTCGATGATCGACGCCTCGCAGTCGGCCGGTGCCAAAGTGCTGCTTCTGGGAATGCGCCTGCCCCCGAACTATGGTGCTCGCTACACCACGGCTTTTGCCCAGGTGTTCGCTGACCTGGCCGAGCAGAAGCAGGTTGCACTGGTGCCGTTCTTCCTCGAGGGTGTCGGTGGTGTGCCGGGGATGATGCAGGCCGATGGCATTCACCCGACTCAGGACGCACAGGCCGTGCTGCTGGATAATGCCTGGCCGGCGCTCAAGCCCTTGCTGTAACCGCCTCATCGCTGAGGGAAACTGAATGGCTGGAGGCTTTTCCGCCTCAAGCCTTTCGGCTAATGTGGCCGACCTGTCACGGAGCCCCAGATGCCGCGTCCCGCCTGGACCCTTTATGCCTATCAACTGATCGAGCCAGACGAGCAGCTGGATCTGTTCGCCTGCCGTGAGGTGCGCGTGCACCTGGTGGCTCGCCAATTGCGCCTGGGTGGGCATGCCGATCGCACATTGTGTGGCGGTTTGTTACCGGCGCAGCCACGTTGGCGTGCGCTGGAAAAGGTCTGGCTGCGCGATCGTCGACTCTGTTCTGCCTGCCTGGCTACCTTCGAGGCGCAGCGCCAGGGTTTGTGCTCGAACTGGGCGGATGGCTGAGGTCTGCCAGGCGTTCCAACGGCGGTGTACAATCGCCGCAATATCACTCAACTCTTTTCAAGGTATTCCCGGATGTTGTCGCGCTTTTCTGCGGTCAACCGCTGCCTGACTCTGGTCGCCCTGTGCTCCAGTGCCGCAGCTCAGGCTCTCGAACTTCCACTGCCGCCGCCAGGCGAAGATGTGGTGGGCCAGGTACAAGTGATCACGGCCAAGTACGAGGACACTTTCGCCGATCTGGGAACGGCAAACGATCTTGGCTATCTGGAAATGGTCGCCGCCAATCCGGGCGTCGACCCCTGGCTGCCTGGCGAGGGCACCGAGGTTATCCTGCCGACGCGCTATGTGCTGCCGCCGGGCCCGCGCGAGGGCATCGTGATCAACCTGGCCGAGTATCGCCTGTACTACTTCCCGAAGGGGCAGAACGTGGTGCACACCTTTCCGCTGGGCATCGGCCGGGAAGGCTGGGGTTCGCCGCTGGGCACCGGCCGGGTGACGGTGAAGACGCCGAACCCGGCCTGGTATCCGCCCAAGTCCATTCGTGAAGAGCACGCTGCCGAGGGTGACATCCTGCCCACCGTGGTGCCGCCTGGCCCGGATAATCCGCTGGGGCCGTACAAGATGACGCTGTCGTTCCCGGGTTACCTGATCCACGGTTCGAACAAGAAGTTCGGTATTGGTATGCGTGTCAGCCATGGCTGCTTCCGCATGCTCAATCACAACGTGCTGGAACTGGCAGACATGGTGCCGGTCGGCACTCCGGTACGCATTCTGAACGAGCCGTACAAGTTCGGCGTCAGTGGCGGCAAGATCTACCTGGAGGCCCACGCGCCGCTCGATGACGAGGGCGATCCGTCCGTTGTCGACAAACATACGGCGGTGATCAATGCATTGCTCAAGCGCGACGAACTCAGCGGCCTGCGCCTGGACTGGGAAATGGTCCGCGAAGTGGTCGCTGCCGAAGACGGCATGCCGGTGCCTATCGCCGCACAAACCGAGAGCGTGGTCGCCAGCAGCGACAACCCGTTCTGATTTTCGAGTCACTGAAAGCCCGCCCGCAATCATGTCGGCGGGCTTTTTATTGCCTGATTGCTGGAGCTGTTCAGTGTCCGTCGCAGGCAATAAAAAAGCCGCCCCAGTTGCCTGGGACGGCTTTCGAAAAAACGAGTCGCAATTACTTGCGGCTGGCTTTTTCCAGCATGCGCAGAGCACGCTCGTTGGCTTCGTCAGCGGTCTGCTGAGCCTTCTGAGCAGCGGCCAGAGCTTCATCAGCCTTGCGGTAGGCTTCGTCGGCACGGGCTTGAGCGCGAGCAGCTGCGTCTTCGGTAGCAGTCAGACGAGCTTCGGTTTCTTTGGACATGCTGCTGCAACCGGTAGCCAGAACTGCGGCCAGAGCCAGAGCAGAGAATTTCAGAACGTTGTTCATCGTGTTCCCCTTGAGGTGGAGTTTTCCATAAAAAGCAATTCCCCAACTGCGGGAAATTAGCCGGCGTACATACTACCTATTAGTTTTAGTAAGTAAACGGAGCCAGGGCAAGAGTTGCAGTTTTTTTTCTTTGACCCGGCGGCTACAGGGCACGGCTCACGGGGGCTGGCTAAAAAACAGTCAGTTACGCAATCCATACAGTAGCGGCTGTACGAACTGTTATAACTGTCCCGGCTTGGAACTAAAACAATAAAGAGGGGAATGGCGATGCTTGGGAATTTGGGGCTCTTGCTGGGCCTGGCGCTACTTATCTTCATGGCGCTGCGCGGCGTGAACATTTTCATCGCAGCATTGCTGTGTTCGATTCTGGTGGCGCTGAGCAATGGTGTCGCCGTACCTCGTGCACTTCTTGAACATTTTCCATTCGGCCCACTGGGTGCGTTTACCTTTGCCGGCAAGTTCTTCGTGCTGTTTCTCTGTGGGGCGATCTTCGGCAAGGTCATGGCGGCCAGCCAGGCGGCCGGCAGCATTGCGCAGGCCATTACCCGCGGGCTGGGTACGCAGCGCACGCTGTGGGTGGCGATGCTGGTGTGTGCGGTGCTGACTTACGGTGGGGTGGTGGTGTTCGTGGTGATCTTCACCATGTATCCGCTGGGCATCACTCTGATGCGCGAAGCCAACCTGCCCAAGCGCCTGTTCTGCGCCGCCACGGCGCTCGGTGCCGGTACCTTCACCATGACGGCGTTACCCGGTTCGCCATCGATTCACAACGTGATCGCCGCCAGTGCGCTGGGTACCGACCTGTTCGCCGGTGCCTGGATCGGGCTATTCGCTTCGCTGGTGATGATCGCCCTGGGTATGGCTTATCTGCAGCGGGAGTGGCGCCTGGCGCGCGAGCGTGGCGAGGGCTTCGAGCCCAACGCGCAGGACGAGCGCATGCAGCAGCTCGCCGGCGCACCAGGTAGCGGGCCGCACTGGGGCCTGGCGCTGGTGCCGATCATCGTGGTGCTGGGCATCATTCTCTTGCCGCGCCTGCTTGCCCTGTCAGGTGCTGTCCTGCCGGGCGAGGGTGCACTGGGTGGGCTGCTGAGCTTCAGTCAGGCGCAGCCGATTCTCTGGCCCAGTCTGGCGCTGGTGATCGCCACTGGCGTCGCTGTGCTGATGTTCCCGGCCTTGCGCCGCAATACCCTGGGTTTGCTGGGGCAGGGGGCGGACGATTCGATCATGCCGCTGTTGAATACGGCGGCGGTGATCGGCTTTGGTGGGGTCGTTACCCAGACTGCAGGTTTTGCCCAGTTCGCCCAATGGATACTGGCCGTGGACCTGCCGCCACTGCTGTCGGTGTTCGCCTCGGTCAGCGTGGTATCGGGGATCGTCGGTTCCTCTTCCGGTGGCTTGCAGATATTCATGCAGACCCTGGCGCCGCGCTACCTGGAAATGGGCGTGGAGCCGGAGGTGCTGCACCGTATCGCCAACATTACCGCCGGCGGCCTGGATTCGCTGCCGCATTGCGGCGCGGTGATCGCCATGCTGATGATCATGGGCTTGACGCACAGGCAGGCGTACAAGGACATCTTCGTCATCACGGTGCTGATCCCTGTGATAGCGGCGTTGCTCTGCATTGCGCTGTTGAGTATCTGATTGCCCGTGGCTGGGCCGTTCTGCGCCTGATAAGCTTGGCCGATCGCATGTGCAGAAGCAGTTTGCGCTTTTGCCAAAGCACCGGTATGAAGTAAAAGCAGATGCGCCGCTAACGGTTGCGGCTAGAGGAGTGAAGATGAGCGAGGGGTTGTCCATCCACCATGACCAGGCGAGTCACCAGTTCGTGACAACCGTCGATGGTGATCGTGCCTATCTGGCCTATATGGATCTGGGTAAGCAGACGTTGGACATCTACCGCACCTTCGTACCCAACGCCCTGCGTGGCCGCGGCATTGCTGCAGCACTCACCGAGCATGCCTTGCAGTATGCCGAGGGCAAGGGTTATACCGTGATTCCGTCATGCTCCTACGTCGAGCGCTACATGGAGCGTCGTGCGCGGCATCAATAGGCGCAATTCTCAAGGGCGGCGAAACAATCCCGCTTGACGAACGAACAAGAAAACGCCGGGCATTGCCCGGCGTTTTCTTTGCCATGTTGTCTTCAGCCGCGAGAACGCTTGGGCAGCACATCCTTGAGCTTGGCGTGCATGCAGCGCAGGCTCTTCTCGGTGGCGTCCCAGTCGATGCAGGCATCGGTGATGGATACACCATACTTGAGGTCGCACAGATCCTTCGGAATCGACTGGTTGCCCCAGCCCAGGTGGCTCTCGACCATCAGGCCGACGATGGAGTTGTTGCCTTCGAGGATCTGGTTGGCCACGTTCTCCAGCACTAGCGGCTGCAGGGCCGGGTCCTTGTTGGAGTTGGCGTGGCTGCAGTCGACCATGATGTTCGGACGGATGCCGGCTTTGGTCAGTTCCTGCTCACAAATGGCGACACTGACCGAATCGTAGTTGGGCTTGCCGTTGCCGCCGCGCAGTACCACGTGACCGTAGGCGTTGCCCTTGGTGGTGACGATGGACACGCCGCCTTCCTGGTTGATGCCAAGGAAACGGTGCGGGCTGGAGACCGACTGCAGCGCGTTGATCGCCACGGTCAGGCCGCCGTCTGTGCCGTTCTTGAAACCGACGGCCGAGGACAGGCCCGAGGCCATTTCGCGGTGGGTCTGGGATTCGGTGGTACGGGCGCCGATGGCCGACCAGCTGATCAGGTCCTGCAGGTACTGCGGGGAAATCGGATCGAGCGCCTCGGTGGCGGTGGGCAGGCCCATTTCCGCCAGGTCGCGCAGCAGTTGACGGCCGATGTGCAGGCCATCCTGGATCTTGAACGAGTCATCCAGATACGGGTCGTTGATCAGGCCTTTCCAGCCGACCGTGGTGCGCGGCTTCTCGAAGTACACGCGCATGACCAGAAACAGGCTGTCGGACAGCTCGGCAGCCAGCACCTTGAGGCGCTCGGCATACTCGTGAGCGGCCTTGATGTCGTGAATGGAGCAGGGGCCGACGACCACGAACAGGCGATGATCCTTGCCGTCGAGGATATCGCGTACCACCTGGCGACCATGGGCGACGGTCTTCAGTGCGGCATCGGTCAGGGGGATTTCGCGTTTCAGCTGATCGGGGGTGATCAGGGTTTCGTTGGAAGCGACGTTGAGGTCGTCGATCGGTAAATCTGCCATCGTGCTATTCATCGGGTCAGGTCGTCAGGTCACGGGTGCCGGCCGCCAGCGATCCCCTATGGCGGTGCACAGCTAGTTGGCGCAGGGGGAGCCGAACCTTAGCGCGTACAGGGCTGCGCGACAATGGGCGTTAAGTTCAATGGGGCTCATCGATTGGCAATGAAGTGACTTGATAGCGGACGGATGATGGCTGCGCCGTGCTCAAGCCAGATAGGGAAACCCGGCGGCATGCTTGGCGATCCAGTCCTGGGCGCATTGCTCGATGGCGATGGCCTGGCCGGATTCCTGCTCTAGCTGCTGGCGGTAATGCTGGATCTGGCAGACCTGTTCGACCATGCGTGCGCGGAACAAGGTGTCCTCATCAAGGAAGGCGATGCCCACTAGGTAATCGTTTTCCTGGCGCCGACACCAGGCCACCACCCCGGGATAGCGCGCCTGATCGCCTAGCAGCGGGATGCGCAATTCGATTGAAGTACCGCGGCGAAAGCCGCGTAACGAGTTGCATGCAACCCCGCCCAGGCTGATATTGTTCAGCCGTTGCCGGGGAATGCAGGCCTGTCTGCGCAGGATCAGTTCCACCGGCATGTCGCTTGGATGACGCAGAAACTTACGCATGAACACCGACCTCGAATGCAGGCAAACTGATATCAGTGGCTTCAGTATAGCGACACAACTGGAATTGACCGATCTGGATGCTGACCGCCGCCTGCTCGATCTTCCCGGTACCTCGCTACTGGTGTTCACAAGCACGGGCTGTGCCAGCTGTCGTTGGGCGCGTCAGGCACTGCCTGGTATGCCGCTTCCGGTCGAGCGCCTGTGCTGGATCGATGCCGGGCATAACGCCGGATTGGTGACACGCTACGAGGTTTTCCATCTGCCCTCGTTATTTCTGGTCAAGGATGGCCATTTCTTTGGCGCATTGCAGGCGCACCTTACCCATCCCGATCTGCTGACCGCCATTGGTGAGGCTCTGCTTCGCCCGGCTGAGGAGCTTCCCTGATGTCCCAATCCCCCGCGCCGCGTATCGGCATCATCGGCACCGGTGCCATCGGCGGCTTCTACGGCATGCTGCTCGCACGTGCCGGGCATGACGTGCACTTTTTGCTGCGCAGCGAATACGCTGCGGTTGTCGAGCGTGGCCTGCAACTGAACAGCAGCGTGCACGGCGCCCTGCACTTGGCGCCAGTGCAGGCCTATCAGCATATCGATGACATGCCGCAATGCGACTGGCTGCTGGTGGGAGCCAAGACCACGGCCAATGCCGAGCTGGCGCCGTTGATCGCCAAGGCCGCGGCGCCTGGCGCCAAGGTGGTGCTGCTACAGAACGGCCTGGCGGTGGAGGATGAGCTGCGTCCGCTGCTGAGTGACGATCTGCACCTGCTGGGTGGGCTCTGCTACATCTGCGTTCACCGCAGTGCGCCGGGTGTGATCGAGCATCAGGCTTTGGGGGCGATCAATCTGGCCTACCACTCTGGGCCGCAGGATGACGACGAGGCGCGCCTGGCGCTGGCCGAGGAGGGCGCGAGCCTGCTGCGCAGCACCGGCGTGGACTCTGCAGCGATGCGTGACCTGGCGCAGACGCGCTGGCAGAAACTGGTGTGGAACATCCCGTACAACGGTCTGTCGGTGTTGCTCGATGCCGACACGCAGCGCCTGATGGGCAACGCCGATAGCCGCGCTCTGATCGGCGACATGATGCAGGAAGTGGTGCAGGCCGCCCGGGCGCTGGGTTACACCATGCCGGAAAGCTATGCGGACAAACTGCTGGCGGCGACGCAGCGTATGCCCGATTACCTGCCGAGCATGTATCACGACTTCGCCCAGGGGCGGCCGGCCGAACTGCACGCCATTTATGAAGCACCGCTGGCGGCTGCGGATGTGGCGGGTTTCGACATGCCCAAGGTGCGCGCCCTGTATCAGGCGCTACGTTTCATTCAGGCTCGCCGGGAGGCTTAACATGGGCAAGGGGCTGGGGGACAAACTGGTGCTGGCGATTTCATCGCGGGCGCTGTTCGATCTGAGCGAAAGCCACCAGATCTACGAAAGCGAGGGGGTGGAAGCCTATCGTCGCTATCAGATCGAACATGAGGACGAAGTGCTGATGCCAGGTGACGCCTTCCCGCTGGTGGAGAAGCTGCTCGGGTTGAACGCTCGGCTCAGCGATCAGCGCGTCGAGGTCATCCTGGTGTCGCGCAACAGCGCCGATACCGGCCTGCGTGCGTTCAACTCCATCCAGCACTACGGCCTCGGCATTTCCCGCGCCGCCTTCGTTGGTGGTCGCAGCCCCGATCCTTACCTGGCGGCCTTTGGCTGCCACCTGTTTCTGTCCACCCACGCCGATGATGTGCGCAACGCGCTGAAAGCGGGTTTCGGTGCGGCCACGCTACTTTCCGGCGGTACCCGCCGGGCCAACAGTAATGAGCTACGTATTGCCTTCGATGGCGATGCCGTGCTGTTTTCCGATGACTCCGAGCGGGTCTATCAGAGTGGCGGTCTCAATGCCTTTCAGGACCACGAGCGTGAGTCCGCTCGGCAGGCCCTGCCAGGTGGGCCGTTCAAGCCCTTTCTCGCCGCGCTGCATGCGCTGCAGCAGGAGTTTCCCGAAGCCGAATGTCCGATTCGCACAGCGTTGGTCACTGCCCGTTCGGCGCCAGCGCATGAGCGGGTGATCCGCACGTTGCGCGAGTGGAATATCCGCCTGGACGAATCCTTCTTCCTGGGCGGTCTGGACAAGTCGGCGGTGCTGGAAGCCTTCGCCGCCGACGTGTTCTTCGACGACCAGACCGGCCACTGCGAAAGGGCTCGCCAGGTGGTGGCGACCGGTCACGTCCCTCATGGTGTGAGCAACGAATTGCTGCCTTGACCCTGATTCAGGCACTCAGGTGCCTGTATATAGCCATTCGTCCTAAATAACCTCGCCGATCTTGCTTTGTCTGATGCACTGCTAAGCTCAATCAAGGGCCTGCGCCAGCAGTCGAGGAGGCCGCGTGATTCGCTCGATACTTTATGCCACCGATCTGGGGCTTTATGCCTCCTATGTGCTGCAACATGCCCTCGCACTGACGCGCAGCTTCCAGGCCGACCTGTATGTAGTACACGCGGTGGAGCCCATGGGCCTGTTCGCCGAATCCGTGCTGCAGACCTATCTGGACGAGGACACGCTTGCAGAGCTTCGCCGTACTGGGCTGAACACAGTCATGGCCAGCATCGAGCAGCGGGTACTGGAGGGCTTTCGTGACGAGCTGGGTGACGGTCAGCAGGATCTTCAACTGATACGTGCGGTGCGGGTGCTGCAAGGGGACCCGCCGGCGGTGATTCTCGAGGAGGCGCAGAAACTTGGGGTGGATCTGCTGGTCGTAGGCAGTCACAGCCATGGCACGGACCTGACCATACCGCTGGGGCGCACGGCAGCGCGAATCGTGCAGTTGTCGGAGGTGCCGGTGTATCTGGTGCCAATGCTCCAGCATCGTGGACATGGCGATCTATAAAGGGGGAATGTGTAAAAAGTTCTAGGCTATTCGAATAAACCAACAATATGGTTATATACGGCATTGGCGGCTGTTGATCTGCCTTATTGCTCTGAGGGAAACATATGAAGCTTCAGCAATTGCGCTACATCTGGGAAGTTGCGCACCACGACCTCAACGTATCGGCTACCGCTCAGAGCCTTTACACCTCGCAACCAGGGATCAGCAAGCAGATTCGCTTGCTCGAGGATGAGCTGGGCGTGGAAGTTTTCGCCCGCAGCGGCAAGCACCTGACCCGCGTGACCCCTGCCGGGGAGCGTATCATCACCACCGCCGGCGAGATTCTGCGCAAGGTCGAAAGCATCAAGCAGATCGCCCAGGAGTTCTCCAACGAGAAGAAGGGCACGCTGTCCATCGCCACTACCCACACCCAGGCACGCTATGCCTTGCCGCCAGTGATCAGTGCCTTCATCAAGCAGTACCCGGACGTGTCACTGCACATGCATCAGGGCACGCCGACGCAGATCGCCGAGATGGCCGCCGATGGCAGTGTCGATTTCGCCATCGCCACCGAAGGCCTGGAACTGTTCAACGACCTGATCATGATGCCGTGCTATCGCTGGAACCGCTGCGTGGTAGTGCCGCAGGGGCACCCGTTGACCAAGCTGCCGAAGCTCACCCTCGAAGCACTGGCCGAGCACCCCATCGTCACCTACGTGTTCGGTTTCACCGGGCGCTCGAAACTGGATGAAGCCTTCAGTCATCGCGGTCTGACGCCCAAGGTGGTATTCACCGCAGCCGACGCCGACGTGATCAAGACCTACGTGCGCCTGAATCTGGGCGTCGGCATCGTGGCCAAGATGGCCGTCGACCCCAAGCTGGACCCGGATCTGGTGGTGCTCGACGCCGACGAGTTGTTCGAGCCCAGCGTGACCAAGATCGGTTTTCGTCGCGGCACCTTCCTGCGCGGCTTCATGTGCGATTTCATCGAACGTTTCGCCCCGCACCTGACCCGTGACATGCTGGCCAAAGCCGTGCAGTGCCACAACAAGTCCGAACTCGAAGACTTGTTCGCGGGTGTCGAGTTGCCAATGCACTGAGCAGACGCTGAAACGAAACATGGCGCCCTTGGGCGCCATGTTCGTTCCAGCCAGTGCCAATCAGTGGCTGAGGTGCAGGCCGCACTCTCGATTATCTTCACCCTTGGTCGGGTCGTAGTAATCGAACTCGTTCGGCAGGTCGTGAGCGACCAGGTATTGGTAGAGGTCCTTGGAAGACCAATGCAGCAGCGGCGCGACCTTGATCAGGCCGTCCGGGTTGATGCTGATGGGGTCCATCTGCGCACGCACGGCGGTATCGGTGGCGCGTAGGGCGGTGAACCAGACGCTTGGTGCGGTCTCGCGCAGGGCGCGGGCGAACGGCTCGAGCTTCACTTCTTCGGTAAACGCGGCGTGGCGCGGATCATCCAGGCCAGGCAGGGGCCCGTCGATTGCCTCGCGATGCGCGCGCGAACGCTTGGGCAGGTAAGTGATCAGGTTGAGGCCCAGCTTGCGCGTCACCTCGTCGGCGAAGCGGTAGGTGGCGTCGGTGTTGTAGCCGCTGTCCATCCAGACCACCGGAATATCCGGTTTGACCTGGCTGACCATATGCAGGATCACCGCTTCGAACGGGCGGAAGTTGGTGGTGCAAATGGCGGGTTTGCCCAGTCCGATAGCCCACTGCACCAGCTTTTCAGGCTGGTTGCCGAATTCGGCGTTGAGCGCGTCCAGGTCGAGTTCCATGTTGAGGACTCCAGATCGAGTGCGTGAGGGCGCGATGGTAACAAAGCCCGGTTATGCGGCTAAATAACTAAGGCGCTTGATGTCCTTCGTTCCAGTTATAAGCAGGTCGCATTGCGCCAGCCAAGCCCAGCGGCTAGAGTGCCGGCTCCTTTTTGGCTCAACCGAGGAGTGGCCTGTGGAAATCGCGTGTCTCGACCTGGAAGGTGTACTGGTCCCGGAAATATGGATCGCCTTTGCGGAAAAAACCGGCATCGAGTCGCTCAAGGCGACCACCCGCGACATCCCCGATTACGACGTGCTGATGCAGCAGCGCCTGCGCATCCTCGACGAGCACGGCCTGAAGCTGAAGGACATTCAGGACGTGATCGCCACGCTCAAGCCGCTCGAGGGCGCCGTCGAGTTCGTCGACTGGCTGCGCGAGCGCTTCCAGGTGGTGATTCTCTCCGACACGTTCTACGAGTTCTCCCAGCCGCTGATGCGCCAGCTCGGTTTCCCGACCCTGCTGTGCCACCGTCTGATCACCGACGAGAACGATCGCGTGGTCAGCTACCAGCTGCGCCAGAAGGACCCCAAGCGCCAGTCGGTCGTTGCCTTCAAGAGCCTGTACTACCGCGTGATCGCGGCGGGTGATTCTTACAACGACACCACCATGCTCAGCGAAGCCCACGCCGGTATCCTGTTCCACGCGCCGGACAACGTGATCCGCGAGTTCCCGCAGTTCCCGGCGGTGCACAGCTATGAGGACCTCAAACAGGAATTTCTCAAGGCATCGAACCGCAAGCTGAGCATGTAAGGCCGATGAATAAGAACGCCGCGATTTCGCGGCGTTTTCGTTAGTCCAGCTTGTTTGGCAGACGCTCCAGCGTCTCCAGCAGCACCTTCACCTTGGTGATCGACTCCTGGTACTCGGCCTGCCAGTGGGAGTCGGTAACGATGCCGCCACCGCCCCAGCAACTGACCTTGCCATCCTTGACCAGCAGGCTGCGAATGGCGATGGAGCTGTCCATCTCGCCGCGCACGTCGAGATACAGCAGTGAGCCGCAGTAGAGTCCGCGCCGGGTCGGCTCCAGCTCGTCGATGATCTGCATGGCGCGGATCTTCGGTGCGCCGGTGATTGAGCCGCCCGGGAAACTGCCGGCGATCAGGTCCAGCGCATCCTTGTCGGGCGCCAGCTCGGCGGTCACGCAACTGACCAGATGATGCACGTTGGGATAGCTTTCCAGAGCGAACAGCTCCGGCACCTTGACCGAGCCGGTACGGCAGCTGCGGCCGAGATCATTGCGCAGCAGATCGACGATCATCAGGTTCTCGGCGCGGTCCTTGCGGCTGGCCAGCAGTTCCTGCGCCTGCGCCTGGTCATCCTCGGCATCTTCGCCTCGGCGCCGGGTGCCCTTGATCGGACGTGTTTCCACCTGGCCGGCGCTGACCTTGAGGAAACGCTCCGGCGACAGGCTGAGAATGGCGTTGCCATCTCCCAGGCTTTGGAAGCCTGAGAAGGGGGTGGGGCAGGCCTGGCGCAGCGCCAGGTAAGCCGTCCACGGATCGCCTGCGCAGGGTGCCTGAAAGCGCTGGGCGAAATTCACCTGATAACAGTCGCCCGCGAGAATGTAGCTCTGGATGCGTTCGATCGCCTGGCGATAGCGGTGCTGGTCGATATCGGCCTGGAACGGCTGACTCAGGTGGAAGGGCGCTAGGTCTTCGCTGTACGGTGCTTCGAACAGCGCCTGCAGGCGCTGGCGCTCTGCGTGCGGCAGGCTCGGGTGAAACAGCAGAGCGCTGGTGCCAAGCTGGTGATCGCTGATCAACGCCCAGGCGTAGAGACCGAACCGCGCATCCTCGAGGCCCAGATCGTCGATGCTCTGCTCGGGCAGCGCCTCCAGGCGGCGACCGAAATCGTAGGACAGGTAACCGATCAGGCCGCCGACGAAGGGCAGCGTCTGCTGTGCCGGCGCCTCTGCATGGCCAAGGCTCTGCAGCGCGTCGCGCAGGCGTTGCAGGAAAGCGTTGGCCGATTCGTCGGCCACTGGCGCCAGTTCGGCCAACGGCCAGGCGCTCATCAGGTCATAGCGGCCGCGCTCGGCATTCGGGCGCCCGGCATCCAGCAGTACCGCGCCGGGGGCCTGACGAATGCGCCGGAAGTAGTCGCTGGGGTCTGTCCGGTAAGGAAGGGGGTGCAGGGAGCAGCTTGGCATGCGTGGCAGTCGGAAGGCTAGAAAGGGCGATTGTAGTCCGCTGCCAGTATTCATCCTAGCGCCGCATGTTGCAGCTGTGCTGCTGATGCCTGGCGTACGATGCGACTGCTCAGCATGCGCTGTGGGCGCCAGTATCGGCAGCGCATAAAGACCTGATAAGCCGTTGCCCTTGGAGATGAAGGTGTGTGCAAGCGAGTGACAGCGCGCAGCCTGGATTCTCTACAGGACGACCCGGCCTGTCGCGAGGCCGCAGCGACCTCGCGACGGGCCAGGCGTGCGTCAGACTTCCTTGCTGACGATATGGCCGAACAGCTCCTGGGAGAAACGCACGCGCTCTTCGGCGTCCTCCTGAATGCCCTTGGCCTTCAGTTCTTCCAGGCGAGCTTCGACGGCGTGAGCGCGGTGGGTCAGACCACAGTCATTGGCGATCTGGATATTCAGGCCGGGGCGGGCGTTGAGCTCGAGAATCAGCGGGCCCTTGTCCTGATCCAGCACCATGTCCACGCCGATGTAACCCAGGCCGCACAACTCGTAGCAGCCGGCGGCGAGTTTCATGAAGCCATCCCAGTTCGGCAATTGCACACCGTCCACCGCGTTGGTGGTGTCCGGGTGCTTGCTGATCTTGTTGTTCAGCCAGGTGCCGCGCAGGGTCACGCCGGTGGCCAGGTCCACACCCACGCCGATGGCCCCTTGGTGCAGGTTGGCCTTGCCGTTGGACTGACGCGTCGGCAGGCGCAGCATGGCCATCACCGGATAGCCCATCAGCACGATGATGCGGATGTCCGGCACGCCTTCGTAGCTGATGCTCTTGAAGATGGTGTCCGGGGTCACGCGGTACTCGATCAGCGCGCGGTCACGGTGGCCGCCGAGCGAGTACAGGCCGGAGAGGATGCTGGAGATCTGCTGCTCCAACTCATCGTGGCTGACGATCTTACCGGACACCGTCTTGAAACGGTCCTCGAAACGGTCGGCGATGACCATGATGCCGTCACCGCCGGCGCCCTGTGCCGGCTTGATGACGAAGTCGGTGCGTCCCTCGATGATCTTGTGGAGGTTCTCGATGCCTTTCTCGGTCTCGATGATGCCGTACAGCTCGGGCACATCGATGCCGGCCTCGATGGCCCGCTCCTTGGTGATGATCTTGTCGTCGACGATAGGGTACAGGTGCCGTTTGTTGTACTTCAGCACGTAGTCCGCATTGCGTCGGTTGATGCCCATGATGCCTTTGGCTTCAAGGGCCTTCCACGTCTTGATCAGGCCGAACATGGTCTTAGTCCTTGAGGAAGGCTTTGAAGCGGAACAGTTCGGTCAGGCGGTAGCCGCGGTAGCGACCCATCGCCAGCATGAAGCCCACCAGGATCAGCAGGATCGCCGGGAAGGTGAATACGAAGTACACCAGCTCCGGCACGCTCATCAGCAGGTGCGCGATGGTGGCGGCGAACAGGGTGCCGATGGCGACCTTGAACGCGTGGCTGCCGCCGCGCTCTTCCCAGGTGATCGACAGGCGTTCGATGGTCATGGTCAGAATCACCATCGGGAACAGCGCTACCGACAGACCGCGCTCCAGGCCCAGCTTGTGGCTGAACAGGCTGATGGCGGCGATCAGCACCACGACGAAGGTCAGCACCACCGACAGGCGCGGCAGCATCTGCAGCTTCAGATGCTCCAGATAGGAACGCAACGACAGACCGAGCGCAGTGATCACGGTAAACAGGAAGATGCCGAAGCCCAGCTGGGTTTCGCGGAAGGCCAGGGCGATCAGTACCGGGGTGAAGGTACCCAGCGTCTGCAGGCCGCCGAGGTTGCGCAGGATCAGGATGACCAACACGCCGATCGGGATCATGACCATGATCATGAAGGTCTGCTGGGTCTGCAGCGGCAAGCCGTACAGCGAGTATTCGAGGAAGCTGGCGTCGGTGTTCTCGTCGGTCAGCTTGGCCAGGCGAATGGCGTTCATCTCGCTGTTGTTCAGGCTGAAGCTGACGGCGGCTTGACGGCCGCCCTCGAGGCTGACCAGTTCACCATCGCCGATCCACCAGACCAGGCGGTCTGCCGGCAGGCCCTGTTCACCGGTTTCCGGGTTGAAATACAGCCACTTCTGGCCATTGAAACTGCGCAGCCACAGCTCTGGCGATTGAGCTACTTCGGCCTGCAGACGAATGGTGTGTACGCGCTCCATCGGCACGTGGGCGATGGACAGCAGCAGGTCGACCACCTTGGCCTTGTTGGCGGTGGAAGCGTCGCCGCCGAGCAGCAGCTTGACGTTGTCGTCACTTACATTGTTAACGCGCTTGATGGTCTCGCTGATGAAGGTTTCGACGTCCGCCGAATGCTGGCGGATCGGCGCGAGCAGGGCTTCGGCTGCGATCTTCTCGGGGCCTTCGACCGGGATGCTGTCGCGGAAGATCGGGCCCTTGGCCGGCGGCTGTTCGCCGCTGTAGCGCTTGGTCAGGACCAGGCGGTAGTAGAGGGTCTGCTTGCCGCTGGCGCGCCGGGCCGACCAGGTGACGCGGCGGTTGCCGTCGACACGGTTGACGCTGACGCCGTAGTTGTTGGAAATGAAGCTTTCGTTGAGGCTCACGTAATCCTGGTTCAGCGGCGGTACGAACATCTGCAGCTTCACCGGCTCGCGCGGGGTCGCCTGGAATTCGACCTTGGCGTCGATGTTCCACAGATCGTCGGTCTCGTCCTCGGTCATCGGGATGCCGAGAATGAAGATTTGGTATGCCGTAATCAGAACGCCCAAGGTCACCAGCAGGGTGATCAGGACTTTCAGATGCAGGTTCAGAGAGCGCATGGGAATTACTCGCCAGGGGTTGCGTCGTCGGTGCAGTCGGGTTTGCCGGCCGCGTATTTAAGGCTTGGATCGACCATGGCCTCGAAGTGCTTGAGCGCTTCGGAGCCGATCAGAAGCGGGTATTGGAATGCGCTTCGGTCGGTCAAGTTCACTTCGATCGTGCGCAGGGTCTGCCCCATGCACAGTTCGAGGTCGATGACCGGGCGTGCGGTGTAGGTCTTGTCTTCATCGGGGTCGAAGTCGCCCGCACGTCGTTTGATCTTGCTGATACGCGCCAGCGGACGCTCGATGGTCCGCTCGTGGGCGTCATCGATGGCCAGCACGAAACGCACCCAGGTTTCTCCGTCACGCTTGAAGCGTTTGATGTCGCGAGCGCTGAGGGACGCTGTCTTGGCGCCGGTGTCGAGCTTGGCCGCTACCTGCAGGTCCAGTTCTTCTATGTGAATGTATTCGTTCAGGCCATAGATCGACTTGCCCATGGCCAGAGCCGGGCAGGACAAGGTCAGCAGGCAGAGCAACAGGGAGAAGGGTTTCAGTCTCATGGGTCCTTGAGAAGGTGTTGCCAGGGGCGGGTGAGCGACAGCGTCTGGCGGCATACTGCGATATAACCGTCTGCCGGGAAGTCTAGCAGCATGGCAACAGGCGTTGGCCGGGCGTGAATGCGCGGATTCTAACATGGGGATTTTCCGAGCTGACAGCAGCTTATGTAGCTTTCTGCAAGTAAGGTCAAGGCTCGGGCAGGGCGGCGAGAATAAAATATTGTCGACAATACTTTGGTCTGCTTTGACGGTTTTGGCTTTTAAGCGTAGTTTTGTCGTCATTGATCGCTATCGGTGTCGACAATCATGCTGCTTGAATCAGATGCGTCAGCAACGGCTCAGGTGGATTCGGAAACACTTTCCGAGCACGTCTTTCGCCTGATCCAGGCTGCCATCGTCAAAGGTGAGATCGCCCCCGGCAGCAAGATTTCCGAGCCGGAGTTGGCGCGTACCTACGGCATCAGCCGGGGTCCGCTGCGCGAGGCAATCCATCGCCTGGAAGGGCAGAAGCTGCTGGTGCGCGTACCGCATGTGGGCGCACGGGTGGTGTCGCTCAGTCATGCCGAGCTGATCGAGCTGTACGAGATCCGCGAGTCCCTCGAAGGCATGGCCTGCCGCCTGGCCGCTGAGCGCATGACCCAGCATGAGATCGACGAACTGCGCCGGGTGCTGGAGCTGCACGAGCAGGACGCCGCGTTCAAGGCTGGCGTCGGTTACTACCAGCAGGAAGGCGACTTCGACTTCCACTACCGGATCATCCAGGGCAGCGGCAACCGCACCCTGGCCAAGCTGCTGTGCGACGAGCTGTACCAACTGGTGCGCATGTACCGCCTGCAGTTCTCCGCGACGCCTAATCGGCCGCACCAGGCCTTCGCCGAACACCACCGCATTCTCGATGCCATCGCCGACCGTGACGGCGAGCTGGCCGAACTGCTGATGCGCCGCCACATCGGCGCCTCCAAGCGCAATATCGAGCGCCACTACAGCGAAGCGCTCGCCACTTCATCCAAGACCCGAGGTGATTCATGACCCAGCTTTCCGCCGGCCAGCGTTTCCGCCAGGCCCTCGCCGAAGAGCAACCGCTGCAGGTGATCGGCGCGATCAACGCCAACCATGCACTGCTGGCCAAGCGCGCAGGCTTTCGCGCCATCTACCTGTCCGGTGGCGGTGTCGCGGCCGGCTCGCTCGGGCTGCCGGATCTGGGCATCAACACCCTGGATGACGTGCTGACCGACGTGCGCCGCATCACCGATGTCTGCGACCTGCCGCTGCTGGTAGATATCGATACCGGCTTTGGTCCCAGCGCCTTCAACATCGAGCGCACCATCAAGAACCTGATCAAGGCCGGTGCTGCCGCCGCGCATATCGAGGATCAGGTCGGAGCCAAGCGCTGTGGCCACCGTCCGGGCAAGGAGATCGTCTCCTGCGAGGAAATGTGCGACCGGGTGCGCGCTGCTGCCGACGCCAAGACCGATCCAGACTTCTTCCTGATCGCCCGTACTGACGCGATCCAGGCTGAAGGTGTCGACGCCGCCATCGAACGGTGCCTGCGCTATGTCGAGGCCGGTGCCGATGCAATCTTCGCCGAGGCCGCTTACGACCTGCCGACCTACAAGCGTTTCGTCGAGGCGCTGAAGGTGCCGGTGCTGGCCAATATCACCGAGTTCGGCGCCACGCCGCTGTTCACCCGCGACGAGCTGGCCTCGGTCGGCGTCGCCATCCAGCTGTATCCGCTGTCCGCGTTCCGTGCGGCGAACAAGGCGGCGGAAAGTGTCTACACCTCGATTCGCCAGAACGGCCACCAGAAAGATGTGATCGAGCTGATGCAGACCCGCGCCGAGTTGTACGACCGCATCGGCTACCACGCCTTCGAGCAGAAGCTCGACGCGCTGTTCGCCGCCGGCAAGAAGTAAAGCTGCGCACGGGGTCGCTTATGTAGGAGCGAATTTATTCGCGATTCGCCGATGAATCCGCTCCTGCGCTACGGCCCGCTACCGCTGACAGTAAGCAGAACAAGAAGAGTCGAGGAGATAACCATGAGCGCCACCGAAACCACCCCTGGCTTCAAGCCGAAAAAATCCGTCGCTCTGAGCGGCACCGCCGCCGGTAACACCGCGCTGTGCACTGTCGGTCGCACCGGCAACGACCTGCACTACCGTGGCTATGACGTGCTCGATTTCGCCAACCGCTGCGAGTTCGAGGAGATCGCCTACCTGCTGGTGCACGGCAAGCTGCCCAACGTCGCCGAGCTGGCTGGCTACAAGGCCAAGCTCAAAGCCCTGCGCGGTCTGCCGGCCGGGGTGAAGGCGGCTCTGGAGCAACTGCCGCCCTCGGCGCACCCGATGGACGTGATGCGCACCGCGGTATCCGTGCTTGGCTGCCTGGCGCCGGAGAAGGATGATCACAACCATCCGGGCGCCCGCGACATTGCCGACAAGCTGATGGCCTCTCTGGGCTCGGCGCTGCTGTACTGGTACCACTACAGCCACAACGGCAAGCGCATTGACGTTGAAACCGACGACGACTCCATCGGCGGCCACTTCCTGCACCTGCTGCACGGCGAGAAGCCGCGCGAGTCCTGGGTGCGCGCCATGCACACCTCGCTCAACCTGTACGCCGAGCACGAGTTCAACGCCTCGACCTTCACCTCGCGGGTGATCGCCGGCACCGGCTCCGACCTGTTCTCCTGCATCGCCGGCGCCATCGGCGCGCTGCGCGGCCCAAAGCACGGCGGCGCCAACGAAGTGGCCTTCGAGGTGCAGAAGCGCTACGACAGCCCGGACGAGGCCGAGGCAGATATCCGCGAACGGGTAGGGCGCAAGGAAGTGGTGATCGGCTTCGGCCACCCGGTCTACACCGTCAGCGACCCGCGCAACAAGGTGATCAAGGAAGTGGCCCGCGAGCTGTCCGTGGAGCAGGGCAGTACCAAGATGTATGACATCGCCGAGCGCCTGGAAAGCGTGATGTGGGAGATCAAGAAGATGTTCCCCAACCTCGACTGGTTCAGCGCCGTGAGCTACCACATGATGGGTGTGCCCACCGCCATGTTCACCCCGCTGTTCGTCATCGCCCGCACCGCCGGCTGGTCCGCTCACGTCATCGAGCAACGCATCGACGGCAAGATCATCCGTCCGAGCGCCAACTACACAGGCCCCGAAGACCTGAAGTTCGTGCCGCTCAAGGATCGTAAATAACTAATCATGGAAAACACCATGAACGACACCGTGAATAGCCAATACCGCAAGCGCCTGCCCGGCACCGCGCTGGATTACTTCGACGCCCGTGAGGCGGTCGAGGCGATCCAGATCGGCGCCTGGGCGAAGCTCCCGTACACCTCGCGCGTGCTTGCCGAGCAACTGGTGCGCCGCTGCGACCCGCAGGACCTGAGCGCCGCGCTGGAGCAACTGGTCTATCGCAAGCGCGACCTGGATTTTCCCTGGTATCCGGCGCGGGTGGTCTGCCACGACATTCTCGGCCAGACCGCACTGGTCGATCTGGCCGGCCTGCGCGACGCCATCGCCGAACAGGGTGGTGATCCGGCCAAGGTCAACCCGGTGGTGCCGACCCAGTTGATCGTCGACCACTCGTTGGCCGTGGAAGCGCCGGGTTTCGACCCAGATGCGTTCGAGAAGAACCGCGCTATCGAGGATCGCCGCAACGAGGATCGCTTCCACTTCATCGACTGGACCAGGACCGCGTTCAAGAACGTCGACGTGATCCCGGCCGGCAACGGCATCATGCACCAGATCAACCTGGAGAAGATGAGCCCGGTAATCCAGGCGCGCGGCGGTATCGCCTTCCCCGACACCTGCGTCGGCACCGACTCCCATACCCCGCACGTCGACGCCCTGGGCGTGATCGCCATTGGCGTTGGCGGCCTGGAAGCCGAGACGGTGATGCTCGGCCATCCGTCGATGATGCGCCTGCCTGATATCGTCGGCGTCGAGCTCACCGGAAAACGTCAGCCTGGCATTACCGCCACCGATATCGTCCTGGCGCTGACCGAGTTCTTGCGCAAGGAGCGCGTGGTCGGTGCCTGGGTCGAGTTCTTCGGCGAGGGTGCGGACAGCCTGTCCATCGGCGACCGCGCGACCATCTCCAACATGTGTCCGGAATACGGCGCCACTGCTTCGATGTTCTATATCGACGGCCAGACCATCGACTACCTCAAGCTCACCGGCCGAGAGCCGGAGCAGGTGGCGCTGGTGGAGAACTATGCCAGGACCCTCGGGTTGTGGAGTGACGCGCTGACAACCGCCGAGTACGAGCGCGTGCTGCGCTTCGACCTGGGCAGCGTGGGCCGCAATATGGCCGGCCCGAGCAACCCGCACCGCCGCCTGCCGACTGCGGCTTTGGCCGAGCGTGGCATCGCCGACGAAGCCAAACTGCAAGCCGGCAAGGGCGAAGAAGCGCAAGGGCTGATGCCCGATGGCGCGGTGATCATCGCCGCCATCACCAGCTGCACCAACACCTCCAATCCGCGCAACGTGGTGGCCGCCGGCCTGGTGGCCAAGAAGGCCAACGCCCTGGGCCTGATGCGCAAGCCCTGGGTGAAGACGTCGTTCGCGCCGGGCTCCAAGGTTGCCAAGCTGTATCTGGAAGAGGCCGGCCTGCTGCCGGAGCTGGAAAAGCTCGGTTTCGGCATCGTCGCCTACGCCTGCACCACCTGTAACGGCATGTCCGGCGCGCTCGACCCGGTGATCCAGAAGGAAATCATCGAGCGCGACCTGTACGCTACCGCCGTGCTCTCGGGCAACCGCAATTTCGACGGGCGCATCCATCCCTATGCCAAACAGGCCTTCCTCGCCTCGCCGCCGCTGGTGGTCGCCTACGCTATCGCGGGCACCATGCGCTTCGATATCGAGCAGGATGTACTGGGCCATGACTCGGCTGGCAATCCGATCACCCTGAAGGATCTGTGGCCGAGCGATGAGGAGATCGACGCCATCGTCGCGGCGAGCGTGAAGCCCGAGCAGTTCAAGCAGATCTATATCCCGATGTTCGACCTGGGCAGCGTGCAGGAGGCCGAGAGTCCGCTGTATGACTGGCGGCCGATGTCGACCTATATCCGCCGCCCGCCGTACTGGGAAGGTGCGCTGGCCGGTGAACGCACGCTCAAGGGCATGCTGCCGCTGGCGATCCTGCCGGACAACATCACCACCGATCACCTGTCGCCGTCCAACGCCATCCTGGCGGACTCGGCAGCTGGCGAGTACCTGGCAAAAATGGGCCTGCCGGAGGAGGACTTCAACTCCTACGCCACCCACCGCGGCGACCACCTGACCGCCCAGCGCGCCACCTTCGCCAACCCGCAACTGGTCAACGAGATGGTCGTGGTCGACGGGCAGGTGAAGAAGGGCTCGCTGGCCCGCGTCGAGCCCGAGGGAAAGGTGATGCGGATGTGGGAAGCCATCGAGACCTACATGAACCGCAAGCAGAACCTGATCATCGTGGCTGGCGCCGACTACGGCCAGGGCTCATCGCGGGACTGGGCGGCCAAGGGCGTGCGCCTGGCGGGGGTGGAGGTGATCGTTGCCGAAGGCTTCGAGCGCATTCACCGCACCAACCTGGTGGGCATGGGC
Organism: Pseudomonas sp. UBA7530; assembly: GCF_002479365.1. NCBI lineage: Bacteria > Pseudomonadati > Pseudomonadota > Gammaproteobacteria > Pseudomonadales > Pseudomonadaceae > Pseudomonas > Pseudomonas sp. UBA7530. Next base: position 137,052 of record NZ_DLMS01000005.1, read on the forward strand.
GTGCTGCCGGTGGAGTTCAAGCCAGGTACCACACGCCTGACCCTGAGCCTGGATGGCACCGAGACCTATGACATCGAGGGCGATATCTCGCCGCGTTGCGACCTGACCCTGGTGGTCAATCGCCGCAACGGTGAGGTGCTGCGGGTGCCGGTGACCTGCCGTCTGGATACGGCCGCCGACGTTAGCGTTTACAACGCTGGTGGCGTGCTGCAGCGCTTCGCCAAGGATTTCCTTGAAAGCGCGGTGGCTTGATGTGACGACCGGCCCGTAAGCGGGTCGGTACAACTTCTGTAGGAGCGAGCTCTGCTCGCGAACGAAGCTTCTCAGCGAGGCTATTCGCGAGCAAAGCTCGCTCCTCCAAGAAGCGCTAGCGCGTAGCTCGGATGAAATCCGAGGAGCACCATCATTTCCTATCAGGACTGCACTCATGGCTTATCTGCCGCAAGTGAAAATCCCCGCCACCTATATGCGTGGTGGCACCAGCAAGGGCGTGTTCTTTCGCCTGCAGGATCTGCCCGAACCTTGCCAGGTGCCGGGCGAGCCCCGTGACAAACTGTTCATGCGCGTGATCGGCAGCCCCGATCCCTACGCGGCGCAGATCGACGGCATGGGCGGCGCCACCTCGAGCACCTCGAAGTGCGTGATCCTGTCGAAAAGCAGCCAGGCCGAGCACGATGTCGACTACCTCTATGGCCAGGTCTCCATCGACAAGGCCTTCGTCGACTGGAGCGGCAACTGCGGCAACCTGTCCACCGCTGCCGGTGCCTTCGCCATCCATGCCGGTCTGGTCGATCCTGCACGGATACCCGACAACGGCACCTGCGAGGTGCGTATCTGGCAGGCCAATATTCAGAAAACCATCATCGCCCATGTGCCAGTTACTGACGGCCAGGTGCAGGAAACCGGCGACTTCGAGCTGGACGGCGTGACCTTCCCGTCGGCGGAGATCGTGCTGGAATTTCTCGATCCGTCGGATGACGGCGAGGAGGGTGGCTCGATGTTCCCCACCGGAAATCTGGTCGACGACCTCGAGGTGCCAGGCATCGGCACCTTGAAGGCGACCATGATCACCGCCGGCATTCCGACCATCTTCGTCAACGCCGAAGACATCGGCTATCAGGGCACCGAGCTGCGTGAAAATATCAACGGCGACCCGGCGCAACTGGCGCGTTTCGAACAGATCCGCATTGCCGGTGCGCTACGGATGGGGCTTATAAAAACGGCTGAGGAGGCTGCGACACGTCAGCACACGCCGAAGGTCGCCTTCGTTAGCCCGCCCAAGGACTACCGCACCTCCAGCGGCAAGAATGTGAAGGCCGGCGAGGTCGATCTGCTGGTGCGTGCGCTGTCCATGGGCAAGCTGCACCACGCGATGATGGGCACCTGCGCGGTGGCCATTGGCACCGCGGCGGCGATTCCCGGCACGCTGGTCAACCTGGCTGCCGGTGGCGGCGAGCGCGAGGCGGTACGTTTCGGCCATCCGTCCGGCACCTTGCGTGTCGGCGCGCAGGCCACGTCCGTCGATGGTCAGTGGACCGTGACCAAGGCGGTGATGAGCCGCAGTGCGCGCATCCTGATGGAAGGCTGGGTGCGAGTGCCAGTAGAGCAGTTATGAGCGGCAGGCCTGTAGGAGCGAATTTATTCGCGAAGTCCGATCGCGAATAAATTCGCTCCTACAACTTATTTAAGTCGGCGTTCGACGCCTTTCTCGACGAGGATCTTGGCCGAGATTTCCTCGACCGAGAAATGCGTGGAGTTGATGAAGGCGATGTTCTCGCGACGGAACAGGCTCTCGACCTCGCGCACCTCGAACTCGCACTGGGCAAAGCTGGCATAGCGGCTATTGGGCTTGCGCTCGTGGCGGATAGCGGTGAGGCGATCCGGGTCGATGGTCAGGCCGAACAGCTTTTCGCGGTATTTTTTCAGCGAGTCGGGAAGCTGCAGGCGCTCCATGTCGTCTTCGGTCAGCGGATAGTTGGCGGCGCGGATGCCGTACTGCATGGCCATATACAGGCAGGTGGGCGTTTTGCCGCAGCGTGAAACACCGACCAGGATCAGATCGGCCTTGTCGTAATAATGGGTGCGCGCGCCGTCGTCGTTATCCAGTGCAAAGTTCACCGCCTCGATGCGCTCCATATAGTTGGAGTGCTGGCCAATGGAGTGCGACTTGCCGACGGAGTAGGAGGAGTGCGAGCTCAACTCCTGTTCAAGGGGCGAGAGGAAGGTGGAAAAGATGTCGATCATGAAACCATTTGCGGTGTCGAGGATCGCACGAATATCGCGATTGACGATGGTGTCGAAGATGATCGGGCGTACACCGTCCCTTTCAGCGGCGGCGTTGATTTGTTGTACCATGGCGCGCGCTTTATCGACACTGTCGATATAAGGACGCGTAAGTTTGGTGAATTGAATATTCTCGAACTGCGCGAGCAAGCTCTGGCCCAAGGTTTCGGCCGTGATGCCAGTGCCGTCGGAGATGAAGAAAGCGGTTCGTTTCATTTGCGCCAAAGGCCTTAAGCTGAGATCGATTCTTGGCTATGATAGGCCGCGTTTTCCGCCGGCCCCATGGGGTTTCGGCATTGTTACTTATTCAAGGGCAAGGCCACAATCTTGCGGCAGTTCGCCGCCAGAGCATCCAGCCCCCCGAGAATTTGTGCAAAAGCTTGCGAGCTGGAGCCTGCTTCTAATGCAGCATGGCCGATGCGCAGCTGGCTTTACGCGAATTCTGAGCTTTTCCAACATCTTAGTGGAGAGATCACCTTGGTAGAGTACGTAGTTTCCCTCGATAAGCTCGGCAATCACGATGTTGAGCATGTGGGGGGCAAGAACGCATCCCTCGGCGAGATGATCAGTAACCTGGCTGGCGCCGGCGTCTCGGTTCCCGGCGGTTTCGCCACTACGGCTCAGGCCTATCGCGACTTTCTCGAGCAGAGCGGTCTGAACGCGCAGATCCACGCAGCGCTCGACGCACTCGATGTCGACGACGTCAACGCTCTTGCCAAGACTGGCGCACAGATTCGCCAGTGGGTGATGGACGCCGAATTTCCGGCCCAACTCGATGCCGATATTCGCAAGGCCTTCGCCGAAATGAGCGCCGGCAACGACAACATGGCCGTGGCCGTGCGTTCCTCCGCCACCGCCGAAGACCTGCCCGACGCCTCCTTTGCCGGCCAACAGGAAACCTTCCTCAATATCCGCGGTGTGGACAACGTGATCCGCGCTGCCAAGGAAGTCTTCGCTTCCCTGTTCAACGATCGCGCCATCGCCTACCGCGTGCACCAGGGCTTCGACCACAAGCTGGTCGCCCTGTCCGCTGGCGTGCAGCGCATGGTGCGCTCGGAAACCGGCACCGCCGGCGTGATGTTCACCCTCGACACCGAGTCCGGCTTCCGTGACGTGGTGTTCATTACCGGGGCCTACGGCCTCGGCGAGACCGTGGTGCAGGGTGCGGTGAACCCCGACGAATTCTACGTACACAAGCCGACCCTGGAAGCGGGCCGCCCGGCGATTTTGCGTCGCAACCTGGGCAGCAAGGCGATCAAGATGGTCTACGGCGACGAAGCCAAGGCCGGGCGTTCGGTCAAGACCGTCGAGGTTGAACGTGCCGAGCGCGCACGCTTCTGCATCACCGACGCCGAGGTCAGCGAGCTGGCCAAGCAGGCGCTGATCATCGAGAAACACTACGGTCGCCCGATGGATATCGAGTGGGCGAAAGACGGTGATGACGGCAAGCTGTACATCGTGCAGGCCCGTCCGGAAACCGTGAAGAGCCGCTCCAGCGCCACCGTGATGGAGCGCTACCTGCTGAAAGAGAAGGGCACCGTTCTGGTGGAAGGTCGCGCCATCGGCCAGCGCATCGGCGCCGGCAAGGTGCGGGTGATCCACGACGTGTCCGAAATGGACAAGGTGCAGCCGGGCGACGTGCTGGTTTCCGACATGACCGACCCGGATTGGGAACCGGTGATGAAGCGCGCCAGCGCCATCGTTACCAACCGCGGCGGCCGTACCTGTCATGCGGCGATCATCGCCCGCGAGCTGGGCATTCCGGCCGTGGTCGGCTGCGGCAACGCCACCAGCGTGCTGAAGGATGGCCAGGGTGTCACCGTCTCCTGTGCTGAAGGCGATACCGGCTTCATCTTCGAAGGCGAGCTGGGCTTCGACATCCGCAAGAACTCGGTCGACGCCATGCCCGAGCTGCCGTTCAAGATCATGATGAACGTTGGCAACCCGGATCGCGCCTTCGATTTCGCCCAGCTGCCCAACGAAGGCGTGGGTCTGGCCCGCCTGGAATTCATCATCAACCGCATGATCGGCGTGCATCCGAAGGCGCTGCTGAACTTCTCCAGCCTGCCGCCGGAGATCAAGGACAGCGTCGAGAAGCGCATCGCCGGTTATGGTGATCCGGTCGACTTCTACGTCGAGAAGCTGGTCGAGGGCATCAGCACCCTGGCCGCAGCGTTCTGGCCGAAGAAGGTCATCGTGCGCCTGTCGGACTTCAAGTCCAACGAATACGCCAACCTGATCGGCGGCAAGCTGTACGAGCCGGAAGAAGAAAACCCGATGCTGGGCTTCCGTGGCGCCTCGCGCTACATCAGCGAATCGTTCCGTGACTGCTTCGAACTGGAATGCCGGGCGCTGAAGAAAGTGCGCAACGAGATGGGCCTGACCAACGTCGAGATAATGGTGCCCTTCGTGCGCACCCTGGGCGAGGCCTCGCAAGTGGTCGAACTGCTGGCCAGCAATGGCCTGGCGCGCGGTCAGGATGGTCTGAAGGTCATCATGATGTGCGAGCTGCCGTCCAACGCCATTCTGGCTGAAGAGTTCCTTGAGTTCTTCGATGGCTTCTCCATCGGTTCCAACGACCTGACCCAGCTGACCCTGGGCCTGGATCGCGACTCCGGCATCGTTGCGCACCTGTTCGATGAACGTAACCCGGCGGTGAAGAAGCTCCTGGCCAACGCCATTGCCGCCTGCAACAAGGCTGGTAAGTACATTGGCATCTGCGGCCAGGGCCCTTCGGATCACCCGGACCTGGCCAAGTGGCTGATGGAACAGGGCATCGAGAGCGTCTCGCTGAACCCTGATTCGGTCCTCGACACCTGGTTCTTCCTGGCCGAGGCGCAGCCCGCCTGAGATCACTAGCGACCAGAAGAAGGGCGGGTCGATCCCGCCCTTTTTTCTGGTTGTTCAGCCCTGACAGTCACCAGAGCCGTCGCCAGCGATTTCACAGTCGCTCCGGCGGTTTTTTGTGGGTTCCGTTCTTCTTTGTGGCGCAGCGCCATTGCGGTTTTTCGATCCATGCAAAGCAGTAGTGAGCTTTTCCCCGTCGCCCTGATCAGCGCCGAACTACGTGGCGACCTCAGCGAGGACGTCTACCTCCTCAAGCCCAACAATAGCCCGGACTCCAGCGTCGAGCTGGCCCTGACCCGGCTGGGCCGGCCAGGCGCCGAAGGTGCGCGCGGCGTGCCCGTGGTGTTGTTGCATGGCAGCTTCTCCAACCGACGTTTCTGGTATTCGCCCAAGGGCATCGGCCTCGGCGCTTATCTGGCGCGCGCCGGGTTCGACGTGTGGATCGCCGAAATGCGCGGCCATGGTCTGTCGCCGCGCAACGAAGGCTATCGTGACAACAGCGTGGCGCAGTACGTGCGCTACGACCTGCCGGCCATCGCCGATTTCATTTTCGAGCAGTCCGGGCAGCCTGCGCACTGGGTCGGCCACTCCCTGGGAGGGGTAATTCTGGCAGCTGCACTGGGCGGCGGTTATCTCGAGCAATCTCGCGCGCGCTCGGCTGCGCTGTTCGGCAGCCAGATCAGCCGCATCTACTGGCCGCTTAAGGTGCCGCCAGTAGAGTGGGGCGCGCGCCTGCTGCTGCGCGCCTTTCCCTATCTTTCCGGGCGTCGCCTGAAGCGTGGGCCTGAAGACGAGCCGATCGGCCTGGCACGGGAAACCCTGCGCTGGCTCAGGCTGTTCGGGCGATTCGGCGACGGCGAGCAGGACTGGTGGGCGGGTCTTGCCCAAGTGCGCGTACCGATTCTGGCCGTGGCGGCTGCGGCTGATTCCGATGATCCTGCCTGGGCTTGCCGCAAGCTGCTTGAGCAGTGCAGCGCCGCGCCGAGGCACTTTCTGCTGCTGGGCAAGGACCAAGGTTTCGCCAGTGACTTCGGGCATATCGAAATGCTGGTCAGCAAGGAGGCCCAGCGCGAGGTGTGGCCAATTGCCGAACATTGGCTACGGCATCTGCACTTGCCTGCCGAGTTCGTCGAGGCTTCTATAGCAGGTGCTTGAGCGGCCAAGGTCGTTTCTTCAGCGGATGCTTACCGGTACTATGTGACGCATCGTGTGCGCGTGGTCATTTCCAGGGCTGGCGCTCGTTCGCCGTTCATTGCGAGCGAGGTGTTGCGCTTGCACCGCCTCGATCGGTCCATGAAGGTGGCTGCCTTTTCACCCATTGTCGCAAGGAGTTGTGTCATGCACTACATCACCCCCGATCTCTGCGATGTCTACCCGGAACTGATCCAGGTGGTCGAGCCGATGTTCGCCAATTACGGCGGCCGCGATTCCTTCGGCGGTCAGATCGTCACCATCAAGTGCCATGAGGACAATTCCCTGGTGAAGGAGCAGGTCGATCTGCCCGGGCAGGGCAAGGTGCTGGTCGTCGATGGTGGTGGTTCGCTGCGGCGCGCGCTGCTGGGCGACATGCTGGCCGAGAAAGCTGCCAGGAATGGTTGGGAGGGCATCGTGGTGTATGGCTGCATTCGTGACGTCGACGTCATCGCCCAGACCGACCTAGGCGTGCAGGCGCTGGCCAGCCATCCGATGAAAACCGACAAGCGCGGTATTGGCGACCTGAACGTGCCAGTCACCTTTGGCGGCGTGACCTTCAAGCCGGGCGATTACCTGTACGCCGACAACAACGGCGTAATCGTCTCCCCGCAAGCTCTCAGGATGCCGGAATAAGCCGATGCTGGATCAGGATTCGGCGCTGCTGCACGCCTTCGTACTCGATGGCCGTGGCGGTGCGCGCAGCATCAGTCGCGACGAACTGGACGGCCTGCAGCTGGGCGAGCATGAGAGCCTCTGGCTGCATTGGGATCGCAGCCAGGCGCAGTCACAGCGCTGGTTGCGCGAGAGCAGTGGGCTGGACGAATTCAGCTGCGACCTGCTGTTGGAAGAGAATACCCGGCCGCGTCTTTTGCCGTTGCCGGACAACGAGATGTTGATCTTCCTGCGCGGGGTCAACCGCAACCCTGGCGCCGAGCCCGAAGACATGGTGTCGGTGCGCATTTTTGCCGATGCCCGGCGGGTGATTTCCCTGCGCCTGCGACCGCTGCTGGCGACCGATGCACTGATTGCCGATCTGCTGGCGGGCAAGGGGCCAAAAACCTCTTCCGAGCTGCTGCTGGAACTGGCGCGTCACCTGACCAGTCGCGTCGATGACCTGGTCGCCGAGCTGAGCGAGCAGCTCGACGGCGAGGAGGATGGTCTCGATGACGACGAGCGCTATCGTCCCGATCACGGCTTGATGCTGCAGGTGCGACGGCGTGCGGCCAGCTTGCGTCGCTTTCTTGCGCCGCAGCGTGATCTCTATGCGCAGCTGGCACGCAACAAGCAGCCCTGGTTCGTTGAAGATGATGACGATTATTGGAATGAACTCAACAACAGGCTGACGCGCTATCTGGAGGAGCTGGAGCTGATTCGTGAACGGGTTGGTCTGGTGCTCGAGGCGGAGAGCAGTCGGCTTGGCGAACGCATGAATCGGATCATGTACCGCTTCACGGTGATCACCGGGCTGTTCCTGCCTTTGAGCTTCCTGACCGGGCTGCTGGGTATCAACGTTGGCGGCATTCCCGGGGCGGACAATCCGATCGGTTTCTTCATCGCCTGCGGCCTGATGATCCTTCTGGCGGTGGGGCAATTGCTGCTTTTTCGCCGTTGGCGTTGGCTGTGATGTGTGACTCATCCGCCGGCTACTGCGTCTAGCCGTGACATCCCGTGAGGTGCGCATGCACGATCCATTCGAAGAGTCTCTACGCGATTTGCTCAAGTCCTCGCCGTCCAGCCATGACGACGATGCCTGCCTGCACCGCGTTCTCAAGACCGCCAACCGGCAGGTCGGCGCTGGTGACCTGTTCAGTCTGATGGGCCACTGGGCGCAGGCGCTGATGATCGCCCTGAACAACGGTTCGGCGCATGTCGCGCCGGTATCGCGCCGTACCCAGTCCTCTGCTTCTGCTGATAAGGCCGACTGAAATGGAACTCGATCCCTGGACCCAAAGCCTGATCTCCGCGATGACCGCACTGTGGACCAAGGTTGCCGGATTCATTCCCAACCTGTTCGTCGCATTGGTGCTGGTGTTGCTTGGCTTCGTCGTCGCCAAACTGCTCGACACCCTGCTGTCCAAGCTGCTCGGCAAGGTTGGCCTGGATCGCCTGATGATGGGCACCGGTCTGACCAAGCTGCTGGCACGCGTCGGTATCCACGCCTCGGTCTCGACCCTGATCGGCAAGATCGTCTACTGGTTCGTGCTGCTGATCTTCCTGGTTTCCGCTGCTGAATCGCTGGGGCTGCAACGGGTTTCCGCGACCCTCGATGTGCTGGCGCTGTACCTGCCCAAGGTCTTCGGTGCGGCCTTGGTGCTGCTCGCCGGCGTGCTCCTGGCGCAGCTGGTCAGCAGCCTGGTGCGTGGCGCCGCCGAAGGCGTGGGCCTCGAATACGCCAACGGCCTGGGGCGCGTTGCGCAGGGGCTGGTGATCATCATCAGCATCTCCGTGGCCATCGGCCAGCTGGAGGTCAAGACCGATCTGCTCAACAACGTCATCGCCATCGTGCTGATCTCAGTCGGCCTGGCAGTGGCGCTGGCACTGGGTTTGGGCAGCCGCGATATCGCCAGCCAGATCCTGGCCGGCATCTATGTGCGCGAGTTGTATCAGGTCGGGCAACAAGTGCAGGTTGGTGAGGTCGAAGGCCAGATCGAAGAGATCGGCACAGTGAAGACCACCCTGTTGACCGATACCGGTGAGCTGGTATCGGTAGCCAATCGAGTGATGCTCGAACAACGCGTGAACAGTCGCTGACGCCAATCTGTTATTTTATGTAGCTGCCCGGCAGGCGTGACCTGCCGGGCACTTTTCGTCCTGACCGTCGGCCCGACTCGTTTTGAACAAAGCTCAAACCCCGCCCACGCGCTATGACCCCCGCGAGCTCACCGATGAAGAGCTGGTGGCGCGCGCCCACGACGAGCTGTTTCACATCACTCGTGCTTATGAAGAGCTGATGCGACGCTACCAGCGAACTCTCTTTAACGTTTGTGCACGTTATTTAGGGAACGAAAGGGATGCGGACGATGTCTGTCAGGAGGTGATGCTCAAAGTACTTTATGGCCTTAAAAACTTTGAGGGTAAATCCAAATTCAAAACCTGGCTTTACAGCATCACCTACAATGAATGCATTACCCAGTATCGAAAAGAGCGGCGCAAGCGTCGATTGATTGACGCCTTGAGTTTGGATCCGCTCGAAGAGGCTTCCGACGAGAAGACACCCAAAGTCGAGGAGCGAGGCGGTCTTGATCGATGGTTGGTACACGTCAACCCGATCGATCGCGAGATTCTTGTGCTACGTTTTGTCGCAGAACTTGAGTTTCAAGAGATTGCGGACATCATGCACATGGGCTTGAGCGCAACGAAGATGCGCTACAAGCGAGCATTGGATCGGTTGCGGGATAAATTTTCGGAAACTTCCGAAACTTAGTTCAGCTTCCTGACCACTAAGGGAGTGGCGAAACCTGATAAAATCGCCGACAAGTTGCCGACTGAAGTAACGGTGACTTATTAACCACCAAGATGGGGATTTAACGGATGAAAGTAAAAAACACCTTGGGCGTAGTCATTGGCTCTCTCGTTGCCGCAACCTCCTTCGGCGCGCTGGCGCAAGGCCAAGGCGCTGTCGAGGTGGAGGGCTTCGTCAATCGCTACTTCACCGACACTCAGCGTGATTTCGCTCACGACGAAGGCAATCTGTTCGGTGGCAGCATCGGCTACTACCTGACCGACGACGTCGAGCTGGCGCTGTCCTATGGCGAGTACCACGACCTGCGTGGCGAAGGCTCTCGCGGCAGCAAGGACATCAAAGGCAACCTGACCGATCTGAAGGCTATCTACCACTTCGGTCAGCCGGGCGTTGGTCTGCGTCCTTACGTCTCTGCCGGTTTTGGCCATCAGAGCATCGGCGACGCCAATGGCGGTGGTCGTAACCACTCCACCCTGGCCATCGCTGGCGCGGGTGCCAAGTACTACTTCACTGAAATGTTCTACGCCCGTGCTGGCGTTGACGCTCTGTACAACATCGACCAGGGCGACACCGAATGGCAAGCCGGCGTGGGTGTTGGTCTGAACTTCGGTGGCGGCAGCAAGCCGGCCCCGGCTCCTGTTGTAGCCGCAGCTCCCGAGCCGATGCCTGAGCCTGCTCCGGAGCCGGCGATGGAAAACGTTCGTGTTGAGCTGGACGTCAAGTTCGACTTCGACAAAGACCGCGTTAAAGAAGAAAGCTACGGCGACATCAAGAACCTGGCTGACTTCATGAATCAGTACCCGCAGACCACCACCACCGTGGAAGGTCACACTGACTCCGTCGGTACCGATGCCTACAACCAGGGTCTGTCCGAGCGTCGTGCCAATGCCGTACGTAACGTGCTGGTCGATCAGTACGGTGTAGACGGCAGCCGCGTGAACGCTGTTGGCTACGGCGAAACCCGCCCGGTAGCTGACAACGCCACCGACTCCGGCCGTGCCGTCAACCGTCGCGTTGAAGCTGAAGTGGAAGCCCAGGTCCAGCAGTAATCTCCTGGTGCTTTAAGGAAAACCCGGCCTCGGCCGGGTTTTTTCTTTTGCGGAATAAAAAAGCCCGCCATGAGACGGCGGGCAGGCAAGCAGAACGTGGATTGAGTCAGGCGTGCAAAAGCTGCGGCATGCCAATCTCGCTGCTGGCGCGGGCGACTTCGCCAATCACCAGGATGGCCGGGCTCTTCAGGGCGAACGCTGCGGCATCGTTCATCATGGCGCCCAGAGAGCTGCGGCATTCGCGTTGCTCGGGCAGCGAGGCGTTCTCGATCATCGCCACCGGCATTTCGCCGCTCATGCCGCCGTCGAGCAGGCCGGTCTGGATATCCGCCAACTTGGCGACGCCCATGTAGATCACCAGCGTCGTGCCGCTCTGCGCCAGCGCCTGCCAGTTCAGAGAGCTGTCGTCCTGGGTATGGGCGGTGAGCAAGGTAACGCCTCGGGCAACGCCGCGCAGGGTCAGGGGGATGCCACAATTGGTGGCGCCAGCCAGCCCGGCGGTGATGCCGTTGACCAGCTCCACCTCGATACCCTGTGCGACGAGCCAGTCGGCTTCCTCGCTGCCGCGGCCGAAGATGCACGGGTCGCCGCCCTTGAGGCGCACCACGCATTTATCCTGACGCGCATAGCGCAGCATCAGGCGATGGATGAAGGCCTGCGGAGTGGAGCGACAGCCGCCGCGTTTACCCACCGAGACGATCCGGGCGCTCGGGCAGTGTTCGAGCACGGCCGGGTTGACCAGATCGTCGATCATCACGACCTCGGCTTGCTTCAGTGCCTTGACCGCCTTGAGCGTTAGCAGCTCGGGGTCACCGGGGCCAGCGCCTACCAGCCAGACTTTTGCGCTCATGTTCACCACCTCTATCATGTCTTTTTCCGCTGGTCCCCGCGCTCCGGCGTGGAAACCGATCCTGGGACGCTCTGCGTCCCTTGAGGCAGCGCCTCTCGCCAGCACATAGGCGCGATCAACAGGCCCTTACAGCCACCTGCTGGCTGGCCAGCAAGCGCTTGATTTCAGGTACGCAGGAGCCACAACTGGTGCCGCACTTGAGTTCCTGCTTGAGTCCGTCCAGGTCCAGGCCGCGCTCGATGCCGGCGCACACAGCGCCTTCGCTGACGTTCAGGCAGTTGCACAGGGTTTTGCCACGGGTGGTGGCGCCAACATTGCCCGGCGGCGCGGAGACCGGGGCGAGTAGCCAGCGACGCAGGTCGGCGTCGGCCTGACCGTCCAGCCACAGGCTGCGCAGCCATTCGCTGGCGGCGGTTTCGCCGGCCAGGCGGATACTGACGATACGGCCATGCTCGATACGCACGCGTTTACCCACTGCACGGCGCGGATCGTCATAGGCCAGCACCGGACCTTCATGCAGGCGCAGCAGGCGGTCGATCTGCGCCAGCAACTCGGGCTGCGGCGCCACGGCGCTGGCGGCGCGGATCAGCAGGGCGGGGCGGTCGCGTCCGCTAGGGGTAAGGTTGGCGTAGGCGAAGTCCTCGAACAGCGGGCGCAACGCTTCGAAGCGGCTTTGCACCTCACCCTCGACCAGGGCGAACAGTTGCCAGGGCAGCTCGACCTTGTCCACCTCGACTCCGGAATGCTTGAGCTCCGGCTGCTTCGACAATGGATCGAAGGCCGGCTGGGTCAGCACGTTGGTGCCCAACCCCTTGAGAAAACGATCGCCCCAGTGCATCGGCAGCCAGGCCTGGCCTGGCCGCACCGAGTCGTCGCTCTGCACCGGCAGGATCAGGCTGCCACGGCGACTGCGCAGCTCGACCAGATCGCCGTTCTGCAGACGGCGGCGACGCAGCTCGTCCGGATGCAGGCCGAGTACGGCGGCCTCGACATGGCCGAACAGACGCGCGGCGGTGCCGGTGCGGCTCATGCCGTGCCACTGGTCGCGCAGGCGGCCGGTGTTGAGAGTCAGCGAATAGCGCGCCTCGCGCTTTTCCTTCGGTGCACGGTACGGGTCGGCGTGGAACTGCGCGCGCCCGCTGGCAGTGGGAAAGCGGCCGTCGGCGTAGAGGCGTGCGCTGCCCTGGCGCGCGCCGGGCGGAAACGGCCATTGCTGCGGACCTTGGTCATCGAGCAGCGCGTAGCTCAGCCCCGAGAGGTCGAGATCGCGCTGTGCGGTCAGATGCTTGTATTCCTCGAACAGCGACTCGCTGTCGGCGAAATCGAACAGGCTTGGCAGGCCGGGGCGGAGCAGAGTTTCAAGGCGACGGGCGAAGTCGCAGGTGATCGACCAGTCTGGCCGCGCATCGAAGGGCGCTGGCACGGCGCCACGCACGTGGCTGACGCGGCGCTCGGAATTGGTCACCGTGCCTTCCTTTTCGCCCCAGCTGGCGGCGGGCAGCAGCAGGTCGGCGTAGCGGCAGGTCTCGGTGGTAAAGAAGGCTTCTTGAACGACAACGAAAGGGCAGGCAGCCAGGGCCTCATGCACCTTGTTCTGGTTCGGCAGCGATTGCGCCGGGTTGGTGCAGGCGATCCACAGCGCCTTGATGCGACCGTCGTGCACGGCATCGAATAGCTCGATGGCGGACAGGCCGGGCGCCTCCGGCAAGGCGTCGACGCCCCAGTAGGCGGCGACTTCGGCGCGGTGCTCGGCATTGCCGGCCTCGCGATGGCCCGGCAGCAGGTTGCTCAGGCTGCCGGTCTCGCGGCCACCCATGGCGTTGGGTTGGCCGGTCAGCGAGAAGGGGCCGGCGCCGGGCTTGCCGATCTGTCCGGTGGCCAGGTGCAGGTTGATCAGCGCGCTGTTCTTGGCGCTGCCGGACGAAGACTGATTGAGCCCCATGCACCACAGTGAAAGGAAGGAGGGCGCGCGGCCGATCAGCTCGGCGCAGCGCTGCAGGGCGTCCAGGCTGATGCCGCAGATATCGGCGGTGGCCGCCGGGCTGTAGTCGCGCACCAGGTTCTTCAGCGCCTCGAAGCCTTCGGTGTGAGCATCGATATAGGCGCGGTCGATCCAGCCCTCCCAGAGCAGGATATGCAGGATGCCGTGGAACAGCGCGACGTCGGTGCCGGGTAGGATTGCCAGGTGAAGGTCGGCCAGCTCGCAGGTGTCGGTGCGCCGTGGGTCGACGACGATTACCCTCATCTCCGGGCGGCGTGCCTTGGCTTCTTCCAGGCGGCGGAACAGTACCGGATGGGCGTAGGCCATGTTGGAACCGGCGATCAGCAGGCAATCGCTCCGCTCGATATCCTCGTAACTGCAGGGCGGGGCGTCGGCGCCGAGGCTGCGCTTGTAGCCAACCACCGCCGAGCTCATGCACAGGCGCGAGTTGGAGTCGATGTTGTTGGTGCCGACCAGGGCGCGGGCCAGCTTGTTGAAGGCGTAGTAGTCCTCGGTCAGCAGCTGGCCGGAGATGTAGAAGGCGACGCTGTCCGGGCCGTGTTCGCGGATGGTCTTGGCGAACACGGCTGCGGCGTGATCCAGAGCGCTGTCCCAGTCCGTGCGTGAACGGGCCAGGCCCTTGCCCAGGCGCAGCTCGGGGTGGAGGGCGCGGGCATCGAGATCGCCAGTCAGGTGCAGGGTCGACCCCTTGCTGCACAGCTTGCCGAAGTTGGCCGGGTGGCTGGGGTCGCCGGCGACGCCGAGAATCTTCTCGCCGTCGTGCTCGATCAGCACGCCGCAGCCCACGCCGCAGTAGCAGCAGGTGGACGCGGTGACTTGAGTGGGGCTGGCCATGTCGGGCTCCTACAGGCGTAGGGTGGACAACGCTGTGCTTGTCCACCAATGCGTGGGGTTACCGGTGGAAAACGCTTCGCGGTTTTCCACCCTACGGCTTACGCACATTTCGCGGCGGTATTCAGGGCCAGCAGCACACGGCCGTTTTCCACGCGGGCGTGGTGCCGGTGCGCGCAGCCTACATCCGGCGCCACGGCTTCGCCGGATTCCAGCTCGATCTGCCAGTTGTGCAGCGGGCAGGCTACGCGCTTGCCATAGATCAGCCCTTGGGACAGCGGGCCGCCCTTGTGCGGGCAGCGGTCGTCGAGGGCGAAGACCTCATCCCCGGTAGTGCGGAAAATAGCAATGTCGCCCTTGGGGCCACTGACGATGCGCGAGCCGAGGACGTTGATTTCGTCCAGAGCGCAGATATCCAGCCAGTTCATACGGTGGCCTCCTCGATTTGCACGACCTTGATGGTGTCGAACTCTTTTTTCAGCTGCGGCGTCTCCAGGCGTTCCTTCCACGGGTCCTGCTCGAACGACAGGGCATAGTGCAGGCGCGCGGCCAGGGCCTTGCGGTTGGCTTCGTCTTCCAGCACCGCCTTCTTGATGTGCTCCATGCCGACGCGCTGCATGTAATGCACGGTGCGTTCGAGGTAGAAGGCTTCCTCGCGGTACAGCTGGAGGAAGGCGGCGTTGTATTCGCGCACCTCTTCGGCGGTCTTGACCTTGACGAAGAACTCGGCCACCTCCGTCTTGATCCCGCCATTGCCGCCGATGTACAGCTCGAAGCCCGAGTCCACGCCGATGATGCCGACGTCCTTGATGCCGGCCTCGGCGCAGTTGCGCGGGCAGCCGGAGACCGCCAGCTTGACCTTGTGCGGCGACCACATGTTGAACAGGTCGTGCTCCAGGTCGATGCCCAGCTGGGTCGAGTTCTGCGTGCCGAAGCGGCAGAACTCGCTGCCGACGCAAGTCTTCACCGTGCGGATGGACTTGCCGTAGGCGTGGCCGGACGGCATGTCCAGCTCCTTCCACACTGCTGGCAGGTCTTCCTTCCTGATCCCCAGCAGGTCGATACGCTGGCCGCCGGTGACCTTGACCATCGGCACGTTGTACTTGTCGGCGACGTCGGCGATGCGGCGCAGCTCCGACGGATTGGTCACGCCGCCCCACATACGCGGAACAACGGAATACGTCCCGTCCTTCTGAATATTGGCGTGGGCGCGTTCGTTGATCAGGCGCGACTGCGGGTCGTCCTTGGCTTCGCCCGGCCAGGTTGAGATCAGGTAGTAGTTGAGCGCGGGGCGGCAGGTAGCGCAGCCATTGGGCGTGCCCCAGTTCAGGTATTCCATGGTTTGCGCCATGGACGTCAGGTGCTGCTCTCGGATCGCCTTGCGGATTTGTCCGTGGTTGAGGTCGCTGCAGCCGCAGATAGCCTTTTCGCTCTTGGGCTTGACGTCGGCGGCACCGCCGACGGTGCTGATCAGAATCTGCTCGACCAGGCCGGCGCAGGAACCGCAAGAGCTGGCGGCCTTGGTGTGCTTCTTCACCTCGTCGACCGAGAACAGGCCGTTCTCCTGGATCGCCTTGACGATGGTGCCCTTGCACACGCCGTTGCAGCCGCAGATTTCCATGCTGTCGGGCATATTGGCGGTCTTGTCCGCGCCCTGGTGGCCGACGTCCCCGATCGCGCCTTCGCCGAACATCAGGTGATCGCGAATCTCGCTGACGTTCTGGCTCTCGCGGATCTGGCGGAAATACCAGCCGCCGTCGGCGGTGTCGCCGTACAGACAGGCGCCGACCAGCACGTCGTCCTTGATCACCAGCTTCTTGTACACGCCGCCGATGGGGTCGGAGAGGGTAATGGTTTCAGTGCCTTCGCCGCCCATGAATTCACCAGCGGAGAACAGGTCGATGCCGGTGACCTTGAGCTTGGTCGAGGTCACGGAGCCCTGATAGCGGGAGTAGCCGAGCAGGGCCAGGTGGTTGGCACAGACCTTGGCCTGTTCGAACAGCGGCGCCACCAGGCCGTAGGCGATGCCGCGGTGGCTGGCGCACTCGCCGATGGCGTAGACGCGCGGATCATAGGTCTGCATGGTGTCGTTGACCAGGATGCCGCGGTTGCAGGCGATGCCGGCCTGTTCGGCCAGATCGCTGTTGGGGCGGATACCGGCGGCCATCACTACCAGGTCGGCAGGAATCACCTCACCGTCCTTGAACTTCACCGCGCAGACGCGGCCTTCGCCGTTGTCCAGCAATTCGGCGGTGTGCTTGGGCAGAAGGAAGTTCAGGCCGCGGTCTTCCAGTGATTTTTGCAGCAGCTCGCCGGCGGTGCGGTCCAGCTGGCGCTCCAGCAGCCAGTCGCCGATGTGCACCACGGTGACGTCCATGCCGCGCAGCTTGAGGCCGTTGGCCGCCTCCAAGCCGAGCAGGCCGCCGCCGATGACCACCGCGTGCTTATGGGTCTTGGCGGTGTCCATCATCATCTGGGTGTCGGCGATGTCGCGATAGCCGATCACGCCAGCCAGATCCTTGCCCGGAATCGGCAGGATGAAGGGGTTGGAGCCGGTGGCGATCAGCAGGCGGTCGTATTCGGCCTCGCTGCCATCATCGGCGATGACCAGGCGCTTCTTGCGGTCGATCCTGACCACCTTGCGCCCGAGCAGCAGCTTGATGTGGTTTTCCGCGTACCAGTTCAGATCGTTGAGCACGATCTCCTCGAAGGTCTGCTCGCCGGCCAGCACCGGCGAAAGCAGGATGCGGTTGTAGTTGGGGTGCGGCTCGGCGCCGAACACGGTGATGTCGTAGAGATCGGGGGCGAGCTTGAGCAACTCTTCGAGGGTGCGTACACCCGCCATGCCGTTGCCGATCATCACCAGCTTGAGTTTTTGCATGCCGGCCATCTCCTGAATCGTTGATCACGGAAAAAGTGGCTGCCATAAATGGCAGGCCAGAAAACAAAAAAGGCGTCCCGCTAGTCACCTAGCGAGGACGCCTTTGTCCAGGTCCCGTTCTGTCGGGAGGTGCAGCCTTCTTCGTTGAAGGCCGCACTTTATGTTGTGTCAGAAGCAATGCAGTCCTTGTGCCAACTCTGCGGAATACGGTTTTTCAGGCGTTGCAGCGACGTTGCGGGGTCGCGTGAGTTAGCGCGTGCACCGTTGCGAGGCTTTTTTTGCGCTGCTTTGGTGCGAGCCGAGTCATTTGAGCAGCAGCACCGCCAGCAGCAGATTGAGCAGCAGCGATACCAGCGCCACCGTTCGCCAGACCAGCAGCGGCTCGCGCTCGAGCAGTGGTCGCGGGCGGCTGTTCAGCAACTGACGCTCAGCGCTTTCCAGGGCCAGCAGCCACTCTTCGGCGGTTTCGAAGCGCTGCGCCGGGCTGGCGGCGACCGCGCGGTTCAATATTTCATCGAGCCAGGCCGGCAGATCCGGGCGGTAACGGCTGGCGGGTAGCGGCTGACCGAAGCGCGGGTGCTGGAAGGCCTCGATCTCGCCATATGGATAATGCCCGGTCAGCAGGTGATAAAGGGTTACACCAGCGGCATAGAGATCCTGCTGCGCACTGGGCGGGTTGCCGGCGAAGGCCTCCGGGGCGATGTAGCTGGGCGTACCAGGCAGGCTGTGTGCCTCGTCGCGGGTCAGACCTGGACAGTAGGCGAGGCCGAAATCGAGCACGCGCAGCTCGCCGTCGTCGCCGAGCAGCAGGTTCTCCGGCTTGATGTCGCGGTGGATGATATTGCGTCGGTGCAGCAGGCCGAGGGCCTTGATCAGCCGTGGCGCCAGGTCCTGCCAGTCGGCCAGACTCAGCGGACCGGTCTGTCGTAGGCGCGCGGCCAGAGTCTGGCCGGCATATTCACGCTGCACGTAATACAGGTGCTGGCGCTGCGGCAGGGCGTGCAGTTCGGGGAAATGGCGCCCGGCGACGCGGCGTAGGAACCATTCCTCCTGCAGCAGCGCCGGGCCGGCCTGCTCCTCGCCGGCACGGCTGGCTGGTAGTGTCTTGAGCAGCCAGGGCTGATTGTGCGCGTCGCGCACGCGGTAGATCAGCGACTGGCGCGATTCGCCGAGCAGGCTTTCGACCTGCCAGCCCTCGAATGCCTGGCCGTCGCGCAGGCGCGGCGGTAGTGGCCAGTGATCGAGCTGGGCCAGGGTGTCGGCCAGCGCGGCGTCGGGAAGCTGCTCGACGTGCACCAGCAGGGCGCTGGCGTTGTCCTGGCTGCCGGCGCGGTGAGCCTCGGCGACCAGCGCCTGGCAGACTGCCTCGATATCTTCGCCTCGCAGCAGTTCACCGATGCGCTTGTCGCTGAGGCAGGCCCAGACCCCGTCGCTGACCAGCAGGAAGCGGTCGCCGGCCTGCAGCTCGCCGTCGCGGTAGTCCACCACCAGGTGCTGATCCAGGCCCATGGCGCGCTTGAGCACATGCTGCATGCCCGGCTGTTCCCAGACGTGGTCCTCGGTCAGGCGCAGCAGGCGTTCGTCACGCCACAGGTAGGCGCGGCTGTCGCCGATATGCGCCAGGGTGTAGCGGCGGCCGCGCAGCACCAGGGCGGTGAGGGTGGTCAGCAGCGGTTGGCCGCCGCCATTGGCTTGCAGCCAGCGGTTCTGCGCGATCAGCAGGCGGTCCAGGCTGTGCTGTACCGGCCAGGTCTCAGGCGTGGAGTAGTAGTCCAAAGCCAGCGCCTGTAGGGTGGCGCGCGCCGCCAGGCCGCCATCGGCGCACTGGCTGACGCCATCGGCCAGGCCCAGCAGGTAGCCCTTGCTGGCGGCCAAGGCCGGCGCCGGGGTGACCACGCGCAGCGCGTCCTGGTTCTCGCTGCGCGGGCCGGTGTCGCTGGCTTCGCCGATGCTCAGTTGCAGGGTCATTCGCTCACACCCGCGCGATGGTCACCGCGGCGCTGCCCCAGGTGGTGCGCCAGCGTTGCTTGACCCCATGCAGGCCGACCCAGGCCAGTACGCCGAGGCTGGCGAACAGCCACAGGCCGAGCTGGTAATCGCCGGTATGCTGCTTGATCGTGCCCAGGCCCGCGGCGAGGAAGAAGCCGCCAATGCCGCCGGCCATGCCGATCAGCCCGGTCATCACACCGATTTCCTTGCGAAAACGCTGCGGCACCAGCTGGAACACCGCGCCATTGCCGGCGCCCAGGCCAAGCATGGCGGCGACGAACAACGCCAGGGCGGCGGTCGAACTGGGCAGGTTGAAGCCCACCACGGCGATGCACAGCGAGGCGATGGTATACATCATGAGCAGCGAGCGGATGCCGCCGATGCGGTCGGCCAGGGCGCCGCCGAGCGGGCGCAGCAGGCTGCCGGCGAACACGCAGGCGGCGGTGTAGTAGCCGGCGGTGACCGGGTTGAGTCCGTACTGGTCGCTGAAGTAGCCAGGCAGTGCGCTGGCCAGGCCGATGAAGCCACCGAAGGTGACGCTGTAGAAGAACATGAACCACCAGCTGTCGCGGTCGCCGAGGGCCTTGAGGTAGTCGCCGAAAGCTTTTGCCTTGGGCCGCTCCGGTGCGTTCTTGGCCACCAGTGCAAAGATCACCAGGGTCGCCAGCAGCGGGATCAACGCCCAGCCGAACACGTTCTGCCAGCCTGAAAGCGCGGCCAGCCCGGGCGCGAACAGTGCTGCCAGTACGGTGCCGGAGTTGCCCGCACCGGCGATGCCCATGGCCTTGCCCTGGTGCTGTGGCGGGTACCACTGCGAGGCCAGCGGCAGGGCTACGGCAAAGGCGGCGCCGGCGAAACCGAGGAACAGGCCGAGCAGCAGCGCCTGCTCGTAGCTGCCGATACCGATCTGCCAGGCGCAGAACAGCGCGACGATCACCACCACCTGGCCGAGCAGGCCTGCGGTTTTCGGCGACAGGCGATCAGCGAGAAAACCCATCAACAGGCGCAGCACGGCACCGGCGAGAATCGGTGTGGCCACCATCAGGCCGCGTTGTTGGGCGTTGAGGTCAAGGTCGGTGGCGATCTGCACTGCCAGCGGGCCGAGCAGGTACCAGACCATGAAGCTCAGGTCGAAATAGAGAAAGGCGGCGAACAGGGTGGGGGCGTGGCCGGCTTTCCAGAAACTTGTATTCATCGATCACCTCATCAGCGAGAAGAAGCCGACATGGCGCAGCAGACCTTGGTCGTGGACACGACTGCCGCACCTGTCGGGGAGGCCGTGCACGGGTAATGCAGAGCCCAGCGGCCAAAGCCACAACAGGTTTGAACGATCGCGCTGCTGGCTCGGCTCGCGATACCTGCAGCGGCCCCGAACGCTGGGGCGAACACGAAAAAAAACGCCGCTTCACCACAGGCCATGAAGGCGAGGTGAGGCGACGTCTTTGTCGTGAGGGAGGTGGCCGCCGTTGGCTACCTGGTACCAGGGACCAAGCAAGGGCCGGGCCAATCGATCAAAGGCTTTAAGATCGGGCGTTGTGCAAATTCAGCCGACGCAGGGATGCCGCAAAACGAGGCGGTTTCACATTGGCTGCACCCCAACGGGGCGAGCGTTTGGCTCAGCTGCGCAGCGTGCTGAATGCGACCTGCGATTCGATTGTGGAAGATTGGGCAGCGCTGGTGGCGTGGGTTGGTAGCGGCAGGGTCAGCAGGGCGATTGCCAGCAGGTTGCTCAGCAGTCCGGCCTGACGGGCGCGGCGGTAGGTGTCGGTCATCCTCGATCCCCCTTTTTCTGTTTATGAGCTAGGCGTAGCAGATGAATAGCGATGTGTCACGGAGCCGGCAGCAATAATTGTGCAAGTTTTGGTCAGAACCACCAGGCCGGGCTGTAGTGCGCGTCT
The DNA here is from genome assembly GCF_002479365.1 of Pseudomonas sp. UBA7530. Lineage (NCBI taxonomy): Bacteria > Pseudomonadati > Pseudomonadota > Gammaproteobacteria > Pseudomonadales > Pseudomonadaceae > Pseudomonas > Pseudomonas sp. UBA7530. The sequence continues at coordinate 158,339 of NZ_DLMS01000005.1, forward strand.
TCGGCGGGTACGCCAGCGGCAGTCAGTCGAGCCGATTGACCTTTGGGAATTTGCCGCTGAAGGCGTCCGGCATCGGCACCACCTTCGACTGGCGATAGTCGAAGAACACGAAGCCGGACTTGGCCATGGCCACCAGTGTGCCGTCGGTTGGGCGGGTGATGCGGAAGGTGATATCGCCGCCATACTTGTTGAAATCCATCACGCCGACTTCGAACAGCAACTGGTCACGGGCATGCGCCTCGGCCCGGTAGGTGGTGGCCAGATCGGTGACGATGATGCCGGTGCCGCTGCCATCGGTTTCACGGATGCCGAATTCGAAGAGAAAACGTGCGCGCGCCTCGGAAATCATCGAGATCATCGAGTCGTTGCCCAGATGGTTGGCGCCGTTGATGTCGGTGACACGCACGGTGAGGTGGGTGCTGTAGCAGTACTGGTCTTCGGGAAAATCGAGGGTCAGGCGCGCCATGGTCGAACCGTTGTCGAGAAAAACGGCGATTGTATGCTGCTGCGTGCCCTAGCGGTGCAGGCTGTTGAGATGATGGAAGGTCACCCGGCCGCCTTCGTTGTCCGGCCCGGAATTGTCCTGGATATAGGCGCCCGCCTTGAAGTACAGGTACTGGGTGTTCCAGCGGCTGCTGAGCTGCCGGTAGATCGCGCCCTCGTCACCGTCGCTGCTGGCCACGCTGACCCCGAGGCGCCCGCTGGGCGTCACGCGCAGGTCGTAGCCGAAACGCTCGCCAAGCTGCACGTTCTCGGCCAGCAGGATGTTCTGCACCTTGCTGTCTCCGGGGCGGGCGCGCAGCAACAACTCGACGCGGCCGACGCCGCGGCGATAGTGATACTGCAGCTTGGCCAGCGGGTCGTTCTGGCTGCCCGGCACGTCGGTGCTGTGGATCTGGCCAATCACCACCTTATTGCGGCTGGGCACCCGCTCCACCTGCAGTACGGCACTGAGGTAGTTGTCCGAACTGGCGTGCTGCCAGTTGCTCAGGCTGCCGTCGCGCTGGGTTTCGCGTAGCTCGCTGCGCGGATAGCGCGCATCCGCGGTGGTCGAGCCGGTTACCGGGACCCAAAAGGTCACGCTGCCGTCGCCGTTGCGTCGGAAGTAACGGCTTTCGTAGCCGTTGTTCAGGCGCTCGGTGCTGATGGTGGTGGGTGCGGGGTCGGTGGGGATCGACAGGTTCCAGGTCGTAAGGTCTAGCACGGCGTTCTCTGCTCGTCGGTTGGAGGCACAGGTTCGTCCCTGAATCGACCCAGAGGTTCCCGCTCCGGCCCTCCAGCCAGAGCGGTTGCCACAGCTTCAGGCGGCCGGGCGCTGCTGGCGCTGGTAGAGGAACTCCAGCACGGCGGTGCGATAGCTGTGGTACTGCGGGTCATTGGCCAGCGCCAGGCGGTTGCGCGGGCGCGGCAGTTCGACGGCGAGGATTTCGCCGACGGTGGCCGCCGGGCCATTGGTCATCATCACGATGCGATCGGACAGCAGCACGGCCTCGTCGACGTCATGGGTGACCATCACCACGGTGCTGCGGGTCTGCGCGACGATGCGCAGCAGCTCGTCCTGCAGATGCGCGCGGGTGAGCGCATCGAGGGCACCGAACGGCTCGTCCATCAGCAGCACCTTCGGCTCCATGGCCAGGGCGCGGGCAATGCCGACGCGCTGTTTCATGCCGCCGGAGATCTCGCTGGGATGCTTGTGCATGGCATGGCCGAGGCCGACCATGTTCAGCGCCTGCTCGGTGCGGGCCTTGAGTTGGGCCTTGCTTTCCTGCGCGCCGAACACCCGTTCCACCGCCAGATGGACGTTACCGAAGCAGGTCATCCAGGGCAGCAGACTGTGGTTCTGGAACACCACGGCGCGCTCCGGGCCGGGGCCGTCGATCTCGCGGCCATTGCAGATCAACCCCCCTTCGTTGGCTTCAAGCAGGCCCGCGATCAGATTGAGTACGGTCGACTTGCCGCAACCGGAATGGCCGATCAGCGCTACGAACTCGCCGCGGGCGATGCTCAGGTTGACGTCGGCCAAGGCCTGGAAGCGGCCTTTTTTGGTATCGAAATGCTTGGATACCTGGGTCAGCTCTACGAATTTTTCCATCGAAATTCTCCCATTCTCTCGCCGTAGCCCGGATGCAATCCGGAGGATTTGGGTCATGGCGACCCGGATTTCATCCAGGCTACTCTTCATTTAAAACAACGAGTTGGCGTAATGTCTTGTAAGGCTTTATCAGCTTGCGTAATCGAAGCGCCTGGCAATTAGTAGCAGCGTCTGCTCCAGCGCCAGGCCCACCAGGCCGACGATGATGATGGCGATGAGAATGTGCTCGACGTTGAGGTTGTTCCACTCATCCCACACCCAGAAGCCCAGGCCGATGCCGCCGGTGAGCATCTCCGCGGCGACGATCACCAGCCAGGCCACGCCGATGGCCAGGCGGATGCCGGTCATCAGGTGCGGTAGCACGGCGGGGAAGAGGATGCGCGTCAGCACCTTGAACTCCGACAGCTTGAGCACGCGGGCCACATTCAGGTAATCCTGCGGCACGCTGGCAACGCCCGCCGCGGTGTTGAGAATGATCGGCCAGATCGAACTGATGAAGATCACCCAGATCGACGCCGGCCCCGCTGCCTCGAACACCAGCAGGCCGATCGGCAACCAGGCCAGTGGCGAGACCGGACGCAGCAGGCTGATGATGGGCGCCAGCATGCCGGCGAGAAAGGCGAAGCGGCCGATGGCGAAACCCAGGGGAATGCCAACCAGCGCAGCGAGACCGAAGCCGATGCCGACTCGACCGAGCGAATTGAGGATGTTCCAGCCGATGCCCATGTCGTTGGGGCCGTTGTCGTAGAACGGGTCGGCGAACAGCACCAGGGCAGCCTGCCAGGTGCTCAGCGGCCCCGGCAGACCTTCGCTGTATTGCGCCAGCAGCGACCAGAAGCCGATGAAGGCGAGGATGCCCAGCAGCGGGGCGATACCGGCCTTGGCCAGGTGACCGAGGGTCGTTGCGCTCGGCAGCAGGGCGGCAGGCGAAAGGCGCGGTTTGCTGACTGTGGGAAGGGGCGTTTTCAGGGGCGCGTTCATGATCACCTCCGGTCAAGCTTTGATGGCGAAGGAGTCGGCGTAGGCGGCCGGGTTGCTGCCGTCCCAGACCACACCGTCGATCAGCGTGCTGCTGCGCAGCGGGCTGCTCGGCACCGCCAGCTTGAGCGCGCCAGCAGCTTCGGCGTACAGCGCGGTCTGGTTGATCTGCGCGGCCACGGCGGCGTAGTCCGGCGCGTCCTTGAGCAGGCCCCAGCGCTTGAACTGGGTCAGGAACCACATGCCGTCGGAGTGATAGGGGAAGTTGACACTGCCGTCCTTGCAGAAGGCCATGGCGTGCTCGTCCTTCCAGCTATTACCGAGGCCGTCCTCGTACTGGGCGAGGAAGCGCGGCTCGATCACCTGCACCGGCGCGTTGACGTAAGCCTTGCCGGAAATCAGCTTGGCGGTGCTCTTGCGGTTCTCCTCGCTGGCCTCGATGAAGCGGCTGGCATCAAGAATCGCCATGATCAGCGCGCGCGCCGCATTGGGGTACTGCTCGACGAAGGCGCGGGTGGTGCCGAGCACCTTCTCCGGGTGGTCCGGCCAGATCTGCTGGGTGGTGGTGGCGGTAAAGCCGATCTTGTCGAAGATCGCCCGCGCGCCCCAGGGCTCGCCAACACAGAAGCCGTCCATGTTGCCGACGCGCATGTTGGCGACCATCTGCGGCGGCGGTACGACGATGGTCTTCACGTCGCTCATCGGGTTGATGCCCAGGCTGCCGAGCCAGTAGTACAGCCACATGGCATGGGTGCCGGTGGGGAAAGTCTGGGCGAAGGTCAGCGGATTACCGCCTTTCTTCACGTGCTCGGCCAGTTGCGCGCCGTTGGTTACCCCGGCTTCGCGCAGCTGCTTGGACAGGGTGATGGCCTGGCCGTTCTGGTTCAGTCCCATCAGCACCGCCATGTCCTTCTGCGGGCCGGCGAGGCCGAGCTGGGCGCCGTACATCATGCCGTAGAGCACGTGGGCGGCATCCAGCTCGCCGGTGCCCAGCTTGTCGCGCACGCCGGCCCAGGAGGCCTCCTTGCTCGGCTTGATGGTCAGGCCATACTTCTCACCGAAACCCTGGGTGGCTGCCACTACCACCGATGCGCAATCGGTCAGGGGAATGAAGCCGACCGTCAGCGCGGATTTCTCCGGTGCGTCGGAGCCGGCAGCCCAGGCCGCACTGCGTAGCGATGCGGGGGCGGACAGGCCGAGTGCGGCGATACCGCCTACGGCGCCGGCCAGGGCGATGGATTGCTTGAGGAAGTTGCGGCGGCTGGTGCCGAAGGGCTTGGTCGAATCACGATCGGTCATGGGTCTAATCCTTGTCAGGCGCATAAACAAAAACGGCGTACGCCAGGCCACCTCGTTAAGAGGAGGTGACCTGACGGACGCCGTTGTCCGTGATCCCCGGCCCGCCGCCGTTGGCGTGCTACGCAGGATGTTGACAGGGCATTAGCAAGGGGCTTGCCAGCTTTCGCTCGCGATACTCGGCGATACACGAACGGAACTGCGGATAAGAGGCTGTAGGTTATAAATCAATGGTTTGCAGCTATTTGATGAGATCGATTGGAGCCTTAACGGCTTTGCGCAGGCGCCATGTTGCGGGCCTGCCGTTGAGCCAATGCCGTGCATGGCCGTGCGTCACTGAGCGTTTTTGGTTCGCCCTGCCGGCTCAGGAGGCCGGCTGTACATGGGCTTCTTCGACGTAATCGCGCAACCAGCGCAGCACCTCGACGGCTTCCCAGCGGGCCGGATCGAACAGCGCGTAGGCCAGCCCCTGATAACCGACCACATCCAGCTGCCGGTGATAGCCAGCGCGCTGCAACAACGCCTCGATCTCGGCGAAGCAGGTATTGAAGTGCTGACGATTAAAGGGCGTGCGGCTCTCGGTGACGATGCCTTCGAGCAGCAACTCGTCGACCATCTCGCGAACGCGCTCCAGCGGCATGCGGTTCACTCGGTGTTTCAGCTGCAGTACGTCCAGCATGATGGCGCTCCTATGTGCTCGGTCATTTGCCTGCGAATAGGGTAATCGAAAAATACTGTACAAATAAACAGTATTGGGTAATAGTGGCCTCATTCAGGCGACAACGACCCGCCCACCATGCAGATGTGGGCGCCTTGCAAGGGGGTATTGGCAATGCAACACATGCTGATGACGATTGTGCTACTGGCCCTGTTGAGTGGCTGCGCGCAACCGCAGATTGAGCGACCACAGGCCAACGGTGCCTATCTGGTGATCGAGGGCGAGCAGGCCTGGGCCGTGCTGGTCTCCGATGGTCAGCGGGTTGAAGAGGCGGGCGTGGTGCTCGACGTGATCCACCTGCCCAGCCACCACTCCAATATCGCCGCCAGCTATGTGATCGAGACGCCCAATTGCGGCAGGCTGCAATGGCTTACCGAGCGTCATGGCGCTGCCGAGGGCGAAACCACGCTGCTGCCGACAGCCTTCAATGAGCAATTGAGCAAGCCTGGCTGCGTGCTGGCCCAGGGTATGAGCAGGGCCTGGACGGCGCTTGACTACTCCGGCTGAACACGCAGCAACCTTCGCCCTCAGAGCAACAGGCCAAAAACTAAAAAGCGCCGCGACCTCAACGGAAGCGGCGCTTTTTTCTAGGCGCGATGTGTCGCGTGCTTACATCAGGTGCTGCTTGTCCGTCTCGATGGCCGCATCGAGGGTTTCCAGTAGCGCCTTGCGCACCTTCAACTTGGTGTTCTTGTGCGCCGTCATGTTGATCTTCTTCATCTGCTGCGCCGCAGCCTGTGCGGTGGCCAGCAGTTGCTCGGCCGGCACCACCTTGTCCAGGAAGCCGGCATCCACGGCGCCAGCCGGGTCGAACATCTCGCCATTGATCACAGAGCGGTGGAAGGCCGACTTGCGCAGGCGATCACGGGCCAGCTCGATACCGACATGGTGCATGGTCATGCCGATCTGCACTTCGTTCAGGCCGATGCTGAACGGGCCTTCGACGCCGATGCGGTAATCGCTCGACAGCAGGATGAAGGCACCCTTGGCCACGGCATGGCCAGGGCAGGCGACGATGATCGGGAAGGGGTGGGCAAGCATGCGCCGCGCCAGGGTGGAACCTGCAGCGACCAGGTTGATCGCGTTCTGCGGGCCGGAGGTCATTACTTTCAGGTCGTAGCCGCCGGAAAGAATGCCTTGCTGACCGGTGATGATGACGATGGCGCGATCCTGCTCGGCGCGGTCGAGCGCAGCATTGAAGGCAGCGATCACGTCAGGCGAGATGGCGTTGACCTTGCCATTGCTCAGGGTGAGGGTGGCGATGCCGTCTTCGAGTTGATAGCTGATCAGGTCGCTCATGGCAGTTTTCCTTGTTGGAGCCGCAGGCTGAATGTCGGCAGAAGGTACTCAGCCCAATCGCTCCGGTAAAGCGCCGTGACTGACTGGCGGGTCAGCGGTTTTGCCTATCGTGGCGATGCCGGATGGCAATTGGCGGGCAGCGAAGCCTGGCTATTAAGGTGGCGGCGAAGCGAAGGAGCTGTCCATGAACATCCTGAATTCCATCCTTTATACCCTCGCAGTGATCGGCCTACTGCTGGGCTCGGTCACGCTCAGCGAAATGCTCTACCTTCGCAGCCCCGCCGGTGTGCTGCTTCTGTTCGGTGCGGGGCTGTTCATGTCCCTGGGTTTCCTGCTGTTCGGCCACCTGCGTTTCGACGAAACGCCTGCCGAAGGCCCAGAGGAAAACCCGCTGCGCTCTTAAGCGCATGAATCCTTTAAAAAAATTTGCCATTCGGAAAACATTCGACTACATTAGCGCACCTCGACGGGCTACAGGCCAAAACGTCGAGATCCGGTGAAGTGTCCGAGTGGTTGAAGGAGCACGCCTGGAAAGTGTGTATACGGGAAACCGTATCAAGAGTTCGAATCTCTTCTTCACCGCCACTTTCGCAATACCTAAAGCCCTGAGAACTGAGAAGTTTTCGGGGCTTTTTGCTTTTCAGCTTTCGGCAGGTGTCGAAGAAGTGTCGAAAAGCGGATTCAAGGTCAAAGCATCCTGCAGATGGTCCGGTGACAGGTGCGCATAGCGCATGGTCATTGCCAGCGACGTATGCCCCAGGATTTTCTGCAGCGTCAGGATGTTCCCGCCCCGCATGACGAAGTGACTGGCGAAGGTGTGCCGTAGCACGTGCGTGGCCTGGCCGGCCGGGAGCTTGATCGAGGTCTTATCCAGCACACGGCTGAAGGTCAGCATGCAGTTGGTGAACAGGCCGTGACGCTTGAAGTAGACATGTAGCGCCCTCTCCAGTGCGCTATCGATAGGAATCGACCGGGTTCGCTTCGACTTAGTGTTGGCAAAGGTCACCATGCCGTTACGCACTCGCTCAGGTGTCAGCGCTTGGGCTTCTCCCCACCTGGCACCCGTACTCAGACAGACGCGAGCGATCAAGCCGATTCCTGGGCTGGTGGTGCGGTCATCCAGGGCCTCGAGCAGTTCGGCTATCTGGCAGGTCGAGAGGAAGGAAATAGGGCGTTCCTGCAGGCGTAGCGGGCGGACGTTGACCAGCGGGTTCGGGTAGTCGATATCGCCCAGGCGGTGCAGCTCGTTGAACAGGGCTTTCAGGTAGCCGAGCCGGTTGTTCATGGTCTTGCCTTGAATGCCGGCCTTGAGCAATTCGCTGCGTGTTTCGCAGAAGGCGTTGCCGGTTAGCTTGACCGCGATGGGGTCGCCCAGGTCTTTAGCCAGATTCTGCAGAGTGCGGAGGATCGCGGCACCATCAGCCAACGCATGGCCGTGCAGTTCATGGTACCGGGTGCAGAGTTCAGACAGGCGGCGACGATCTTTCGGCTTGGGCGTCCAGGCTGGCGAGTCGATGCAATTGGCCCTGCAGGTCGCTTCAAAGCGCTGGGCTTCAACCTTGGTCTTGAAGGTCTTGCGGAAGCGACGGCCCTTGATGGGTTCAACGTCGACTTTCCAGCGACCATCACTCAGTTGCTCAATTGCCATGGTGACGGCCCTGGCCAAGCGCGTGAGCATCAGCGTGTTTGTCTTGTTTGTGTATTTGGCAAACAAACATCAGACAGCACGCCCCCAACGAACATGGCGTTCCTCAAGGATGCCTTTGATGTGCTTATACAACCCGTCTTCGTCCATGCCCTTAGCGGCGTAGTGGTCGCGGATCACCGGCCAGCACTCCCAATCCTTGAGCCGATAGAAAGCCTTTCTAGCGCCCACTCGCTCCCGTGCCAGCAGGCTGACGAAGTTTCCCAGGAATAACTCGACGTTCTTGCCGGAGAAGCCCCGCGAGGTCTTGTATTGGCGCTTGTACTCGGTTTCGTCCACCAGGGAATCAACCGGCAGATCCACGCGAACGTCTTCGCGGATCAGGGTCCAAATGGGTTCGAAGTAACCAGGGCGAGCCAGTAGCTTGAATTGGCGCAGGCCATAGCGCCACAGGCCGTCTAGGTGCGGGGCAAAGGCGGCGTAGCTGTTGGTTTCAATGATCTGGCTGGTCTGCAGATCGAACGAGCCCGAGGCGAATTGCTGGATCACAGAGTGGTGGTAACGCAGCTCTACGCGCCAGACGTCTTGCTCTGGGTCGTAGTTGTCCGGGTCGCCTTCATCGAAGCTATCGCGACGTCTCCACACGCCTTCCCAGTAGTCGAGCTTGTCGATGGCGCGGGCCTGTTCGGTCTTGTTGTAGATACCGAGCTGGACGCCACCAGCTGAGCCGAACAGGTAGGACTGACCTTTGCCGTAGGTCGCAGACTCCAGCGTCCATTGGATTTCCTTGATGCCGGAAATATCGCGGGCAGCGCGTGCGCGGCAGTGCATACGGGCGACCAGATCGGCGGGCGGTTGCCAGCCTTGCAGATCCAGGGCGAGGTGAACGGCGCATTGGTTGCGCTCGATGTTGGTCAGCACGTGGCCGGCGTAGTAGTCCAGGCGTTCCTGCAGGCGCTCGGGGCAGAACTGGTCGATAGCATGGGGTGACACTTCGATTTTCAGGTGGGGGCCGATGTTCTCGATTTTGGCGTTGAAGTTCTTCACCAGCAGGATGATGCCTAGGTCAGCATTCTGCAGCTTGTACTGGTACCCGGAATCCTTGCTGACGCGACCCGAGTGCCAACGCTGGCCCGCGAAGTCAACGATGGTGCCGGGCTTGTCGAAGAGGCTCATGATTTCCGGGCGGATCAGGCCGCGATAGAGCTGGCGGACGGTGTCGACGCTACAGGCCAGGATTCGGACGTTGGAAAGGTCAGTTATCCGAGCGGTCATGCTGTCGAAAAACAGCCTACCGGTTGGGTTTTTATTGAACTCACGATCAACGCGGAGTTGGTCTTTAACTGCCATTTTCTAATGCTCCAAATAGTGCCGAATCGACACGTTTAACCTTGGTTTATCTGACGTGCTACA
>NZ_DLMS01000009.1:0-21995 GCF_002479365.1 Pseudomonas sp. UBA7530
TGTTGACTCAGGCTGCGATGAGCCTGCCAGGCTGAGGCATTTGCGCGCGCCGCCGTCAGGCGGCGCTGCCAGATGGTGTGCGAGCCGCTACAATGCGCGCCACCGTGATCCAGCACTCAGAGGTGCGCCATGCAACCCTTCGCCATCGCCCCGTCGATCCTTTCCGCCGACTTCGCCCGCCTGGGCGAGGAAGTGGACAACGTACTCGCCGCCGGGGCGGACATCGTTCACTTCGATGTCATGGACAACCACTACGTGCCCAACCTGACCATCGGCCCGATGGTCTGCTCGGCGCTGCGCAAATATGGCATCACCGCGCCCATCGACGCGCACCTGATGGTCAAGCCGGTGGATCGCATCATCGGTGACTTCATCGAGGCCGGTGCCTCATACATCACCTTCCATCCGGAAGCCTCCGAGCACATCGACCGTTCGCTGCAGCTGATCAAGGCGGGCGGCGCCAAGGCCGGCCTGGTGTTCAACCCGGCCACCCCGCTGGAGGTGCTCAAGTACGTGATGGACAAGGTCGACATGATCCTCCTGATGAGCGTCAACCCCGGCTTCGGCGGGCAGAAGTTCATCCCCGGCACCCTCGACAAGCTGCGTGAAGCCCGCGCGCTGATCGACGCCAGTGGCCGCGAGATCCGCCTGGAAATCGACGGTGGCGTGAATGTGCAGAACATCCGCGAGATCGCCGAGGCGGGCGCCGACACCTTCGTCGCCGGCTCGGCGATCTTCAACCAGCCGGACTACAAAGCTGTGATCGACGCCATGCGCGCCGAGCTGGCCCAGGTGCGTGGATGAAACCGTTGCGCGCGCTGTGCGGCGGTGAGCTGCCGCGCCTGGTGATGTTCGACCTGGACGGCACGCTGATCGACTCGGTGCCTGACCTGGCCGCAGCGGTCGACCGCATGCTGGTCGAGCTGGGACGCCCGCCGGCTGGCGCGGCACAGGTTCGCGAGTGGGTCGGCAACGGCGCCCGCGTGCTGGTGCGGCGCGCCCTGGCCGGTGGCCTGGATCATTCCGCGGTGGGCGAGGCCGAGACGGAGCAGGCGCTGGCGCGCTTTCTTGATATCTACGCCGACTGTCATGACCTGACCGCGCTGTACCCCGGTGTGCACGAGCTGCTCGAAGCCCTGAGCACCGCTGCCGTCGAACTGGCGGTGGTGACCAACAAGCCGGAGCGCTTCGTCGCGCCGTTGCTGGAGCAGGTCGGCCTGGGCGGTTATTTCCGCTGGATCATCGGCGGCGACACCCTGCCGCAGCAGAAACCCGACCCGGCTGCGTTGCTCCAGGTGATGCGCTTGGCGGGTGTCGAGGTATCGCAATCGCTGTTCATTGGCGACTCGCGCAACGATGTGCTGGCCGCTCACGCAGCAGGTGTGCCCTGCGTCGCGGTGAGCTACGGCTATAACCATGGCCGCCCGATCACCGAAGAGAAACCGAACCTGGTGGTCGATAGCCTCGCCGAGTTGCTCTGACGAATCTTCAGCTACGCCATTCGGCTTTTGTAGGAGCGGATTTATCCGCGAAACTGGCGATTGAGATCGCGGATAAATCCGCTCCTGCCAAGCTATCGCTTTGCCCCGCTTGCAGCGCTTGGCTTGTAGCTGCTACCTTGGCCGCTCTCCTTATTCCCCCGCCTGTCGAGATCGCACCGTGGTGGTTAGCTGCAAACTCTGGATGAAGGTCATCAAGGCCCTGGCCCGTTGGCGCTGGCGCGCCTGATTTCGTCCTGCCGCTGCGCGCGGCCCGTTTGCACCCGACCGTTTTCCCCGAGCCATGAGGCTGATCATGACCCATGAAGAATTCCTGCGTTTAGCCGCTGAAGGCTACAACCGCATTCCCCTGGCCTGCGAAACCTTGGTGGATTTCGACACGCCGCTGTCCATCTACCTGAAGCTGGCCGACGCGCCCAATTCCTACCTGCTCGAATCCGTGCAGGGCGGCGAGAAATGGGGCCGTTATTCGATCATCGGCCTGCCGGCGCGCACCGTGTTGCGCGTGCATGGCCATGACGTGGTGGTGAGCACCGACGGCGTCGAGGTCGAGCGTCACCAATGCGCCGACCCGCTGGAGTCCGTCGAGCAGTTCAAGGCGCGCTACAAGGTGCCGACCATCGCCGGTCTGCCGCGCTTCAACGGCGGCCTGGTGGGCTACTTCGGCTACGACAGCGTGCGCTACGTCGAGCCCAAGCTGGCTGCCGGTGTGAATCCAGACGCGCTGGGTACGCCGGATATCCTGCTGATGGTGTCCGACGCCGTGGTGGTGTTCGACAACCTGGCCGGCAAGATGCACGGCATCGTCCTCGCCGATCCGGCTCAACCGGATGCCTTCGAGCAAGGCCATGCGCGCCTGCGCGAGATCCTGCACAAGCTGCGCCAGCCGATTACCCCGCGTCTGGGTGTGGACCTGTCCGCGCCGCTGGGCGAGGAGCCGGCGTTCCGCTCCAGCTACAGCCAGGGCGACTACGAGGCGGCGGTCCGTTCGATCAAGGAATACATCCTGGCCGGCGACTGCATGCAGGTGGTGATCTCCCAGCGTATGTCGATCCCCTTCAAGGCTGCGCCGATCGACCTGTACCGCGCGCTACGCTGCATCAACCCGACGCCTTATATGTACTTCTTCAACTTTGGTGACTTCCATGTGGTCGGCAGTTCGCCGGAAGTGTTGGTGCGCGTCGAGGACGGTCTGGTCACCGTGCGCCCCATCGCCGGTACCCGCCCGCGCGGCGCCAGCGAAGAGGCGGACAAGGCGCTGGAAGAGGACCTGCTGTCCGACGCCAAGGAAATCGCCGAGCACCTGATGCTCATCGACCTGGGCCGTAACGACACTGGCCGCGTGTCGCAGGTCGGCTCGGTCAAGCTCACCGAGAAGATGGTCATCGAGCGCTATTCCAACGTCATGCACATCGTCTCCAATGTCACCGGTCAGCTCAAACCCGAACTGTCGGCGATGGACGCGCTGCGTGCCATCCTGCCGGCCGGCACCCTGTCCGGTGCGCCGAAGATCCGCGCCATGGAAATCATCGACGAGCTCGAACCGGTCAAGCGCGGCGTCTACGGCGGCGCGGTCGGCTACTACGCCTGGAACGGCAACATGGACACCGCCATTGCCATCCGTACCGCGGTGATCAAGGACGGCGAGCTGCACGTGCAGGCCGGCGCCGGCATCGTCGCCGACTCGGTGCCCGCGCTGGAGTGGGAAGAAACCCTGAACAAGCGCCGCGCCATGTTCCGCGCCGTCGCGCTCGCCGAACAGACTGCCGTCCAGGCCCAGGAATAACAGGAGCCGTACCATGCTTTTGATGATCGACAACTACGACTCCTTCACCTACAACGTCGTGCAGTACCTGGGTGAGTTGGGCGCCGACGTGCACGTGATTCGTAACGACGAGCTGAGCATCGCCGAGATCGAAGCCCTGAAGCCCGAGCGCATCGTCGTCTCGCCTGGCCCGTGCACGCCGACCGAGGCGGGCGTGTCTATCGAGGCCATTCTGCATTTTGCCGGCAAGCTGCCGATCCTCGGCGTCTGCCTCGGCCACCAGAGCATCGGCCAGGCCTACGGCGGCGACGTGGTACGCGCGCGCCAGGTGATGCACGGCAAGACCAGCCCGGTGTTCCATGAAGACAAGGGCGTGTTCGCCGGCCTTAACAAGCCGCTCACCGTGACCCGCTATCATTCCCTGGTGGTCAAGCGCGAAACCCTGCCGGATTGCCTGGAGATCACCGCCTGGACGCAGCATGAAGACGGCTCGGTCGACGAGATCATGGGCCTGCGCCACAAAATCCTGAACGTCGAGGGCGTGCAGTTCCACCCCGAGTCCATTCTCACCGAGCAGGGCCACGAACTGTTCGCCAACTTCCTCAAGCAGACCGGAGGCGTGCGCGCATGAATATCAAGGAAGCCCTCAACCGAATCGTCGCCCAACTCGATCTGACCACCGAGGAAATGCAGGCGGTCATGCGCGAGATCATGACTGGTCAGTGCACCGACGCGCAGATCGGCGCCTTCCTCATGGGCATGCGCATGAAGAGCGAGACCATCGACGAGATCGTCGGTGCCGCCAGCGTCATGCGCGAACTGGCTGCACCGGTGGTGATCGACGCCGAGCGCCTGGTCGACACCTGCGGCACCGGCGGGGACGGCATGAACATCTTCAACGTCTCCACCGCGGCGGCTTTCGTCGTCGCGGCGGCTGGCGGCAAGGTGGCCAAGCACGGCAACCGCGCGGTCTCCGGCAAGAGCGGCAGCGCCGATCTGCTCGAAGCGGCCGGCGTTTACCTGGGGCTCAAGCCCGAGCAGGTGGCACGCTGCGTCGAAAGCGTCGGTGTTGGCTTCATGTTCGCCCCGTCCCATCACGGTGCCATGAAGCACGCCATTGGCCCGCGCCGCGAGCTGGGCCTGCGCACCATCTTCAATATGCTCGGCCCGATGACCAATCCGGCCGGCGCCAAGCATCAGGTCATCGGCGTATTCAGCCAGGCACTTTGCCGCCCCATGGCCGAGGTGCTGCAGCGTCTGGGCAGCGAGCACGTGCTGGTGGTGCATGCACAGGATGGTCTGGATGAGATCAGCCTGGCTGCGCCGACCTTCGTCGCCGAACTCAAGGACGGCAAGGTCAGCGAGTACCGTATCCAGCCCGAGGATTTCGGCATCAAGAGCCAGAGCCTGATCGGCCTGACCGTCGACAATGCCGAGCAGTCGCTGGAGCTGATTCGCGACGCACTGGGTCGGCGCAAGACCGAGAATGGCCAGAAGGCTGCCGACATGATCGTGCTCAATGCCGGTGCCGCGCTGTACGCCGCCGACCATGCCAGCAGCCTGCGCGAAGGCGTGCAGCTGGCGCACGATGCCCTGCACACCGGGCTGGCGCGCGAGAAGCTGGAGGAGCTAGTCTCCTTTACTGCGGTATTCAAACAGGAGAACGAAGGGTGAGCGTGCCAACCGTACTGGAAAAGATCGTCGCCCGTAAGTTCGAGGAAGTCGCGGCGCGCCGTGCCCAGGTCAGCCTCGCCGAACTCGAGGCCGCTGCGCGCAGTGCCGACGCACCGCGTGGCTTCGCCCGCGCGCTGCTGGAACAGGCTGCGCGCAAGCAGCCGGCGGTGATCGCCGAGATCAAGAAGGCTTCGCCGAGCAAGGGCGTGCTGCGCGCCGACTTCGTCCCGGCCGATATCGCCCGCAGCTACGAAGCCGGTGGAGCCACCTGCCTGTCCGTGCTCACCGATATCGATTTCTTCCAGGGTGCCGACCAATATCTGCAGCAGGCCCGTGCGGCCTGTGCGCTGCCGGTGATCCGCAAGGATTTCATGGTCGATCCCTACCAGATCGTCGAGGCTCGCGCGCTGGGCGCCGACTGCGTACTGCTGATCGTCTCCTGCCTGGATGACGTGCGCATGGCCGAACTGGCCTCGGTGGCCAAGGACGTCGGCCTTGACGTGCTGGTCGAGGTGCACGACGGTGAGGAGCTGGAGCGTGCGCTGCATACCCTGGACACGCCGCTGGTGGGCATCAACAACCGCAACCTGCACACCTTCGATGTCAGCCTGGAAACCACCCTTGACCTGCTGCCGCGCATCCCGCGTGACCGCCTGGTGGTGACCGAGAGCGGCATTCTCAATCGCGCCGATGTTGAGCTGATGGAGATCAACGAGGTCTACGCCTTCCTCGTTGGTGAAGCCTTCATGCGTGCGGAAAGTCCGGGCAGCGAGTTGCAACGTCTGTTCTTTCCCGAGCGCGGCCGCGCTGCGGTGGTCGGCAACGACCCCGAATAGGACGCATGAAAAAGCCGGCGATCAAGCCGGCTTTTTCTTGGCGCTGCGCTTCAGCGAGTGCCGAACACCACCATGGTCTTGCCCTTGACGTGCACCAGGCCCTGTTCTTCCAGGGACTTGAGCACGCGACCGACCATCTCCCGCGAGCAGCCGACGATACGACCGATTTCCTGACGGGTGATCTTGATCTGCATGCCATCCGGATGGGTCATGGCATCCGGCTGCTTGCACAGATCGAGCAGGGTGCGTGCGACGCGGCCGGTCACGTCGAGGAAGGCCAGGTCGCCGACCTTGCGCGTGGTGTTGCGCAGGCGCTCGGCCATCTGGCTGCCCAGGGCGAAGAGGATGTCCGGATCCTGCTGAGTCAGTTCGCGGAACTTGGCGTAGCTGATTTCCGCGACCTCGCACTCGGTCTTGGCGCGCACCCAGGCGCTGCGCTCCTTCTCCGCACCGTCCTTTTCGAACAAGCCCATTTCGCCGAAGAAGTCGCCGGCATTGAGGTAGGCGATGATCATCTCGCGGCCGTCGTCGTCCTCGATGAGGATGGTGACCGAGCCTTTGACGATGAAGAACAGGGTTTCGCAACGATCACCTGCGTAGATGATGGTGCTTTTGGCCGTGTAGCGGCGGCGATGACAGTGCGCGAGCAGCTTGTCGAGGTTCTTGATTTTAGGTGTAAGGGTAATAGCAACCATGCCCGAGTCCCGAATATGAAAAGTGAAGGCCTTTGTCCAACGGCAATTTCTTATTAGTTATCTGGCCAAGTGTGCCAGCAATCCGGCGTCAGCTTAACAGACGAGGTATGACCGGGGAGTTTTTTGGGACCTGGGTAACATAACCCAAGGGAACTTTCTCGCATCGGGCGTAAATCGGATTGTTCTTCGCCTATGTTAATCTGCCCGACTTTTTCCAATCTGGGAGCCTATATCGATGAAAGCGCGTGTGCAGTGGGCCGGTGAAGCTCTGTTCCTCGGCGAGTCCGGTAGCGGCCATGCCGTAGTCATGGATGGTCCACCTGATGCCGGTGGTCGCAACCTCGGTATCCGGCCGATGGAGATGTTGCTGATCGGCCTCGGGGGCTGCAGCAACTTCGATGTGGTCAGCATCCTGCGCAAGGGGCGCCAGCCCGTGGAAAGCTGCGAGGTCTTTCTCGATGCCGAGCGTGCAGGCGAGGAGCCCAAGGTGTTCACCAAGATCCACCTGCACTTCGTGGTCAAGGGCCGTGGGCTGAAAGAGGCCCAGGTCAAGCGGGCGGTGGAGCTGTCGGCAGAGAAGTACTGCTCGGCCTCGATCATGCTGGGCCGTGCCGGCGTGGATATCAGCCACGACTACGAAATCGTTGAGCTGGGCTGAAAAAGCCGCTTCAAGCTGCAAGCCACAACTTCAGGCGGGAGCAGGGCAGCTCGCCCTGCTCATTAGACCCTGTAGGTAGACTTGGTCATGACCTTCGACAGTAGGGTCATGCCGAATTTGATCGGCGCCGGGAAGCGTACGCCGCCGGCTGCCAGCGCGCTGTTGGCGTGCTGCTGCTCATCGACACGCATCTGCTCGAGGATGGCGCGTGATTTGGCGTCGTGCTCGGGCAGTTGCTCCAGGTGCTCATCCAGGTGCTTGCATACCTGGTCTTCGGTGGCGGCGACGAACCCCAGGCTGACGCGATCACTGACCAGCCCGGCTACCGCACCTACACCGAAGGACAGGCCGTAGAACAGCGGATTGAGCACGCTCGGGTGGCTACCCAGCTCGCGAATCCGTTGTTCGCACCAGGCCAGGTGGTCGACTTCCTCGTCGGCCGCATGCTCCATGGCGCTGCGCACTTCCGGCAGCTTGGCAGTCAGCGCCTGGCCCTGGTAGAGCGCCTGCGCGCAGACCTCACCGGTGTGGTTGATGCGCATTAGGCCGGCGACATGGCGCGACTCCTCGCTGCTCAGCTCCGTGTCGTTCTGCACGATGGCGGGCGAGGGGCGACCCGAAGCGCCGCTAAATGGCAGCAGCGTGCGCAGCGCGGCATCGGCTTGCAGCAGCAGACGGTCGACGGGGGAATACTGGCGTTCGCTGGCCATGAGGCACCTCCAGAGGAAACTACCCGGCTAGTCTACTGCAAAGTCGCCAGATCGTCCGTGCCGAGAGCCGGGGTACGGTTCTCAAGGCAGCTCGCGCAGCACGCGAAACCCCAGCGCATAGTCGCGATGATGTGGCTGCTTGAGGTCGCGCAGGCTACTGCGCAGATAGGTCGGGCCGCTGTTCCAGGCGCCACCGCGAACGACTCGCGGACTATTGTCGAGCAGCCCGGCGCTCTGCGTTTCGCTGCCGTCGAAGTGTTGGGTGTAGTTTGAGGCCGTCCATTCCCAGACATTGCCTGCGGTGTCGTGCAGGCCGAAGCCATTGGCCGGAAACCGGCCGACGGCGGCCGTCTTGTTGCGCAGCAGGCGCGAACTGGCGCAGCCGCGGCAATGGGCACGCGGTGCCTGTTCGTCACTGTCGAGCTCGTCACCCCACCAGTAGTAGCTCTGGCTGCCGCCGCGCGCCGCATACTCCCATTCAGCTTCGGTCGGCAGGCGGTA
This sequence comes from Pseudomonas sp. UBA7530, assembly GCF_002479365.1. NCBI lineage: Bacteria > Pseudomonadati > Pseudomonadota > Gammaproteobacteria > Pseudomonadales > Pseudomonadaceae > Pseudomonas > Pseudomonas sp. UBA7530. The sequence goes on from NZ_DLMS01000009.1 coordinate 8,339, forward strand.
GCGCGCGCCCGTCTCGCGTGACAGCCACTGGGCATAGGCGTGAGCGTCACGCCAGGACACGTTGATCACCGGGCGCTGCGCGGAAAGGCCCCAACCTTCGTTATCGGGCATGGGCAGCTCGTTGGCGTCGGCGTATTTCTGCCAGTCGGCGAAGGTGACTTCGTAGCGGCCCATGGCGAAGGGTTGATCGAAGGCGATGGTCCGTTGCGGGCGTTCGTTGTCGTTGCCGCGACCGCTGGCATCGCCCATGCGCAACGTGCCGGCCGGAATCACGACCATTTCCGGGCCTTGGCCACCGCTGGGCAAAGGGTCGCTCATGATCTCCGCTGCTGCGGCTGGCGGGCTAAACAGCAGCGTCAGGCTTGCGGCCCAGGCAATGGATACGGCGACTGTGACGCAACGCGCTTTCAGTACTTGCACGGCGCGAGGCCTGCGGCGACGATCTGCCTGTTGAGACGGTCCATGCTGTGAGCTCCCATGCTGCGAAACCGCGGATGGTAACCCTGCTTGCCTGACTGGCCAAACTTCACAAGGAGCGGGTGTTGAAGAACGATATTCATGATCTTGGGCTGGTGCTGGATTCCAAGGTCAAGCTGGTGGTGATCGAGTCCTGGGACGAGACGCGTGTGCTGGAAACCCTGACCGGCCTGGCGGTCAAGCGTGGCCTCGGTCTGCACACCTGGTCGGTGACGGAGGGCCTGCAGCGCCTGGGCTTCGGCGGCGCGCCGGTGGACGAGTCGCCGACCCTGGAGCCGGAAGCGGCGCTGCGCATGATCAAGGCCGACCCGCAGCCGAACCTCTACGTTATGTGCGATCTGCATCCATTTCTCGATGACAACCCGCGGCTGGTGCGCCTGCTCAAGGAAATCGCCATGAGTGAGGCGGCGCACAAGCCGACGCTGGTGTTGGTGTCGCATGCGCTAAAACTGCCGGCCGAGGTGCAGCGCTACGCGGCGCGCTTCAGCCTCGCCTTGCCGTCGGAGGACGAACTGCTGAGCATCGTGCGCGACGAGGCGGCGCGCTGGAGCGAAGGCAATCGCGGCGCGCGGGTACGCACCGACAACCGTACCCTGCAGCAGGTGGTCAAGAACCTGCGTGGCCTCAGCCATGCCGAGGCGCGGGCGCTGGCGCGCAACGTAATTTGCGACGACGGGGCGATTACCCAGGAAGACATCCCCGAGTTGAACAAGACCAAGTTCCAGTTACTGGATCTGGAGGGCGTGCTCAGCTTCGAGTACGACACTGCGCGCTTCGCCGAAGTCGGCGGGCTGATCAACCTCAAGCGCTGGCTGGGCGAGCGGCAGGCCGGCTTCCTCGAGGGCAAGCAGATCGATGCGCCGAAAGGCGTGATGCTGGTCGGCGTGCAGGGCGGCGGCAAGAGCCTGGCCGCCAAAGCCGTTGCCGGGCTCTGGGGGCTGCCGCTGCTGCGCCTGGATTTTGCCTGCCTGTACAACAAGTTCTTCGGCGAGACCGAGCGCAACCTGCGCGAGGCGCTGCGCCTGGCTGAACAGATGGCGCCATGCGTGTTGTGGATGGACGAAGTGGAGAAGGGCCTGGCCAGTGGCGACCATGACGGCGGCGTGAGCCAACGGGTGCTCGGCACCCTGCTGACCTGGATGGCCGAGCGCAAGGCGCCGGTGTTCGTCGTCGCCACGGCCAATGCCATCGACCGACTGCCGCCTGAGCTGGTGCGCAAGGGGCGTTTCGACGAGCTGTTCTTCGTCGACCTGCCCAGTGCCGAGGTGCGTGCCGATATCTTCCGTATCCACCTGCAGCGTCGCGAACTGGAGTCGGCGAGTTTCGACCTGGCAGAGCTGGCCGCGGCCAGCGAGGGTTACACCGGGGCCGAGATCGAGCAGGCCGTGGTCAGCGCGCTTTACGCCGGGCAGGCGCAGCAACAGGCGGTCGATCAGCAGTTGCTGCTGCGCGCGCTGCAAAGCACCGCACCGTTGTCGGTGGTGATGGCCGAGCGTCTGGCAGCGTTGCGCGCATGGGCCGATGGGCGGACGGTCAACGCTGGTTGATCAGGCCCCGATGAAGGAGCGGGTCAGGCGACCACTGAGTTTACGTACCAGCCAGCGTGGCCCCAGGCGTGGGCTCAGTGCCAGTAGACGGTTGCGCCAACCGGGAATGATGACGGCGCGGTTCTTTTCCAGCGCGCGCACGGTGATCAGCGCCACTTCTTCGGCGCTCATCATCAGCTTGCTGCCTGCCAGGCGCGTGACGTCCATCTGCGCCGTGCGGAAGAAGGCGCTGTGCGTCGGGCCGGGGCAGAGTACCGACACCCTTACGCCACGGCCTTCTAGCTCCTCGCGCAAACCTTCGGAAAAATGCAGCACATAGGCCTTGCTGGCGTAGTAGCTGCTCATCCAGGGGCCCGGCTGAAAGGCGGCCACCGAGGCTACGTTGAGAATCTGCCCGCCGCCGTGCTCGACCATGCGCTGGCCAAGTGCATGACACAGGCGGGTCAAGGCCAGCATGTTGACCTCCACCTGCTCCTGCTCGCGGCTCCAGTCCTGTTCGAGGAAGGGGCCGGCACAGCCCAGGCCGGCGTTGTTCACCAGCAGATCGATCTGCCATTGGCCCTCTTCCAGTTCCAGCAGCAGGCCGGACAGCTGCAGCGGCTCGCTCAGATCGCAAAGGCGAAACAGCACCTCGACGCCGAAGCGCTGCGCCAGCTCGCAGGCGATGCTCTCCAAAGCATCGCGCCTGCGCGCCACCAGGATCAGGTTGCGGCCCCGGCGCGCCAGGGCTTCGGCCAGGGCCAGGCCGATGCCGCTGGACGCGCCGGTGATCAATGCATAGCTGCGCATGGTCGAGGGTTTATTGCTCCTGATACTCGGCGGCACGCTCGACATAGCTCTGGTACTGCGGCAGGACGATGGCGGCGACGATGCCGGTCAACGGTACCAGCAGGAACAGCCAGGCCAGGATCTTCACCCCGGTGCTGTTCGGCGGTGGCGGCGGGCCGTAGCGGTTGGCGCCCTGGGTGCCGGGAATGATCAGCATCAGCAGTGCGAACACGCTACCGACGACGGGGACGAAATTGAGCAGCCACAGCCAGCCGGACCAGCCCATGTCGTGCAGGCGCTGGACGCCGATGAACACGCCGATGACGATCATGGCGATCACCCCGACGCCCATGATCAGGGTGCCCAGAACGCTGGAAATCGCTGAGGCACCTGCGAACAGCAAGAGCATCGGCAGCATGCACAGCAGCATGGCCATGGTCCAGCCCAGGTAACGCACGCGGCCGATCCGGCCGTTGACGCTGAATACCTTCAGCTCCGAGTGCTGCGGCAGTTGCTCGGCGACATTTGCCTGCGGCGGTGCGTACGGCGATGCGGCAGCCGCAACTGGTGCGGCAGCTGGCGCCGGTGCCGCCTCGGCCAGTTGCGCCTGACGGGCGAGATACTTTTCGATGATGATGCCGCAGGCGGAGCACTCGGTGGCCTTGGCCTGTTCATGGCCGCATTTCGGGCAGGTCATGGTCGGCGTTGCGGCTTGCTCGGCCTGCACGGTTTCGGCCTCGGTCGGCACCAGGCTGAGGCTGGCTGCCTGGTCCAGCTCCTTGCGCACATTGGCCCCGGCCTTCTGCAGGGCGCTCAGGTACTGCTCTGCCTCGTTCTCGCCCAAGTCGCGCTTGAGTGCTACCGGCGCCCCGCTGAACAGGCTGTCGATGCGCGCTGGATCGCTCTTGAACAGGCGAGCCAGGTTTTCCTTGACCATTTCCAACGAGGCCTCGGGCATCAGTTGGCCGTCGAACACTATCTTGTAGCGCGGTGGGTTCATGCGAGCTTCCTTGTCGGCGGGAAGTGAGGTGAGCGAAGTGGCCGTTCAGCAGCAAACGAGGCATAAGCCTAGAGTGCCGTGAGGCCAATATACAAGCGGCCTGAAGTACCACAGTCGAAGAATTTCAGGCGTTGCCTATTGTGCTCCAGCGGCCGACCAGTTGGCCGCGGCGTAGTAGACGTATTTCGCCGAAATCATCCAGCAAGCCTTCGCTGAGCGCGGGGCGCAGAAAAACCCAGTCCTGGCTCGTCAGCTGCGTGGCGGCGCTGCCGATCAGGCGTTCCTGATTGGCGCTGCGTCCGTACAGCTCGTCGTAGTCGAGCCCTGCTGGTGAAACGGGCCGCGCTGGCCAGCGACCGCCGTAGAGGTAATAGGCGTGCTGGCGGTTGGGGTTCCAGGCTGCGATCAGCGGTTGCAGCGTCTGCATATAGGGCAGGGCACTGCCCAGCGCCTTGAGCACTGGGCTGGCGATCCACAGCGCTGGCTGATGATCCTCCAGCAGCGCTGTATCGAACTCTGCAGGTTTGAGCAGGGCCGAGCCGACGGCGACCTCGTTGAGCGGGCTCTGCTGCTGGCTGTGCAGCAGGTAGGTCAGGCTGCCACCGCCATTCAGTAGCGGTTCGGTCGGCCATGGCTCGGTGAATGCCTGGGCGCTGGCGATGAGCAGGCGATAGCGCGCATTGGCCCGGTCGAACGCCTCGCTCTGGCCCTGCCAGGGAGGGCTGTGGGCGACATGCGCGTCATAACCCATGAACCCTTGCAGTTGCAGCGCCGGCAGTTGGCGAAGTTGCTGCATGGCCTGAGTCAGAATTTCTGGCGTGGCGAAGCCGCCGCGCTCGAGGCCGATGTCGATTTCCAGTGCGATGCGCAGCGGCCGACCCAGCGCCTTGGCTAGCTCCGCGTATTGCAGCAGGCGTTGCTCGCTGTCTATCAGCCAGGTCACTTGGCGGTCGGGAGCGAAATCCAGGTGGTGCGGCAGCTGGCGATAGAAGTTCAGCGCGGCAGCAACCGGCATGGGTTTGCCCAGCAGTAGATCGGCCTGTGGGAAACTTCTAGCCAGGTGATTGAGCTGCGGCTGATGAAACACCATGAAACGCTGGGTGTTCAGACGCTTGGCCAGATATTCCAGCAGGCCGGTGCTGGCCAGCGACTTGGCCACCAGGCGCAACTGGAGGCGCCCCGCTAGGCGTGCCGCCAGCAGGTCGGCATTGGCGTCGAGCCGGTCGAGGTCGAGCAGCAGCGTGGGCACGCCCTCGCCATCACGTTGCAATTGCCGGTTGAGTTCTGCGAAGTAGGCATCATGCGCGCGACCACGATCAGTCGGGCGCAGCGCCCAACCGCCGAGTAGTCCAAGCGCGCCCAGCCCCAGCAGGTGGCGACGCCTCATCGCGGCCAGCGTTGCCCCAGCTGCTGGCTGCGTGTCAGTGCGGCGCGGTATTCGCTATCGAGCCGTGCGACCAGGTCCTGCACCGAGGGCAGATCGTCGATACCGCCGACGCCCTGGCCAGCCGACCATACGGTTTTCCAGGCCTTGGCTTCTTCATCCATCGGTTTGAGCTTCTCGCCGTAGTTGACGTCGCCCTTGTTCTGCAGCTGTTTAAGGTCGTAGCCGGCCTGCTCCAGACTCTGGCGCATGAAACTGGCCGGTACGCCCGACACGGCGGGCGTGTGGATGATATCGGCGGCCTGCGCGCCAAGGATCATTTGCTTGTAGTCGGCCGAGGCGTTGTTCTCGGTGGTGGCGATGAAGCGGGTGCCCATGTAGGCCAGATCGGCGCCGAGCAGTTGGGCGGCGAGAATTTCATGGCCGTGATTGAGGCAGCCGGACAGCAGCACGGTCTTGTCGAAGAACTGACGAATCTCTGCCAACAGCGCGAAAGGACTCCAGGTGCCGGCGTGGCCGCCAGCGCCGGCTGCCACGGCGATCAACCCGTCCACACCGGCCTCGGCGGCCTTTTGCGCATGACGGCGGGTGGTCACGTCATGGAACACCAGGCCACCGTAGCTGTGCACGGCATCGACCACTTCCTTCACCGCGCCCAGGCTAGTGATGACGATGGGCACGTGTCGTTCGACGCAGATGGCCAGATCCGCCTGCAGACGCGGATTGCTGTTATGCACGATCAGGTTGACGGCGAAGGGCGCGGCGTTCGCCGAGAGGCTGGCCTCGATCTCGTCGAGCCAGGCGGCGAAACCGGCGCTCTCACGCTGGTTCAGCGCCGGAAAGCTGCCGACGATGCCGCTGTTGCAGCAGGCACTGACCAGGGCCGGGTTGGATACCAGAAACATCGGCGCAGCCACCAGCGGCAGGCGCAGACGTTGTTCGAGCAGGGCGGGCAGAGACATGGCGAACTCCTCAGAAGGGGCGGACGACGACCAGGATGACGATCCCCAGCAGGGCCAGCACCGGTGCTTCATTGAACCAACGATAGAACACGTGACTGCGGCTGTTCTCGCCGCGGGCGAAGCGCTTGAGCTGAGCCCCGCAGAGGTGGTGATAGATCACCAGGGCAACGACCAGCGTGAGCTTGGCGTGCATCCAGCCTTGCGTGAAGTAGTACGCCGAGTTGAGGCTGAGCAGCCAGATCCCCAGACCGAGGGTGGCGATCATCGACGGCATCATGATGCCGCGATACAGCTTGCGCTCCATGATGCAGAACCGTTCGTGACTGGCAGCGTCGTCGCTCATGGCGTGGTAGACGAACAGACGTGGCAGATAGAACAGGCCGGCGAACCAGCAGACCATGGCGATGATGTGCAGAGCCTTGAGCCAGAGATAGAGCATTTTCGCCTCTTGCGCTGAAAAATGGTCTCGATAGTAGAGTCAGTCGACGGCCTGCGTCACCTCCGCGGTTGGAGCTTGGCCGATGCGGCTTTATCATCGGCAGCTTTCCAATGGCTTTTGCAAAGGGGCATGTGATGATCAAGGTCGGTATCGTCGGCGGCACGGGCTACACCGGTGTCGAACTGCTGCGTCTGCTGGCGCAACACCCGCAGGCAGAGGTGACCGTGATCACTTCCCGTTCCGAGGCTGGCCTGCGCGTCGACGAAATGTACCCTAACCTGCGCGGCCATTATCCGGATCTGGCCTTCAGCGTGCCGGACGTCGCCACGCTGGGCGCCTGTGACGTGGTGTTCTTCGCCACCCCGCACGGCGTGGCCCACGCGCTGGCAGGCGAGCTGCTAGCCGCAGGCACGCGCGTGATCGATCTGTCCGCGGACTTCCGCCTGCAGGACGCCGAGGAGTGGGCCAAGTGGTACGGCCAGCCGCACGGCGCTCCCGAATTGCTGAGCGAGGCCGTGTACGGTCTGCCTGAAGTCAACCGCGAAGCGATCAAGACCGCGCGCCTGATCGCCGTCCCCGGCTGCTATCCGACCGCAACCCAGCTCGGCCTGATCCCGTTGCTGGAAGCCGGCTTGGCCGATGCAAGCAGCCTGATCGCCGACTGCAAGAGCGGCGTCAGTGGCGCCGGCCGTGGTGCCAGTGTCGGCTCGCTGTTCTGCGAGGCAGGCGAGAGCATGAAGGCCTACTCGGTGAAGGGCCACCGTCATCTCCCGGAAATTCGTCAGGGGCTGCGCCAGGCCGCCGGTAGCGACGTCGGCCTGACCTTCGTTCCGCACCTCACGCCGATGATTCGTGGCATCCACGCGACTTTGTATGCGCGCGTGGCCGATACTTCGGTCGATCTCCAGGCGCTGTTCGAGAAGCGCTACGCCGGCGAACCCTTCGTCGACGTGATGCCCGCTGGCAGCCACCCGGAAACCCGCAGCGTGCGCGGCGGCAACGTATGCCGGATTGCCGTGCACCGTCCTCAGGGCGGCGACCTGGTGGTGGTGCTGTCGGTAATCGACAACCTGGTCAAGGGTGCTTCCGGTCAGGCGGTACAGAACATGAACATCCTCTTTGGTCTCGACGAGCGTCTGGGTCTGTCGCACGCGGCCCTGTTGCCGTGAAACCGGGCTGGGAAGTCCGCGTCAGCGATCCACGGCGAGAGCGCAGGCGCCGCTGGTTACTGCTTTTGCTGGTGTTCGCCATACCGGCGGCCTTTGCCCTGGGCTGGTATTGGCCGCAGGCGCAGCCTCAGCAAACGTCCGAGGACACGCAAGCGCTGCTGACTCGTGTTGCCGAGCAGGATCAGGAACTGGAGCTGTTACGCCAGCGCCTGGCCGTGGTCGGCAGCAGTGACAAAGTTACGCAGCAGGCCATGGAGCAGAATCGGCGGACGATCAAGCTGCTGGAAGAGCAGATCTTCAAACAGCAACAGGACCTGGCCTTCTACAAGGGCGTCCTCGCCCCCGCCAGTCGTCGCGAGGGCATGCGCATTCGCGCTTTCGAGCTGCAAGCCACGGAGCAGCCGCGGCGATTTCGCTACAAGCTGCTGATGAGCCGGGTTGGTGCCAGTGACGAGGCCTTACAGGGGCGTATGCGTATCACGATCGAGGGCCAGCAGAAGGGCAAGCCGGCTACCCTGGACCTGGCGACGCTGTCGGACGAGGTGAGCGAGAGCAGCATCCCGTTCTCCTTCAAGCACTTTCAGTCGTTCCCCGAGGCCGGGCGCTTCGGCGAATTACAGCTGCCTGAGGGCTTCGAGCCGCGTCAGGTCAAGGTTCAGGCGGAGGTCGAAGGTGACAAGCCGCTGAGCCGTACATTCGAATGGATAAAATCAGGAGCAACAATCCCCCATGTGGAGTAAAGACAAGACCAAACCCGACCTGCAGCGCTTCAGCGGCAAGACCAGCCTGATTGCCGCTGGCGCCGAGCTAATGGGTGACATGCGCTTTCAGGGCGCGGTACAGGTGGATGGTCGGGTCACCGGTAACCTGCTGGCTACCGAAGGGCTGGTACGCGTCAGCGTCGGTGGCGTGGTTGAAGGTGAGATACGTGCACCCCATATCGTGATTGACGGGGAGGTCGACGGGGATGTCTTCGCCAGTGGTCATCTGGAATTGGGCGCCCGTTCTCGAGTGCGTGGCAACCTGCAGTATGGCCTGATGGAAATGGCCATGGGCGCGCAGATCGAAGGGCGCTTGTGCCACCTCAAGGACGGCGAGCGTCCACTTGAGCTTCCGGCATCGCTGGAAGTCGAGCAATAGTTGACCAATTTTGTAGGGCAAGCGGATAATGCCTGCCCAGCAGGCTGTCGTTAATGATGGTCAGGCAACGCAGGTCGTTCAACAACCTGCTAACGCAGTAGGGCGCATGGCGCCGGGAGTTATAGCATGAGCGTCGAAACCTTCACCCCTGCCCCCTTGCACTTCACCCAGGGCGCGGCCAGCAAGGTGAAGAATCTGGTCGATGAAGAAGGCAATCCGCGCCTGAAGCTGCGTGTGTTCGTCACGGGCGGTGGTTGCTCGGGCTTTCAGTACGGTTTCACCTTCGATGAGGATGTGGCCGAAGACGACACCATCGTCGAGCGTGAGGGCGTGAGCCTGATAGTCGATGCCATGAGCTTCCAGTATCTGGCGGGGTCCGAGGTCGACTATCAGGAAGGGCTGGAAGGTTCGCGTTTCGTGATCAAGAACCCCAATGCCACCACCACCTGTGGTTGCGGTTCGTCCTTCTCGATCTGAAGTCTTCGCCGGATGACGGACGCCGCGCTCGATGCGCGGCGTTTTCGTTTTCAGGCCGGATAGATGGCGCCAAGCACGCGCAGGCCCTTCGCCCCGGTGACGCTCGGGCGATTGCCTGGAATGCCTTCCAGGGTGCAATGGGCCAGCCAGGCGAACGCCATGGCTTCGACCCAGTCCGGGTCCACGCCTTCGCTAGCGGTGCTGCTTACCTCGGTTCCAGCCAGCATTTCGCTCAAGCGCTTCATCAGACAAGCATTGTGGGCACCGCCGCCGCATACCAGCAACGCATCCGTTCGAGCCTGCGCGCTACGCAAGGCGCTGACGATGCTACGCGCGGTTAGCTCCACCAGGGTTGCCTGAACGTCCTCGCTGGCCAGCGGTGGCAGGACTTGCAGATGGCCAAGCAGCCAGTCGAGATTGAACAGCTCGCGACCGGTGCTCTTCGGGCCTTGGGTGGCGAAGAAGGGATCGCTCAGCAGGCGCGCCAGCAGCTCGTTGTGAACGCTACCGCTGGCCGCCCAGGCGCCATCACGGTCATAGGCAAGGCCTCGACAATGTTGAATCCAGGCATCGAGCAAAACGTTGCCCGGGCCGCTGTCGAAGCCTAGTACGTCCTGGCCGGGTGAGAGCAGGCTGAGGTTGCTGAAGCCGCCGACATTGAGTACGGCCACATGCCGTTGGTCATGGCCGAAGAGGTCATGATGGAAGGCCGGAACCAGAGGGGCGCCTTGCCCACCGGCAGCCACATCGCGACGACGAAAGTCGCCCACCACGCAAATACCGGTGAGTTCGGCCAGTAGCGCCGGGTTGCCGATCTGAATGGTGAAACCGCGCGCCGGTTCATGGCGCACGGTCTGGCCATGGCTGCCGATGGCGCGAATCTGTTGCGCGCTTAGACCCTGTTGCTGCAGGAGGTCGTTGATCGCTCCGGCGGCCAGTTCGACCCAATGCTGTTCGGCCACGGCGGCGCGTGCCAGCTCATCATTGCCCGAAGTGCACAGCGCCAAGAGGTCGCTGCGCAGTCGATCTGGCATGGGGCGGTAGAGCGTGGCGAGAAGATGGGGGCGCTGATCCTGATTGATCAGCGCGATGTCCAGTCCGTCAAGGCTGGTGCCGGACATCACGCCTATATAGAGGGGCACGGATTATTGCTGGTTAGCGGCCAGCATGGTGGCCTTTTCCTGGTCCATGCGTGCCATCAGCGGTTTGCTCAGTTGCATGAAGCGCTGCTTCTCGCTGGCTGCAATGGGGTCTGCCATCGGCAGCTTCTGGCTGAGCGGGTCGACGTGTACGCCGTTGACCTGGAACTCATAGTGCAGATGAGGGCCAGTGGAAAGACCGGTGGTGCCGATGTAGCCGATGATCTGGCCTTGCTTGACGTTCGAACCGTTGCGAATGCCCTTGGCGAAGCCCTGCATATGCGCGTAGAGGGTGCGGTAGCGCTGGCCGTGCTGAATGATCACGGTATTGCCGTAACCACCGTTACGGCCCGCCAGCGTTACACGACCGTCACCCGCTGCCTTGATCGGCGTGCCACGTGGCGCGGCATAGTCGACGCCTTTGTGCGCGCGGATCTTGTTCAGGATCGGATGCTTGCGGCCGGTGGAGAAACGCGAGCTGATGCGAGCGAAGTCCACCGGAGTACGGATGAACGCCTTGCGCATGCTTTCGCCGTTGGCGCTGTAGTAGCTGGTGGTGCCTTGCTTGCTGGTGTAACGCACGGCGGTATAGGTCTTGCCGCGGTTGGTGAAGCGCGCCGAGAGAATATTGCCGGTGCCGACACGCTTGCCGTTCACGACCTTCTCTTCGTAGACCACTTCGAACTCGTCGCCTTCACGAATATCCATGGCGAAGTCGATGTCGTAGCCGAATACGTTGGCCAGGTCCATGGTCAGGCTGTGGGATAGACCGGCGCGCTTGGCGGAGAGGAACAGCGAACTGTTGATCACGCCACGACTGTAGGCGGTCACTACTTCCGGCTTGATCTGTTCGCTCTGGAAGTCGAAACCCTTGTCGGTACGGCTGAGGCGAATGGTTTCCAGGTCACTGAGCTTGCTCTGCAGGTTCTTCAGCTTGCCTTCTTCGTTCAGTTCGAACTCCAGCACCTGGCCTACTTTGAGGCGACTGAACTGCTTGGCGTCCTTGCTGCTATTGAGGGCTTCATGCAGGTCGTTGGCGTTCAGGCCGACCTTGGCGAATACGGTAGAAAGCGTATCGCCATTGCTGACCGTGATGCTGTGATGGTTGGGGTCGGAGGGAGGAGTGGTGTCGGCGGCGGTTTCTGGGAGGTCTTGATCAGCGTCTTCTGCGCTGTTCTCGGCGGTGTCGGTGCTCTGCTCGATCTCGGCGAATGGCGAGGCGGCACCAGGCACGGGCAATCCCGCTCGAAGATCATCCTTCTCTTGCAGCACCATCTCGGCGTCGTTGCCCAGATCCAGGTCGAGGAAGGTTTTCTGCGCTTCGACTTCACGCGAAGGAAACACCAGCAGAGACAGGCTCAGCAGCGCAGCTACGCCGCTCGCCGCCAGAATATGGGTTTTTGGATAGAGTGGCGGCGCTTTAGATGTAGAGGTCATAGGGCTGCTTTTGAAGTGAAAAAGATGAAGATTAAAAGAAGAGCATGATGAATATGCACTAACTGTATAAAATATAACCAAAACCGCCAGGAGGCAACCCTGCAGATGATGATCGACGCATGGTCTGCCTTACGCTGAGCAAAACTTGTGATTTGTCAGCGTTCTTGTATGGTTGGTTCCCTTTTGAATACGGTCACTGTGAGTCATTTTATGAAGTCGGTTGAAGAGCAGCTGGCGCTGATCAAGCGCGGTGCGGAAGAGGTTCTGGTTGAGGCTGAGCTGGTCGAAAAGCTCAAGCGTGGTCAGCCGCTGCGGATCAAGGCGGGTTTCGATCCTACCGCGCCGGATCTGCATCTCGGCCATACCGTCCTTATTAATAAGCTGCGTCAGTTCCAGGAGCTCGGTCATCAGGTGGTCTTTCTGATCGGCGACTTCACCGGGATGATCGGCGACCCCAGCGGCAAGAGCGCTACGCGTCCGCCGCTGACTCGTGAGCAGGTGCTGGATAACGCCGAGACATACAAGCAGCAGGTCTTCAAGATTCTCGATCCGGCCAAGACCGAGGTCGCCTTCAACTCGACCTGGATGGACCAGCTCAAGCCGGCCGACTTCATTCGTCTGGCTTCGCAGTACACCGTAGCGCGGATGCTCGAGCGCGATGACTTCGACAAGCGTTACACCAGCAATCAGCCGATCGCCATCCATGAGTTCCTCTACCCCTTGGTGCAGGGCTACGACTCCGTGGCGCTCAAGGCCGACGTCGAGCTGGGCGGTACCGATCAGAAATTCAACCTGCTGATGGGGCGCGAGCTGCAGCGCGCTTATGGCCAGGAGTCGCAGTGCATCGTCACCATGCCGTTGCTGGAAGGTCTCGATGGCGTGAAGAAGATGTCCAAATCCCTGGGTAACTACGTTGGTATCCAGGAGGCGCCGGGGGTGATGTACAACAAGCTGGTGTCCATGCCTGACGCGCTGATGTGGCGCTACTTCGAATTGCTCAGCTTCCGCTCCATGGAGGAGATCGAGCAGTTCAAGTGTGACGTCGAGCAGGGAGCGAACCCGCGCGACATCAAGATCAAGCTGGCTGAAGAGCTGGTTGCGCGTTTTCATGGCGAGGAGGCTGCGGCCAATGCGCACCGCTCTGCCGGCAATCGTATGAAGGATGGTGAGCTGCCGGAGGATTTACCTGAGGTCGAGCTGGCTTCGGTTGAAGATATGCCGATCTCGTCCGTCCTTAATAAGGCAGGCCTGGTTAAGAATGCTGCCGTGGCTCGCGATCTGCTGGGTTCGGGTGGCGTGCGTGTTGATGGCGAGGTGGTCGATCGCGCTTTCCTGTTCAAGGTTGGCTCGACGCATGTCTGCCAGGCCGGCAAGAAGGCCTTTGCGCGTATTACGCTCAAAGCTGAGTAATAAAACTGCAATTAAAGCTTGACGCGCATTCTGCTGGATGTAGAATGCGCGCCACTTCAGCGATGAAGCGCTTCAAAAACTTCTTGTTAATCAATAAGTTAAGTTGAATGAAGGGCTTGCAAAGCTGGATCTGGCGTGTAGAATGCGCGCCGGTCGACGGGGTGGTGGTTTGATCCTGTTGGTGGTTCGGTCGAATGGATCGAAAGCGGTAGAAAAGAGGTGTTGACAGCGGTTTTGAACGCTGTAGAATGCGCCTCCCGCTGGAGAGAAGAATTTCTGATCGAAAGCGCAAGTGGTTGAGTAGAAAG
>NZ_DLMS01000002.1:0-76234 GCF_002479365.1 Pseudomonas sp. UBA7530
CTCCCACGGCATTCACCCGTACTTCAGATACCCAGGCAGAGGTATTTGATCTCCAGGTACTCGTCCAGCCCGTACTTGGAGCCTTCACGACCCAGGCCGGAAGCCTTGATGCCGCCGAACGGCGCCACTTCGTTGGAGATCAGCCCGGTGTTGATGCCGACCATACCGTACTCCAGCGCCTCGCCGACACGGAAGGCGCGGCCCAGGTCGCGGGTGTAGAAGTAGCCGGCCAAACCGAACTCGGTGTCATTGGCCTGGCGGATCACTTCGGCTTCGTCGCTGAAGCGGAACAGCGGCGCCAGCGGGCCGAAGGTTTCCTCGCGGGCTATGCGCATGTCCGGCGTCACGTCGGCCAGCACGGTGGGCGCGAAAAAATTGCCGCCCAGCGCCTGACCACCCTGCAGTACCCTGGCGCCCTTCTCCAGCGCATCGGCCAGATGCGCCTGCACCTTGGCCACGGCATTGGCGTCGATCAGCGGGCCGGTGGTCACACCCGCTTCAGTGCCCTGGCCAACCTTGAGCCCCGCCACCGCCGCCGCCAGCTTCTCGGCGAAGGCGTCGTACACGCCGTCCTGCACGTAGATGCGGTTGGCGCATACGCAGGTCTGCCCGGCGTTGCGGTACTTGGCAACCATGGCGCCCTCGACCGCCGCGTCCAGATCGGCATCGTCGAAGACGATGAACGGCGCATTGCCGCCCAGCTCCAGCGACAGTTTCTTCAGGGTTGGCGCGCATTGCTCCATCAGCTTGATGCCGACGCCGGTGGAGCCGGTAAACGACAGCTTGCGCACGATGGGGTTGGAGCACAACTCACCGCCCACCTCACGAGACCGATCGGCGTCCGCCGGCAGCACGCTGAACAGTCCGGCCGGGATGCCGGCGCGTTCGGCCAGCACAGCCAGGGCCAGGGCGCTGAAAGGCGTCTGCGGCGCAGGCTTGAGCACCATGGCGCAGCCGGCGGCCAGGGCCGGGCCGGCCTTGCGAGTTATCATCGCCGCGGGGAAATTCCACGGGGTGATCGCCGCGGCCACACCGATCGGCTCCTTGGTAACGATCAGGCGCTTGTCGGCCTGGTGGCCGGGAATGGTGTCGCCGTAGACGCGCTTGGCCTCCTCGGCGAACCACTCAATGAACGAGGCGGCGTAGAGCACTTCGCCGCGGGCTTCGGCCAGCGGCTTGCCCTGCTCGGCGGTCATGATCTGCGCCAGGTCTTCCTGGTTGGCGAGCATCAGCTCGTACCAGGTGCGCAGGCGCGCCGCGCGCTCCTTGGCAGTCAGCGCACGCCAAGCCGGTTGCGCGGCCTGGGCGGCCTCGATAGCGCGGCGGGTTTCGGCTGCGCCCAGGTTCGGCACATGGCCCAGGGACTCACCGTTGGCCGGGTTGAAGATTTCCGTGACGGCGCCGTCGGGCGCATCGCACCACTGGCCGTCGATATAGGCCTGGTGGCGCAGCAGATCGGGATCGTTGAGTTTCATGCACTACTCCTGCAGCCGGAGACACAAGGCTCCGGCTGGTCAATTCGAAAAGCTCACTCGCTTGGCGGCAGATCCTTGGTGAAGGTCTGGTCGTTTTCGCCACGGAACATCTGCGCCCCGTAGATCAGCGCGCACAGGCCGACGCCGATGGCGAAGGCCCAGGCGGCACCCTTGATCGCCAGCACCGCGCCGATTACCCCGGCGATGCCCAGATCACGCTGGCTGCGCGCTTCCATGATCCCCAGGCGCACGCTGACGTAGCCCTGGATCAGCAGGGTCAGCGCCAGTGCCACGCCGAGAATCGGCTGCAGCAGGGTGACCACCGGCAGCAGCAACAGGCCGGTGTTGGTGCCCCAGCGGAACGAGCCGACGCCACCGTAGATGGACTTCATCGCCTGGGCGCCGCCCTTGAAACGCTCGGTGATGACCACCTGCATGGCCGACCACTGCGGGCCGCACATGGCCACGTCCGGGCCAAAAATGCTCATAAAGGCGTTGCGCCCGCCAAAGATCATGTGCGAGCGGTTGGGGTTGAAGTCGACCTTCTCGTCACTGCGGATATGGTCGGCCTCGGAGAGGATCGCCCTGGCGCCCAGCACGTCACCGAACACCACGAGGTAGGCAGCGAATACGGTAGGAATGGCGGTGACGAACATCATCAGCGGCGGCATACCGAGACCGAACACAGTGTATTCGTTCCACAGGGTGACGAAGTCAGGCTTGCTGATGCCCCACTCGATGCTTGGCCACGGTGCCTCGCCGAAGATCGGCGCGACGAACACGGCCAGCAGGATGATCGGGAAGATGCCCAGCTTGGCGAAATTCCACCACAAGCGGCTGCGTTTTTTCAATTGCTGGAAGTGCAGGGAAAAAACCAGGTAGAAGGCGATGCCGACGGCGATGGAAATGGTCCAGGGGAAGCTGTCGAAGCGCCCGCCCTCCTTGAACACGGTGACCACCGCACTGAGGCCGGCGCCCATGATGATGCCGGCCTTGAGCGCCGAGGGCACCAGCGACACCACCTTGCGCGCCATGCCCGTCATCCCCAGTCCTATGGAGAACGCCCCCAGCATCAACTGGAAGGCAATCAGCGCATGCACCCGCTCCGGGCCCTCCGGGAACTGGCTGCAGTAGGCCATCAGCAGGGGGATCGCCGGGGTGATCCAGCCCGGCACCACCGGGTCGCCGAGCAGGTGGTGGGTCAGGTACAGCAGGCCGTTGAGCATGACCACCGCCAGTGCCACCTCGAAGGGCATGCCGAGGAATTCGGTCATCAGCGGAATGGCCGCCAGGTCCACCGCGCACATGAGCAGGCCCTGCATGTAGTCGGAGAGCTCAAAGCGGTAGTGAATGAAAGGCAGACGTACCTTGAATGGCCCCAGCGGCCAGTACGGGGCTTCGACGCCCAGGTCTTGTTGATGCAGTTCGGACATTTGAATCACCCAGCTTTATTAGAGTTGTAAGCAGCAAGCCCCGGCATGACCGGGGCTATCGTTCATCGATTGTTGAAATCAGTAGGCGGCGCGGTAGATCTGCTCGATGTCGCCAGCGGTTAGACGCCGCGGGTTGTTGCGCATCAGGCGGTCGATCTTGCTGGCCTCCTCGGCCATCGCTGGGATGGCGTCCTCGGGCACATTGAAGCTGCGCATGCCCTTGGGAATGTCGACACTGGCGCACAGCTCGGCCATGGCCTCGACAGCCAGGTCGGCAGCAGCCTTGTCGCTCAGGCCGTGAGTCTGCACGCCCAAGGCGGCGGCGATCTCGGCCATGCGCTCGACGCAGGCCAGCTTGTTCCAGGCCATCACGTAGGGCAGCAGCAAGGCGTTGCTGACGCCATGGGCGATATTGAAGCGCCCGCCCAGCGGATAGGCCAGGGCGTGCACGGCGCCAACTCCGGCGTTGCCGAAGGCCATGCCCGCCATCAGGCTGGCGGTGGCCATGTCTTCACGCGCCTTCAGGTCGGCCGGATTGGCGTAGGCCTTGGGCAGCGCCTTGGCGATCAGCTTGATGGCGCCGATGGCCAGGGCATCGGTGATCGGCGAGGCATTGACCGACAGGTAGGACTCCACCGCGTGCACCAGGGCATCGACGCCGCTGGCGGCGGTCACGCTGCGCGGGCAGGTCAGGGTCATCACCGGGCTGACCAGGGCCACGTCGGGCAGCAGGTAGTCGCTGACGATGCCCTTTTTCAGTTGCGCCTTCTTGTCCGAGAGGATCGATACGTTGGTCACTTCCGAGCCGGTGCCGGCGGTGGTCGGGATGGCGATCAGCGGCGGGCCCTTGCGCTTGATCTGGTCGACACCGAACAACTCCTCCAGTGCGCCGTCGTGACCGACATAGCCGGCGACTGCCTTGGCGATGTCGATGGCGCTGCCGCCGCCGACGCCGATCAGGCCATCGTGACCGCCGTCGCGGTAAACCTTGGCGCAGGCCTCGACGATGGCGATTTCCGGCTCAGGCTCCACGCCGTCGAAAATGCCGTAGGCACGCTCGCCAAGCTGCTTGAGCACGTGGTCCACGGTGCCGGATTTGATCAGGATGGCGTCGGTGACGATCAGCGGGTTGGCGATGTTCAGGCGGGGCAGTTCGTGCGCCAGTTGCTCAACGGCGCCCTGGCCGGTCAGCAGCTTATTGGCGATCTTGAAGGCAGCAGTACTCATCATCAGGCCCTTTTGTGCATTGTGAAAACTGGACGGGTTCGGGCCCTGCCATAGCGATTCCTGTGCCAGATCGCGCAAACCTGCGTGATAGAAGGCTTGCGTCGTTTTGTCACAGCTCAAACCAGCGCCGTATCGATCAGAAAATCAATCAAAAGACGTCTATCCGATCCATTTTCCAATCAACCCTGTTCCCAGCGTTTCATCTTCTGCACCAGCGTCGCCTGGCTTAGACCAAGGGCCTTGGCCGCCTCGCGGGTGGTCTTGTGTTGCACCAGTGCCTTGCGGATCAAGCGCCGCTCCAGATTCTCCACTTGCTTACGCAGCGGCAGCAGAACGTCGCCAGCACCGTCGTGGCGAACCATGCGCACCTCATCAGGCAGATCGAACAACTCGATGGTCTCACCGATGCAGGTGACCACGAGGCGCTCGACCAGGTTGATCAGCTCACGGATATTGCCCGGCCAGGCGTAGTCGGTGAGCGCATCCAGGGCTTCCAGCTCCCAGGTCAGCGATCGTCCATAGCGCTGGTTGAACTCGGCAAGATAGAACTGAAGCAGCGGCTGTACCTCATCGGCCCGCTCGCGTAATGCGGGTATATGGATGGGCACCACATTGAGCCGATAGTAGAGATCAGCGCGAAAGCGACCATCGGCGACCATCTGGCGCAGGTCGTGGTGGGTGGCGGTGATGATGCGCACGTCTACCTCTTTCAGCTCCAGTCCACCGACTGGGATGAAGCGGCTCTCCTCGATCACCTTGAGCAGCTTGACCTGCAACGCCAGCGGCAGGTCGCCGATCTCGTCGAGAAACACCGTGCCCTGGTTGGCCAGCTCCAGCAGACCGCGCTTGCCCTTGCTGCCGGCGCCGGTGAAGGCGCCCGGCACATAGCCGAACAGCTCGGCCTCGATCAGGTTTTCCGGCAGCGCGCCGCAGTTGAGCGCCAGGAACGGCTGCGCCGCGCGTGGGCTGCTCTTGTGAATGTACTGGGCGATCAGCGTCTTGCCGACACCGGTTTCCCCCTGCAGCAACACCTTCACATCACTGGCCGCGACCTGCCGGGCCTGGGCAAAAACCCGCCCCGAAACCGGACGATCGGCCACCGGCGAGGCATGCAGCAGATCGTCACGCTGACCGGCATGCAGCTTCGCCGTGCTGTTGCGCAGCTGCTTGAGCTGCTGCAGTTCGTCGCGCTCGTGCTTGATACGCAGCAGTTCGGTCATGTCGCGCACGGTGCTGACCACGTAACGCACCTTGCCATCGGCAGCG
Source organism: Pseudomonas sp. UBA7530 (assembly GCF_002479365.1). Classification (NCBI taxonomy): domain Bacteria; kingdom Pseudomonadati; phylum Pseudomonadota; class Gammaproteobacteria; order Pseudomonadales; family Pseudomonadaceae; genus Pseudomonas; species Pseudomonas sp. UBA7530. The sequence goes on from NZ_DLMS01000002.1 coordinate 5,402, forward strand.
AAGATCGGCGTGCCACTGACCAGCAGGCGCTTGCCCTGACTGACGCTCTGCATCAGCGACAGCGCCTTGCCCTCCTTGAGCACCCGCAGTGACACCGACTGGGAGATGACGCCCTGCTCCACCAGCGCCTGCATGTGCTGGCCGACCACATCCTCGCTACGCAGCCCGGTCAGACGTTCGTAGGCGCTATTGACCTTGAGGGTGATGCCGTCGGCATCGGTGATGTAGAGGCCATCGTGCAGCGCATCGATCAGCTCGCGAAATCCGGGATCATCGAAGTCCATCTGGCCGCCTTGTTACACGGAATAAAGTTAAGACAGGGTGGCATTCTAAGCCTAGAAACCAAGACCACCTGTTCTGCATCTGCTGCCAACCACCTCGCCAGGCAATAGAAATCGCCAGCGTCAGGGAGCGATATCAACATCGCTGCGTCCAGCCTCTAGCCAATATCGCCTGACAAATACGGAGCTCGACATTAGGCTCTTTAGCAGCCCCCAAGGAGCCTCACCGATGCGCCCTCACTCACTCGCACTGCTCGGTTTCTGCCTGTTCTGCGCCGCCACCAGTTGGGCGCAGGAATCACCCGAGGATGTACAGAACGCGGCGCCCGGCGAAACAGAAACGCCCGCAGCGAACGAACGTCCGCTATTGCCCGAGCGCAGCGTCAGCGACGCGCAGACTCTGGAACGACGCCTGGACAAGCGTGAACAGCAATTGCTGCAGGCCGGCGCCGAGAGCTTCCTCGCCCTGTGGTTGCCCGCCAACGTTGGCGAGCCCAGTGGCGCAGTAATCCTGGTGCCCGACGATGTGGAGAATGCCGATGGTGCGGCAGCGGTCGGTCCGCTGAGGCGCAAACTGCCCGATGCTGGCTGGCACAGCTTGAGCCTGACGCTGCCGGACCCGGACGGCGACCCGCTGCCGCTGCGGAGCACAACCGCTGCGCCCGCAGAAAGCGAAACGCCTAGCACCGAGAGCGCTCCTGCTACCGAGCCGCCGCCCGAAACGCCCGAGGCCGGCGCACAGCACGTAGGCGACAGCGCGATCAGCCCCGAGCAACGGCGCCTGGCGCACGTCGAGCGCGTGATGGCGCGCCTCGATGCCGCCATCGCCTTCGCCGAACAGCAGCAGGCCAGGGAAATCGTGCTGCTGGGCCATGGCAGCGGCGCTTACTGGGCCGCGCGGTACCTGAGCGAACGCAAGCCGGCCAATGTACACAATCTGCTAATGGTGGCGGCCGAGCTGCCTGCCGGCTTCGCTCCGCCGCTGGACGAGCTGGTTGCACAGCTGCCGGTAGCCAGCGGCGACTTCTATTACAAGGATCAAGCCACCGACCGCAGCGCAGCCCTGAAACGCCTGCAGGCGAGCAAACGGGCCAAATTACCTACCTACATCCAGGTGTCGATGAAAGCTCTGCCGGGGAATCTGGACGTGCAGCAGGAGCAGCTCTACCGCCGCCTGCGCGGCTGGCTGCAGCTGCATATTCGCGCCTCGGGCGGCTAGCGAATCGCCCGGCGCTGACGGATCAGCGCATAGGCCTGATGCAACTGGCGAGTGGTTTCGGTCGCTTCACGAATGCGCTCAGGCGAAGCGCCGGAGCCGGCCAGTTTGTCCGGGTGATGACGACTGAGCAGGCGCCGATAGGCGCGCTTTATCTGCTCGGGCTCGCTGCCCTCGTTGACGCCCAGCAGGCGCAGCGCTTCCTGATAACTGCCACCCGTCGGAGCCGGTTGCTGGCTGCGGCGCGGCGCGCATTCCTCGCCCAGGCTATCGAGCCGCGCACTGTCCCAGCCAAGCCACTTGCCCCACAGCAGGATCAACTCGCGTTCACTGGACGATACCCGGCCGTCGACCCAGGCCATGCGCCAGCAGGCCCGGAGCATCGCCTCGGCGCGCTGACGCTGGCGCTGCAGCGGCCTGCGCAGGTTGTCTCGCCCGGTCTTGCCGCGGGCGAAAGCCTCGATGGCGCGGCGCTGTCCGGCCGGGTCCAGTCCCAGTCGCTGCATTTCCGCGCGCGCCTGCTGAATATGGCTTTGCACCACGCGGCCCTCGCTCTTGGCCAGGCGCCCCAACATCAGAAACAGCAGGTCGTCATCCGCCGGCGCCGCCCGACCACCCAGACGTTCGCGCAGGTTATCCCAGTCATGCAGACGCAGGCGGCGATCGAGCACCTGCCCCAGCAGGCCGCCAAGCAAGGCGCCCGGAATGCTGGCCAGGGCCAGCCCGGCCGCTGCTCCTAGCAGAGTCGCTGGCCAGAGCACCTAGCGTGCCTCCTGCAGCAGTCGTTCGACTTCGGCCAGGCGCTCGTGCGTGCCGACATCGATCCAGCAGCCGCCGTAATGCTCACCACTGACCTGCCCTGCCACCATTGCCTCACGCAGCAACGGCGCCAGCTTGAAGGCGCCAGGCGCAGACGCGTCGAACAAACGCGGATGCAGCACGGCGAGACCGCTGTAGGTCAACCGCTCGCCTGCCGCCTCGCCGTCATGAACCAGGCCAGTCGACAAGGTAAAGTCGCCCTGCGGGTGATGCGCCGGGTTATCCACGAGAACCAGATGCGCCAGACCGGTGAGCGGCTGGCGCAACGCGGCAAAGGCGTAGTCGGTGAAGATATCGCCATTGACCACCACGAAGGGCTCGTTGCCCAGCAAGGGCAATGCCTTGAAGATGCCGCCGCCGGTCTCCAGCGGCTCACCTTCGGCTGAATAGGCGATACGTACGCCAAAGCGCGAGCCATCGCCGAGGTAATCCTCGATCTGCTGGCCCAGCCAGGCGTGATTGATCACGAGCTCGGTGAAACCGGCAGCGGCCAGGGCGCGGACGTGATATTCGATCAACGGCACCCCAGCCGCTTTCACCAACGGTTTCGGCGTGTGCAGAGTCAGCGGACGCAGGCGTTCGCCCTTGCCGGCGGCGAGGATCATCGCCTTCATGCACGCGCCCCTTCTATCGCCAGGCTGGCGAACAGTTCTCCCAGCTCGGCCAGCTCCGGCCGACGCGCCAGCACCGCCTGGATATAGGCGAAGAAACGCGGTACGTCGCCCAGATACTTGGGCTTGCCGTCGCGGTGACAGATGCGCGCGAAGATGCCAATGACCTTGAGATGACGCTGCACGCCCATTAGGTCGCTGGCCCGCAGAAAGTCTTCGAAAGAGGCCTGTACCGGGATACCCGCCGCCCTGGCGCGCTGCCAGTAGTCCTGCAGCCAGCCTTGTACACGCGCCTCGGGCCAGCTGAGGAAGGCATCCTTGAACAGGCAGGTGATGTCGTAGGTGACCGGGCCGTTGACTGCATCCTGAAAATCCAGCACGCCGGGATTGGGCGTGCTCTGCATCAGATTGCGCGGCATGAAATCGCGGTGCACCACGACCTTGGGCTGCGCCAGGGCGCTGTCGATCAACAGTTGGCTGACGCGTTGCCAGGCGACTTCCTGCTCGACGGTGAAGGCGCGCCCCAGGTGGCGTTGTACGTACCACTCGGGGAAAAGTTGCACTTCACGACGCAGCAAGGCGTCGTCGTAATGCGGCAGCTTGTCATCGAGCGGCAAACGCTGCTGCTTCAGCAGGGCTTCGATGGCTGCGTCGAACAGCTCATCGGCGTTGTGCTCGTCGATCACGTCCAGGTAGGTCTTGCGCCCCAGATCATCGAGAAGCAGAAAGCCCTGATCCAGATCGGCGGCCAGTACCTGCGGTACATGCACGCCAGCACTGGCCAGCAGGGCAGCGATACGGACGAACGGCTCGCAGTTTTCCTGGGGGGGCGGTGCGTCCATCAGGATCAGGCTGCGTTCACCCGCCTGCCAGCGGAAATAGCGGCGAAAACTGGCGTCGCTGCTGGCGGGAGTGAGTTCGGCGGCAGGCACCGCACCCCAGCCGCGAGCGGCGAACAGAGAGGGCAGTTGCCCGGCGAGCCAGGCTTGCAGCTGTTGCAGACGTACATCGTGTTCAGACATCAAGGGGTCTCCGACGGCGCTAGCCGTTGCGCGGGTCATGCTTTATTATCCAGCATCTTTTTCAGCCCATCGAGAGGCGTGCGGCCCCTGGGCCGGTAGCGCGCAGGAAGCCCGGACTAACAAGATGGCAGTAAAACACCCCGCGTTCCGCAAGAAATTCCCACTGCTGGTTACCGGCAGTTTTCTGGCCTTACAGCCCGTGTTCAGCCTACAGTCCTTTGCCGCCGAGCAATACGATTGCCAGGCGTCGCCAACGGGCGGCTGGGCATGCGCGCCGAAATCAGCCGCCAGCGCCCTGCCACCACGTCCGGTGCACAGCCGCGACGCCGTCAGCAGCGGCGGCACGACCAGCGAGGCCGTAGCCAAGCAGGACGCCGCACCGGTGCTGGTGACCGAGAGCAAGGGCCGCGCCCTCGCTTCGCGCAGCCCTGACTACAGTCACTTGGACTGGGTCCCGCGCGATAAGTTGACCGCAGCGCAACTGGCCGAAGCCGGCCCCTACTGCGCGGGTGCCTACATCGAGCCGCTACGTCCGGGCATGGACGACACCACGCCACTGGACGAGTCGCCGATGTACGTTTCCGCCAAGGCCTCGCGCTTCGAGCAGGAAAAGCAGATCGCCACCCTCGCCGGTGACGTCGTCCTGCGCCAGTCCGGTATGCAGGTCGAAGCCGACGAAGCTAGCCTGCACCAGACGGAAAACCGTGGTGAGCTGGTTGGCAACGTGCGTCTGCGTGACAAGGGCACCCTGGTGGTCGGCGACCGCGCCGAACTGCAGCTGGATAACGGCGAAGCCCGTATCGACAATGCCGAATACGTGATGCATCAGGCCCACGTGCGTGGCAGCGCGCTCTACGCCAAGCGTGAAGAGACCGCGATCATCCGTCTCAAGGACGGCACCTACACGCGTTGCGAGCCGGGCGACAATGCCTGGCACCTGAAGGGCAACAACGTCACGCTGAACCCGGCGACCGGCTTCGGCACCGCGACCAACGTGACGCTGCGGGTCAAGGACATTCCGGTGTTCTACACCCCGTACATCTACTTCCCGATCGACGACCGCCGTCAGTCCGGCTTCCTGCCGCCTAGCTTCGGCACCTCGAGCGATACCGGTTTCTCGCTGCAAACGCCCTACTACTTCAACCTGGCGCCGAATTACGACGCCACCTTGTATCCAACCTACATGGCCAAGCGCGGCCTGTTGATGGAAGGCGAGTTCCGTTACCTGACCGAAAGCAGCGAAGGTCAGGTCGGTGGCGCCTGGCTGAACGACAAGGAAGACGAGCGTGAACTGCAGTCCGAGTACGAAGACCAGCGCTGGATGTACAGCTGGCAGCACAGACAGGGGCTGAACTCGCGCCTGCTGGCTGAAGTCGACTACACCGATATCAGCGATCCTTACTACTTCCAGGATCTCAACACGGATCTGGGCATCGACCGACAAACCTACGTCGATCAGCGCGGTACATTGACCTATCGCGGTGACAGCTATACAGCTCGCCTTAATGCGCATGCCTATGAGCTGGCCAATATCACTGATGTGACGCCTTATGACCGCCTGCCGCAGATCACCCTGGACGGCAAACTGCCTTTCAACCCGGGCGGCCTGGACTTCACCTACGGCACCGAGTACGTACGCTTCGACCGCAACCTGCGCTCGGGCAACTTTATCAATAAAGAGGGTATAGAGGAGCAGAGCTGGTACGACACCCGCATCCAGGGCCTGGAGCGCGCCACCGGTGAGCGCCTGCATCTGGAGCCGGGCGTCAGCCTGCCTCTCGACTGGACGTGGGGCTACATAAAACCGCAGGTCAAGTACCTGCAGACCAACTATGACCTCAGCCTGGATCAACAAGGCAAGAACACCCTGCTCGCCGAGCAGAACTACAAAGGCACTCAAAGCCGTGGCATAGGCTTGTTCAGCCTCGACAGTGGCTTGTACTTCGACCGCAACACCCAACTGTTCGGCAAAGATTTCCGGCAAACCCTGGAACCGCGCGCTTTCTATCTGTACGTACCGGAAGAGGATCAGACGGACATTCCGATCTTCGACACCGGCGAGCCGACCTTCAGCTATGCCTCGTTGTGGCGTGAAAATCGCTTCAGCGGCAAGGACCGTATCGGCGACGAAAACAAATTGTCGCTGGGCGTGACCAGCCGCTGGATCGAGCCGAACGGGTTCGAGCGCCAGCGTTTCAGCATAGGCCAGGCCTTCTACTTCGAAGATCGCCAGGTGCAGTTGCCGGGTATCGATTACCGTAACCGTAAAGAATCCACCTCTGACGTGTCACCGTACGCACTGGAGTACCTGTATCGCTTCAACCGCGACTGGCGCTTCTCCTCGACCTTCAACTGGGACCCGGATCAGCATGCCACCCGTTCGGGCAGCGCGATGTTCCACTACCAACCGGAAGCCAATCCGAACAAGGTCGTCAACCTGGGCTATCGCTATCGTAATGACACCGTTCGTTATGACCGCGATACCGGGCGCTGGAGCACCAGTCCGGACTACGGCGAGCCGGGCAGCCCAAACTACATCAAGGACTACTACAAGATCGACCAGCATGACTTCTCCGTCATCTGGCCGCTGGCTCCGCAGTGGAGCCTGATCTCGCGCTGGCAGTACGACTACGGTCGCAACCGTACCCTCGAAGCCTTCGGTGGCTTCGAGTACGACAGCTGCTGCTGGAAGCTGCGCCTGATCAACCGCTACTGGATCGATTACGACGAGGTCAGCCTCGACCCAGCGCGCAACGACGAGCCGGACCGTGGCATCTTCCTGCAGATCGTCCTCAAGGGCCTCGGCGGCGTTACCGGCAGCAAGGTAGAAACTTTCCTCGACCAAGGCATTCAAGGTTACCGTGAACGTGAAGACCAAGCTTTCTGATCGCCTGCGCCCCCTGCTATTGGGCGCAGCGCTGCTGGCGGCAACGGCTCAGGCCCAAGTCCGCCCCCTGGACCGCGTCGTGGCTATTGTCGATAACGACGTAGTCATGCAGAGCCAGCTCGATGCTCGCCTGCGCGAGGTACAACAGACCATAGACAAGCGCGGCGGCGCCCTGCCACCGGAAGGTGTTCTGGGTCAGCAGGTACTTGAGCGTCTGATCATCGAGAACATTCAGCTGCAGATCGGCGAACGTTCCGGCATTCGCATCACCGACGAAGAGCTGAACCAGGCCATGGGCACCATCGCCCAGCGCAATGGCATGAGCCTGGAGCAATTCCGCGATGCCCTGGCGCGTGATGGCCTTTCCTATGCCGACGCCCGCGACCAGGTGCGCCGCGAGATGATCATCAGCCGCGTGCGTCAGCGCCGCGTGGCCGAGCGTATCCAGGTCACCGACCAGGAAGTGCAGAACTTCCTCGCTTCCGATCTGGGCAAGATGCAGTTGTCGGAAGAATTCCGCCTGGCCAACATCCTGATTCCAGTGTCCGAAGGCGCGTCTTCCAGCGAAATCCAGGCCGCTGACCGTCAGGCACAGGAGCTGTATCAGCAGTTGCAGCAGGGTGCAGATTTTGGCCAGCTGGCCGTCTCTCGTTCGGCCAGCGAGAACGCCCTGGAAGGCGGCGAGATGGGCTGGCGCAAGGCCGGTCAGTTGCCTCCACCGTTCGACAGCATGATCAGTCAGCTGAACCCCGGCGAAGTCACCGAGCCGGTGCGTACGCCGGGCGGTTTCATCATCCTCAAGCTGATCGAGAAGCGTGGTGGCGACACCCAGGTGCGTGACGAGGTGCATGTTCGCCATATCCTGATCAAGCCCAGCGAAATCCGCAGCGAAGAAGAAACCCGCCGCCTGGTCGAGCGCCTCTATCAGCGCATCGTCGATGGTGAGGATTTCGCCGAACTGGCGAAGAGCTTCTCCGAAGATCCGGGCTCGGCACTCAATGGCGGCGATCTGAGCTGGATCGACCCCAATGCGCTGGTGCCCGAGTTCCGCGAGGTGATGAACAACACCGCCAGCGGCGAATTGTCCAAGCCGTTCAAGAGCCCTTACGGCTGGCACGTGCTGCAGGTCATGGGCCGCCGCGCCACTGACAGCAGCGCGCAGTTCCGCGAGCAGCAAGCTGCCAACCTGCTGCGCAACCGCAAGTACGACGAGGAACTGCAGGCCTGGCTGCGCCAGATCCGCGACGAAGCCTACGTCGAGACCAAGCTGTAGCAGCCGTTCCGAACGCAAGAGCCCGGCCCAGTGCCGGGCTTTTTCGTTTCTGGCCCGGCAGCGTAAACTGGCGCCCCACGTCATAGCGAGAGCGACCATGACTGCGCAGCAATGCTTTGCCCTCACCCCAGGCGAGCCCGCCGGCATCGGCCCCGATCTCTGCCTGCTATTGGCCCAACAGGCCCAGCCTGCGCCGCTGGTTGCCATCGCCAGCCGCGAACTGCTGGCCGAGCGCGCCGCGCATCTGGGGCTGGATATCCTGCTACTGGAAGTCGGACCGAAGCACTGGCCACACCGCCCGGCGGCAGCCGGCGCCCTGTATGTCTGGGATACGCCACTGGCAGCCCCCGCCACACCGGGCAAACTGACCTCCGCCAATGCCGCCTACGTGCTGGAAACCCTCACCCGCGCGGGCCAGGGCTGCCTGGACGGGACCTTCGCCGGGATGATCACGGCCCCCGTGCACAAGGGCGTGATCAACGAGGCGGGCATCACCTTCTCTGGCCACACCGAGTTCCTCGCCGAGCTGACCCGCACCGAGCAGGTCGTGATGATGTTGGCGACCCGCGGCTTGCGTGTGGCGCTGGTTACCACCCATCTACCGCTAAAGGATGTCGCGGCCGCCATTACCGCCGAGCGCCTAGAACGTGTCACCCGCATCCTGCACACCGACCTGCAAACCAAGTTCGGCATCGCCGAGCCGCGCATCCTGGTCTGCGGGCTCAATCCGCATGCAGGCGAAGGCGGCCATCTGGGCCGCGAGGAAATCGAAGTCATCGAGCCGACGCTGGCGCGTCTGCGCGGCGAAGGTATGAACCTGATCGGCCCATTGCCGGCCGACACCCTGTTTACCCCGAAGTATCTTGAACGTGCCGATGCCGTACTGGCCATGTATCACGACCAGGGCCTGCCAGTGCTCAAGTTCAAGGGGTTCGGCGCAGCGCTGAACGTCACCCTGGGCCTGCCGATCATCCGTACCTCGGTGGATCATGGCACCGCCCTGGATCTCGCCGGCACGGGCAAGGTGGACATCGGCAGCCTGCAGGTAGCGCTGGAAACCGCCTACGAGATGGCAGCCGCTACAAGCTCAAGAGCACACGCTGTGCGTTGAAGGCGGGCTGTCGGCGCCACAAAATCGGCACTCGCAGCGCGCGCGCCTACAGCCGCAGCCTCTTTCGCTGTTAAACTGCGCGCCTTTGCCTTACCGCTCTCGGCTCCTGCTTGACGCTTGCAGCTCGAGACTTGGAGCTGCCGCTATGTCCGAATACCAACACCGCGCGCGCAAGCGCTTCGGCCAGAACTTCCTGCATGACGCCGGAGTGATCGACCGCATCCTACGCGCCATCCGCGCCAAGGAAGATGAGCGCCTGCTGGAAATCGGTCCGGGCCAGGGTGCCATCACCGAGGGCCTGCTCGGCAGCGGCGCGCAGCTCGATGTGATCGAACTCGACCTCGACCTGATCCCCATCCTGCAAAGCAAGTTCGGCGACAATCCGCGCTTTCGCCTGAACCAGGGCGACGCACTGAAATTCGACTTCGCCCGCCTCGACGCAGCGCCACGCAGTCTGCGTGTGGTCGGCAATCTGCCCTACAACATTTCCACGCCGCTGATTTTCCATCTACTGGACAACGCGCCACTGATTCGCGACATGCACTTCATGCTGCAGAAGGAAGTAGTCGAGCGGATGGCAGCCGGGCCGGGCGGTGGCGACTGGGGCCGCCTGTCGATCATGGTGCAGTACCACTGCCGTGTGGAACATCTGTTCAACGTCGGCCCCGGGGCCTTCAATCCGCCGCCCAAGGTGGACTCCGCCATCGTGCGCCTGGTACCGCATGAGACCTTGCCGCACCCGGCCAAGGATCATCGTCTGCTTGAACGTGTCGTACGTGAAGCATTCAACCAACGCCGCAAGACGCTGCGTAACACGCTCAAGCAGTTGCTGCCGGCCGAAGCCATCGAGGCTGCCGGCGTCGACGGCAGTCTGCGCCCCGAGCAGCTGGACCTGGCTGCCTTCGTCCGTCTGGCCGACCAACTGGCCCTGCAGCCCTCCGCTGCGCAGGACTAAACTGCAATCAAGCTCAACGGATCACGCGCATGTCCGACCCTCGTTATCAGATCGACGTCAGCGTCACTACCCGCTATCTGGCTGCGCAATCGCAGCCGGAGCAGAGCCGCTACGCGTTCTCCTACACCGTGACCATCGTCAATAACGGCGAACTGCCGGCCCAGTTGCTGTCGCGCCACTGGATCATCACCGATGGCGACGGCCGCGTGCAGGAAGTCCGCGGCGCCGGCGTGATCGGCCAGCAACCGCATATCGAACCGGGCGCCAGTCATACCTACAGCAGCGGAACGGTGATGACATCCCAGGTCGGCACCATGCAGGGCAGTTACCAGATGCTCGCCGAGGACGGCAAACGCTTCGACGCCTCCATCGCGCCGTTCCGCCTGGCAGTGCCCGGAGCGCTTCACTGATGGCCGTCTATGCCGTCGGCGACCTGCAGGGCTGCCTGAAACCGCTCCAGTGTCTACTCGAGCAGGTGGCTTTCGATCCCGCACACGACCAGCTGTGGCTGGTGGGTGATCTGGTCAACCGCGGCCCGCAATCGTTGGAAACGCTGCGTTTTCTCTACTCCATCCGCCATGCGCTTATCTGTGTGCTGGGCAACCATGACCTGCATCTGCTGGCGGTGGCACATAACATTGAGCGCCTGAAGAAGGGCGATACGTTGCGCGAGATTCTCGAAGCGCCGGATCGCAACGACCTGCTCGACTGGCTGCGCATGCAGAAGCTTGTGCACCACGATACCGAGCGCAAGGTGACCCTGGTGCATGCCGGCATTCCGCCACAGTGGACGCTGGCCAAGGCGCTGCGCCGCGCCGGCGAGGTCGAAGAGGTACTGCGTGACGACGCCCGCCTGCCGCTGTTCCTCGATGGCATGTACGGCAATGAGCCGGCCAAATGGAACAAGGACCTGCAAGGCGTCACCCGCTTGCGGGTGATCACCAACTATTTCACCCGCATGCGCTTCTGCACGGCGGATGGCACGCTGGACTTGAAAACCAAGGAAGGCATCGACAATGCGCCGCCCGGCTTCGCCCCCTGGTTCAGCCACCCGCAGCGCAAGATGCGTGGCGAGAAGATCATCTTCGGTCACTGGGCAGCGCTGGAAGGCAATTGCAACGAGCCAGGCCTCTACGCCCTGGATACCGGCTGCGTCTGGGGTAATGCAATGACCCTGCTCGATGTCGACAGCGGCACGCTGCACCGCTGTACCTGTCCCAAGCAATGAGCGCCCGAGGCGCCCCAAGGAATCACTGGAAGGCCCGAACATGAGCGAATTCAAGCGTATATCCCCACAACAGGCTCACGAGCTGCGCGCCCAGGGCGCCGTGGTGGTCGACATTCGCGACCCGCACAGCTTTGCCAACGGCCATATCAGCGGCTCGCGTCACCTGGACAACCACTCGCTGCATGACTTCATCACCCGCGCCGACCTCGACGCGCCGCTGATCGTGTCCTGCTACCACGGCAACTCCAGCCAGGGCGCGGCCGCCTATCTGGTGGGCCAGGGTTTCTCCGAAGTCTACAGTCTCGACGGCGGTTTCGAGCTTTGGCGCGCCACCTACCCAAGCGAAACGGCGCAAAGTTCCGAAGAATAAATTTCTTCATGCGGCAGGCCGCGCCCGCTCTGGCCTGCCGCCACTTCCCGATGCACGGTAACCGCCAGTTATCGTTTTCCCACCCTTGACGCTCTGCAGAACGAACTATCCTGTTACTCAGGCCATCCCACTGAAGGTAGAGCCGGCCAACCGGCATCGGGCCATCGGTAACGACTTTTAGGTTTTGGGGGATAGTTCCCGGCTTCTTCGGAGCCGGCGCCACCCAGCACCTGCCTGCACGACCGATCCCGAGCCAGCTTTCAGCATCGAGCGAGGTGAAGTCATGAGCATTTTCAGTCACTTCCAACAACGTTTCGAGGCGACCCGCCAGGAGGAGTACTCGCTGCAGGAGTACCTCGAACTGTGCAAACAGGATCGCAGCGCGTACGCCACTGCGGCCGAGCGCCTGCTGATGGCCATTGGCGAGCCGGAGTTGCTGGACACCTCCAATGATCCACGGCTGTCACGCATCTTTTCCAACAAGGTGATCCGCCGCTATCCAGCCTTCGCCGACTTCCATGGCATGGAAGAATGCATCGACCAGATCGTCTCCTACTTCCGCCATGCTGCGCAGGGCCTGGAGGAGAAGAAGCAGATTCTCTACCTGCTGGGCCCGGTGGGTGGCGGTAAATCCTCGCTGGCCGAGAAACTCAAGCAACTGATGGAAAAAGTGCCCTTCTACGCTATCAAGGGCTCGCCGGTATTTGAATCGCCGCTGGGGCTGTTCAACGCCACCGAGGATGGCGCGATTCTCGAAGAGGACTACGGCATCCCGCGCCGCTACCTCAACTCGATCATGTCGCCCTGGGCCACCAAGCGCCTGCAGGAGTTCGGCGGCGATATCAGCCAATTCCGCGTGGTCAAGCTCTACCCCTCGATCCTTAACCAGATCGCCGTGGCCAAGACCGAGCCGGGCGACGAGAACAACCAGGACATCTCGGCGCTGGTCGGCAAGGTGGACATCCGCAAGCTGGAGGAATACCCGCAGAACGACGCCGATGCCTACAGCTACTCGGGCGCGCTGTGCCGGGCCAACCAGGGCCTGATGGAGTTCGTCGAGATGTTCAAGGCGCCGATCAAGGTGCTGCACCCGCTGCTCACCGCCACGCAGGAAGGCAACTACAACAGCACCGAAGGCCTCGGTGCGATCCCCTACAGCGGCATTCTGCTGGCCCACTCCAACGAATCGGAATGGCACAGCTTCCGCAACAACAAGAACAACGAGGCATTCATCGACCGTATCTACATCGTCAAGGTGCCTTACTGCCTGCGCGTCACCGATGAAATCCGCATCTATGACAAGCTGCTAATCAACAGCTCGCTGGCCAGGGCGCATTGCGCGCCGGACACCCTGAAGATGCTCGCCCAGTTCAGCGTGCTGAGCCGTCTCAAGGAACCGGAAAACTCCAACATCTACTCGAAGATGCGCGTCTACGACGGCGAAAACCTCAAGGATACCGACCCCAAGGCCAAGTCGATTCAGGAGTACCGCGACTCGGCGGGCGTCGACGAAGGCATGAACGGCCTGTCGACCCGCTTCGCCTTCAAGATTCTCTCCAAGGTGTTCAACTTCGACCCGCACGAAGTGGCTGCTAACCCGGTGCATCTGCTCTACGTGCTGGAGCAGCAGATCGAGCAGGAACAGTTTCCCGCCGAGGTGCGCGAACGCTACCTGCGCTACATCAAGGAGTATCTGGCACCGCGCTACATCGAGTTCATCGGCAAGGAAATCCAGACCGCCTACCTGGAGTCCTACAGCGAGTACGGGCAGAACATCTTCGACCGCTACGTGCTGTACGCCGACTTCTGGATTCAGGATCAGGAATACCGCGACCCGGAGACCGGCGAGATCCTCAACCGCGTAGCCCTCAACGAGGAACTGGAGAAAATCGAGAAGCCGGCCGGCATCAGCAACCCGAAGGATTTCCGCAACGAGATCGTCAACTTCGTGCTGCGCGCCCGCGCCAACAACAACGGCAAGAACCCCACCTGGCTCAGCTACGAGAAGCTGCGCGTGGTGATCGAGAAGAAGATGTTCTCCAACACCGAGGACCTGCTCCCGGTCATCAGCTTCAACGCCAAGGGCAGCAAGGAGGATCAGCAGAAGCACAACGACTTCGTCAAACGCATGGTCGAGCGCGGCTACACCGAGAAGCAGGTGCGCCTGCTGTCGGAGTGGTATCTGCGCGTACGTAAATCGCAATAAAGCAGCCGCAAGCTGCAAGCCTCAAGTTGCAAGCGAAAGCGCCTGGCTTTTTCACTTGTAACTTGTAGCTTGCGGCTTGCAGCTGCCCCGGGAGGGGCTTATGAGTTACGTGATCGACCGACGCCTCAACGGCAAGAACAAGAGCACGGTGAATCGCCAGCGCTTTTTGCGGCGTTACCGTGAGCACATCAAGAAGGCGGTGGAAGAAGCGGTCAGCCGGCGCTCCATCACCGACATGGAGCACGGCGAAGAGATCAGCATTCCCGGCCGCGATATCGACGAGCCGGTGCTGCATCACGGCCCCGGCGGCAAGCAGACCATCGTCCACCCCGGCAACAAGGAGTTCACCACCGGCGAACGTATCCCCCGCCCGCAAGGCGGTGGCGGTGGGCGTGGCAGCGGCAAGGCGAGCAACTCCGGTGAAGGCATGGACGAGTTCGTCTTCCAGATCACCCAGGAGGAATTCCTCGACTTCATGTTCGAGGACCTGGAACTGCCCAACCTGGTCAAGCGCCACCTGACTGGCGCAGAGACCTTTAAGACCGTACGTGCCGGCATCAGCAACGAAGGCAACCCGTCGCGCATCAATATCGTGCGCACCCTGCGCTCGGCCCATGCTCGGCGTATCGCCCTGTCCGGCTCCAGCCGCGCCAAGCTGCGCGAAGCCAAGGCCGAACTGGAACGCCTGCGACGGGAAGAGCCGGACAACTTCGGCGACATCCAGGCCATGCAGGAGGAAATCGAACGCCTCAGCGCACGCATCCACCGCGTGCCCTTCCTCGACACCTTCGACCTCAAGTACAACCTGCTGACCAAGCAGCCCAACCCCAGCTCCAAGGCGGTGATGTTCTGCCTGATGGACGTCTCCGGCTCCATGACCCAGGCCACCAAGGACGTCGCCAAGCGCTTTTTCATCCTCCTGTACCTGTTCCTCAAGCGGAACTACGACAAGATCGACGTGGTGTTCATCCGCCACCACACCAGCGCCAAGGAAGTGGACGAGGAGGAATTCTTCTACTCCCGCGAAACCGGCGGCACCATCGTCTCCAGCGCCCTGAAGCTGATGCAGGAAGTGATGGCCGAGCGCTACCCGATCAACGAATGGAATATCTACGCCGCCCAGGCTTCGGACGGCGACAACTGGAACGACGACTCCCCGGTATGCCGGGATATATTGATCAACCAGATCATGCCGTTCGTGCAGTACTTCACCTACGTCGAGATCACCCCACGTGAGCACCAGGCGCTGTGGTTTGAGTACGAACAGGTGGCCGAAGCCTTTGCCGACAGCTTCGCGCAGCAGCAACTGGTGTCCGCCGCGGACATCTACCCGGTGTTCCGCGAACTGTTCCAGCGTCGCCTGGTGAGTTGAGGGCCAAGCCATGAATGCCAGCACGAGAAAGCGCGAGCCGATCTCCACCGGTTCGGAATGGACCTTCGAGCTGATCCGCCAATACGACAAGGAAATCGCGCGCATCGCCGAGCGCTATGCGCTGGATACCTACCCGAACCAGATCGAAGTGATCACCGCCGAGCAGATGATGGATGCCTATGCCTCGGTCGGCATGCCGCTGGGCTATCACCACTGGTCGTATGGCAAGCACTTCCTCGCCACCGAGAAAGGCTACAAGCGCGGCCAGATGGGCCTGGCCTACGAGATCGTGATCAATTCCGATCCTTGTATCGCCTACCTGATGGAAGAAAACACCATCTGCATGCAGGCGCTGGTGATCGCCCACGCCTGCTATGGCCACAACAGCTTCTTCAAGGGCAATTACCTGTTCCGCACCTGGACGGACGCCAGCTCGATCATCGACTACCTGGTGTTCGCCAAGCAGTACATCATGCAGTGCGAGGAGCGCTACGGCATCGATGCAGTGGAGGAGTTGCTCGACTCCTGCCACGCACTGATGAACTACGGCGTCGACCGCTACAAGCGCCCCTACCCCATCTCCGCCGAAGAAGAGCGGCGGCGCCAGAAGGAACGTGAAGAGCACCTGCAGAAGCAGATCAATGATCTGTGGCGCACCATTCCCAGAAGCACGGACAAGGGCGGCGAGAAGGACAACAAGCGCTTCCCCGCCGAGCCGCAGGAAAACATCCTCTACTTCCTGGAGAAACACGCGCCGCTGCTGGAGCCCTGGCAGCGCGAGGTGATCCGCATCGTGCGCAAGATCGCCCAGTACTTCTATCCGCAGCGCCAGACCCAGGTCATGAACGAAGGCTGGGCGACCTTCTGGCATTACACCCTGATGAACGATCTCTACGACGAAGGCCTGGTCACCGACGGCTTCATGATGGAGTTCCTGCAGTCGCACACCAGCGTGGTCTACCAGCCGCCGTTCGACAGCCCCTACTACAGCGGCATCAACCCCTACGCCTTGGGCTTCGCCATGTACCGCGACATTCGCCGTATCTGCGAGGAGCCCACCGATGAAGACAAACGCTGGTTCCCGGACATTGCCGGCAGCGACTGGCTGACCACCCTCAAGTTCGCCATGACCAGCTTCAAGGACGAGAGCTTCATCCTGCAATTCCTCTCGCCCAAGGTGATTCGCGACTTCAAACTGTTCGGCATCCTTGATGACGACCAGAAGGACGAGTTGCTGGTGCCGGCCATCCATG
This sequence comes from Pseudomonas sp. UBA7530, assembly GCF_002479365.1. Taxonomy (NCBI): domain Bacteria; kingdom Pseudomonadati; phylum Pseudomonadota; class Gammaproteobacteria; order Pseudomonadales; family Pseudomonadaceae; genus Pseudomonas; species Pseudomonas sp. UBA7530. The sequence goes on from NZ_DLMS01000002.1 coordinate 22,006, forward strand.
ACGAATCCGGCTATCGCACCATCCGCGAGCTGCTCGCCGCGCAGTACAACCTGGGCAACCGCGAGCCCAACGTGCAGATCTGGAACATCGACCGCCGCGGCGATCGCTCGCTGACCCTGCGCCATCAGCAACACGATCGCAAGCCACTGGGCGACTCCACCGGCGAGGTGCTCAAGCACCTGCATCGCCTATGGGGTTTCGATATCCACCTGGAGGTGTGCCAGGGCGACCAGTTGATCACCACTCAGCATGTGCCACCACGCGGTAGCGCGGAGAGCGACAACGAATACCCACGGCTGGACCTGGTCATCCCGCCTATTTGATCGCTTACCGGCCGCCTTCTCTCGATCTTCGGTATCCTCTGCACTCAGTGGAGGAACACCTATGCAGATCTACAAAGTCGGCGGCGCAGTGCGTGATCGCCTGCTCGGCCGTCCCGTCAGCGAAGTGGACTGGGTCGTGGTCGGCGCCAGCGCGGAACAGATGCAGGAGCTCGGTTATCGCCCGGTTGGCGCCGATTTTCCAGTGTTTCTGCATCCGCAGACGGGCGAGGAATATGCCCTGGCACGCACCGAGCGCAAGAGTGGCCGCGGCTATGGCGGTTTCACCTTTCACGCCAGCCCCGACGTCACGCTGGAAGACGACCTGACCCGCCGCGACCTGACCGTCAACGCCATGGCCGAGGACGACCAGGGCAGGCTGATCGATCCTTACGGCGGTCAGCAGGATCTTCAGGCGCGCCTGCTGCGCCACGTGTCCCCGGCCTTCGCCGAAGATCCGCTGCGCGTACTGCGCGTCGCCCGCTTCGCCGCACGCTATGCCCCGCTCGGCTTCAACGTCGCGCCAGAAACACTGCAACTGATGCGCGAACTGGCGGAATCCGGCGAACTGGGCCATCTCACCGCCGAACGTAGCTGGAAGGAAATTTCCCGTGCGCTTATGGAGCCGCGCCCCGACGTGTTCATCCAGGTGCTGCGCGATTGCGGCGCGCTGGCGGCGCTGCTGCCGGAAGTAGATAAGTTGTTCGGCGTGCCGCAACCGCAGGCGCACCATCCCGAAGTCGACACCGGCGTGCATGTGCTGAGCGTGCTGCGCCAGTGTGCGGAGCACGACCAGCCGCTCAATGTGCGCTGGGCCTGCCTGCTGCATGATGTTGGCAAGGGGTTGACGCCGGAGGCCGAATGGCCGCGGCATATCGCTCATGAGCACAAGGGGCTGCGCCTGATCCAGGCGATCAATGAACGCTGCAAGGCGCCACGCGACTGCGCCGAACTGGCAGCGCTGGTGGGCGAGTTTCATACCCACGGCCACCGCGCGCTGGAGCTGCGCCCCTCGACGCTGCTCGAGCTGCTGCAACGCTTCGACGTGTTCCGCCGCCCGCAGCGCTTCGCCGAATTCGTCGCCGCCTGCGAGATGGACGCCCGCGGCCGCCAGGGATTGGAACAGCGGGACTATCCACAAGCCGCTTACCTGCTGGGCGCAGCCGAGGTAGCACGGCAGGTGGCGGTCAAGCCGCTACTGGAGAAGGGCTTCAAGGGCGCAGAGCTGGGCGAGGCGCTCAACCGCGAACGCCTGCAGGCGCTCAAGGCCTACAAACAGCAGCACGCCTCGTAGGAGCGGCTGGGCGGCATTCCGTTTCAGCCGCGATCATCACAGCTCCGCGGCCCGCCTTTTCGCGGATAAATCCGCTCCTACCGATCAACGCCAACCCGTAGCCCGGAAGCAATCCGGGACATTCCCAGCGTCCGTTCTCCCGGATTGCATCCGGGCTACGAAGAGCGCGCCTGCAGCAGTTCGGCCGGCGTCAACTCGGCGCCGCGCCACTGGAAGGCAGTCGGCCATAACTGCTGATCGATCTGCGCCGAGGCCCAGAGTTCGGCGAACGAACGACCATCGACCGGGTGGCACACCTGCGGCGCCAGCAAGGCCAGCGGCCAGAGCACGAAGGCGTTCTTGAGAATTTCCGCCCGCGGCAGGATCAGGCCGTTGAAGTTGCCGACCTGCTCGCCATACAGCAACACGTCGATATCCAGCGGCAGGCCCTTGCGGTCCGGCGCGTAGCGGCCGTTATCGGCCTCGATGAACTTCAGCCGGCGATCCAGCTCCAGCAGCGGCAGCGCGGTTTCGCCGACCACCACCAGGTTGAAGAAATTGCCGCTCTTGATGCCCACCGCATGGCTTTCGAAGACAGGCGAGCAGCGCATGTCACTGAGCAGGCCAGCCAATGCATCGAGCCCGGCAGCAAGGTGAGCCTCACGCTGCACATTACTGCCGAGGCCGAGATAGACGCGAGTCAGAGGCATCCGCGCTCGATCTCCACACCCACGCCGCCACGTGCGGCCGGCACTGCACCGGGCTTGGTCAGTTTCAGGCGAATCCAGGGAATATCGAACTCATCCATCAGGAGCTGCACCAGGCGCTCGGCGAAGGTCTCGACCAGAATGAACTGCGATTCGGCCGCGAAGGCCTGGATGCGCGTGGACACGCTGGCGTAGTCGAGCGCCAGATTGAGGTCATCACCCGCTGCGGCCGGGCGGTTGTCCCAGGCCATCTGCAGGTCCAGACGCAGGCACTGGCGAATGTCGCGCTCCCAATCGTAGGCGCCGATCACCGTGTCGACTTCCAGCCCCTCGATAAATACTCTGTCCACCGTACTCTCCGCGCCACGACAAGGGCGCTGCACCTCGTTAGAATCGGGCCACCCCATGCCCTGGAATGGCCACCATGTTCTGGCTTCTGGCAATCCTTGCCTACCTGCTCGGTTCGTTGTCCTTCGCCATCCTGCTCAGCCGACTCGCTGGCGGGCCTGACCCGCGTGCCAGTGGCTCGGGCAACCCCGGCGCCACCAACATGCTGCGCGTGGCCGGCAAGAAACTCGCCGTCATGACGCTGATCGGCGACCTGTTCAAAGGCCTGCTGCCGATCCTGATCGCCAAGCTGTTCGGCCTCAGCCTGCACCAGCAGGCCTGGATCGGGCTGGCGGCGGTCGTCGGCCATCTTTACCCGCTGTACTTCCGTTTTCGTGGCGGCAAGGGCGTGGCCACTGCCGCCGGCATGTTGCTCGGCCTCTATCCACCGGCCGCCTTGCTTGCCCTGACTGCCTGGGCGCTGGTGTTCCTGCTGACCCGTACCAGCTCGTTGGCATCGCTAATTGCCACGCCGCTGACGCTACCGCTGCTGGCCTGGCAACAACCGGAGGCCTTGTTACCGGCCTGCGTACTCACCGGTTTGATCGTGTGGCGGCACCGCAGCAATCTGCGCGATCTGTTCGCCGGTCGCGAGCGGCGTTTTTGATTCGATAACAAAAACTGTAGGAGCGAGCTCTGCTCGCGAATTTTCCGGTTCGCGAGCAGAGCTCGCTCCTACGCGTAATCCCTTGGGGCGCTCACAGCGCTGGCAGCGACTCCATCGGCCAACGCGCCTTTACCTTGATCGCCAGATCTTCATGCTGCCCGGCCAGCAAACGCTGGCAACCGGCATAGGCAATCATCGCACCGTTGTCGGTGCAGAAACGCGGACGCGCGTAGAACACCTTGCCCTTCATTTCACCCAGCATGCGTTCCAGATGCTCACGCAGCGCCTTGTTGGCGCTCACGCCACCCGCGATGACCAGGCTCTTCAGCCCGCTCTGCTTGAGCGCGCGCTTGCACTTGATGGTGAGAGTCTCAACCACTGCCTGCTGGAAGGCCAGCGCGATGTCGCGACGGGCTTGGTCGAGGTCGTCGTCGCCAGCACGGCATTGCTGCCAGGTATTCAAGGCGAAGGTCTTCAGGCCGCTGAAACTGAAATCCAGGCCCGGACGATCAGTCATCGGCCGCGGGAAGACGAAGCGCCCCGGCGTGCCCTGTTCCGCCAGCTTGGCGATCTCCGGGCCGCCGGGGTAATTCAGCCCCATCAGCTTGGCAGTCTTGTCGAAGGCCTCACCGGCGGCATCGTCCAGCGACTCGCCGAGCAATTGGTACTGACCGATGCCATCGACCCGCACCAGCTGGGTGTGGCCGCCGGACACCAGCAAGGCGACGAACGGAAAGGCCGGCGGCTGTTCTTCCAGCATCGGTGCCAGCAGGTGACCTTCCATATGGTGCACGCCGACGGCCGGAATGCCCCAGGCAAAGGCCAGCGCCTGCGCGCAGGAAGCGCCCACCAGCAGCGCCCCGACAAGGCCGGGGCCCGCCGTGTAGGCCAGTGCATCGATATCGCTGGCCTGCTTGCCCGCTTCATCCAGCACCTGGCGGATCAGCGGCAGCATGCGTTTGACGTGATCACGCGAGGCCAACTCGGGCACCACGCCGCCATACACACGGTGCAGGTCGATCTGGCTGAACAGGGCGTCAGCCAGCAGGCCGCGCTCGCTGTCATAGAGCGCGACGCCGGTTTCATCGCAGGAAGTTTCCAATCCCAGTACGAGCATAGAGCTTGAACCTTGGTTTGCCGCGTGGAACAAAGGCGCGCATGATAAGCGCCGCCCGGCGGAGCGACCAGCGCTTTTCGACCTAAGGGCTTTGCATTCCGCGCGACGAGGCGGTAACATCCGCAACCCTTGAAAACCGACGCATCCCGAGCCATCTGCCGGGCACGCGTTGAAACCGGTAATTAAAGATAGGTACGACCTGGATGCCAGCCGTCAAAGTTAAAGAGAACGAACCCTTCGACGTAGCTCTGCGTCGTTTCAAGCGCTCCTGCGAAAAAGCCGGTGTACTGGCTGAAGTTCGCAGCCGCGAATTCTACGAAAAGCCGACCGCTGAGCGTAAGCGCAAAGCCGCTGCCGCTGTTAAGCGTCACGCCAAGAAAGTGCAGCGCGAGCAGCGCCGCAGCGTTCGCCTGTACTAATAACGTACACGCCACGCTCGAATGCCCGGCTTATGCCGGGCATTGCATTTGAAAACTCCGCCTCGCGCTTAGCGAGTGAGCGGAGTTTTTGCTTTTCTACCCATCCGTTGTCCAGCGCCTGCGCCGGGCAGTATGCTGAGCGTCTATGGCCGGCCTGATCCCGCAATCCTTCATCGATGACCTGCTCAACCGCACCGACATCGTCGATGTGGTGAGTTCGCGCATCCAGCTGAAGAAGACCGGCAAGAACTACAGCGCCTGCTGTCCTTTCCACAAGGAAAAGACCCCCTCCTTCACCGTCAGCCCGGACAAGCAGTTCTACTACTGCTTCGGCTGCGGCGCCGGCGGCAATGCCCTCGGCTTCGTCATGGACCACGATCAACTGGAGTTCCCCCAGGCGATCGAGGAACTGGCCAAGCGCGCCGGCATGGACGTGCCGCGCGAGGAAAGCGGCCGCGGACACAAACCCAGGCAGCCTGTCGACTCGCCACTCTATCCGCTGCTCAATGCCGCCGCCGAGCACTATCGCCAGGCCCTGAAAAGCCATCCACAGCGCAAGTACGCCGTGGACTATCTCAAGGGCCGCGGCCTAACCGGCGAGATCGCCCGTGACTTCGGCATCGGCTTCGCGCCGCCCGGCTGGGACAACCTGCTCAAGCATCTGGGCGCCGACGCCCTACAGCAGAAAGTCATGATCGACGCCGGCCTGCTGATCGAGAACGCCGAAAACGGCAGGCGCTACGACCGCTTCCGCGACCGCATCATGTTCCCCATCCGCGACAGCCGCGGCCGGGTGATCGCCTTTGGCGGCCGCGTGCTGGGCGACGACAAGCCCAAGTACCTGAACTCACCGGAAACCCCGGTATTCCACAAGGGTCAGGAACTCTACGGCCTGTACGAGGCGCGCAAGCACAACCGTGATCTCGACGAGATCATGGTGGTCGAAGGCTACATGGATGTCATCGCCCTTGCCCAACAGGGCCTGCGCAATGCCGTGGCGACCCTGGGCACGGCCACCAGCGAGGAGCACCTCAAGCGCCTGTTCCGCATCGTGCCCAGCGTGCTGTTCTGCTTCGACGGCGACGCCGCCGGGCGCAACGCTGCCTGGCGCGCCCTGGAATCGACACTGTCGAGCCTGCAGGATGGCCGCCGCGCACGCTTTCTGTTTCTGCCCGACGGCGAAGACCCGGACACCCTGGTACGCGCCGAAGGCACCGATGCTTTCCGCGCGCGCATCAACCAGCATGCCCAGCCACTGGCCGACTACTTCTTCCAGCAACTGTGCGAAGAAGCCGACCCGCGCTCGCTGGAAGGCAAGGCGCATCTGGTGACCCTGGCCGCGCCGTTGATCGACAAGATTCCCGGCAACAACCTACGCGCCCTGATGCGCCAGCGTCTGAGCGAGATCACCGGCCTTTCCGGCGAAGCCATGAGCCAGGTCGCCAGCGCCCCACGCAGCCATGCGCCAAGCACACCCAACCATGCGCCCAGCAGCGACTACCCGGATTACGGCGACATTGCCGATAGCGGCTACTACGACAACCTGCCGGATGTCGGCGGCTACGAGCAGCCTGCCCCACCCCAGCAGCAACATTACGAGCGCAACAACGAAGGCGGCAAAGGCAGCTGGAAGAAAGACGGCGGCGGCAAGTGGAACAAGAAGGGAAAGGGCGATTTCGTGCCACGTGGCCCGCGTACTGCGGTGAGCGTCGAATCACCACATCTGATTGCCCTGCGCACCCTGCTGCACCATCCGCAGCTGGCGCAAAAGGTCGAGGATGTCAGCCACTTCGCCGACGAAGAGGACACCTACGCGCAACTTCTCGTAGCGCTGGTCGGCGCTCTGCAGAAGGCGCCCAACCTGCGCTCGCTGCAACTGATCGCCCGCTGGCACGGCACCGAGCAAGGTCGCCTGCTAAGGGCACTGGCAGAAAAGGAATGGCTGATTCAGGGCGACAACCTTGAACAGCAGTTTTTCGACACCATTACTACACTTGCAAATAGTCAATCGCAGAGGCGGCGTGAAAAGGCGCTCCGCAGCATCATTCATAAAAGCCCCAGCGAGCTCACAGACGAGGAAAAGACATTGCTCAGAGAGCACTACAGCCTCACTTCCTCACCGAGCAGCAAGTCCCCAACTGGCGCCTAGAGCCAAAACCGAGGTATAATCCTCGGCTTGTTTTCAGCCCGCCAAGACCTTCAGTGGATAGGGTGTTATGTCCGTAAAAGCGCAACAGCAATCTCGTTTGAAAGAATTGATCAGCCGTGGTCGCGAGCAGGGTTACCTGACGTACGCGGAGGTCAATGACCACCTGCCGGAAGATATTTCCGATCCGGAACAGGTGGAAGACATCATCCGCATGATCAACGACATGGGGATCAACGTATTCGAGAGTGCTCCGGATGCGGACGCCCTGTTGTTGGCCGAAGCCGACACCGACGAGGCTGCAGCAGAAGAAGCCGCTGCCGCCCTCGCCGCCGTTGAGACCGATATTGGCCGCACCACCGACCCGGTGCGCATGTACATGCGCGAAATGGGTACCGTGGAACTGCTGACCCGCGAAGGCGAGATCGAAATCGCCAAGCGCATCGAGGAAGGCATCCGCGAAGTCATGAGCGCCATCGCTCACTTCCCCGGCACTGTCGACGGCATCCTCGCCGAGTACAACCGCGTCACCACCGAAGGCGGCCGCCTGGCCGAAGTCCTCAGTGGCTACATCGACCCGGATGACGGCAGCGTGCCTGACGAAGCTGCCGCCCCCGTTCCCGTCAAGGAAGGCGCCGCCGCTGAAGAAAGCGACGACGAAGAAGAAGACGAGAACGGCGACGACGAGGAAGAAGAAGGCGATGGCGGCCCGGACCCGGAAGAAGCGGCTCGCCGTTTCACCGCCGTGGCCGAGCAGCAGGACAAGGTCCAGAAGGCCCTGAAGAAGCACGGCCGTGGCAGCAAGCAGGCCATCGAAGAGCTGGCCGCCCTCGCCGAGCTGTTCATGCCGATCAAGCTGGTGCCCAAGCAGTACGAAGCCCTGGTCACCCAGGTGCGCGATGCCCTGGACCGCCTGCGTGCGCAAGAGCGCGCCATCATGCAGCTGTGCGTACGTGATGCGCGCATGCCGCGTGCCGACTTCCTGCGCCTGTTCCCGGGCAACGAAATCGACATGGACTGGGCCGGCGACCTGGCCAAAGGCAAGGCCAAGTACGCCGAAGCCCTGGGCAACCTGCAGGGCGACATCCAGCGCTGCCAGCAGAAGCTGGCTGATCTGGAAGCCGAGTGCAGCCTGAGCCTGGCCGAGATCAAGGACATCAACCGTCGCATGTCCATCGGTGAAGCGAAAGCTCGCCGCGCCAAGAAGGAAATGGTCGAGGCCAACCTGCGTCTGGTCATCTCCATCGCCAAGAAGTACACCAACCGCGGCCTGCAATTCCTCGACCTGATCCAGGAAGGCAACATCGGCCTGATGAAGGCGGTGGACAAGTTCGAATACCGCCGCGGCTACAAGTTCTCGACCTACGCCACCTGGTGGATTCGCCAGGCGATCACTCGCTCGATCGCCGACCAGGCGCGCACCATCCGTATCCCGGTGCACATGATCGAGACGATCAACAAGCTCAACCGCATCTCCCGTCAGATGCTGCAGGAAATGGGTCGCGAGCCCACTCCGGAAGAGCTGGGTGAGCGCATGGAAATGCCCGAGGACAAGATCCGCAAGGTATTGAAGATCGCCAAAGAGCCGATCTCCATGGAAACCCCGATTGGCGACGACGAAGATTCGCATCTGGGCGACTTCATCGAGGACAGCACCATGCAGTCCCCGATCGACGTGGCCACCGTCGAAAGCCTCAAGGAAGCCACTCGCGAAGTGCTGGCCGGCCTCACTGCCCGTGAAGCCAAGGTCCTGCGCATGCGCTTCGGTATCGACATGAACACCGACCACACCCTCGAGGAAGTGGGCAAACAGTTCGACGTCACCCGTGAACGTATCCGCCAGATCGAAGCCAAGGCGCTACGCAAGCTGCGTCACCCGACGCGAAGCGAGCATCTGCGCTCCTTCCTCGACGAGTGATACCAGAATCCCCGGCCCAGGCCGGGGGTTTTGCTTTGTGAAGCACATTGCACACGAAACCTTTATCCAGCCAGATCAAGCGGTTGGCGCTGGCGAGAACGCATCGGTATAATCCGCCGACCTCTGAGGGCCTATAGCTCAGTTGGTTAGAGCAGAGGACTCATAATCCTTTGGTCCACGGTTCGAGTCCGTGTGGGCCCACCACCTTCAAAGCCGCGCACTGCGCGGCTTTGGTGTTTCTGCGATGAAAAAAAATCGCTGCAACGCCGTCCCGCCGCCCACAAGCGTCCACCCGCCCCCAAAGGCTATAAAAAGCATCCGGGATGCCAACTCTATAGCCGCGCGGCATGGGAGCGATTAGACAGTGAGCCGAATAGCCGGCATTATCGGCTCACTGAATGAGCCGAATAGGCTCACTAATCGGCTCACAGATGCACGCCCCTATGAATGACCCTCTCTGGATCTGGCAGCAGCCCGACTGGCCGCATTTCAGTTGGCAAGGCGAAGCGCTTGCTCCGCTGCTGCGCGCTTGCGGTCAGGCTCAGGGGCGTTTGTTAGGAATGCTCGGTGCGGTGGGCAATGACACCGAAGTGCAGAGCAGCCTGGATGCCATGCTGCAGAACATCGTCACTTCTTCAGCCATCGAGGGTGAGCAGCTGAATGTCGGCTCGGTGCGCTCATCACTGGCACGGCGCTTGGGGCTGAACGAAGAGGGTCGCACCACCTCACGTTCCGAAGGCCTGGCGGAACTGCTGCTCGATGCCACCCATGCGCATCAACAACCGCTGAACGAACAGCGACTCTTTACCTGGCACCGTTGGCTATTCCCCAGCGATGACCAACTGCTGGCTCGACCGTTACACATCGGCACACTGCGCGGCGAAGAGCCGATGCAGGTGGTTTCCGGACGCATCGACCGCCCGACAGTCCATTTCGAAGCCCCTCCCCGCGCGGGGCTGGAAGCGCAATTGGCGGACTTTCTCGCCTGGTTCGATAGCAGCCGCAGCGATGCCAGCCTTGACCCCTTTCTGCGCGCCGGCATCGCCCACTTCTGGTTCGTGACCCTGCACCCGTTGGATGACGGCAACGGCCGCCTTACGCGCGCCATCACCGATCTGGCATTGGCTCAGGGCGAGCAACAAGCCATCCGCTTCTACGCCATGTCGGCGAGCATCCTCGACGACCGCGCCGGTTACTACCGCATCCTCGAAGCCAGCCAGAAAGGCGGGCTGGATATCACCGCCTGGCTGCAGTGGTTTCTCGCCACCTTACTCAACAGCCTGGAGCAGGCCCTTGCTCGTATCGACCGCGTGCTGGTCAAGGCGCGCTTCTGGCAGGCACACCGCAGCCAAACGCTATCGGCGGAGCAGATCAAAGTGCTTAACCGCCTGCTCGATGGCGGCGAACGGGGTTTTGAGGACGGTATCAGCGCAGCCCAGTACCAAGCCTTGGCCAAGGTATCCAAAGCCACCGCCACACGTCACCTGGGCGATTTACTCGAAAAGGGCTGCATCGAACGACTGCCCGGCGGCGGGCGTAGTACCCGTTACCAGATAGCACGCTGAGCTGAGTCCTTCGCCCCTGGTGCGTCATCGCGCCATAGGACAATGGTCGCGATCCCCTTGAGCACTCGAAAGCAATTGGCCATTATCGGCTCAGTACCAGGCATCTGGATTTCGGCACACCTGCTCGCCTCTCCATCAAGCAGCTCGGCTCAAGGAAGAAAATGGATTACAGCCCGATAGTCGCTCAGGTCTGGGGCATGCTGACCTGGTTTATCCCCGCAGCTCTGCTGATCGGCCTGCTCAAATCGCCCTGGGCCAAGGGGCAGATCGGCGAACTGCTGGTGCGCCTGTTCGCCCACTGGCAGCTGGACAAGCAGACCTACCGCCGCCTGCACAACGTCACCCTGAACACGCCAGACGGCACCACGCAGATCGACCACGTATTCCTCTCGCCCTACGGCATCTTCGTGCTGGAAACGAAGAACATGAGCGGCTGGATCTTCGGCAGCGAGAAGCAGGCGCAGTGGACGCAGAAGCTCTACAAACGCACCTTCAAGTTCCAGAACCCGCTGCCGCAGAACTACAAGCATCTCAAAGCGCTAGAAGCCACCCTTGGCGTCAACCCCGAACACCTGCATTCGGTCATCACCTTCGTCGGCGGCAGCACCTTCAAGACCGAAGTGCCGGCCAACGTCACTCAGGGCATTGGCTTTATCCGCTATATCTAGTCATTCCAGCAGCCAGTCTTCAGCGCGGCTGAAGTCGACGCCATGCTGCACGCCCTGCAAACCGGCCGCCGTGCACCTACCCTCGCCACCCACCGCGAGCATGTGCAAAACCTGAAGCGCCGGAGCGATCCGACAGCCGAGCGGCAATGCCCGAAATGCGGCAGCGCACTGCTGATTCGTACCGTGAAGACAGGACCTAAGGCTGGGCAGCAGTTTTGGGGATGCTCGGGGTTTCCCAAGTGCCGAACGATGCAGAGCTTATAGATGCAAAGGAAAGCAGAGAATCATGGTCTGTCCCCAAATACTGGCATTCTTTAATGGTAGGTCTTCAGCGTCCCGTCGCTGCGCTGTAGGTGCTGGCAGTGTAAGATCAGACGACTAGGGTCATAGATAGCCTCTTTGACCGACCATAATGGCTACGGAGGGCGAAGAATGCTCAGTTTCTTGAAAGCATCACTTGGCGTTGGATGTGGTTTGGGGGCGCTAGCAACCGGTCTGCTCTATTCTTTCTATCGCGAATGGATTAAGTCAGATCTTTTAAATCACCTACCCCCTGAGCTGCTGTTGCAAGTCGTACATCTATAGTCTAGGGGCTACCGTATTCTGTTTCATAGTGCTGATTGTGGCGCATGTAGGATCGAAGTCTAGTGGCGTCACTGCAACTGCTGACAATGGCGGCACCGCTGTCAACTCGACAGGCAAAGGAAGTGTTAACGTAACCGTTAATAGGCCCAAATGAGATGACTAAATCTCAGACAGCCGAAGCAAATAACGGCGGAATAGCAGTAAACAACAATGGCGGCGAAGTGAGCGTCACCATAACCGCCCTCTCAAAAGTAACCTCCATATTAAATCCGCTGTTAATTAAAATTATCGAAGCATACAAGCCTGAAGAATCAATCGATGGCGAAATCGTCGACTATCTTGGAGTAGACGAGAAGCTTGAGTATAACGCTGTAGCTGCGTATGCGGAAGACATTCGAGAATACAGTGGTTACATGGGCCTGATAGAGGCCTTAATTGAGAGCATTGATAACGAAGACCCAGGTGCGAAGAGCCGGTTTCTCTGGGCCATTCAACAAAAGTACAAGCAAGCAAAGAAAGAACTGCTTATAGAAGGCAGTATTCGCACAACAAACAAAAGCGAAATTTTTGAATTTATTAAAAACAATTCCGACCGAATTCTACTCAAAGTCTCGAAACTTATTGATGAAACTTTCGAAGGCTTTGACGGCGCCACCATTGAGATCGTGCACTCAGCCAAAGAGCTCATAGTTTGCTACGGCTTTATAAATTGCAAAATTTTAGAGCCACCGAAATGATTTTAAGCAATGCACAATCCCCCGCCAAAAGCCCATATATAATAGGCGGACAAATTCTCTCCACCCTTAAAAACAACAACTTTAGCGAGATGAGCCCACTGCTTTTGCATCGTGAGTTCAATCTAGCCTATGACGAAGTCTCTTTTGCATACTTCATGTATGCTCTAGATTGGCTTTTCATTGCTGGATGCATTGAGCTAACTAAATCCGGCGATATTAGTCTATGCAACTGAAGCTACTATCTGTATTCGATGGCGAGAAGGAAATTCGGCGCATTGAATTCAAAGACGGAATAAACATCATCACCAACTCAGGTGCAAATGGAAATCAGGTCGGTAAAAGTAGCTCTCTTAGAGCCATAAATTTTTGCCTCGGCGGATCCCACGACAGCTTTTGGGTCGACCCCGACAATGGCAAAATAAATGAGCAAATAAAAGACTTCCTTACCAAGGGAACAGTTCGATTTGAGCTTACACTTAAGCTTGCCTCCGGCCTACATAAGCTCAGCAGAACTCTTTTCGCACAAGCTCAAAAGAATCGCGACGTAATAAAGAGCTAAAATTTTATCAATGGTGCTCCTTTCCACGGTAGCGAAAAATACAAAAATGAGGTCGCAAAATTATTTGGCTACCACCGAAGCCAACCGACTTACGGTGCTATTAAGAATAAATTCTTCAGAATTAATCGCCAGACGTGCAACAGCTCAATCAAATATTTGACCGCCTACACAAGCGACAATGAATACTCATTGATATATTCATACCTGTATGGATTTGACGGAATCAATAGTATTCAGGATCTAAACCTTATTGATGACGAAATAATATCCGAGAAAGAGCGCATTAAGGCGCTGCTTGGCGGCCATAAAATCGAAGCTTTAGAATCCACCCTTAAAGAAATTGACTCCCAAATTTCAGACTTAGAATCCCGCGAGGATGACTACGACATTGTTGACAGCCAAAACCATGCAATTTCGAACCTTAAGCAATCCAGGCAGGATGTGGCACTAATTTCTACAAAAATTGCCAACTTAGAAACAAAGTTATTTTACAATCAAAAAACAATCGAAAGATATAAGCACAACATTGTTGAAGCTGACATTAATGCGATCTCTGCACTTTATAACGAAGCAAAAGCAGTAATCCCCAACCTAACTAAAACCCTTGAGCAGACTATTGAATTCCATAACTCGATAATGTTTAGAAAAGCGAAATACGTTGAAGAACTGAGCAAAGCGGTTAGAGATGAAATTTATGACTTAAAAACTGAGCTCGGGAATAAACTTGATACCGAAAAGAAGGTTGTCAAAGATATTTCAAGGGATAGCCAGTTTAGCGGATTCATCCTAATCGAGAAGGAAATTCAAAATAAGCGCGAGGAGCGAGGAAGAATAACCTTCATTATTGACGAAGTAAGAAACTCAGAAAAAATAATAAAAGAAAAGTCAAAAAACAAGAAGATATTCGTAAAGATATTGCATTAAGTCATACGGACTTCGATACCAAACTAGCAGCATTCAATAAAAGCTACCGTTTCATAACCAAGAAAATATTCGGCTCACATTATAATGAGCTGTTAGCATGTGACGACGGCTCCGGAAAACTACGATTCTCCATCAAGTATGAAGAGCTAAACACTGGTGACGGCGCACCAAGAGCTGCCGCGATGGCGTTTGATATGGCTTACGTTGATTTTGGCAATAAAAGAAGCTCAAGATTTATCTCGTTTACAGTCCAAGATTATCTAGAGTCGGCAGACGAGGAGAAATTAAAAGCGCTCTTCATGATTGCAAATTCGAGAAAGATCCAAACAGTCGTCTCGATCCTGAGTGATAAATTATATGGCTTGAGCAAAATTTTCCTGAAAGAGAATGTAGTGCTCACGCTTTCTGCTGATGACAAATTTTTCAAGATCAAATAATTTAAATGGATCTCTTTACCATATATCGTACCTAGCAAACATTAAACCGTCCTCAATATCCATGCCTTTATATCTAGCGCAGAACAACCAGGGACAGACCACGATTTACCGCTGAAAAGCTTGGTCTGTCCATCGTTCCTCCCTGCACTGCGACCTCAAATCTGCCTCCACTAACCAAAGCTCTGCATAAAAGGCCTGGCACACTGCCTGATTGCCGCGACCACATGCGGTGCTTGTTCGCTCAGCTCGGTTGAGCGCGCCAGCACTCGTTCCAGTGCTTGCAACTGCTCGCGGATCAATTCTTCTGGCCGCGCCACATCACAGACTTGAGCAAAATCCAGCAGCCCTTGGCGCGACGCGAAGAGCGACTTGTTGCCTACGAGATCCAGCGCCAAAACGTCCTCTGAGATATAGGCAGTGGTATTGACGATATCGTAGGCCGGTGCCAACCGCGCATCGCGCTGGGTCGGGTTGGAATACAGCAGCCCGAAGTTTTTCAGATGGGCATCGCCGTTACCGACGATGCAGCTCAGGGTGACGATGGCGAATAGCTGTGCCAGCGAGCCTTGCACCTGCTCGGGCGCACAGAACAGGCGGATGGCCTTGGCGATGGCTGAATAGCTCTTGCTGTACTTTTGCTGCGCAGCCAGCCCCATCAAGGCCGCCATGTCCTCGAAGCCGATGGGGTTGAGTTGTTTATCCCGGTCGAAACGGCGCATGACGAACAACTTGGCGTTGTCGGAAAGGTAGAATTCCGGCACCGCGATGCCCGCCTCTTTGGCGATGGACATGCAAAGGAACTCGTTGATCGCCAGCCCTGGAAACTCGTCTCGACCGCTCTTGATGATCAGCTCGGAGGTTTTCGAGGTGAAGCGTTGCGGCATCGCGCCCTGGTGCTCCGGCACCAGCACCTTGGGCTGAACGCCCGAAATCCCGGCGCGCAGGATGTAGCGATCCACCAGGCTGGCAAAAATATCTTCTGCTCCATCCCAGGCGAGGATTTCTTCCAGTTTTTCGCCGGGGAATTGCTGTCTGCGCAGCAACGCATCCACGTCAGGCGAACTGACCGTCACCCGCCCGATAGGCGAACTGCTGCCAGACAGCGCCAACAGCAACATCGGGTCAAGGTTGGCCACCTTGGCCAGGCGGTTGCGTAGCTGTTCAAGGACGTAGCCTTCCGGCAGGTTCATCTGGAAAATGGGGTGCAGTTCCCGATGGCGGTATTCGTCCAGGCGTACCGGCATGAGCAAGCTGATCGCTGCCTGCGCCTTGGCATTCTCGTGGTAGCGGAACAGATAGTCAGTGCCACTGGCAAGCACCTTGCCGCTATCGCCCTCAGGCGTTGCAACCTGCAGCACGGCTGTCATCAATCGAACACTCCCTGTATTTCGTCCAGCGTGGGCATGGCTGCTGGAACCACCTCGAGTTCGGCATCGAGGGCTGCCAGGGCGCGTGCATAGGCCGTCATCCCCACCGTGAGATCGCCCTTCTCGATGGCAATGACCTTTTGCCGCGTGATACCCGCCAGCGAAGCGAGCGCAGCCTGCGTCAGCCCGCGATTAAGACGGCGCTGCCGAAGCTGATCGCCAAGTCGTAGCGTGATGAGGGCATAGTCCATGTTCTTTATACGTAACAAATCATATTAAATGTAACGTATACCGAACTATCCGAGAAAGCAAAGCGAATCAGGTTGCTCGTACAGGCCACTGAAAACCCTAGGCGAGGCAGCCGATGCCATACAGATGGCAGCCTCGCCCAGTTTTTTGGAGACCCAACGCCCCTACGGTTAACTGCCCCCGTTTGCACCCCTGCCATATTAACGCCACATTTTTCCCTGAACCTTTGCCCCTCTCGCCCAGTCGGCTTAAAGAACCGTCGCGCTTTGCGACGCCAGCAAAGGATGCGCGATATGCCGAACCGCGCCAGCAGAATCGACGTTTCACAACTGCAACTCGAACAGCTATGGCAGCGTTATCAGCGGGTACGCGCTGCCACGGAAGGCCTCTGCGAGCCGCTGGAAGCCGAGGATTACGTGATCCAGAGCATGCCGGACGTCAGCCCGCCGAAATGGCATCTGGCGCATGTGACTTGGTTCTTCGAGGCCTTCGTGCTGCAGCCCTTCCTGCGCGGCTATCGCCCGCTGGATGAGCGCTACGACCATCTGTTCAATTCCTACTACAAGACCCACGGCACGCCCTTCGAGCGGGCGCGGCGTGGTTTGTTGTCGCGGCCGGCGGTAAGCGAGGTGTACGCCTATCGCAGCCATGTCGATCTGGCGATGGAGCAGTTGCTCAACAGCATGGGAGCCGACCTCAATGACGAGGTGCTGCAGCGGGTCGAGCTGGGGCTGGAGCATGAGCAGCAGCATCAGGAGCTGCTGCTGATGGATATCAAGCACATCCTGGCGCAGAACCCGTTGCGCCCGGTCTATCGCCACGACCTCATGCCGGGCGGCGCCGAGGCGAGCGAGCTGCGCTGGGTTAACTTTCCCGCCGGCTTGCGCCATGTCGGCCATGCCGGCGACGACTTCGCCTTCGACTGCGAGCGGCCGCGCCATCGGGTGTTCGTCGAGGCCTTTCAGCTCGCCAGCCGGCCGGTGAGCAATGGCGAATACCTGGAGTTCATCCGCGACGGCGGTTATCGCAGCACGGCGCTGTGGCTGGCGGATGGCTGGGACCATATCCAGCGCGCCGGCTGGCAGGCGCCGCTGTACTGGCAACGCGAGGGCGACGACTGGCTGGAGCTGACCCTGGGCGGCCCGCGCGAGCTGGATTTGGATGCACCGGTCTGTCACCTGAGCTACTTCGAGGCCGAGGCCTTCGCCACCTGGGCGCAGGCGCGCCTGCCGCGCGAAGAAGAATGGGAAGTTGCCGCGCAGGACGAACCGCTGTGGGGCAACTTCGTCGAGAACGATCATCTGCAGCCGGTAGCCGCGGGCGCCGGCAATGGCCTGCAGCAGCTCTATGGCGATGTGTGGGAATGGACCGCCAGCGCTTACCGGCCCTATCCCGGCTTTCGTCCGCTGGGCGGCAGCCTGGGTGAATACAACGGCAAGTTCATGTCCGGGCAGATGGTTTTGCGCGGCGGCAGCTGCGCCACCCCCGAGGATCACGTTCGCCCCACCTATCGCAACTTCTTCTACCCCACCATGCGCTGGCAGTTCTCCGGCCTGCGCCTGGCCAAGGAGCTCTGAGCATGGCATTGGCAATCCGCACCAACGAACAGTCCATCAGCCCGGAACAGGAAAGCCTGCGCGAAGAGGTGTTGCGCGGCTTCGCGGCCAGTCCGAAGGCGATGTCGCCGAAGTTCTTCTACGATCACCGCGGCTCGCAGCTGTTCGAGCTGATCTGCCAGCAACCGGAGTACTACCCGACGCGCACCGAGGAGACCATCCTGCGCCTGGCGGCGAACGATATCGCCGAGCTGGCCGGGCGCAACGCCAGCTTGGTGGAGCTAGGCAGCGGCGCCAGCCGCAAGATTCGTCTGCTGCTCGAAGCCCTGCGCCCAACGCGTTACCTGGGCGTCGATATTTCCCGCGAGTTTCTGGATATCTGCACCCGTCGCCTGGCCGCCGATTATCGCTGGCTCGACGTGCACGCGCTGTGCGCGGACTTCAGCCAGCCGCTGAAATTGCCTGCCGAGGCGCTGGGGCAACGGCCGCTGGCGTTCTTCCCCGGTTCCAGCATCGGCAATTTTGACCCGGATGAAGCCCGTGCCTTTTTGCGTAATTTGCATCGGGCGCTGCCGGCCGGCAGCGGCTTGCTGATCGGCGTGGACCTGCTGAAGGACCGGCAGGTGTTGGAGCGCGCCTACAATGATGCGGCCGGGGTGACCGCGCTGTTCAACCTCAACCTGCTCGAGCGCATCCGCAACGAGCTGGACAGTGATATCGACCCGCGGCGCTTCGAGCATCGGGCCTTTTTCAACGAGGCCGAGTCGCGTATCGAAATGCACCTGATCAGCAAACAAGCGCAACAGGTACGCATCGAGGATCGCGTGTTCGACTTCGCCGCCGGCGAAACCCTGCACACGGAGAACTCCTACAAATACACGCCGAGCGGCTTTTGTGGATTGGCGGGTGAATGCGGCTTCGCCTCGGTCGCCATGTGGCGCGACCCGGCCCAGTTGTTCAGCGTGCATTTTTTGCGGCGGGAATAATGGCCGTGTAGGAGCGAATTTATTCGCGATCTAGTTTGGGCACCGAGTCGGGCCTATCGCGAATAAATTCGCTCCTACAGAAAGAGGATGCCTTGGCTTCGTTGCATGTGGGTCTCGGCGTTTGGCGATGAGGACGATGCCTGGGACGCAACCTAACGGTGAATGTGGCCTCGCCTCGGGCGCCATGTGGCGCGACCTGGCGCAGTTGTTCAGCGTGCATTTTTTGCAGCGGGAGTGATCGCCGTGTAGGAGCGAATTTATTCGCGATCATGTTTGGGCACCGAGTCGGGCCTATCGCGAATAAATTCGCTCCTACAAGAGAGGGTGCCTTGGCTTGGCGGCTTATGGACCTCAGCGCTTGGCGATGATGTACACCGCGTGGACGATGCCGGGGATGTAACCGAGCAGGGTGAGCAGGATGTTCAGCCAGAACGCGCCGCCGAAACCCACCTGGAGGAACACGCCCAGCGGTGGCAGCAGAATGGCGATGAGGATGCGGATTAGGTCCATGTGGTACTCCTTTACGTTCCATAAGGGGTACTGAAACAGACCCAAGGCAGCGCCTTGCAGTTCATTCGCGATGACGACGCCTGCTGCAGTACTGAGAACCAGCCACTGGCACCAGCGGGGATATGACTTTAGTCTGGCGCCAGGATGGAATCGCCCATATGCCTGAACAATTACAACAAGAACGCATCATCGTCGCCGATGATCATCCGGTTTTCCGCGATGGTCTGTGCCGCATCGCCCAGCGCGTCTTTCCCCAGGCGTGCCTCCTCGAAGCCGGAGACATGGACGACGTGCTGCACCTGGCGCACGCCGGCACGGCGCCGAGCCTGTTCATGCTCGACCTGCTCTTCCCCGGTCAATCACCGCAGGCCATCAGCGCATTGCGGGAGGCGTTTGCGCGCAGTTCGATCGTCGTCGTGTCGATGATCGACAACCGCGAGCTGATCGATGAAGTGATGGCCGCAGGCGCCGATGGCTTCATCGGCAAGGCGACGCCACCTGATGAAATCGCCGCTGCGCTACTGGCCGTGCGCGAAGGTGAGTTCGTCCTGACCCTGGGCCCCGCCGGCGTGCCGGCCTTCGCCGAAGACCGCCACCTGCTGGAACAGCTGACGCCGCGGCAGCAGGAGGTTCTGCGACTGGTGGTGCGCGGCCTGTCGAACAAGGAAATTGCCCGCGAGCTGGCGATCTCTCCCTTCACCGCGCGCATCCATGTTTCCTCGCTGCTGCGCACGCTGGACGTCAGCACGCGCGCCGCAGCCGCGGCCAAGGGTGCCAAGGCCGGGCTGGTGTGACCCTCACGCGGCCTTGAGCTTGAGTTTCAGCGCCACCAGCAGCGAGCGCAGCTCGGCGGGCTGCACCGGCTTCGACAGAATCGGGATATCGCTGTCACCCACCTGTTCCTGCACACGACGCACGTCGTGGCCGGTCATGATGATCGCCGGCACCTTGCGCCCGCTGCTGCGACGCAGGTGCTGAATACAGTCGGCGCCCGAGGCCTCGGTGCCGAGGTCGAAGTCCGTCACCACCAGATCGAAATGCCTCGACGCATCGGGCAGCGTGTTGAAGGTGGCAACCTCGCAGCCCCATTTCTGTAGCAAGGTCGCGGTGGCCAGCAGCACGTTGTGGTCATCCTCGATCAGGCACACGCGCAAACCATCGAGCATACGCGGCATTTGCGGATCACTACGCCAGGTAGCCGGTTTCGCACTGGGCGCTTCGACCCGCTGCAGGCCGTCGATCAGCGCCCGCGTGCCGCGCGCCTCCACCGAATGAATATTCACGCGCATGTCCATCAGCGCGCCCAGCCGTCTGACGATCGCCAGGCCCAGGCCCATGCCCTCGACGTCGCTGTCTCGCTCCTGGCGCACGCGGTAGAACTCTTCGAAGACACTGTCCAGATGGTCGGCGGCAATACCGCGCCCCTTGTCGTAGACCTCGATGGCAACGCCTGGCCCGCGGCGCCGGCAGGCGATCAGCAGCGGCTTGCCGGGAGCGTATTTCAGGGCATTGGAAAGCAGGTTCTGCAGCATGGTGGTGAGCAGCACCGGATCGGCCCGCACGTGAATCGGCGGGCAGCGCAGGCGTACTTCGACGCCGGCCCAACGCGCCGCCTCGGCATTCTGCTGGATCAGTTGCTCAAGCAGAGGGCGCAACGCCAGCGGCTCCAGTTGCGGTACCACCTTGCCGCTATCGAGCGAGTACATGTCGAGAATGGTGCGGAACAGGCGCGCGACGCTGTGCAGCGACTTGTCGATGTTCTCCACCAGGCGCCGCTGCTCGGCGCCCAGACTGCTGTCACGCAGGCAGGCGGTGAACAGGCTGATGGAATGAATGGGTTGGCGCAGATCGTGGCTGGCCTGGGCGAGAAACTGCGATTTGGCGCGGATAGCCGCCTGCTCGGCCTCGGCCGCCTGACGCGAGCGCCTGAGCAGGGCGTGCATGTAGGCCGGCGCCATGATGGTGGTGAGCAGCAGCGTGACGATCAGGTAGGGCTGCGACTGCCAGTAAGGCGAGGTGCTGGCGGTCACCGTGAGCGACAGCAGCGCCATGACCGTGGCCAGCAGCAGGTAACCGGAGCCGTAGCGCAGGCCGTAGCCGATGGTGACCCAGATCAGGATCGCGTAGACCGGCAGCATGGCCGCGCCGCCGTTTGCCAGTGCCACGGTGATACCGGCGTAGTCGGTGAGCATGGTGAACAGCCGCCGCCCGCGATAGTGCCCCGGACGACGCAGGATATCGGACCAGATCAGCGTGGCCACGACGCAGAACAGGCCTTTGAGCAGGAAGATCTTCCACACCAGCGCGGGGTCGATCAGGGAAAAATGATACAGCGCTGCGGTGTAGCAGCCGGCAACGGCCACGAAGATCATGCGCACCCCGGCCTGGGCGCGCTCTGTGTCATAGGCGGAAACCTTCCTGGTCATGGCAACCCCCTGCTGACCGCTCTCATCTTGTCTGCCGGCACCTTAGGCCGGAGTCTGCCACCGGTGCAAGGAACTGGTTGGCAGGCGATTCGCCATCAGTACACCCGTACTATTTCGTGCCTGCCGCCGTCGTTCCTAGAATCCGGGCAACGCCTCGGCACCGGGTTGGGGCACGGTCATTGAAGGGAATGTCTGATGAACATCAAGGAACGAAGCCTGGCGATCGTCCTGAGTACCGTTGCACTGGCCTCGCTGAGCGGATGCCTGGCGCAGAACACGCAAACCCAGGGGCTGCAGAACACCCAGCTGGCCAGCGACCCATGCGCCCCGACCGCGACCAGCAGCCTGATCGCCACCGGGCGCAGCCTGCTGGACATGGCCAATACCGTGCTCGAGACCCAGCACAGCCTCAACGGCAACTCCGCCACTTACGCCCAGCGCATGCAGGTCGCGGAGAACGCACAGAAGGTCAACCAGGGCCATAACGTGCTGAGCAACGTCGAGACCCTTGCCGGTGCCGGCCAGCAGCCTTGCGTGCCCGCCGCGGCGCCAGCCAGCGCGTCGCGCTGACAAACGCCATTCAAAGCCGAACGTCGAGCTTGTCCAGTAGTAGCTCAGGCGGCAGGTCGGCGCTGACCAGTTGATTACGCCCGCGCTGCTTGCCGCTGTACAGGCGGCGATCGGCGGTGCGGTACAGCTCGGCAGCGCTGCGGCCATCCCTCGGCCAGGCGGCCAAACCGAAGGTGGCGGACAGTGCGATCTGAGCACCGTCGTACTCCAGCGGTTGATTGGCGATCTGCTTGCGCAGCTTTTCCACCAGCGGTTCGGCGCCCGCGCTGTCGGTATGGCGCAGCAGCAGGCCGAATTCCTCCCCGCCCAGGCGCCCGAGAAAGTCGGTCACGC
The DNA here is from genome assembly GCF_002479365.1 of Pseudomonas sp. UBA7530. NCBI lineage: Bacteria > Pseudomonadati > Pseudomonadota > Gammaproteobacteria > Pseudomonadales > Pseudomonadaceae > Pseudomonas > Pseudomonas sp. UBA7530. The sequence goes on from NZ_DLMS01000002.1 coordinate 44,372, forward strand.
GCAGACGCTGCTGCAGTAGCTGGCAGATGTGCTGCAGCGCCATGTCGCCGGCATCGTGCCCCCACTGATCATTGACCTGCTTGAAGTGGTCGACGTCGAGTAGCACCAGCACCAGATGCCCGCTGCTGCGCTCGGCCTCCTGGATGCTGCGCTGCAGCGCGTGCTGGAAGCTGCCGCGGCTGGCCACGCCAGTCAGCGAGTCGGTCTGCGCCAGGCGCTCCAGCTCCTCGTAGGCCTGCATGCGCAGGCCGTCGTAGATATGCACGAAGACCAGGATCAATACGCCACACAGAGCGGCGTTGCCGACGTCGATCAGGCCATGAGTGTCCAGGTTCAGGTGGTTGTCGGCGAAGTACAGCAGCAGGCCGGCGAGCATGAACGGCGCAGTGAGCAGGAAGGCGCGACGCTTGCCCAGCAGCAGGTAGGCCAGCAGCGGAATCATGTACAGCCAGACGAACGCCGCCGAGGACGCATCCGGCATGACGATGATGTAGAGGATGAAGCAGAAGGTCGGGATCAGGTACAGGTAGATCCACAAGTACAGATGCCTGGCGCGTTCGATGCGCCAGGCACCGAGCAGCAGCAAGGCCGTGAACAACACTTCAACGATGGCGAACGGATAGTTGCCGGCCAGCGCCTGCAGGATCGAAAAGCCACCGAGGGTCAGGCCGGTGGCGAGCAGGATGGTACGCACCAGTGCGCGCTTGCCAGCCTCCAGAAGGCCGTCGCTGTGCCCTGCACCTACATCCCTGTGATCGTTATAGTTGCCATCGCCCATTTTATTGCCCAGCACCACCTGCGACGGTGCGCAGCCCCCGCGCTGCACACCTTCAGGCAACTATAGACGGCCTTGCCTGTTTTACACCGCGTAACCCATTACGCGCGGCAGCCACAGGGCGATTTCAGGGAAGATCGCCACCAGAAGCAGGGCGCTGGACATCACCACGACGAACAGCGCCGCCCAGCCGACGGTCTGCTCCAGACGTATCTTGGCGACTTCCGCCGTAACCATCAGGTTGATCGCCACCGGTGGGGTGAACTGACCGATGGCGATGTTCATCGCCAGCAGGATGCCGAACCACACCGGATTCCAGCCGAAATGCTGCATGACCGGAATCAGGATCGGCATCAGGATCAGGTAGATCGAGATGGCATCGAGCAGCATGCCGGCCAGCAGTACGGCGAGCATCACCAGCGCCAGCAGCACCCAGCCGTTGTCCGACAGCGAGATCAGCCATTCGGCCAGGTGGCGGAAGGTGCCGAGCATGGTGCCGGCCCAGGCGAAGATACCGGCCAGGGCGATGATCAGCATGACCACGCCAGAGATCACCCCGGCCTCGCCACACAGGCGCCAGAGGCTGCGCCAGTTCAGTTCGCGGGTGAGGAACAGGCCGACCAGCACGCCGTAGGTCACGCCGACCACAGCCGCTTCAGTGGGCGTGAACAGCCCGCTGCGCAGGCCCCCGAGGATCAGCACCGGAGCGAACAACGCCGGCAGCGCCTGCTTGAAGCTTTCACCCAGCGGCGGACGCTCGCTCGCCTCCGGCGACTCCCAGCCATAATGACGCGACAGCAGCCAGGCCGGCACCAGCAGCACCAGACCGACCAGAATGCCGGGAAACAGGCCGGCAGCGAACAGCGCGCGCAGGTCCACGCCTGGCACCACGATGGAGTACAGAATCAGCGCGATCGACGGCGGAATCAGGATCGCCGTCGAAGCCGACGCGGCGATCAGCGTGGCCGAGAACGGCTTGGGATAACCAGCCTTGGTCATGCTCGGCAGCATCACCATTGCCACGGCTGCGGCGTCGGCCGGCCCGGAGCCGCTCATGCCGCCCATGATCAGGCACACCAGCACCGCGACCATGGCCAGGCCGCCATGACGCGGGCCGATCAAGGCCTGGGCGAAGCGCACCAACCTGAGCGCTACGCCGGCCTTCTCGAACACCAGGCCGGTGAGGATGAACAGCGGAATGGCGATCAGCGGGTACTTGGCCACGCCGTTGTAGGTGTTGGTGCCGAGAGTGGCGAGCATGTCCGGCGACAGGCCGGCGATGATGCCGATGGCCCCGGACAGGCCGAGGGCGAAGGCCACCGGTACGCCGAGCGCCAGCAGTACGGCGAAACTGAGGATCAACCAGAGATCAGGGCTCATCGCTGATCCTCCCGCGCAGGCGATCGAGGGTCATCTGGGTCAGGCGCACGAACACCAGCAGCGCCAGGATCGGCAGCCAGACCACGTACCACCAGTTGGGCAGTCCCAGACCGGGCGATTCGGAATCCCACTGGAACTCCTCCCAGGCGAACTGCCCGCCGTACCAGCACACCAACCCCAGCACCAGCACGCCGGCCAGCCACTGCAGCAGGATCAACGGCGTGCGCAGGCGCGGGAACAGGCGCTCGAGCAGGCCGATACGAATGTGTCGGTTGCTGCGCATGGCCACCGAAGCACCGGCGAAGGTGAGGATGACCAGTAGGAACACCGAGATTTCCTCGGTGAAGGCAAAGGATGCATCGGTGAAATAACGCACCACGACATTGGCCAGGCTGATCAGACTGATGATCACCAGGGCCAGGGTGGCCAGAACGCGCTCCAACGGCGCGTCGAGTTGCTTACTCATAAGAACCTCGAATGACCGGATCGAGGCGCTCGTGCAGTGGCGCTCCCTGCCCTCTCCCCGACCCCTCCCGCAAGCGGGAGAGGGGAGCAGAGCAGGCTAAGGGACATCCACCACTACGCCCCGTAGTGTGGGCTTCCGGTCAGATAAAACGAATCAGGGCTGGGCCACGGCCTTGCGCGCGGCTTCCATCAGCGCGTCGCCGATGCGCGGTGCCCATTTCTCCTGCACGCTGGCAGTGGCCTCGACGAACGCGGCGCGCTCGGCGTCGGTCAGTTCGATCACTTGCACGCCGCGCTCACGCACGTCGGCCAGGCGCTGGGCCTGAGCGCCACGCGACAGCTCGATCTCCCACTTGCCGGCGTCGATGGCGGCCTGGCTGAGCAGTTCGCGATCTTCCTCGGGCAGGGATTTCCATACGCGCTGGTTGACGGCGAACACCAGTGGGTCGGCCATGTAGTCCCACAGGGTCAGGTACTTCTGGCCGACCTGGTCGACACGCGCCACGTCGAAGACCGACAGCGGGTTTTCCTGGCCGTCCACCGCGCCGGTGGTCAGCGCCGGCTTGGCATCGGCCCAGCTCATTTGCGTGGGGTTGGCGCCGAGAGCAGTGAAGGTGTCCTGGAACAGCGGCGAGCCGACCACGCGGATCTTCAGGCCCGCCAGATCGGCCGGGCTGCGCACCGGCTTGGCCGAGTTGGAGATCTGCCGGAAGCCGTTCTCGCCCCAGGCCAGCGGCACGATGCCGCGCTGCTCGATGGCGGCGAAGGCCAGTTTGCCGGCTTCGCCCTGGGTGATGGCGTCGAGGTCGGCATCGTTCTTCATCAAAAACGGCAGGGAGAATAGGTTGAGTTCCGGCACCTGCGGCGACCAGTTGATGGTCGAGCCCACGGCCATGTCGATCAGCCCCGAGCGCATGGCGGAAAATTCCTTGGTCTGGTCGCCGGCGACCAGTTGCGCGTTGGGGTAGACGCGCAGGGTGATGCGCCCTTCGGAGCGCTCGTTGACCAGATCGGCCCACTTCTGCGCGGCCTGGCCCCAAGGGAAGGCATCGGAAAGTACGGTGGAGACGGAGTATTCACGCGCCTGCGCGGTGGCGCACAGGGCGGTCAGCGCAGCGCCGGCGGCGAGCGCGGAGAAGAGTCGCTTGAGTTTCATCGGGGCGTCCTTGTGGATCTTGGTGTTGTCGTTGTGGCACCGGCAAAGCGGTGCGGATCCAGCGGCGGGCGTATGGCTCGCCTGGCGCGCCAGGTCAGCGCGAAAGGGACACGGCAGGTGTCAGGGCTGCCGGGCAGGCCTTGTGAGCGATCGGCAGGTGCCGGCGGGTTACGCGCAGCCGCTCAACTATTCCAGAAGCGCGCGGCGAAAGCCATTGTCCGATGACTGTTGACGTTGCCCGTGCGCAGCAGCGCCAACCATAATCAGCGGCTTCTGACTTCGGACATTCGCCCATGGCCATCTCCCACGACGACCTCGACCAGCACGGCCTGATCATCGGCGTGTCGCCGGAGCGCTTCCGCGCGGTGGCCATGCCGCTGCTGTTCGATCACCTCGATGCGCAGTGCGAGGGCACCATCGCGGTCAACCGCCAGGCGCGCATCGTCTGGATCAACGACAAGTACGCGCAGAAGGTCGGCATCGCCGATGCACGCACGGCGCTGGGCAAGGAGATCGAGGAAGTGCTGCCTGCCAGCCGCCTGCGCGAGGTGGTGGAAAGCGGCCAGCCGAGCATGCTCGACCTGATGGCCTTCGGCGGCGAGCACTTCGTGGTCACTCGCATTCCGTTGCGCGACGAGGACGGCACCCTGGTCGGCGCGCTGGGTTTCGTGCTGTTCGACCGCGCCCGTCACCTCAAGCCGCTGATGGCCAAGTACGCCAACCTGCAGACGCAGTTGCTCGCCACTCAGCACGAGCTGGCCAAGGCGCGCCGTGCGCGCTACACCATCGCCGGGTTCATCGGCGCCAGCAGCGCTGCCAGCGAGGTGAAGCGCAAGGCCCGTCGCGCCGCACAACTCGATGCCACGGTGCTGATCCGTGGCGAAACCGGCACCGGCAAGGAGCTGCTGGCGCAGGGCATTCACAACCTGTCGCCACGCGCCAACGGGCCATTCGTCGCGGTCAACGTCGCGGCGATTCCGGAAACCCTGGTCGAGGCCGAACTGTTCGGCACCGCGCCGGGTGCCTTTACCGGCGCCGACCGCAAGGCGCGTATCGGCAAGTTCGAAGTGGCCAACGGCGGCACGCTGTTTCTCGACGAGATCGGCGACCTGCCGCTGCCGCTGCAAGCCAAGCTGCTGCGCGTGTTGCAGGAGCAGGAGGTGGAGCCGCTCGGCTCCAACCAGGTCAAACCGCTCAATGTGCGGGTGATCGCCGCCACCCATATCGACCTCGAAGCCAAGGTGGCGGCCGGGCAGTTTCGCGATGACCTGTACTATCGCCTCAACGTGCTGGCCCTGCGCGTGCCGCCGCTGCGAGAACGTGCGGGCGACATTCCCGCGCTGATCGAGCATTTGCTCGATGACCTGGCCAACCGCTCCGGCCTGGCGCCCATGGAGCTGAGCGACGATGCCCTCGCCCTGCTCTGCGCGCAACCGTGGAAGGGTAACGTGCGCGAGCTACGCAACCTGCTGGAGCGGGCGCAACTGGCGGTCGATGGTCGGCTGGATGGCGAAGTTCTGCGTGGATTGCTGGTCGACCCGGTTGCGCCGAGTGCGCCGACACCCGTTGTGCCAGTGATGGCGAGTACAGCGCAGACGCTGGCCGAACAGTTGGCGCAGGCCGAAAGGCAGGCGCTGCTGGCAGCGCTGCAGGCTACCGACGGCAATCGCCAATTGGCTGCCGAACGCCTGGGAATTTCCCGCGCCGGGTTCTACGCCAAGCTGGCGCAGCATGGGCTGGGACGAAGGGGTTAAGCGCTGGCGGCTGGTGGCTGGTCGTAGGAGCGGCTTCAGCCGCGATTGCCACCGGATCGGAAATCGCTTCGCGGCTAAAGCCGCTCCTACAGATTCCGTTGCCATCCGCAATTGCGTAGCCCGGATGAAATCCGGGGCAAAGGTTCGCAAAGCTCCCGGATTGCATCCGGGCTACGGCATTGGTTGTGGGAACGGCTGGGCGGCATTCCGCTTCAGCCGCGATTGTCACCGGGCCGGAAATCGCTTTGCGGCTAAAGCCGCTCCTACAGATAACGTTGCTGGCCGCAATTTCGTAGCCCGGATGAAATCCGGGGCAAAGGTTCGCAAAGCTCCCGGATTGCATCCGGGCTACGGCATTGGTTGTGGGAGCGGCTGGACGGCATTCCGCTTCAGCCGCAATTGTCACCGAACCGGAAATCGCTTCGCGGCTAAAGCCGCTCCTACAGATAACGTTGCTGGCCGCAATTGTGTAGCCCAGATGAAATCCGGGGCGGGCACGACGCCACGGCAGTTGGCGGGTTTCACCCGCCCTACGGGTGACTTGTATTGTAGGGCGGGGTGAAACCCGCCGGATGTATCGGCTGGAGGAAATCCGAGGATCGCCAGCGTCCAGAATTCTGGACACAAGGCAAATAGGAAATCCATAAAATTGGAAAAATCCATAAAAATGGACACTCACCTCATTCGACCTACTTGCCCCACGCTCGGCGTTGACGCCTGCAATCCCCGGCCCATCAACCTTTTCGCCACCTTGACCAAAGTCTCATCCCACCCTGGCACGACTCTGGCTCTATACCCGGCAAAGGCGCGCTGCCTTACCCGCGCCTTCTCGATAAACGGCTTCAGCCGCTAGAACAACAACAAAAGGAACCACCCATGGGTACCCTCGGTATTCTGATTTCCCTCGCATTGTTGATGTACCTCGCCTACCGCGGCATCAACGTTCTGATTCTCGCCCCGCTGCTGGCCCTGCTGGCGCTGCTGTTCGCTGGTGACATTGCCCTGCTACTGCCCACCTACACCCAGGTGTTCATGAAAGCCATGGGCGGCTACGTGATCCAGTTCTTCCCGCTGTTCTTGCTCGGCGCCCTGTTCGGCAAGTTGATGGACGACTCGGGGTCGGCGCGCGCCATTGCCCATGGCATCGTTGCCAAGGTCGGCAGCGAGCGTGCCATCCTGGCCATCGTGCTGGCCTGCGGCATCCTCACCTACGGCGGCGTGTCGCTGTTCGTGGTGGCCTTCGCCGTGTACCCGATCGGCGCTGCGCTGTTTCGCGAAGCGGGCATCCCCAAGCGCCTGATCCCCGGGGCCATCGCCCTCGGCTCGTTCACCTTCACCATGACCGCGCTACCCGGCACGCCGGCGATCCAGAACGCTATTCCCAACCCCTTCTTCGGCACCGACGCCTTCGCCGCGCCGGGCCTGGGGGTAATCGCTGGCCTGATCATGTTCGGCCTCGGCACCTGGTGGCTCACCGCGCAGTCGCGCAAGCTGATGGCCGCCGGCGAAGGTTACGGCGAGCACCGCGAGGATCCGGTCAGCGAAGAGCGCCGCGACATCCCCGGCTTCTGGCTGGCGCTGCTGCCGATCTTCGTGGTGATCGCGCTGAACTTCCTGATGGCCAAACAGATTCTGCCGGCCGTCGACACCAGCTACCTGGCCAAGCCGGAATTCGGCGGCCTGCAGGATGCCAAGTCGCTGATCGGTATCTGGTCGATCATCGTTGCTCTGGGCGCCGCCATCGTGCTGCTGATCGCCATGCACTGGAAACGCTGGATGGATCTGAAGAAGAGCGTCAACGACGGCGCCTTCGGCTCCATGCTGCCGATCCTCAACACCGCCGCCGAGGTGGGTTACGGCACGGTGATCGCCTCCCTGGCCGGCTTCGTGGTCATCCGCGACCTGGTGCTGGGCGTCTCCAGCAACCCGCTGATTTCCGAAGCGGTGGCGGTGAACATCCTCGCCGGCATCACCGGCTCGGCCTCCGGCGGCATGTCCATCGCGCTGAAGACCCTCGGCGAGCAGTACCTGACCATGGCCACCGCCGCCGGCATCAGCCCCGAGCTGCTGCACCGCGTCGCCGCCATGGCCTCGGGCTGCATGGACACCCTGCCGCACAACGGCGCGGTGATCTCGCTGCTGGCGATCTGCAAGCTCACCCATCGCGAGTCGTACAAGTTCATCTTCGTCAACACCGTGGCCTTCCCACTGGTGGCGCTCGCTGTCGTCATCACCCTGGGCACGCTGTTTGGAAGCTTCTGATGACCGCTGTAGGAGCGGATTTATCCGCGAAATTTCGCGGCTGAAGCGGAGCGCCGCCCGGCCGCTCCTACAGTCCTCTGCAATGCACGAGTACCCGCAATGAGCAAGATCATCACCGCCGCCGAAGCCGTGGCGCGCATTCCCGATAACGCCAACCTGGCCACTGGCGGCTTCGTCGGCATCGGTTTCGCCGAGCAGATCGCCATCGCCCTGGAGCAGCGATTCGTCGCCGAACAGGCGCCGCAGGGCCTGACTTTGGTGTACGCAGCCGGCCAGGGCGACGGAAGGGGCCGCGGCCTCAACCACCTGGCCCATGAAGGCCTGGTGCGCCGGGTGATCGGCGGTCACTGGGGCTTGGTGCCGGGGCTGCAGAAGCTGGCCGTGGACAACCGCATCGAGGCCTACAACCTGCCGCAGGGGGTGATCTCCCAGCTGTTTCGCGACATCGCCGCCGGCAAACCGGGGCAGCTGTCGCGTGTCGGCCTGGGCACTTACGTCGACCCGCGCCATGGCGGCGGCAAGCTCAATGCGCGCACCACCGCCGACCTGGTGCGGCTGATGCCCATCGATGACGAGGACTATCTGTTCTACCCGACCTTCCCGATCAACGTCGGCATCGTCCGCGCCACCAGCGCCGACCCTGACGGCAACCTCAGCTTCGAGCGCGAGGCGCTGACCATCGAGAGCCTGGCCATCGCCATGGCCGCGCGCAATTCCGGCGGGCTGGTGATCGCTCAGGTCGAGCGCATCGTCGAACGCGGCTCGCTCAACCCACGCCAGGTGAAGATCCCTGGAATTCTGGTGGATTGCGTGGTGCAGGCCGAGCCGGCCAATCACCAGCAGACCTTCGCCACCGCCTACAACCCGGCCTTCGCCGCCGAAACCCGCGTGCCGGTAGACAGCCTGACGCCAATGCCGCTGGACGTGCGCAAGCTGATCGCCCGCCGCGCGGCGCTGGAGCTGAAAGCTGGCGCGGTGGTCAACCTCGGTATAGGCATGCCCGAGGGCGTGGCGGCGGTGGCCGCCGAAGAGGGCGTGATCGAGCGCCTGACGCTGACCGCCGAGCCCGGCGTGATCGGCGGCGTGCCGGCCTCTGGCCTGGATTTCGGCGCGGCGAGCAACCACAGCGCATTGCTCGATCAACCCTACCAGTTCGACTTCTACGATGGCGGCGGCCTGGACATCGCCTTTCTCGGCCTGGCCCAGGCCGATGCGGCGGGCAACCTCAACGTGTCGAAATTCGGCTCGCGCCTGGCCGGCGCGGGCGGTTTCATCAACATCAGCCAGAACGCCAAGCAGGTGGTGTTCGTCGGCACCTTCAGCGCCGGTGCGCAGGATATTCGCATCGAAGGCGGCCAGCTGCGCATCGTCCAGGACGGCGAGCTGCGCAAGTTCGTCGCCGAGGTGGAGCACCGCACCTTCGCCGGTCGCCTGGCCGCCGAACGCGGCCAGCCGGTGCTCTACGTCACCGAGCGCTGCGTGTTCCGGCTGACTGGCGAAGGCCTGGAGCTGATCGAAGTGGCGCCGGGCGTGGACATCGAACGCGACATTCTCGCGCGCATGGACTTCGCGCCTATCGTGCGCCAGCCGAAACTGATGGACGATCGACTGTTGCGCCCCGAACCGATAGGCCTGGCGCAGTGCCTGGCAAGCCTTTGAGCGTGAACTTGCGGGCCTGAACGGGCCCGTTTTTTTAAACCGGCACGATGCGCCCGCTTGCGCCATGCACGGGCAAACAACCTGAACCATCTCCCGCCCCCTCCGTCGTAACTGCAAGACGACGAGCCAGGGAGACGGAGCATGAAACCCCGATTCAAACCCTATCGTGGACCTTCCGGTGGCTGGGGTTCGGCCAATGCCGTGGGCACCATCCTGCTGCGCGAACGGGCGCCATTGACCGGCGCTGCGGCGCTGCTCAAGCAGAACCGCCCGATCGACGGCTTCGCCTGCGTCAGTTGCGCTTGGGCCAAGCCCCACCCGTCCAAACCCCTGGCCTTTTGCGAGAACGGTGCCAAAGCCACGGCCTGGGAAACCACCAGCCTGCGCTGCACGCCCGAATTCTTCGCCGGCCACACCCTCAGCGAGCTGCGCAACTGGAGCGACTACCAGCTGGAGCAACAGGGTCGCCTGACCGAGCCGATGCGCTGGGATGCGACGACTGATCGCTACCTTCCGGTGAGCTGGGACGAGGCGATCGCTGAGATCGGCGCCGAGCTCAAGGCACTGGAAGACCCCGATCAGGCCGTGTTCTACGCGTCCGGCCGTGCCTCGCTGGAAGCCTCGTATATGTGGCAGTTGCTCGCGCGCCGCTTCGGCACCAACAACCTGCCGGACAGTTCCAACATGTGTCACGAGAGCACCTCGGTGGCCTTGCCGGAAAGCATCGGCGTGCCGGTCGGCACCGTCACCCTAGAGGACTTCGGCAAGACCGACGGCCTGATGATCTTCGGCCACAATACCAGCAGCAACAGCCCGCGCATGCTGCATGACCTGGACGCCGCCCGACAGCGCGGCGCGCCCATCCTCACCTTCAATCCACTGCGCGAACGCGGCCTGGAGCGCTTCACCAATCCGCAATCGCCGCGGCAGATGCTCACCGGTGAGTCGGAGGTGGTCACCACGCACTATCACCAGCTCATCATTGGCGGCGATGCCGCGGCCATCGCCGGCATCTGCAAGGCCTTGCTGACGATGGACGACGCGGCGCGCGAGAACGGCCAGGATCGTGTGCTGGACATCGCCTTCATCGAGCAGCACACCCAGGGCTTCGAGGCTTTCGAGCGGACCATTCGCGGCTATGCCTGGGAGATGCTGGAGCGCCGCAGCGGCCTGACCCGTGGCGCGATGGAAGGCGCCGCCAAGGTGTATGCCGGTTGCCAACGGGTCATCGCCATCTACGGCATGGGCCTGACCCAGCATCGCCATGGCGTGACCAGCATCCAGATGCTGGTCAACCTGCTGCTGATGCGCGGCAACCTGGGCAAGGAAGGTGCGGGCATCTGCCCGGTGCGCGGCCACTCCAACGTGCAGGGTCAGCGCACCGTCGGCATCACCGAGAAGGTGGCGCAGGTGCCGGTCGACCGCCTGTACGAACAGTTCGGCTTCAACGTACCGGAGCAGGACGGCACCACCACGGTGGACGCCTGCGAAGGTGTGCTCAACGGCAGGATCAAGGCATTTCTCTCCCTCGGCGGCAATTTCGTCCGCGCCACGCCGGACAGCCAGCGCCTGGAGCCGGCCTGGAGCAAGCTGCGCCTGACCGTGCAGATCGTCACCAAGCTCAACCGCAGCGCCCTGGTGCACGGCGAGAAGGCCTACATCCTGCCCTGCCTGGGGCGCACCGAGATGGACATTCAGGCCAGCGGCGCGCAGTACCACACCACCGAGGACAGCACCGCCTGCATCCGTGCCTGGCAGGGTGTGGTCAAGCCGGCCGGTGAGCAGCTGCGTTCTGAACCGGCGATCATCGCCGCCCTGGCCAAGGCAACGCTGCCCGCCAACCCACGCATGGACTGGGATGCCTGGGTGGCCGACTACGGGCTGATCCGCGAGGCCATCGCCACCAGCTATCCGGACATTTTCCACGACTTCAACACGCGCATGCTCGAACCGGGCGGCTTCCACCGCCCCCTGCCGGCCACCTGGCGCGAATGGAACACCGACAGCGGCAAGGCCAACTTCACCCGGCCGGACACCCTGGCGCTCAACGACGACGTCGAACAGAACCCGGAACGTCGTGACGTGCTCAACCTGATGACGATCCGCAGCAACGATCAGTTCAACACCACGGTGTACGGCTACGATGACCGCTTCCGCGGCGTGCACGGCACTCGCTCGGTGCTCTTCATGCACCGCAACGACATGGCCAGACTGGGGCTCAGCGAAGGCGATCAGGTGCAGGCGAGTACCGCCGTCGACGATGGCGTGCAGCGCTCGGTCGGGCCGCTGCGTGTCACCCCGCACGACATTCCCGAAGGCTGCTGCGCTGCCTACTATCCCGAGTGCAATGTGCTGGTGCCGCTCTGGCACCATGAGAAGAAGGCCAAGGTGCCGGCGGCCAAGTCCATCCCGATCACCTTGCGGCCCTTCATCGCCACGGCACGAGCATTGGAGTGAGACAAGACGGAACCCGATTCCTCTGACCGGTCTATAGTTGCTGCCTGTTTATTCATTCGCCAGAGGAACAACCATGAGCAAGACCTACAACGTCGCCGTATTGGTCGGCAGCCTGCGCAAGGCCTCCATCAACCGCAAGCTGGCGTTGGCGCTGGCCGACCTGGCGCCCGCCTCGCTGAACCTGGAAATCCTCGAGATCGGCGACCTGCCGCTGTACAACGAAGACGCCGACGGCGATAGCGCTCCGGCGTCCTATGCGCCGTTCCGCAGCAAGCTCAATGCGGCCGACGCCGTGCTGTTCGTCACCCCCGAGTACAACCGCTCGATTCCCGGCGCGATGAAGAACGCCATCGACGTCGGCTCGCGCCCGTACGGCCAGAGCGGCTTCAGCGGCAAGCCCGGTGCCGTACTCAGCGCCTCGCCCGGTGCTATCGGCGGCTTCGGCGCCAACCACCACCTGCGCCAGTGCCTGGTGTTCCTCGACGTGCATGTGCTGCAGCAGCCGGAGGCTTATCTGGGCGGTGCCGGCAATTTCTTCGATGAAAACGGCGCGCTCAGCGACGGCATCAAGCCTTTCCTGCAGAAATTCATCGACGCCCACGCTGCCTGGGTAGCCAAGCAGGTCGGTTGAACCAATAAATGACCGCTCGGGCCGTCAGGGAAACCTGGCCCCGAGCGGCATCGCGGCCAGGAAGCGCAAACGCATCCTGGCTTGCTCATCTCGCACGAAATCCTTTTAAGTCCCTCCCGCAGACCTTCTGAAGCTGCTCGACCCAACCGGCGCCGCGCACAGGAACTGACTGCAGATATGCCCTGACCCACGGCCTGAATGACACTGGCCACTAGACCGATCGGTCTAGATAATCCAGGGCATGACCAAGACCACTCGCGACAATCTGATCGACGCCATGATCGATGCCCTGCAGCGCAAGGGCTTGCACGGCGTCGGCCTGAGCGAACTGCTGGCGGCCGCCGGTGCGCCCAAGGGCAGCCTTTACCATCACTTCCCGGGCGGTAAGACCGAGCTTGCGGTGGCGGCCATCGAACGCGTCGGCCAGCGCGCCGAGCAGGCTTTCGCCGCGCTCTTCGAGCGCCAGCCCGACCCGCTCGATGCGCTGAGCGCCTGGCTACAGAGCGCACTTGGCCAGTTGCAGAACAGCGCGTTCGAACGCGGCTGTCCGCTGGCTGCCGTCGCCCTGGAAAGCGGCCCGGACGATCAGCAGATTCGTGCCGCCCTGGCCAACGCCTTTATGGTCATTCGCCAGGCGCTGCAGCAGCAATTGCAACGCCATGGTTATCCACAGCCGCAAGGCCTCGCTGCCCTGTTCGTCGCGCTCTACGAAGGCGGCCTGCTGCAGGCGCGCGTCGCCGGTAGCAGCGAACCGCTGAAGCAGGCCGTGACCACCCTGCTCCATCTGACCCGCCAGCATCGCCCGGAGTCCCTGTCGCCATGACCACGTCCATTCGCCGCGAAACCCAGCCCCTGCTGGCCCTCGATGATTACCCGTTGGCTGCCACACGCTATTACGCCGAGCGCCCCCACGCGCAGTTGTTGATCGCCGGCGCGACCGGGGTGCCGCAAGGTTTCTACCGACGCTTCGCCGAACACGCCGCCAGCCGGGGCTTCAACACCCTGACCCTGGACTACCGCGGCATCGGCCAATCCAGGCCGGACAGCCTGCGCGGCTTCGAGATGGAATATCTGGACTGGGCCAATCTCGACCTGGCCGCGGCGGTGGATCAGCACCGGCACGCCGAGCGCCCGCTGTTCGTGGTCGGCCATTCCTTCGGCGGCCACGCCTTCGGCCTGCTGCCCAACCACGACCAGGTCGCCGGCTTCTATACCTTCGGCACTGGCGCTGGCTGGCACGGCTGGATGCCAAAGGGCGAACAACTGCGCGTGTTGGCCATGTGGCGGGTGGTCGGCCCGCTGATCACGCGCTACAAGGGTTATCTGGCGTGGAGCACGCTGGGCATGGGCGAAGATCTGCCACTGGGCGTCTATCGCCAATGGAAGCGCTGGTGCCGCTTCCCGCGCTACTTCTTCGACGACCCGCAGATGCCGGGGCTGGCAGAGCGCTTCGCCCAGGTACGCACGCCCATCGTGGCGCTCAACACGCTGGACGACCTGTGGGCACCGCCCGCCTCGCGCGATGCCTTCATGGCCGCCTACACCAACGCGCCCTTCCAGGCGCGCACGCTTGACTCACAAGCCGAAGGCCTGGGCGATATCGGTCATATGGGGTATTTCCGCCCTGCGGCGCAGCGCCTGTGGGACGAGACTCTGGACTGGTTTGAACGGCTGCGCAGCGAACAACGAGCGGCTTGAAAGCTAGAATACGGCGGGAAACTGCCAGGCAGAAAAAAGAAAACCCCGCGATTGCGGGGTTTTGCAGACTGTTGTCCTGACATCCTTGATCTGCTCACCATCCTGGCGGCTGTCCAGCGTGTCCTTGTTTGTCTGGGCGCTTCCTGCGCTGAATCCATGTGCGGCAGAGTACGCTCGTACCTGATGGCTCGACAGTGGCGATTATCGCCACATCTTGTAAGCCATGGCTTACAAAATTCGCCAGCCATTGATGCCGCCTCGTATTTGCCCGAAGCCCTTCCAATTTGGGTGAAAACGGCTGTCGATGTTTTTTGCGACGTACGTCTTGCTAGACTTCGTTTTGTCCTACAAAAAACAACAAAAGATGCCGTCAGTCGGGGGCTTGAGTATGCGCACCGTCACGCTGTTTCTCGGTTGCCTGGCAACCTGCATGAGCTCCTTCTCCTTGGCCAGCGGCCAGACCCAACTGGGCGACGTCAAACAGGCCATCGCACAGGCGTTCTGGCAGAACCTCTACGGCAATGGCGGCAGCACCTTGTACTGCGGCCAGACCTTCGCCCGCGAAAGCGGCACGCTGACGGCCAGCCCGATCTACAGCGGCAAGCAGCTCAAGAGCGCGATGCGCTGCGTCACTGATCGCCAGTGCACCATCATGAACCCGCGCTACCCGTACATCGTCGCCGACCTGCACAACTACTACCCGGCACTGGCGCGCGTGGAGCTGGTCCGACGTAACGCCCAGTTCGCCGACCTGGCCGACGATGTGCCGAGCAAGTTCGCCGATATCGGCTGCGACATGAAGGCCAGCTATCAGTTGGTGGAACCGCGTGACGAAGCCAAGGGCAATATCGCCCGGGCGATCTTCCATATGCACGTCGAGTACGACCTGCCCATCGTCGGCCTGATACCGATGTACAAGGCCTGGCACCGCATGGACCCGCCCGATGCGGACGAGAAGGCACGCAACGACAAGATCGAAGCGCTGCAGGGCACGCGTAACCGTTTCATCGACGATCCGTCATTGGTGGATCAGCTGATCAGCGACTGATTTCGATCACTGAGGGAGGGCTTTAGCCGCGACGAAACCACCGCGGATCGCCGGCAAGCCGGCTCCTACGGTTTGTGTACAGCCTACCCTCTGCGTTTGTGCAGCGAACGCAGCTTGTAGCGATCACCTGGATGAATCAGCCGCGCGTAGCTCACCAGGTGATCGTCCGACCAGGTACGGCGGATCACGCTCAGGCAGGGCATGGCCGGGTCGATCTGCAGCAGCTCGGCGGTGCGCGCATCCACCAGTACCGCCTCGACCACATGCTCGACATCCGAGATCGGGCAGCTGGCGACCAGCACCTCGTTGGGCGTTACCTGGGTGAAGTCGCTCTGCAGGTAATGCGGCACCCAGCGCGGGTTGACGAAGCGGTCCTCGAGCTGGATCGGCAGGCCGTCCTGCAGGTGCACGAGGATGCTATGGAAAACCTCGCCGCCCAGACGCAGCCCCAGACGCAGCGCCACCTCGTCATCGGCGGCGATGGCTTCGCAACGCACCACTTCGTTGCCGTATTCGTGACCGCGACCGCGCACTTCACTGGCGATATTCATCACCTCGTGCAGCGGCGACTCGGCCTTGCGGTCGGTGACGAAGGTGCCGAGCCCGGCCTGACGCACCAGATAACCCTTTTGCACAAGGTTCTGGATCGCCTTGTTGGCGGTCATGCGGCTGACGGAGAAATCCCGCGCCAGTTGCTCCTCGGGCGGGATCTGGTGATTGATCGGATAGGCGCCGCCGTGAATGCGCTCGAGGAGAAAATCCTCGATGGCCTTGTAGCGCGGGGTGGGACTGGTCACGTCGGCTCCTTGGAAATGCCCGGTGCGCGGATGATACATCAGCCATACGACTGAACTCGTAGGAGCCCCGCCTCGGGGCGAAAGCGGTCGCGGCCATTCGACAAGACCTGCGACGTGCCCCCATTCGCCGCGGGGCGCGACTCCTACACGAAGACCGTAGCCCGGATGAAATCCGGGGCTTCATATCAAAGCCCCGGATTGCATCCGGGCTACGCTACCGCCGTTCTCAGCCTACCGAGGGCAGCATGCCGGCTGGCAGCAACGGCGTCAGCACGCGCTCGGCCAGCAGCGCGTCAGCGGCGGCGATATCCGGGGCGAAGAAGCGATCCTCGACGTAGTACGGCACCTTGGCGCGCAGGGCCTGGCGCGCCTGCTCCAGCGCCGGCGTGCTCTTCAGGCCTTCGCGGAAGTCCAGGCCCTGGCAAGCACCCAGCCATTCCACGGCCAGCACGCCACGGGTGTTGGCAGCCATGTCCCACAGGCGCTTGCCGGCAGCCGGCGCCATGGACACATGGTCTTCCTGGTTGGCCGAAGTCGGCAGGCTGTCGACGCTGTGCGGATGGGCCAGCGCCTTGTTCTCGCTGGCCAATGCCGCAGCAGTTACCTGGGCGATCATAAAGCCGGAGTTCACCCCGCCATTGGCCACCAGGAACGGCGGCAGTTGCGACATGTGCTTGTCCATCATCAGCGAGATGCGCCGTTCGGACAGCGAGCCGATCTCGGCGATGGCCAGGGCGATATTATCGGCGGCCATGGCCACGGGTTCTGCGTGGAAGTTGCCACCGGAAATCACCTCGCCTTCGGCGGCGAACACCAGCGGGTTGTCGGATACCGCGTTGGCCTCGATGCCGAGCACCTCGGCAGCCTGGCGCAGCTGGGTCAGGCAGGCGCCCATGACCTGGGGCTGGCAGCGTAGCGAGTACGGGTCCTGCACCTTGTCGCAGGCGGCGTGGGAGCGACCGATCTCGCTGCTGTCGCTGAGCAGGTGGCGGAAGGCAGCCGCTGCGTCGATCTGCCCGCGCTGACCGCGAGCGGCATGGATGCGCGCATCGAAGGGCGAGCGCGAACCGAGCAGCGCCTCGACACTGAGCGCGCCACAAACGCTGGCGGCGGCGTACAGGTCTTCGGCCTCGAACAGCCCGCGCAGGGCGTAGGCGGTGGACACCTGGGTACCGTTGAGCAGGGCCAGGCCCTCCTTGGCGGCCAGGGTCATCGGCTCCAGGCCGGCGACGGCCAGCGCCTCGGTGGCCGGCAGCCATTCACCCTTGTAGCGCGCCTGGCTTTCACCGAGCAGCACCAGGGACATATGGGCCAGCGGCGCCAGGTCGCCGGAGGCGCCGACCGAACCTTTGAGCGGGATATGCGGGTAGACCCCGGCGTTGACCAGGGCGATCAGCGCGTCGATCACCTTGCGGCGGATGCCGGAGAAGCCGCGCGCCAGGCTGTTGATCTTCAGCAGCATGATCAGCCGGACCATGGCATCGCTCAGCGGCTCGCCGATGCCGGCGGCATGCGACAGCACCAGGGAGCGCTGCAGCTTTTCCAGATCGGCATTGGCGATGCGGGTCGAGGCCAGCAGACCAAAACCGGTGTTGATGCCGTAGGCGGTGCGGCCCTCGGCGATGATCTGGTTGACGCAGGCGACGCTGGCGTCGATGGCCGTATGGGCGCTGGCGTCCAGGGTCAGGTGCACGGGCGCCTGGTAGGCGGCGCGCAGGTCGGCCAGGGTCAGTTGGCCGGGTTTCAGGTTCAGGGTGGTCATGTTCTGTTCTTCCACGAGGTGAGTCCGCGCCTGGCGAAGCAGAGCCTAATAATGGCTGAAGTCGCGATACGTGCAGTGATTGATGCGCCGGCCCAGCGGGCCGGCGGCGAACGTGCCTTAACCGATCATCGGCAGGTTCAGACCTTGCTCCTTGGCACAGTCGATGGCGATCTGGTAACCGGCATCGGCATGACGCATCACGCCGGTGCCCGGGTCGTTGGTCAGCACGCGGGCAATGCGTGCGGCAGCTTCGTCGGTGCCATCGCAGACGATGACCATACCCGAATGCTGGGAGAAACCCATGCCTACGCCGCCGCCATGGTGCAGCGACACCCAGGTCGCGCCGCTGGCGGTATTGAGCAGGGCGTTGAGCAGCGGCCAGTCGGACACGGCATCGGAGCCGTCCTGCATGGCCTCGGTCTCGCGATTGGGGCTGGAGACCGAGCCGCTGTCCAGGTGGTCGCGGCCGATCACCACCGGCGCGCTCAGCTCACCCGAACGCACCATTTCGTTGAAGGCCAGGCCGAGCTTGGCGCGCTGGCCCAGGCCAACCCAGCAAATACGCGCCGGCAGGCCCTGGAAGGCGATGCGCTCGCGGGCCATGTCCAGCCAGCGGTGCAGGTGGGCGTCGTCGGGGATCAGTTCCTTGACCTTGGCGTCGGTCTTATAGATATCCTCGGGATTGCCGGACAGCGCCGCCCAGCGGAACGGGCCGATGCCGCGGCAGAACAAGGGGCGGATGTAGGCTGGGACGAAACCGGGGAAGTCGAAGGCGTTGGCCACGCCCTCCTCTTTCGCCATCTGGCGGATGTTGTTGCCGTAGTCGAAGGTCGGCACGCCCATCTTCTGGAAGTCGAGCATGGCCTGCACGTGCACGGCCATGGACTGCTTGGCGGCCTTGACCACGCCAGCCGGGTCGGTGGCTGCGCGATCCTTGTACTCGGACCAGCTCCAGCCGATCGGCAGGTAGCCGTTGAGCGGATCGTGGGCGCTGGTCTGGTCGGTGACCATATCCGGGCGAACCCCGCGCTTGACCAGTTCCGGCAGGATTTCGGCGGCATTGCCCAGCAGGGCGACCGAGATGGCCTTGCCTTCAGCGCAGTACTTGGCGATGCGCGCCAGGGCGTCGTCCAGATCGCTGGCCTGCTCGTCGACGTAACGGCTGCGCAGGCGGAAGTCGATGCTGCTCTGCTGGCATTCGATGTTCAGCGAGCAGGCGCCGGCCAGGGTCGCGGCCAGCGGCTGGGCGCCGCCCATGCCACCCAGGCCAGCGGTGAGTACCCAGCGGCCCTTGAGGTTGCCGGCGTAGTGCTGGCGACCGGCTTCGACGAAGGTCTCGTAGGTGCCCTGAACGATGCCCTGGCTGCCGATGTAGATCCAGCTGCCGGCGGTCATCTGGCCGTACATGGCCAGGCCCTTGGCATCGAGCTCGTTGAAGTGTTCCCAGCTCGCCCAGTGCGGCACCAGGTTGGAGTTGGCGATCAGCACGCGCGGGGCGTTGCTATGGGTCTTGAACACGCCGACCGGCTTGCCGGACTGCACCAGCAGGGTCTCGTCGTCGTTCAGGTTGGTCAGGCTCTCAACGATCTTGTCATAGCACTCCCAGTTGCGCGCGGCGCGGCCGATACCACCGTATACCACCAGCTCCTTGGGGTTCTCGGCCACGTCCGGGTCGAGGTTGTTCATCAGCATGCGCAGCGGCGCTTCGGTCAGCCAGCTCTTGGCGGTGAGCGTGTTGCCGCGCGGGGCGCGGATTTCGGTGTCGCGGAACTTGGTCATGTTGCGGGCTCCTGTGGGAACGGGTCAGTGGTGGGCGGTCAGAGCCAACCCAGAAATTGGGCGAGGTAGGCCAGGGGGATGGCCAGCAGCAGGCTGAGCAGGGTGCGCTGCAGCCAGATCAGCAGCAGGTGGCCCAGGCTCAGGGGAATTCGCGTGGCCAGCACGCAGGGAATCGAGGCGGAGAGAAACAGCACGCTGCTGACCGAGACGATGGCGGTGACGAACTTCACCAGCACATCAGCGTCCTTGAGCAGCATCGCCGGCAGGAACATCTCCGCCAGGCCGGCGGACATGGCGCGGGCTACCTGCATGGGCTCGTCCAGGCCGAACAGCCAGGTCAGCGGGTAGAGCAGCACGCCGAGGGCGTCGAACAGCGGGGTGTACTTGGCGGCAAGCAGCCCGAGCAGGCCGACGGCGAGAATGCTCGGCAGGATGGCGGCGGTCATGCGCAGGCCATCGACGAAGGTTTCGCGCAGCGCAGAGCCCAGCGACGGCGCCATGCTGGCCTGCTGCATGCCGGCGCGCCAGGCACTGCCCAGGCGGCTTTCACCGGGTTGCAGCTGCGCCTCGGGCTTGGACTCGGACGGCAGCCGCGACAGCGGATAGATGCGCGCGCTGATCGCGGTGACGCTGAAGGTCACCGCCATGGCGCTCCAGAAATACAGGTTCCACTGGCCCATCAGGCCCAGAGTCTTGGCGATGATCACCATGAACGGCGCCGACACGGTGGAGAAGCCGGTGGCGATGATCGCCGCCTCGCGCAGGCTGTAGTGGCCCTGGCGGTACATGCGGTCGGTGATCAGCAGGCCCACCGAGTAGCTGCCGACGAAGGAGGCCACGGCATCGATGGCCGACTTGCCCGGCGTGCGCCAGATCGGCCGCATCACCGGCTGCATCAGCACGCCGATCAGCTCCAGCAGGCCGAAGCCGATCAGGAACACCAGGGCCAGCGAACCCAGCGGCACGATCAGCGCCAGGCTGAGCACCAGCTTCTCGAACAGGAACGGCAGCATGTCCGGCTGGTACAGCGCCCGCGGGCCGAGCTGCAGCAGATAGGCGACGCCGATCAGCAGGCCGAACACCTTGAGCACACTGAATACCCTGTGGGTCAGGCTGCGCCGCCAGCTGCCGTCGAGCCAGGGCGCCAGCGCACCGTAGAGCATGAACAGCAGCGCTACGCTGATCACCAGTGGTCGCGCGTGCAGTTGCAGGGCGCTGGCGGCGTGGTCGAGGAGGATGGTCGAACGCCCGCCGATCTCGAACGGCACGAAGAACAGCAACAGGCCGATCAGGCTGTAACCCAGCAGACGCGCCAGCGCGCGCGGGCGCGACACGCCGGCGCTCAGCAGCAGGGACTCAGACATAGCGCGGCTCCTGGCCGCTGCGGGCGGTGGTGAACATCGGGGTTTCCTCGTAATTGTTTTTGTGCGGGAAAGCGTCGGGCTCAGAGGCTGAGCAGATGGATCAGCCGCGCCGCCACCTTGGCGGTGCGGTTGTCGATGTCGTATTCCGGGTTGAGCTCGGCCAGATCGGCCAGGCGCAGCTTGCCGCTGGCCTTGAGCCGTTCGAGCAGCGGTTCCAGCAGCTCCAGGCGCACGCCACGGGCGGCTGGCGCGCTGACGCCCGGCGCTTCGCAGGCCGGCAGCACGTCGATGTCGAGGGTCAGGTAAAGCGCATCGCACTCGGCGGCGAAGGCGTCCAGCTCGGCGCCGATGGCATCGAGGGTCGACTCGCGAATCTCGTGATCCTCGTGCACCAGCACGTTCAGCTCGGCGGCGCGGGCGAACAGCGCGCGGGTGTTGCTGGCGCGGCTCACGCCCAGGCAGGCGTAGCGGAACGGCCAGCCACGTGCGGCGCATTGCTCGGCGATCTGCGCAAAGGGTGTGCCCGAGGAATGCACATGGGCTGGGTCGCGCAGGTCGAAGTGGGCGTCGAAATTGACGATGCCGATCTTCGGGGCATGATTGCCGGATAGATGCTCGGCCAGGCCCGACCAGCTACCGAAGGCCACCTCATGCCCACCACCGATCACCAGCGGCAGATGGCCGGCGTCCAGCAGCGCGCAGACGTTATGACCCAAGCGCGCCTGCGCCGCTTCCAGGTCGCCATCCTCACAGATGACGTCACCCGCATCATAGGCCGGCGCCTGACGATGCCAGGCCAGGTTGGCCAGTGCCTTGCGCACGCTTTGCGGCGCAGCGGCGGCGCCGACGCGGCCATGGTTGCGGCGTACGCCTTCGTCGCAGGCGAAACCGAGCAGGGCCAGGCCTGGCTCGCTACCGGCGGAAAGGGAGCGGATGCGTTGGTGCCAGCGCGCGCTGTCGGTTTCCGGGTCGGTACGGCCGCTCCAGGCGGCCATCGAGTGACGATCAGCGAGCATGAACTATGGCTCCATTGAACACGCGCTGGCGCAGACGCCCGGCCTGCACCGCGTAGGCCAGTTCGGCCGGTTGCTGGATATCCCACAGGCACAGATCCGCCGGCGCGCCGACGGCGATACGGCCCAAGTCGGGCAGGCCAAGGGCACAGGCGCCGTGGGCGGTCATGCCGGCCAGGGCTTCGCGCGGGGTGAGGCGAAACAGGGTGCAGGCCAGGTTGGCCATCAGCGTGGGCATGCAGATCGGCGAGGTGCCGGGGTTGGCGTCGCTGGCCACCGCCATCGGTACGCCGTACTGGCGCAGCAGCTCGATGGGCGGCAGCTGGGTTTCGCGCAGCACGTGGAAGGCGCCGGGCAGCAGCACGGCAACGGTGCCGGCTTCGGCCATGGCGCGCACGCCAGCTTCATCGAGGTATTCGATATGGTCGGCGGACAGCGCGCCATAACGTGCGGCCAGGGCACTGCCACCGAGATTGGAGAGTTGCTCGGCATGGGCCTTGATCGCCAGGCCGTGAGCCTGAGCCGCCTGATAGATGCGCTCGCACTGCGCCGGGGAAAAGCCGATGCCCTCGCAGAACACGTCCACCGCATCGGCCAGCCGTTCACGGGCAGCGGCCGGGATCATCTCGTCGCAGACCAGGCTCACGTAATCATCGGCGCGCCCGGCATATTCCGACGGTAGAGCATGGGCGCCGAGCAGCGTGGTGATCACCCGCACCGGGCGCAGTTCGCCGAGGCGGCGGGCCACCCGCAGCATCTTCAGTTCGTCTTCGACGGTCAGGCCATAGCCGGACTTGATCTCCAGCGTGGTCACGCCATCGGCCAGCAGCGCATCGAGGCGCGGCAGGCTGGTGGCGATCAGTTCGTCCTCGCTGGCCGCGCGGGTGGCGCGCACGCTGCTGAGAATGCCGCCACCAGCGCGGGCGATCTCTTCGTAGCTCGCCCCTTCCAGACGCTGCTCGAACTCGCCGGCGCGGTTGCCGGCATAGACCAGGTGGGTGTGGCAGTCGACCAGACCGGGCGTCAGCACCCCGCCGCTACCGGCGCAAACCGCGCCCTCAGCCTGTGCTTCATCGAAATCGCGCGCCGGCCATAGCCCGGCGATACGCCCGCCTTCGACCAACACGTTCATCGCCTCGTCCAGCTGCGTCAGGCCATCGAAGACCTGCACATCGCGCCAAAGCTGTTTCGAAGTTGATTGCGTCGGCATGGGGTTCCCCTTGCTTGTTTTGTATATACAATATGAGCGAGTCGACTGGCCGTCAAGCCATGAAGCATTTCGCGGATCTAGGCTATTGACGGAGTTCATGAGCCTGTTTGCTGGTTCAGGCGTTCTATTGCAGGCAGGCATCCCATGAAATGGGGACCATGCGGAGAAGCTGCCGATGGCTTCCCATTCGTCGCCCAACGCTTATGTATATACATTTGGAGCACCCATGCCCTGTGTTCGACTCGATCTCGCCACCGCCCGCGCCATGCCCTGGAAGAACGGCGGCGGTGAAACTTTGGAATTGGCCATCGCGCCACCGGGTGCCGGGCTGGAGGATTTTCAGTGGCGTATCAGCAGTGCGCGGGTCGCTATGGCGGGTCCGTTTTCCGCCTTCGTTGGCATCGATCGCAGCCTGGCACTGCTGAGTGGCGCAGGGCTGCGCCTGCAGGGCGGTGACGGGCGCATCGAGAACCTGCACGCCGGCGCTGCGGTGGCGAGCTTCGCCGGTGAGGAGGCGATAAGCGCGACGCTGAGCGACGGCCCGGTCACCGATCTCAATCTGATGACCCGCCGCGGCGCCTGGCGCCATCGCCTCGCCCCGCTGAGCCTGCATGGGCGGCAGGAGGTGGAAAACGATGCCGAGCTGATGCTGCTCTGGTGCCAGAACAGCGCGGGCATCGACTGCCAACTACCCGACGGCGAAAGGCACGTGCTGAAAGGCGGCCAGGGCTTGCTGCTGGAGCGCATGCCCGGCGCGCTGGTGCTGCAGGCCGCGCAGCCGGCGCTGCTGTACCTGGGCTGGCTGCAACACGAGACCGGCGGTAGCTGAGCGGTCATCAAATCTTAACCCTGCGCTGCCAGCATCGCGCCATTCGCTGCCCTCAGGGAGATAAGGCTTATGACCACCAATGCTGATGCACTGCCAGCACAGCCCTCGCTACCGGCCACGCGCCAGTGGCTTTCATGGTTGCTGGTAGTAGCGCTTATCTACCTGCTGCTGGCCGGTGTCGGGGCCATTGGCGACGGCTTCAAGGCCGCCACTGGCAACAACGCCCGCGAATTGTTCGCCTTCGCCACCAACCCGCTGGTCGGCCTGATGATCGGCCTGGTGGCCACCGCGCTGATCCAGAGTTCGAGCACGGTGACCTCGATTATCGTCGGCATGGTCGCCGGCGGCCTGCCGATCCCCATCGCCATCCCGCTGATCATGGGCGCCAATATCGGCACCTCGCTGACCAGCACCATCGTCAGCCTCGGCCACATCCGCAGTGGCGAAGAGTTTCGTCGCGCTTTCTCCGCTGCCACCGTGCACGACGCCTTCAACATCACCGCGGTGACCATCCTGCTACCGCTGGAGCTGCTCTTTCAGCCGCTGCAGCGCATGTCCGAATCGCTCGCCGGCCTGCTGGTAAGCGACGCCAGCGTTGACATGAAGAGCGTCAATTTCATGAAGACCCTGCTCTCGCCCGCCTCGGATGTGCTGGGCGCCAGCGTCAGCTGGTTGCCCGGCGCGATGTGGAGCGGCGTCGCGCTGATCCTGATCGGCGTGGCGATGATCCTGTTCGTGGTCACGGCCATCGGCAAGGTGCTGCGCAAGGTGATGGTCGGCCGCGCCAAGGACATCATGCACGCCAGCGTCGGTCGCGGCCCGCTCTCCGGGATCGCCTCGGGCACCGTGATCACCGTGCTGGTGCAGTCGTCCTCGACCACCACGGCGTTGATCGTGCCGCTGGCCGGCAGCGGCGTGTTCAGCCTCAAGCAAGTCTACCCCTTCACCCTCGGAACCAACATCGGCACGTGCGTAACCGCTCTGCTGGCGGCCACCGCGATCACCGGTCCGACGGCGGAAGTCGCCATGCAGATCGCCCTGGTGCACCTGCTGTTCAACCTGATGGGCATTTTGATCATCTACGCCCTGCCCTTCCTGCGCGGCGTGCCGCCGATGATCGCCGAGGGCCTGGCCACGCTGGCGCAGCGCAGCAAACTCTACGTGGTCGCCTACATCGCCGGCCTGTTTTTCGCCCTACCCCTCCTGCTGATCGGTATCACCCAGCTCTGAGCCCTGCCAAGGAGTCGTCATGAAACATCAACGCAATCGCCAGGAAACTCAACAGCGTATCCATGAACTGCGTGAGACCCTCAACGACCTCGAAGCGCAATTGGCCGGGATGGAAGTGGAGGAAAAGGCTCAGCACGAGCAGATCGAGCAACTCGACGACTACATCGATGCCGTCGACACCAAACTCAGCAGCCTGCAGCTGTTCTGGATCTCGCTGAAACAGGAATGGCGCAAGCCCAAGGGGTGATTCCGTGACGATCCAACTTTCCCTCGGCAAGGGCCTGGCTACCGGCGTCGCTTTTGCCTCCCTGCTGGCCGCCTGTGGGCAGGCGCTCTCGGCGAGTTCAGACGCAACCGAGCTGCGCGTCGACGGCTCCAGCACGGTCTTTCCACTAACCCGCGAGGCCGTTCGGCGCTTCGAGCGCAGCGCGCAGGCCGCTCAGATCGAAGTGAAGTTCTCCGGCACGGCGGCAGGCTTTCGCCGCTTCTGCGCGGGCGAGACCGATATCAGCAACGCCTCGCGGGAAATCAACGCCGAGGAACAGGCCCAGTGCAAGGCCAACGGCGTCGACTTTCGTGTCGTGCCGTTGGCGATGGATTCGATCGCCGTGGTGGTCAACCCTGCCAACACCTGGGTCGGTGACCTCAGCGTCGATGAGCTGAAAAAGCTCTGGTCGCCGTCGGCCGAGAACAAGCTCAACAGCTGGCGCGACCTTCGCCCGGAGTGGCCGGATAGGCCGATCGTGCTGTTCGGCCGCGGCCAGGATTCCGGTACCTACGATGTTTTTACACAGGCCATCGTCGGCACCACCCACAGCAGTCGCCAGGACTATAAGGCCAGCGAGGACGAAGAGTTTCTCGCCAACGCCATCGCCGCCGAGCCGAACGCCCTCGGTTTCTTCGGCATCGGCGCCTACCACCGGCACTGGGACACGTTGAAACTGGTCGCGGTGGATGCCGGCAACGGCGCGGTCTTCCCGACCCTGGAGACGGTCGCGCAGAACCAGTACCAGCCGCTGACACGCCCGCTATTCCTCTATGTCAGCCAACGCAGCCTGGCGGATAAACCGCTGCTGGGGCGCTTTCTGGCCCACTTCCTCGAAGGCCTGCCTGGCTGGATTCATTTCACCGGCTATATGCCGCTGGCGCGCGACAGTTATCGCCACAGCATGGAAGCCCTGAGCAAGGCACCCTGACTCTCCTCCACCGGGGGCTGCCAACGCAGCGCCCCGGTAATCTCATGCTGCGCGCCAGGCGCGCAGCATCGCAGCCTCAGTAGAGCGATGGCACCAGCATGCTGTCCGGCACCGGCATCCGCAGATAGTCCGGGTTGTAAACTCGCGTCGGCAGCTCCACCTGGGTGCGCGGCACCGTCTGGTAGGGGATCTGGCTGAGCAGGTGGGCGATGCAGTTGAGGCGCGCACGCTTCTTGTCGTCCGCTTCCACGACCCACCAAGGCGCCTCTTCGATATGGGTGCGCTCAAGCATCACTTCCTTGGCCTGGGTGTAGGCCTCCCAGCGCCGCCGCGACTCAAGGTCCATCGGGCTCAGCTTCCACTGCTTGAGCGGGTCGTGAATACGCGCCAGGAAACGGCGGTTCTGCTCATTGTCGGTGATGGAGAACCAGTACTTGATCAGCAGAATGCCCGAGCGCACCAGCATGCGCTCGAACTCCGGCACCGAGCGGAAGAACTCCTCGTACTCGGCATCGGTGCAAAAGCCCATGACCTTCTCCACGCCGGCGCGGTTGTACCAGCTGCGGTCGAACAGCACCATTTCGCCGGCGGCCGGCAGGTGCGACACGTAACGCTGGAAGTACCACTGGGTGCGCTCACGATCATTTGGTGCCGGCAGTGCCGCGACCCGGCAGACACGGGGGTTGAGACGCTGGGTGACACGCTTGATGACCCCGCCCTTGCCGGCGGCGTCGCGCCCCTCGAACAGCACCACGACCTTGAGCTGGTTGTGCACCACCCAGTCCTGCAGCTTGACCAGTTCGCCCTGCAGGCGCAGCAGCTCGGAAAAATACTCGCGACGCGACAGATCGCTGGTCATCGGCCCGCCGTGATCGGCCCGGGCGACGAGGTCATCCATGCACGCATCGTCCAGCTCCATCTCCAGCTCTTCGTCGAGGCTGTCCTGAAATTCGGCCTGTAGAAGTTGCTCGTAGGCCTGTAACGAGCTGTGCATCTGGTCGGTCATGACGGCTCCTGCTGAGTGATTGCCTCTGGTCGTGCAAGGCTAGCGGGCGGCAATGACAGCGAAATGACCGGCGAGCCTGTACTCCTTCGACCGCAGTACCGTAAGCCCTTTGGGAAGAAAGTTAGGACGGGCCGCATTCGGAGAGGGGAAGCTGTCAGATTGACGGGGTTATCAGCCCTCTCCCCCAACCCCTCTCCCATAAATGGGAGAGGGGAGCCAAGCGCGTGAGCCTTGAGTGGACAGTACCGTAGCCTGGATAAAATCCGGGGCCGATCCCGGCCTTACTCCCGGCTTGCATCCGGGCTACAAGCGTCACGACCACGCGGCTCCGCTGCACGCACTGGAGGTCCAGATGCAAAAGCCCCGGCACGGGGCCGGGGCTTTCGGTACAGCCAAACGCGCTTAGAACTGCGCGGCATCCAGCAGGTACAACGACCCGCTACCGGCCTTGACCGACGCGCTCAGCGAGTGAATACGCGGCAGCAGGCGGGCGAAGTAGAAGCGCGCGGTGCCCAGCTTGCTGGCATAGAACTCGTCCTGCGTTTCCTTGCCCAGCGCGGCGCGTGCCATCAGGGCCCACATATAGGCATAGGCGGTGTAGCCGAAGGCCTGCAGGTACTCGACCGAAGCGGCGCCGATCTCGTTGGGGTTGCTCTGCGATCGATCCAGTACCCAGGCAGTCAACTCGTCGAGATTCTGCACGGCGGCGGCCAGCGGCTTGGTGAACTCATCGAGATTGGCATCGGCCGAGGCGACGAAGCCCTTGATCTCGTCGGCGAAGTGCTTGTAGTAGCTACCGCCGCTGCCGACGATCTTGCGCCCGACCAGATCCAGCGACTGGATGCCGTTGGTGCCTTCGTAGATCTGGGTGATGCGGCAGTCTCGCACCAACTGCTCCTGACCCCACTCGCGAATGAAGCCGTGGCCGCCGAAGATCTGCTGGCCATGCACGGTGGTTTCCAGCGCCATGTCGGTGAGGAAGGCCTTGGCCACCGGCGTCAGCAGGGCGACAAGCTCGTCAGCGCGCTTGGCAGTGTCCTTGTCCTCGCTGTACTTGGCGGTGTCGAGCTGCATGGCGACGTAGCTGGAGAAGGCGCGACCGCCCTCGTTCAGCGCCTTCATGGTCAGCAGCATACGGCGCACGTCCGGGTGCACGATGATCGGGTCGGCGGCCTTGTCCTTAGCGACCGGGCCGGTCGGTGCGCGGCTCTGGATACGCTCGCGGGCGTACTCAATGGCGCTCTGGTAGCTGCGCTCGCCCAGCGACAGGCCCTGGATGCCGACGCCCAGGCGCTCGTAGTTCATCATGGTGAACATGGCGTTGAGGCCCTTGTTCACTTCACCGACCAGATAGCCGGTGGCGCCGTCGAAGTTCATCACGCAGGTGGCCGAGGCCTTGATACCCATCTTGTGCTCGATCGAGCCGCAGCCCAGGGCGTTCTTCTCGCCCAGCGAGCCGTCGGCATTGACCATGACTTTCGGCACGATGAACAGCGAGATGCCCTTCGGCCCGGCCGGTGCGTCCGGCAGCTTGGCCAGCACCAGGTGAATGATGTTCTCGGTCAGGTCGTGCTCGCCGCCGGTGATGAAGATCTTGGTGCCGCTGATCTTGTAGCTGCCGTCGGCCTGTGGCTCGGCCTTGGTGCGGATGATGCCAAGGTCGGTGCCGGCGTGCGGCTCGGTCAGGCACATGGAGCCGGCCCAGACGCCGGCATACATGTTCGGCAGGTACTGCGCCTTCAGTTCTTCGCTGGCGTGGTTGAGGATCGACAGGCAGGCGCCGGAGGTCAGCATCGGGTACAGACCGAAGGACAGGCTGGCCGAGTTGACCATCTCCTCGACCTGGGCACCGATCACCTTGGGCATACCCATGCCGCCGAACTCCGGCGAACCGCCAACGCCGACCCAGCCGCCCTCGGCGTAGGTGCGATAAGCCTCGGGGAAGCCGGCCGGGGTTTTCACCGCGCCGTTATCCCAGGAGCAGCCTTCTTCGTCGCCGCTGCGGTTCAGCGGGGCGATGCTGCCAGCGGTGACCTTGCCGGCTTCTTCGAGAATGGCGTTGGCGGTGTCTTCGTCCACCAGTTCGGCCAGGGCTGGCAGCTCGGCCCAGAGCTTGGAGACTTCGAATACTTCATTGAGCACGAAGCGCATGTCGCGCAGGGGGGCTTTGTAATCGGCCATGACACATCCTCAAAAACGGACTTACGTGAGAGGGCCGAGTTTACTTGAACAACTTTACGGACACATAGGGTCGTGTTGTGACCATTGATTCACGAAAAGTCAGCAACTAGCTGATTGGAAAGCCGCCCTGCCGGACGCCCGAAAATGGCCGTAACCGCTGGTCTGCCGAGGCCTACTCGCGCCCCGGTGCGAGCTTCACGGCGCCGCGCCGCTGCCCGGCGCTACGGATGCAATTGCGCCCGGCCGCCTTGGCGCTGTACAGGGCCTTGTCCGCTTCCTTGATCACTTCCTGCGGGTTGCGCTGCTCGCTCTGACGCTCGGCCACGCCCATGCTCACGGTCACCGATACCTCGCCAGCGGCCTTGCCGGCGCGGCGCTGCTTGCCCTCGCGGTCATCGCGCGGCCGGCTTTGCTTGTCGCGCAACTGCATGCGGTACTGCTCGATGGCCAGACGCACCGCCTCCATGTGCGGCAGACATTGCTCCACGCTCTTGCCGGGAAACAGCAGGGTGAATTCCTCGCCACCGTAGCGATAGGCCTTGCCGCCACCACCGACCTTGCGCAACTGGCTGGCGACCAGGCGCAACACCTGGTCGCCGACGTCGTGGCCGTGGGTGTCGTTGAATTTCTTGAAGTGGTCGACGTCGACCATGGCGATCACATAATCGCGTCCCAGGCGCTGCAGGCGCTCATTGAGCGCACGCCGTCCCGGCAGCCCGGTCAGCTCGTCACGGAAGGCCATCTGGTAGGCCTCGTGGGCAACGGCAGCCACCAGCATGAGCATCACCAGGCTGATCATCACCTGCAGCGCGTTGGCCAGGATGAATACCTGCGGCAGCATCCACAGCAGGCCGAACAGCCCCACCAGTTGTGCCGCATGCAGCGGACGTGGGCGGCGCAGGTACTGCGTCAGCAATGCGATGAAGGCCAGCAGGAAGGCCAGGTAGGACAGCTGGGCCAGATTCATCCAGGCGCCATGCAGCGAAGGCCAGTGAATCTGCGCCAGCCAGTCGGCGATGCCCTGCGGATAACGGCGCGCCAGCCCAACGGCCACCGCGCTGACTGCCAGCAACACGAGGGCGCGGGCGAACAAGTCCTGGGCCAAGTGCGAACGCTCCTCCCAACAGCCGTAGAGGGCGTAAAGAAGGGGCAACAGAAGGCAGATCAGATGAAAGACCAAGGCCGCATCGTCACGCACCTGGCCATTGTCGCGAAAGTGATCGATCTGGGTATCGAGCAGGAAATAACCGACATACAGCGCCAGCAGCAGGAACACCTCGCGCTGACGGCCATAGACCAGGCAGAAGGCGCCACCGAGCAGCAAAAGCAAGGTCGGCAGCACGTTGAACAGCGAGATGAAGAACTCGCTCAACACCGGCAAGCGTGCAGCCACCAACGCACCGACCAGCAAGGGCAGCGAGGAGAAGAAGTGACTGAGGCGCAGATTGGCCAAGCGGATCACACTGACATCCTTGGCGAAAGATGAAGGCATTTTGCCTGCTTCAATCACTGAAAACAGCGACAGGATGCGACATTCCCTTTAATACGGCGCAAAAACACAAACGCCGCCCCTGAGGGCGGCGTTCGTGTTCAACCGAAGAAGATGGCTATAGAGCCTGTTTACGATCTCGCGAGCTAGAGCCATGCAAGGCAAAAACAGGCGAGGACGCGGAGTTTACGAGCTGTAAATGAGCAGTCCGAGCCTGTTTTTAACGCAGCAGGGCCGACGCGCAGCAGATCATAAACAGGGTCTTAGAAGCCCAGAGCGAAATGCTCTTCGTCCATCTCCATCAGATTGTTGGCGCCGGACAGCATGGCTTCGACGTGCGCGCGGGTACGCGGCAGGATACGTGCGAAGTAGAAGCGCGCGGTCTGCAGCTTGGCCTTGTAGAAAGCCTCGTCGCCGGTGCCGGCAGCCAGCTTCTCGGCAGCCAGGCGTGCCATGTCGGCCCAGAAGTAGGCCAGGCAGGCGTAGCCGGAGTACATCAGGTAGTCCACCGAAGCGGCACCGACTTCCTCGCGATCTTTCATCGCCGCCATGCCGATCTTCATGGTGACGTCGCCCCACTCCTTGTTCAGCTTGGCCAGCGGCTCGACGAATTCCTTGACGGAATCGTTGCCTTCGTTGGCCTGGCAGAACTTGTGCACGATCTTGGTGAAGTTCTTCAGGGCACCGCCCTGAGTCATCAGCACCTTGCGGCCCAGCAGGTC
>NZ_DLMS01000001.1:0-486067 GCF_002479365.1 Pseudomonas sp. UBA7530
AACCATCTCAAACCCGCCCAAAAAACAGAGCCCAGAACGCCATGACAATGATGATGGTGGTCAGCATGTTGGCGTCCATGAAAAGCCCTTATGTGAAAAAGCCCGATAACGAGTTACCGGGCTGGTTGGTTGCAGCCGGCCTTACAGCGCGCGGCGGATGAACTTGAAGGCGGCAATCGCGATGATCACGCCCAGGACGATGCCCGCGACCTCGACGCCATCGGCCTGCGCATCAGTGAGGGCAGTGGTCACGCCGGTCGGGAGGGCGGCGTGGGCTTGCTGCATGGCCAGCAGGCCAACAGCTGCGGAAGCACCGAGGGAACGGCGCAGGACTTTCAGGTTTTGCATAGGTGTGTCTCCTACAGGTTGAGTGCCTTTTTCAGCACGAGAGCGCCGAAGACGATGGCGAACAGCACTAGGGCGTGTTCGCGGATCTGTGCATGGTCTTCAGCGGTTAGCCCGGTCGGGCTTATCTCACTGAGCGCGACGGTTGAGAGGGTGCCGACACAAACCGGGGTCTGGCCTGCGCTCTCCCATACGCCTTCGCACACAATGAAATTCATGGCGCCCCCTTACTCGGCCTGGCTGGGGTCGCGGACGACCTCAGCCATGGCGATGCAGTCGGGGCAGATCACGAGGGCGGGCGCCTTGTTCAGATCGGGCAGCAGGTCGGGCTGGGGGGCGGACTGGTTGTAGAGCTGGCCCATGGGCTGCCCACAGCAGTCACACAGCACGCGATCAACGATCAGCACGGCGGCGCCCTCCCGTTAGGCCTTGGCCGGTTCCGGCTGGGTGCCGGTCGGCTTGGGCTGTTGTTGGGTGGCTTGCGGGGCCGGCTTGTTGGCCTGAGCCGGCTTGGCCGACTCGACGTGCAGGACGATGAACTTGCCTGCGTTCTTGGAGCCGCGCTCGATCTCAGCGGTTACGCGGACGGTTTCGAGTACGTCGAAGCCCTTGCAGGCCTCCCACACTTCGTCCAAGACGTCTTCGGCAACGTTCATGGACATGAGCGAAACGCCGAGGTCTTTTTCGCCATCGGGCTCGTCACCGAAGAACAGTTTGACGAGCTTTACGTTGTCGAACTGGACGCGCTCAGCGCTGATGAATGCCAATTCCATAGTGGTGCGTGCCATGTTGTGTTTCCTCATTTAAGTTGCGCGTTATTGCGCGGTTTACCTTTATGCGGGCCGAGTTAGCCCAGGCAGAGGAACTTATTTAGTTCTTCACTGCCAGGAATTACGCGGCTTGCAACGGGTTTGTGTACCTATTTATACGCTACTGAAAAGCTAAAAAATCACTCTTGCATAAATATCATTGGTTAAAACTTATTGAGCCGAATAGTGACGCAATGAAACTTTTAACTTTGTCGATAATTAACTTTTGATCATTAATCTGGATAACACCAAGGGCTTTGCCCTTGTCATCCCACTCTTGCCGCCGAGGGCTCGGGAGCGCGGGGCGGTGGAGCTGCCCCACACTCACGAGCGGAGGCTATTCAGGGTGGTGGGTGTTCAAGGGTGCGCTCCGCCCGTGCTTCCGTTCGCCGGATCGGTGAAGCGTGATCCGACGAGCCGGGAGCGCGGCCCTTGACCTGTTCAGCATCGGCGGCGTTGGCCGGATCGCTGGGGGCGCACTGTTGGGCGGCGGTCAGGACCTGCTGCAGCTCTTCTTTGAAAGAGGCCGTGAGCTGGACGACAAACACGGCATACACAAAGGAACTGATGAACATGCCGAGCACCACGTAAGGGGCGGTGTGCCAGAGCAGGGCGACCAGATAGCGGCCAGTGCGGAAGGAAACGGTCATGCGCTCACCCCACCAGTTCGAACGGTTCGCGCAGGGGCACGAAGGGCGTTGGTTTGCCGGTGTCGTGCACAACGTGCCAATACCTGGGCGGTCGGTTGCCTGGGGTGTGTTTCGCGCAGATGGAGGCAGGCGTCAGCTTCCAGCGTCCATCGACCTTTAGGACCGACACGGGGCGGCACTCGGTGCAGGGTGTGGACGGGCAGGCTGCGGGGCGAGCCATTTCGCGTCGGGACCAGCACACAGAGCAGTCGCAGCCCTCGGGGTGCGGCTGGTGCAGGTATCGGGAGAGGTTCATAAGTCATGCCCTCACCTGGGAGGCCGGAGGTTTGGCGGATCATGCCGTCCACTCCTGTTCCAGCAGCCAGGTGCGGAGCAGGGCGCTGTTGACCATGCGGCGCTTGCCTAGCTTTACGGTGGGGAGAACGCCTTTCATTGCCCAGGCACGCGCGGTGCCGTAGGTCAGGCCGTTACGGTCGGCCCAGGACTCGACGGTTTCCACGTCCTGTTGCGGGCCAACAACCTTAGCTGTGTCTAAGTCTTCTAGAGACATGCTGATCCATCCACTGTCATGGGATCACCGTGATCCCATGACAATAGAACCACGGTGGTTCCATTGTCGTCAAGACCACCGTGGTACATGATCAGCGCATGAGCAGAGAAGACCCACAATTCAAGCTACGCATGCCACAAGAGCTTCGTGCTCAAGCAGAGCAGGCAGCAAAATCATCAGGCAGATCGCTTAACGCGGAGCTGGTTGCACGCATTCAATCGAGCTTTGTTGCTGACTCATCATCGATTGGCCTATTGCCAGCAAAGCGAGCTAAAGAACTAGCGCTTATGGCAAGAGCGGCAATCCCTGAGCAGATAAAAAAGAGAGCGATTGAGGCTATATCCAGGGCAATAAAAATGGGGCATAGCGAAGCATTAGTGGGTCTTGAAGATTTTCAGTTGGACGTGGGTATGTCTGATGAAGAATTTGAGAATTTAATTTCTAAGGCTACGGGCGAGTTAAAAGACGCTGGGTATAAGGTGGAGGTCGAGGATGTTACAGCGCTATCGATTACCTTTTAGCCTGCGTTTTGATAATGCTTCGACTCATAATAATTAATTTATAGTACTGCTATTGCGCAGGGAGGGCGTATGGACAAAAAAACCAAAGGTGCCTGGCTGATTCATCACACAAACAAATTGCAAGGTGTTGTTAATCAGCAAGGCTATGAAAAGACATATGTAGCAGGAAAGTCGGGCGTTCTATTGTCCGCAATCTCGGCTGATGATGAGCTAACTATTGATCGCTCGCGATTAGAGGCCTTGGCAAAAGCATCTAGCATTAATGTCATGCTTGAGCTGCCAACCCTGTTAGACCGCTTAAGATCACAAGAGTTAATTGATGTTTCCGCATCTGGGGCTGTAGCGGTATATGGGGTAACAGCTGCGACAGTACTTCAACACACAACTGATGTGTTCAATAATCTTGAGCCTACACAGACAGAGGAAGCAGCAATAGCTTTGGCTGAGCTAGCATCTTTTAGTCCTGTGGATTCTAAGGAAGCTTTGTTAAAGATTTCAGATGAGCACAAACTAGCGCGTGCTGAATCAGATCAGCTACTGTTTGATTGTGATCAGATAGGGTTTGTTGAGTCGGAGCAGTATGGTAAAGAGCAAAAGCTGCTCTTTAATGGAAATCTATTTCGCAGGGGGACTGCAGATAAGATCGTAGCTGTTATGAATTCTCTTAGCCCCGCGGAAATGGCTAGTTTCAATGACTTCAATGAGTTATTGAAGAAAAAGGCGTGTATAGACGTAGAGTCCGCGCAAAAAATGCTTGGCTTGCCTTTGTTTCAGAAAACTTGCGCGGTAGGTATATTTGATATTAGCGTTGTGAGTAATGATAGCGTAAATGCTGGCTTTGTAACCTTGCCGTCAGCATTTTCAAAATTCAGCAACTCAATGGTTGATGATGCTCTTGATCTTGCCAAAGCCTTCTTGAGCTCCATTACTTATGGTATTACGAAGAGTAATTACGCTCGTGGGCAGATCCGTATGGTAGAGGCTCTGCTAGGTGCTCTAGTAAGGGGGGAGAGCGTTGGCCCTGTAGATGCTATTGCACAGGACTACAGAATCCTTGAGATGAAAGGCGTAGTGAAAGTATATCAGGGGAGCAAGAAGGGGCGCACTGGGCCAATGCTTAAACTTCTCAAAAAAGAAGTCGGCGAGTTGGCGTTGGAGGCGATCAAAAAGGGAGATGTTAGTGAGCACTCTTTATCTATTCTTCCAAGCGCTGCTGTAACTAGATTTAACGGGCCAGAAGTTAATCGTGTAGTCATTAGGCGAAAGCAGGTTGCTTCTAGTCCAAAGTCGACAAATGACATCTTATCCGCACTTCGGACTGGAGCTGTCTAATGGTTAGGGGTGTAAATTTAAACAAGGGATTTGGAATCGAAGAGCTACTTAGAGCCTATTTCCTGAAGGCTGGCTACTATGTCGTCAGAGGTGTGCCTTTTACATATGAAGGCTTTGATGTTACTGATATTGACATTTGGTTGTATAGTAGGGCGTCTTCAGTTTCTCGTGAGATAACCATTGTAGACTCTAAAAATAAAAAAACGCCACAGGCTATAGAAAGGATTTTCTGGATAAAGGGCTTGAAGGAAGCGACAGGTTCCACAAAAGCGATTGTTGCAACTACCGACAAGAGGCAAGAAGTAAAAGACTTTGGAAAAAAATTAGATATTGTTGTGCTGGACGGCTCATTTTTGTCTAGGCTGGGTGACCCTAAAGCTAGGAATCCTTCAAGGCTGAGTGATGAGGAATTTTTTGAAGGGCTCAATAAGTATAGCTTAGGTAAATATGACGGCGATTGGAAAGGGCGAATTAGAAATTGCAAAAGTCTCTTGGCAAGAGGTCTGAGTTTTGATAACTGCAATGAGTGGTTGAATCAGGCGAGGTTTTTTGCAGAGAGTGCAATTTCTAACGAGCCGCAGCAAGAGAATGCTCTAAGGTGTTTATATCTTGTTTGTTCTTTTGTTGCGCTCGCGGTTGATTATTTATTGAAGGACCTTTCTTTTTTTGAGCAACCAGAGCGTTGCGCGATGCTGGAAGAAGGCTTTATTTATGGCTCAAGGGGAAAGGCAGGGCTAGATAAGGTTTTAGACGTTGCAATGGGCCTGCTGAGAGAGCATGTTCCCGGAAATGAAGTGGCTGCAAGGCAAGTTAAATCGAGCGTAAATCTTCAATTAAAAGAAATTCAGGCAGATATACTAAGCAATTACTTTTCTAGGCCGGATGTGGCAAGAGGGCTGTTCGCAGTTGCCAAAGAGTTTGAGCAGCTTGCTATGCAGAGAGAGTTTTCCTCCCATCAGACATCTTCTGTTGAACTGAAAAGTATGCTGCTTTGCCTTATGGATTTTTGGTCGATAGATAGAACTGTATTCTCAAGTAAACAGGCTAAGCTATTCTGAGCTGCATGCTGAATAAGGTGTCAAGGCAAGCCTCCACTTAGAGGTCTGGGTGGCACGATGAGTACGTGTGATGTGTCGAAAAAGTGTCGAAATCATAGTGCCGAATAGCGACGAATCGGGCCGGTAGCAGGAGCCGAAAGCCAGTAACGAGCGGGTTTGGCACGGATTGATACGCTACTGAAACGGGTTCGAATCTCTTCTTCACCGCCACTTTCGCAAAGCCCCTGCAGGGAAACCTGCAGGGGTTTTTGCTTTTCTGGCCCATCACTTTTTAAACGCCATGCGTACACAGGGTGCGTACACGCAGCTTCCTGACAGGGGCGAATGGACGTTGCCTTATATCGAGGCTTCAGGCGCTGTCGCCTGAATATCCCAATACGGGCGCGCAGTCAGCTCCAGCAGCCAGGTGCGGAGCAGGGCGCTGTTGACCATGCGGCGCTTGCCTAGCTTTACGGTGGGAGAACGCCTTTCATTGCCCAGGCACGCGCGGTGCCGTAGGTCAGGCCGTTTCGGTCGGCCCAGTACTCGACGTTTCCACGTCCTATTGCGGGCCTATCAGCTTCGAAGGTTCCAGCTCTTCCAGTTCCATGCTCGTTCCGTCACTATTCGTGCCATTAGCTATAAATAGCTATTGGAGTAAATACTTCTCTGGGGGAATTATTAACCCGTCCGCCAGATAGAGCAACAATTTCTCTGGAAAAAAGATTTCTATATGGAAAGGGCTGCTGATAGGGTTCGCCTATTGATTAAAAAGCTTGGCCCCAAGAAGGCCAGCGCCTATGGCGGTGACTACGAGCGCTGGAAAAGTGTGAGCAAAGGGGCAGTACGAGTAAGCACAGAAGAAATAGACGTACTAGTTGAGGTTTATCCTCAATACGCTCTGTGGCTGGCTAGCGGGAAAATTGCCCCAGATGCAGGGCAAACAAGCCCTGAATATGACCAGGCCAATTCAAACTTGCCCAGTCAAAACGCGGGATAGCGATTACAACGGAGGTAGCTAGGCGCTGGTATGCCCGACAAACTTAATATGCTTGGCATTGAGTTGATCGTCTTCTCATGATGAAAGGTGAGGATAATGTATCTGGAATTAGGCAACCCCCTTCGGCTGCAGTCAATCGACTCAGGGAATACTCCTATTTTAGAGCTGAAGGCGAAATTTCAGGTTTTAGTCATAGATGATAATCCACCGATTATGGTTGATACGCTACGAAGGTCGGGATTTGTAATACGGGATCTTAGAGATATAGAAACTATAGAGACAGCTGAGCCGTATCCAATTGTTGCGTGCGATATTGGAGGGATTGGAAGAACATTTAGGCCGAATTCAAATAGTGGTGGGTTCTATGTATTAAAAGAAATAAGGAAGCACTACCCTGATAAGTTCTTAATTCAATACTCAACGCAAAATCAATATATAGATGGAAGTCTGACTGCGGCTGATGTTATATTTCCAAAAGATACAAGTATTGACCTCTGGCAGGATAAACTTGAAGGCGCCTTGAAAGAGCTGGGTAATCCTAGGTTGAGATGGATGAAGCTAAGAAATAGGCTGTCGGCAGAAGGGGTTGATGGCTATGATATTTTTAAATTAGAGCAGGCGTATATCAAAGGTATACTCGATGGTAAGCCAGATAGAATCGCCACCGATAAGGCAGCTGGTGCGCTCAGTCCAGAAATAAAGTCGCTAATAGTTAAGTTTGCGGCCACTACTATTGCAATGGGGATAAAGGGGGTATTTAGTTGATGGAAGGCGCGGCAAGGAAGCGATTTAGCTACAGGCTAGATGAAAAGAGGCCCGAGAAGACCTCCGAGAAAATATTAAGGCTTGAGAGAGAAAATTACGAGCTGCGATCTATATTAAATAGTACTTTGCATGAGGTTAGGCTTTTTAGTGCAATAATTTCTGATAGATCAGAAAATCTCTCTCAAGATACACATGTTTCTGCGAGGGGTAAGGAATTGTCTGAAAATATATTGCATGCCAGTGGGGTGTTGTCAGCGAGGCTTGCTTATACAGACATAGAAATTAATCCTGCGGTTGTCACAAAGCAGGTGCGCTATGATGCGGTGGTTTATAAGAAATTTGATAAGTCTCGCTACCTTTTAAGACCTCTAATTAGCGACAAAAAGCTGTCTGTTGATTTTCATGGAGAGTCCCACATGAGTACTAGGGCTCTATCCGTGTTTGACATGCTTCCCTTTGTAATTTTGCAGAATGCCGTCAAATATAGTCCGCCTGGTTACAATGTTGATGTGTACTTCGAGGAGCACGGATATGATAGTTTGGATGTAAGGATCTCTTCTTATGGGCCTCCTGTTTCTGATGAGGAAATGGATTTTTTATTTGATAGGGAGTTTAGAGGTAAGAATTCTGTTGGGTACGAAGGGCAGGGGTTAGGATTGAATTTGGCCAAGCGAGTTTGCGAATTACATCAAGCCTCTATGAAGATGGAGCGCGGGCAATTTCTTCCTGTGTCAATAGGGGGGCGGGCGTTTCAGAAATTTGATGTTTTAGTAAATTTCGAGAAGATATAGATTATGGCTTAGTGAAATTGCCCGATTTACTTTCGGGCCAAGCAAGGAGGCAAGATGAAGTCTGACTGGGAAGACGCACCAGGCTATCTACGCAGAAAGAAAAAGCCCGGCCCATGGCGAATGGTGGCCATCCTGGGCGTGGGCTCCGCGATTACCTGGGGCGTGATCGCGTTGTTTGCCAAGCCAATCGTGATCAATGTGGATCAGCTCAAGCAGGCGATCCACGTAGAGGGCAAACCCCTGTTCAGCCAGCAACCGGCGCCACAGCCCTACAGCGAGCCGGAAGAGCCTATAAGGCTGCCATCTATCCCCGTCGATCCACCCGCGCAACGGGTTGCATACGAGCCGGTAAGCCAGCCTCAGCCATACGCCTCGATGGAGTGGACAGAGGAAGAAAAGGCGAGGGCGATTGCCAGTTCGCAGAACGTGTTCAGTGACAAGAACTACACGCCCAAGCAGCCGGCCAGCACCTACACACCACCTGCAACCCATCGCATAGCCCAAGCACCCCAGCAGACACAGCAGCGACAAACCCAGGTAAGCCGCGAGCATACATCCAAGTGGATCAAGAGCTGGAACGGCGGCACGAACTACCTGGCGGAATGGCTATCGGTGAACAACTACATCGACGGCACCAGCGTCTGCGCCAATCACCGGCGCGGATCAATCGACTACCGAGAATGCCGCAAGGCTGCCAAGCAGCACTTTCACGAAGAGTGCAGAACCTGGCGCGCCCGCTATGACAGTGACCGCAAGGCAGGCAGTGATCGTATGAAGACGCGCTATTGCTCTGCGGCGAGCAGTTTTAATCCGATGGGGTGACTAAAATCCCCAAGAGAAAGCCGGGCCGCAATACAGCACGGTATTGCAAGCAAAGAACATGCTGAGAATATAGCCGCCCAAGGCTCCCGTACACCCCAAAGCAAATCCGTTTTCAATTGTTTGGCTGGGCTTGACCTTGGAGTAGATCAAAACAGCAACTGTGCCAACTACTGCATCCATCAGTCCCAACAGGTAATCCACTCCAGGGCCATGCAGGCTGACAAGTGACATGTTAATTGCCCTAATTATTACCGTCATGGCAAACGCCAGGGCAAGGCCTGCTAGGAAACCCTTGTGGGGGTTGAAAATCAGACAGAAGACGATGCACGTCAGTGCAGTGAAGTAGCTGTATGCCGTGACCCATGACGGAAGAAATTCGCCACTGTTAAGCAGGAACGCTGCTGTTGTCAGGTGAGTAATGCCCAGGGCAAGGGGTATGTCGTATTGCTTAAGTAATCGTCCGTTGATCAATTATGAATTTCCCTATGGTTAGCTGAAGTGATGACCTATGTAGGGAGATAGCACATCCTTGACGGTAAGGGCAGCAATTACAATAGACATAGCAAGCAGCCAGCTAATCAAAACCATAAATTTGCTGCCGCCAAACTTTCGGTGCCACCACCAGCGCAAAGAAAGAAGCGCGAGGCATAGCGGCGGGATGGTTGCGAGCGCTATAGCCAATCCAACTAAGCTAGTTGGCCGAGTGCACGTTATGGCTACAACGGTCAAAAGAAACGCCATCAGCAACTTGCGCCGACGTTCAGGCCATGGATTGTGAAGCGGGATTGGGCGCATTTTTTCCAAGCATGTGGAATAGAAAGGATTAGTGGCCAGACGCTATTGCTTGCATCGAGGTTTGTCCAGCGACTATGTAGCGATTTGCCAAAAACACTGCGTTAAACCGAGACGAAGTGAGTAGTTGAAAGGCAAAAAGCATGTGCCACGACGTTACCAGAGCAGCCTAGGCTTTCTCATCGGGATAATCTCTTGTGCAGCACGCGCTGACGAAGATGGTCAAAGTAATGGCGATCAGCAGGCTCTGCTGGCTTGGATGCGGCACGAGCAAGCAATTCGTTGCGCAATCGTGTACGGCTGTCGTCTGGCATGGATGCTCCCTTGAAGAAATTAACCTAAAAGGTTATTTTGTGCGGCATGGAAAAGCGCAAACCCCATTTCAAGCTTGAGCTAGTGAAGCAGGCCGTAGCCGACCAGCGTTATCGCTTCACCCGCGTAGCCCTTGAAGGGGGCGCTGAGCTGGGTATGGAGATGGCCGACATGCTGGCCGTCATCAGTGCCCTGAGCAGCCGCGACTTTTTTAAGAGCATGACAACCCATGCGGATCATACTACCTGGCAGGACGTTTACCGACCCGATACCGAATTCGGGCAGGTCTACCTGAAGTTCACGCTGGTGGCCGATCTGCTGATCGTTTCCTTTAAGGAGAAGTGACCATGAAATGTCCAGTATGCGGCGGGGCGGAACTGGTTCACGACACCCGCGATATGCCCTTCACCTACAAGGGGCAGACCACCCAAATTACTGCGGTAACGGCTGACTGGTGCGATGCCTGCGGCGAGTCCCTGACTGGGCCGACGGAGAGTGAGCGCGTTATGCGTGCCATGAACGAGTTTCGTCAGCAGGTGAACGCCCAGGACGGCAATCAGGAGCTGATTCGCAGTGTGCGTAAGCAGTTACGGTTGAGCCAGCGCGAAGCGGCAGAGCTGTTCGGCGGTGGGCCGAATGCGTTTTCTCGCTACGAGCGAGGCAGCACGGAAGCACCGCAACCGCTGGTGCAGTTGTTCAAGATCCTGGGCCGGCACCCGGAGTTGATCAACGAGCTGCGTGCAGGTTGATGCCGAAATCTAGAGCCGAATAGCGACGAATCGAGCAGGTGAGGGGAGTCCAAGACCCGTAATGAGCGGGTTTGGCACGGACTGACACGCTACCGAAACGGGTTCAAATCTCTTCTTCACCGCCACTTTCGCAATACATCAAGCCCCGAGAGCTGAAAGGTCCTCGGGGCTTTTGTTTGCTGTCTTTCTGCTGGCCTACGTCAGCACGTCGCGTATTCGCTTGCGTCATGGCTCGCCTGAACTCGTGTCTGGCCGGCTTCAGTCCATCCGGCTATCCATTGGCAATATCCATGGTCATTATCGAAAGCACTGATTTCTACCTGGCGAGGCGGCGGCATAAAGTTGATTCCAACAGAGATTGAGTTGGATTGGAGGTCATTATGTCCCGTATCGATGTGGTTTCCCTTGTTGGTAGTGCCGTGCCTGCCGAGCTGCGATCCGATGGTCATATGGCCTGTTGGCTGCTGATGGTCGATGGCCAGCCCAAGGCCGGCCCGTTCGCTTCCCGCGAGGCTGCGCTGGCTTGCCAGGCTGTCTGGCTACTCAGCAGCGGCGTTCGCCGCGAAAGCGATTCGCTGCTGGCCTGATCCCCCGTTTACCCCGCGCTTGCTCCAGCGCTCCCCTTGGCCCGCCTCTGGCGGGCTTTTTCTTGCCTGGCGGGTAGAATGGCGAACATTTCTTCAAGGGGCGCAGCGTGGCCAGGTGGGACATCTTCTGCAGCGTGGTAGATAACTACGGCGATATTGGCGTGACCTGGCGGCTGGCCCGGCAATTGGCGGCCGAGCAGGGCCATGCGGTGCGCCTGTGGGTCGATGAGCCGGATGCGTTCGTGCG
The DNA here is from genome assembly GCF_002479365.1 of Pseudomonas sp. UBA7530. NCBI lineage: Bacteria > Pseudomonadati > Pseudomonadota > Gammaproteobacteria > Pseudomonadales > Pseudomonadaceae > Pseudomonas > Pseudomonas sp. UBA7530. The sequence continues at coordinate 11,310 of NZ_DLMS01000001.1, forward strand.
CTTGTGCCCAGGCGCCAGTGCCAGCGCCGAGTGGCAGCACCACTCGGGTGTCGAGGTGCGCCAGTGGCGCGAGCCGTTCCTGGCGGTAGCGCCGGCAGATGTGGTGATCGAGGCCTTTGCCTGTCAGTTGCCGCCTTCCTATATAGAGGCGATGACTGACGACTCCAGACGTCTGTGGCTGAACCTGGAATACCTCAGTGCCGAGGACTGGGTGGCGGGCTGTCATGGCTTGCCGTCGCCGCAGCCGGGAGGCTTGCAGAAGTTCTTCTTCTTTCCCGGGTTCGTAGCGGGCACGGGGGGATTGTTGCGTGAGGCTGACTTGCTGACGCGACGCCGCGCCTTTCAAGCCGATGCGTCGGCGCAACAGGCGTTTTTGCGCTCGCTTGGCGTAGTGCGTGAGGCCGGGGCGCGGCTGATTTCGTTGTTCGCCTACGAGAATGCAGGGCTGGCGGGCTGGCTCGACGCTCTTGCAGCTGATACGCAGTCGAGCCAGTTGTTGGTGCCGCAGGGCAAGGTTCTCGGCGATCTGCAAGTCTGGCTCGGGGAGGCGCAGCTGGCACCGGGTGATCAGCATCGCCGTGGCAGTCTGCAGATTCAGGTGTTGCCTTTCGTCGCGCAGGACGATTACGACCGTCTGCTGTGGTGCTGCGATCTCAATGCGGTGCGTGGCGAGGATTCCTTCATTCGCGCGCAGTGGGCCGGTCGGCCATTGCTCTGGCACATTTACCCGCAGGAAGAAGGGGCGCACTGGGACAAGCTGGAGGCTTTTTTCGCGCTTTATGGCGCTGAGCTGCCATCGGAAATATTGGCCGCGTATGCCGCCTTCTGGCGTGCATGGAATGAGGGAAGCGGTATGGAGCAGGCCTGGCTTGAGCTGAAAAATGCATGGCCGACGCTGCAGCAACATGCCGAGCGCTGGTGCGATTTGCAGGCCGCTCGGCCGGACCTCGCCACAGCGCTGGAACAGTTTTACCGAAATTGGCTATCATACGCGGCCTAGATTTCTGTACCTCCCGCATATTTCGGATATCCGCATGAAAACTGCACAAGAAATGAGAGTCAATAGCGTGGCCCTGATCGATGGCCAGCCGTGGCTGATCCAGAAGGCCGAGTTCACCAAGTCCGGTCGTAACAGCGCCATCGTCAAGATGAAGCTGAAGAACCTGCTCAACGGTTCCAAGACCGAGACCGTCTACAAAGCCGACGACAAGATGGAGCCGGTGATTCTCGAGCGCAAGGAAGTGAACCTGTCCTACATCAGCGGTGAGGACTACGTGTTCATGGATCCGGAGTACAACTCCTACGAGCTGCGTGCCGAAGATCTGGAAAGCGTTCTGCCGTTCATCGAAGAAGGCATGGCTGACGTCTGCGAAGCCGTGTTCTTCGAAGGCAAGGTGATCTCCGTCGACCTGCCGACCACCATCGTGCGTCAGGTTGTCTACACCGAGAACGCTGCTCGTGGCGACACTTCCGGCAAGGTGATGAAGCCTGCCAAGCTGCGCAACGGTACCGAGATCAAGGTTGCCGAGTTCGTCGATATCGACGACTGGATCGAGATCGATACCCGTGACGGTTCCTACAAGGGCCGCACCCAGGCTCCGGCCTGAGCTTGAACGCTACGAAGAACCCGGCCTAGGCGCCGGGTTTTTTGTGTCTGGTTTTCAGGGCGCTATCGCGGCTGAAGCCGCTCCCACACAAGCCTTACTGCTGTGGGGTGGCGAGACTGGCTTGCAGCGCCTGATCCCAGGGCGGCGGGAAGCCGAAGCGCTGCTTGAGAAAACTCAGCAACAGGCGCGTGCGCGGGCTGGCTTCGCGCTCCAGGCGCAGGGCGTAGATGCATACAGGCTCGGTGGCCGGCAGCCCTTGCTCGCAGAACAGCGGGATCAGCTCGCCGCGTTGCAGGTGCTCGCTGCTCATCCACGTGGGCAAGTGCGCGATGCCCAGGCCGGCAAGGGCGCTGAACAGCAGGGTTTCGGCGTTATTGCTGGTCTGGCGCAAGCGCTTGGGCTTGCACAGCTGCAGTTTACCGTCCACCTCGAAACGCCAGGCATAGGGCGGCGCGAGGCTGTCCCAGTCCAGGCCGTCGTGTTGCTCCAGCTCCAACGGGCTACGCGGAATACCGCGGCGGCGCAGGTAGTCCGGGCTGGCGCAGAGGATGCGGGTCATCGATGCCAGCGGCGTGGCGACCAGGCGGCTGTCGGGCAGCGGGCCGATGCGTACGACGATGTCCACTTCGCCCAAGTGCTCGCCCTGCAGGTCGATGAAACTGTCGATCAGGCGCAGTTGCACATCCAGCCCGGGATTGGCGCGCAGGAAATCGGCAATCGCCGGGGCGAGATGACGACGGCCAAAGGGTGAGGGCGCGTCGATGCGAATCAGACCTTCCGGCGCGCTGGTCAGCGATACCACCTCGGCACGCGCCAGGTGCAGCTCGGCGAGAATGCGCCGGGCACGTTCGGCGAACGCCAGGCCCGCCGGCGTCACCCGTACGGCGTGGGTGGTACGGCTGAATAGGCTGCTGCCCATCGCGCGCTCCAGTGCGTCGATGCGCCGGGCAACCGCCGAGGGCGTGAGCGGGTGACGCCTGGCAGCGGCAGAAAAACTGCCGGTTTCCAGTACGTCGAGGAAGAGTTCCAGCTGATCGGTTAGGGCATCGGGGTTCATGGTGCTTGCTTGTGCTTAATCGGCAAAGCCATTTTGCGTTGTTGTGCGTTTCCGCGCTAGCCGCCACTGAGTAACATGCGCGCACTGTCTGGAGGTGTCATGAATCTGTTCGACCTGTTGCTGAATCTGTTGCTGGGCCTGGGCCTGGGAACCCTGGGCGGCCTGTTCGGAATCGGCGGCGGCCTGATCGCCATTCCGGTGTTGGGCATTGTCTTCGGGCTGGATCAGCAGCTTGCGCAGGGCACCGCGCTGGTCATGGTGGTGCCGAACGTGATGTTGGCGATCTGGCGTTATCACCAGCGCAATCGCATCAACCTGCGGCATGCACTGCTGCTGGGCGTCACCAGTTTCCTCTGTGCCTGGCTGGCCTCGTTGTATGCGGTGGAGGTGGATTCGCGCACCATGCGCTGGGCCTTCGTCGGTTTCCTGCTGGCGCTGGCGGCGTACAACCTGTTGCGCATGCTGATAGCCCAGGCGGCGGCCAGCGGCGAGCTGCGTCACCACTGGGGCTGGTTTGGCGTGCTGGGCGGGGTGTCCGGTGCCATGGGCGGCCTGTTTGGCGTAGGCGGCGCGGTAGTGGCGACGCCGGTGCTGACCAGCGTGTTCGGCACCACCCAGGTGGTGGCGCAGGGGCTATCGCTGTCGCTGGCGCTGCCCAGTACTGGGGTCACGCTGTTCACTTACGCGTTGCATGACCACGTCAATTGGTGGATGGGCGTGCCGCTGGCTGTCGGTGGACTGCTCAGTATCAGCTGGGGCGTGCGTTTGGCGCACTCGCTGCCTGAGCGCCTGCTGCGCAGCCTGTTCTGCGGCTTCCTGCTGCTTTGCGCGCTGCTGCTTGCGCTGGAGTCGGGTGGCCGCCTATAGACGAAAACCCTCGATGATATGCTCGGCCAGGCATTCGGTGACGGGTGACTGGCTGCTCTCGTTGCGCAGTAGCACGATGCTGGTCAACGGCAGCAGCGGCAGGCCTTCGGCTTCGCCGAGGATGCGCAGGTCCGGGGTGATCAGGCTCTGCAGTTGCGCGGTGACGGCCAGCCCGGCGCGCACCACGGCGAAGATCGCCGACAGGCTCGGGCTGGTGTAGGCGATGCGATAGGGCCGGTGCATTGCATCCAGCGCGTTACAGGCCCACTCGCGGCAGAAACAATCGGCGTTGAACATGGCCAGCGGCATGGGATTTTGTTCGTGCGGCGCGAAACCCTGGGCCACGGCCCAGGCGAAGCGCTCCTGGCGCAGCAGTTGGCCGATCTCCTTGCCGGGCTGGCGAGTGACGATGGTCAGATCGAGATCCTGGCGCAGCAGCAACTGGCCGGACGGTTCGCAATGAACCTCGACCTGCACCAGCGGATAGGCCTGAGCGAAGCGCGAGAGAATCTCCGGCAAAAAGCGCATCACGTAGTCGTCCGGCGTACCGATGCGCACGGCGCCGACCATATGTGGCTCGCGCAGAGTATTGAGTACCTCGCCATGCAGTTTGAGGATGCGCCGCGCATAGCCCAGCAGCACCTGGCCTTCAGGTGTCAGCCGCACCTGGCGGCCGTCGCGCTCGAACAGCGGGCGCTGCACCACATCTTCCTCCAGCCGCTTCATCTGCATGCTCACGGCCGACTGGGTGCGATTGACCGTTTCCGCTGCGCGGGTGAAGCCACCGGTGTCGGCGATGGCCACGAAGCTGCGCAGCAACTCGGTGTCGATACTGGGATGGTAGGCCATTCATCAATCCTCGAGATGGATGACATAAGAAACATTCGTTGGATTGATCATAAGCGCGGGCCGACACTGACGCCAACCCCACAGGGAGGGCGAGAAGATGAAAGGTCAAAAAGGTTACGCGCTGGCGCAGGCCATCCATTTTGAACGACTGCCGTCATTGACCAGTGTTTGGCGTATGCTGCGGCGCTGGCGCCAACTGGCTCGTGAGCGGCAGCAGTTGGCGCAGTTGAGCGATATGGCGCTGAAGGACCTGGGCCTGTCCCGCGCCGACGTGCTACAGGAAGCCGAGCGGCCGTTCTGGGATGATCCGTTGAGAAAATGAGTGGGATGACAGGAGCTGTGGAATGACCGCGGTACGCAAAGGCGCCGACACTTTTCTGTTCCAGCTGATGCTGTTGCTGTGCGCCATCTGGGGCAGTCAGCAGGTGGCGATCAAGCTGGCTGCCGACGATGTTGCGCCGATGCTGCAGGTGGCGCTGCGTTCCGGCATCGCGGCCTTGCTGGTCGGCCTGCTGGCGGGTGTGCTGTTCGCGCTGGAGTTCTTTTTTATCGCCTTGGGCCTGCGTCATACCACGGCCTCGCATATGGCGGTGTTTCTGTATACAGCGCCGATCTTCTCGGCGCTGGGGCTGCACCTGCTGCTGCCCAGCGAGCGCCTGCGACGCTTGCAATGGTTGGGTATCACGCTGTGCTTCGGCGGTGTGGTAATGGCTTTCGGTGTCGGCGGCAGCTGGGCGGAGATCGATGCCGGCATCCTGCTGGGTGACGCGCTGGGGCTGTGCGCGGGTATAGCCTGGGGCGCCACCACCGTGGTGGTGCGGGGTTCTCGCCTGTCCGAGGCGCCGGCCGGGCTGACGCTGTTCTATCAGCTGGGGGTGGCTTTCGTGCTGCTGCTCGGCTACGCGCTGGCGGTAGTCGACCTTGACCAAGTGCGTTGGACGCCGCTCGCCATCGCCAGCATTGTGCTCCAGGGCGTGGTGGTGTCGTTCTTCACCTATCTGGCGTGGTTCTGGCTGCTGCGTCGCTACCTGGCCTCGAATATGGCGGTGTTCTCCTTCATGACGCCGCTGTTCGGTGTGACCTTTGGCGTGCTGGTGCTGGACGAACCACTTACCCTGAACTTCGTTATTGGCGCGGTACTGGTGCTGTCGGGCATCACCCTGGTCAGCAGCGAAGCCTGGCTGCGTCGGCGCCTGGCCGACTGGCGTGGCGTGCCGCAGCAACCCTGATCATTCATGCGCAAGGAGGCGTGAAGTGCCCACTTATCATCTGGCCCAACTGAACATCGCCTTGATGACGGCGCCGCTTGAGTCGCCGCAAATGGCCGATTTCGTTGCCAACCTCGAGCGCATCAACGCCCTGGCCGAGAGCTCGCCAGGCTACGTCTGGCGTTTGCAGGACGAGGCGGGCGACGCCACGGCGATCCGCCCCTTTGGCGACGATGTTTTGGTCAATATGTCTGTCTGGCAGGACGTGCAGTCGCTCAGCGATTACGTCTACAAATCCGCGCACACCGAGATGCTCAAGCGCCGCCGTGAATGGTTCGAGCGCGTCGAGCAGATGCACCAGGTGCTGTGGTGGGTGCCGGTCGATCATCGCCCGAGCGTGGTCGAGGCGGCCGAGCGACTGGCACATGTTCGCGAGCACGGCGCTACGGAGCACGCCTTTACCTTCCGCCATGCCTTCGCGGCGCCGGCCTGATAGGCTGAGTCGCCATGACAGACTCTATTTCCCTGGCCGAAGCACGGCGCCTGGCCTTGGCTGCGCAGGGCTTTGGCCGTACGCCGCGTGGCGCTATCGTCCATAAGCACTTGCAGGCGCAGATAGAGCGCCTCGGCGTGCTGCAGATCGATTCGGTCAATGCCCTGGTGCGCTCGCATTATTTGCCGGCGTTTTCCCGGCTCGGTCATTACCAGGCCGAACATCTCGACGAACTGGCCTGGGGCCGGGCGCGGCGCCGACGTCTGTTCGAGTACTGGGGGCATGAAGCCTCGTTGTTGCCGCTGGAGCTCTACCCGCTGCTGCGCTGGCGCATGCGCCGCGCTGCCGATGGCAGGGGCATCTACAGCCAACTGGCGAAATTCGGTGCGGAGCGGCGCGATGCCATAGCTGCCGTGCTGCAGGCCGTGCGCGAGCGCGGCGCTCTCGGGGCCGGCAGCCTCAGCACCCGTACGGAGAGGGCCGGCCCATGGTGGGACTGGAGCGCGGAAAAGACGGCGCTGGAGTGGCTGTTCGCCGCAGGCGAGGTGACGGTTGCCGGGCGGCGCGGCTTCGAGCGTTTGTATGACCTGCCGGAACGGGTGATACCGGCCGATCAGCTCAACCATGCAGAGCTGGATGAGCATGAGGCGCAGCGGCGCCTGTTGCTGCGCTCGGCTGATGCCCTGGGCGTGGCGACCGAGAAGGACCTGCGTGACTACTACCGGCTCGATGCCGGCGACAGCAAACGTCGTATCGCCGAACTGGTGGAGGCGGGCGAGTTGCGAGCTGTCGCGGTGCAAGGCTGGCGGCAGCCTGCCTATTGCCGGGGCGAGCCGAGGATTCCACGGCGTGTGCGCCATAGCGCCTTGCTGTCGCCCTTCGATTCGCTGATCTGGGAGCTCGAGCGCACCGAGCGCCTTTTCGGCTTCCGCTACCGTCTGGAAATCTACACCCCGCAGGCCAAGCGTGTGTATGGCTACTACGTGCTGCCGTTTCTGCATCACGAACGCCTGGTGGCGCGGGTGGACCTGCGCAGCGAGCGCGCGGCTGGGCGCCTGGCGGTGCATGCGGTGCACGTAGAGGAAGCTGTGTTGAGCGAGGAGGCGCGCCTGGCGCTAGGCGATTCACTGCGTGCGCTGGCGCACTGGTTGGGGCTAGAGGAGGTTTGGCTGGCACCGAGCGTCAATCTGCGTGGACTACTGGGCTAGCCGCCGTTCTCCAGCAGAAATTTCAGCTCCTCGACGCGCTGGATGTTCAGCTCCATCGGGCAGGTGTAGTACATCGGCGAACCGACGTGCTTGCCCTGCAGATCGCATTGGCCATTGCGGTAAATCAGCCAGGCCTTCTGCGCCGCTTGCAGTTGCTCGGCATCTTCCGGCGCGCTTTGCTGCAGTTTCAGGAACAGCTGCTGGTAGATGCGGTTCATCTCCTTCTTTACCGTTTCCGATACGCCCTCGGCGCAGCCTGCGACGCTGGCATTGTTGATCATCCCGCTGGCGTTCAGGCAGGCCTGATACTGCTGCTCGTAGGCGGCCCAGGTGCTGAGTGGCAGGGCCAATAGCACCGGCATCAGCAGTTTATGCAGGCTTTGCATGAAAATTCCTCGATGGAACGGCCAGCCGTTCAGTTAAGAACAACGCCAGCAGGGTTGCGCAGAGTAATGCCGAGGGTGTTGTTCGTGAGTCAAAGAGCTTCGCGGGCAAGCCCGCTCCCACTGAAGGTGCTTCGTGGCAGCCGCTGGGCTGGCACGTTTCACTGTGTGGGAGCGGACTCGTCCGCGAAGCTTTTACGATCCAGATGACTCACTACAACGGTACGTACTGGCGACAAGCTTGAAGGGCTTCGTGCCTACTTGGTGGCCAGGCGGGTGCGCATGTTGTTGGCGCGGTCGCTGGAACCTGGGTGCGAGGAGAACATGCTGCTTTCGCCGCCGCCCAGCTTGGCCAGCTTCTCGAAAGCGGTAACCAAACCTTCGCGCGGGATGTTGCGCTGGGTCAGCAGATCGAAGGAGAAGTTGTCGGCGGCGTTTTCCTGGCTCTGCGAGAATTGCGCGTTGACCAGTTGTTCGCCCAGGGCGCCGAGTTGCGAGGAGGACAGGGCCGCGACGGAGGCATTGCCCGAAGCCGCTGCAGCGTTGCGCGCGGCGGTGGTGGCGTAGGCGGTCTGCATGGCCTTCTTGCTGTGGCCGAGGGCGACGTGGCCGATCTCGTGGCCGAGTACGCCTTCGACTTCGTTGTCGGTCATCAGATCCATCAGCCCGCTGTAGACGCGCACGCAGCCGTTGGCCATGGCCCAGGCATTGACTTCATCGGCTTGGTAAACCTTGTAAGTGATCGGTGTGCCGTTGATCTGGTGGCCGAGGTTGTTGGCAATCTTGTCCAGGCGCTTGGTGTACGGACTGTTCGGGCCGGCGATGTTGGCCGAGGCGTCCATTTCGGCGCAGGCCTGGTCGGACATGCTGCGCACTTCGGCGTCGCTGAGTGTTGCGGCCTGCACGGCCATCAGACCGGATTGCAGCATGGCGTCGGGGGACATGTTCTGGCAGCCGGTTAGCAGAGCGGCGCTGGAGAGGGCGAAAGCGGAGAGGGTGGTGCGCAGTTGCATGGTTCATCGTCCTTGTTGGGGGGGTATTGGCCGCGAGTCCTTTCCGGCTAGGTAGCAGCGTTCGGCACCCGTTCGGTGCTCGCGTTGGCGGCGGCATTATGCCGAATGACGCTCGGCAAAATTGCGCGCCGGTTCGCGCCCTGGCCAATGGCCAGAGCGCTGCGGGTCAGCGGCGTACCTGCTTGAGTGTCTCGGCGATCATGAAGGCAAGTTCCAGGGACTGGTCGGCATTCATGCGCGGGTCGCAGTGAGTGTGGTAGCGGTCGGACAGCCCGTCTTCGGTGATCGGGCGCGAGCCACCGATGCATTCGGTGACGTTCTGCCCGGTCATCTCGATATGGATACCGCCGGCGTAGGTGCCCTCGGCCTGATGCACGGCAAAGAACTGTCGGACCTCGGCGAGGATCTGCGCGAAATCGCGGGTCTTGTAGCCGCTGCTGGCCTTGATGGTGTTGCCGTGCATGGGGTCGGAGCTCCACAGCACCTCGCGGCCTTCCTCCTTGACCTTACGCAGCAGGCGCGGGAAGTGCGCTTCGACCTTGTCGGCGCCCATGCGCACGATCAGGTTGAGGCGGCCCGGGTCGTTGTCCGGGTTGAGCGTGTCGAGCAGGCGAATCAGCTCGTCCGGGTCCATGCTCGGGCCGACCTTGACGCCGATGGGGTTCTCAATGCCGCGCATGAATTCGACGTGCGCGCCGTCCAGCTGACGGGTGCGGTCGCCGATCCACAGCATGTGTGCGGAGCAGTCGTACCAGCGGCCGGTGAGGCTGTCGCGGCGTACGAAGGCTTCCTCGTAGTTCAGCAGCAGCGCCTCATGGGCGGTGAAGAAACTCACTTCGCGCAACTGTGGTGCACTGTCCATGCCGACCGCACGCATGAAAGCCAGGGTTTCGTCGATGCGATTGGCGAGCTGGTGGTATTTCTCGGCCAGTGCCGAGTTGGCGATGAAGTCGAGGTTCCACTGGTGCACCTGGTGCACATCGGCGAAACCGCCCTGAGCGAAGGCGCGCAGCAGGTTGAGGCTGGCAGTGGCCTGGTGATAGGCCTGAAGCAGGCGCTCCGGATCGGGCGCGCGGCTGGCGGCGTCGAAGCCAATGCCGTTGACGATATCGCCGCGGTAGGCGGGCAGGGTGATGCCGTCGATGGTTTCGCTGCCGGACGAGCGCGGCTTGGCGAACTGGCCGGCCATGCGCCCGACCTTGACCACCGGGCAACCGGCGGCGAAGGTCATGACAATGGCCATTTGCAGGAGCACCTTGAAGGTGTCGCGAATCTTCGCGGCGGAGAATTCGGCGAAACTCTCGGCGCAGTCGCCGCCTTGCAGCAGGAAGGCGCGGCCCTGGGTGACTTCGGCGAACTGCCGGCGCAGTTCGCGCGCCTCGCCAGCGAACACCAGCGGCGGATAGCCGGCCAGGGTCTGTTCGACGCGGGCGAGGTGGGCGGCATCGGGGTATTCGGGTTGTTGCTGGATGGGCTTGCCTCTCCAGCTGTCGGGGCTCCAGGCGTGCATCGGGCGTCTCTGCGTTCGGCTAATCGGCTGGCGGCATGTTACCGCCAAGGCCGCGCCGCGGTAAGCGGGCAAGAAGCCAAAAGCCGCAGAAGCCAGCTTTGCTAGGCGGGAGTTCGGCTCGTGCAGCTATGTTATGGGCAGCAGCGCAAGTACGAGAATTATCGCGTGACCCGGGGTGTCCGCTTCAATGACAATCAGCGCTTTCGACCCGCCGCTTGTGGTGCGGGATGTCACTGTGGGAGAGGTATCGATGCCGGGGTTGCCGCCAGACGACGAGTTGCAGGACGAGGTTCTGCTGGCCGAAGTGCACGATGCCTTCGGGGTAATTCGCGTGGTGCAGATCGGTGCCTACCGCTTCCTGGAGTTCGGTGATGCCATCGAGCAGAGCTGCGTGTTCCAGGGCGATCCCGGTTGGCTCGAATACGACTACACCCGCGCCATGCTACTTGGCGCGCTATGCCACGATGCGCCGGAAACCGCGTTGTTCCTCGGCCTTGGCGCCGGCAACCTGACCCAGGCCTGCCTGAAGTTCCTGCCATTGGAGGATGTCGAGGCCATCGAGCTGCGCCCGGATGTGCCGCGCCTGGCCATGGAGTTCCTCGGGCTGGACGACGATCCGCGCCTGACCATTCGTATCGGCGATGCCACCGAGCTGCTCGACAGTGCGGAAACCGCCGACTTGATCTTCCTCGATCTGTACACCGACCAGGGGCCTGGCGTCGGTCATCTGGCTTGGCGCTTTCTCGAGCGTTGCCGCGAAAAGCTCAACCCGGGCGGCTGGCTGATCATCAACCAATGGGCTGGCAACGACGGCAAGCCACTGGGTGCGGCGTTGCTGCGCGGGCTCTATCACCGGCACTACTGGGAGTGCCCGGTCAAGGAGGGCAACGTGGTGCTGTTGATTCCGGCCGACCTCGACCAGTGCCTGGACATGGGGCGCCTGCAGGCGCGCGCTGGTGAGCTGACGCCGCGCCTGGGTTACTCGCTGCAATCGCTGATCGAGGCATTGCGCCCGGCGACGTGAAGCGTCGCATGGTCTGAAACCTGGAAAAAGCGCGTGGAAGCACTGGCAGGGCGCAGCCCAGGAAGGCGCAGGACATAAAAAACAGCACCTTGGTCGGGAATTTCCGGTATGATGCGCGCCGGCCAATTCACTGGCCACGTTCAGGTAGTGCAACTCGCCCGGGAAATTAACTTCCGGCAGCCAGTCCCCAGCGGACTATCCTTGACGATTCACTTTCATCACGTTTTCGCAAATCCCCGCCGACCAGGCTGCCAGGGTGACCCACAAGGTCTTACACGGCATGCGCAGCTTTGGAACATGGGTCTTTGCGGATGCACTTGAGGCAGACCCATGACCCAGGAAATCGGCGGCTTCGCCGCGCTCGGACTTCACCCCAATATTCTCGCCGCTCTGACCGCCGTCGGTTACGAAGAGCCGTCCCCGATCCAGTCGCAGGCCATTCCGGTGATCCTCGCCGGCCACGACATGATCGGTCAGGCGCAGACCGGCACCGGCAAGACAGCCGCCTTCGCCCTGCCGCTGCTGAGCAAGATCGACCCGGCCAAGCGTGAGCCGCAGGTGCTGATCCTGGCGCCGACCCGCGAGCTGGCCCTGCAGGTGGCCACCGCCTTCGAAACCTATTCCAAGCAGATGCCGGGCGTTAATGTCGTCGCGGTCTATGGCGGCGCGCCGATGGGCCCGCAGCTCAAGGCCATCCGTCAGGGCGCGCAGATCATTGTCGCCACTCCGGGCCGCCTGGTCGACCACCTGCGTCGCGACGAGAAGGTGCTGTCCACCATCCAGCACCTGGTACTCGACGAAGCCGACGAAATGCTCAAACTGGGCTTCATGGACGATCTGGAGATCATCTTCGAAGCCATGCCGGAAAGCCGCCAGAGCGTGCTGTTCTCCGCCACTCTGCCGCATTCGATCCGCGCCATTGCCGAGAAGCACCTGCGCGAGCCGCAGCACATCAAGATCGCGGCCAAGACCCAGACCGTCTCGCGCATCGAGCAGGCGCACCTGATGATCCATGCCGATCAGAAGACCAACGCCGTGCTGCGCCTGCTGGAAGTCGAGGATTTCGACGCCCTGATCGCCTTCGTGCGCACCAAGCAGGCTACCTTGGACCTGGCCTCCGCTCTGGAAGCCAAGGGCTTCAAGGCCGCTGCACTGAACGGTGACATCGCCCAGAACCAGCGCGAGCGCGTGATCGAGTCGCTCAAGGATGGTCGCCTGGACATCGTCGTCGCCACCGACGTCGCCGCCCGTGGTATTGATGTGCCGCGTATCACCCACGTGTTCAACGTCGACATGCCGTACGACCCGGAGTCCTACGTACACCGTATCGGTCGTACCGGTCGCGCCGGTCGTGATGGCCGTGCACTGCTGCTGGTCACCCCGCGTGAGCGCCGCATGCTGCAGGTGATCGAGCGTGTGACCGGACAGAAGGTCGGCGAAGTCAAGCTGCCGAATGCCCAGCAGGTGCTCGATGCACGCATCAAAAAACTGACCAGCAGCCTGGCGCCGCTGGTCGCTGATGCCGAAGCCAGCCATGGTGATCTGCTCGACCGCCTGACCGCCGACATCGGTTGCAGCCCGCGCGCACTCGCCGCTGCGCTGCTGAAGAAGGCCACCAATGGTCAGGCGCTGGATCTGGCCAGCGTCGAGCGCGAACAGCCGCTGGTGCCGGGTGTTGGTGGTGCGCCGCGTGAGCGTCGCGAGCGTGATGATCGTGGCGGCGAGCGTGGTGAATACCGCGAGCGTCGTGCGCCGATACCGCTGGCCGAAGGCCGTGTGCGCTGCCGTACTGCACTGGGCACGCGTGATGGCATCGCCGCGAAGAACCTGCTGGGCGCCATCCTCAACGAAGGCGGCCTGGCTCGCGACGCCATCGGCCGCATTCAGATCCGTGAGACCTTCAGCCTGGTCGAGCTGCCGGAAGATGGTCTGGACCGTCTGCTCGGCAAGCTGAAAGACACCCGCGTGGCCGGCAAGGCGTTGAAACTGCGTCGCTACCGCGAGGATTGATCCCGGCAAGGCTGATGCCTTGCAGCTGAATCAAAAAACGCCGCGCCCTGATCAGGGCGCGGCGTTTTCATTTGTGCGGAGAAAACCTGGGCCATGCCACAAGGGCGCCCAGCTCGTTTCAATGAACGGTCAGCCGCTTTCGCTGAGATTCGCCTTGGGTGCCAGGCGGTCGAACACCTCGGGTGTTAGCGCCGCCTCGCCAGCCTCGTCGAGCACTTCGCGCGGGTGCTCGCTGCCGGGGATGCTGCTATCGAGCATGCTCAGCAATTGCGCGCCGCGCGGGGTGAGGATGAAGTTCTCGCCATTGCCGCCTTCTTCCTCCGGGCGCGGTTCGATGAAGCCGTTGTGCAGCAGGCGCGACTCGTAACGAGCGGCCTCGGCACGTAGATGGTCGAGATCGTCAACGTGTTCGCCGGCACTCTCATGCTCTTCGGCAAGGTCTTCGGCGTAGCGCCGCGGGGCAAAGGGTTTGCCGGCGGAGTTCTGTGCCTCGTGCAGCAGGCGTTCGATCAGGTCCCAGTCATGTTTCATGGCGTATCTCCCTAAGCGATGGGCTTATGGAATCCGACTTCACTGACGCGGTACGGTTCGACTCAACTGCCGAGCGGTCCATGCAAAGCAAAACGCCCCGAACCAGTCGGGGCGTTTTCAGGTGCTTCTCCGCGATCAGGCGCGGCGGCGGAACAGCGGTTGTGGCTGGTCTGCCGAAGCCTGGTACACCTCGCTGTAGTCCTCGAAGGCCTTCAACGCATCGTACGGGTCCTTGTCGGCACGCACGGCGAAGGCATCGAAGCCGACGCGGCGCAGGGCGAACAGCTGGTCACGCAGGACATCGCCGATGGCGCGGACTTCGCCTTCGTAGCCGTAGCGGGTACGCAGTAGGTAGGCGCTGGAGGAGTGGCGGCCATCGGTGAAGGCCGGAAACTCCAGGGCGATCACCTGGAAGTGCGCCAGGTCATCGGCGATTTCCTCGACTTCGTCACCGGCTTCCAGCCACACGCCAAGGCCGCCATCGCGGGCCTTGAGGGCGTGGGCATGCTCGCGCCACAGGGCCAGCGGGACGATGATGTCGTCGCAATTGGGGATGACGTCCAGGGTCACGTCCTTGGCCAGCAGGTGCCAGGTTTCATCGACCACCTGGCCGTTCTTAATGATTCGCTGCATAGACGCGCTCCTTGAACGGGTCGATACCGATACGGCGGTAGGTATCGAGGAAGCTTTCTTCTTCGGTGCGTTGTTCGACGTAGACGTTGATGATCTTGTCGATCACGTCCGGCATGTCGTCCTGAGCGAAGGACGGGCCGAGAATTTGCGCCAGGCTGGCTTCGCGACCGGCGCTGCCGCCGAGCGAGACCTGATAGAACTCCTGGCCCTTCTTGTCGACACCTAGGATGCCGATGTGGCCGACGTGGTGGTGACCGCAGGCGTTCATGCAGCCGGAGATGTTCAGGTCGATGTCGCCGATGTCGAACAGGTAGTCGAGATCGTCGAAACGGCGCTGGATGGCTTCGGCCACCGGGATCGACTTGGCGTTGGCCAGCGAGCAGAAGTCGCCGCCCGGGCAGCAGATGATGTCGGTCAGCAGGCCCACGTTCGGCGTGGCGAAGCCTTGTTCGCGCAACTCGTTCCACAGGGTCAGCAACTGACGCTGCTCGACGTCGGCGAGGATGATGTTCTGGTTGTGGCTGTTGCGTACTTCACCGAAGCAGTAGCGGTCGGCCAGATCGGCGATGGCGTCGAGCTGCTTATCGGTGACGTCGCCCGGCGCCACGCCGGTGGGCTTGAGCGATAGGGTCACGGCAACGTAGCCAGGCTTCTTGTGAGCGAAGGTGTTGCGCTGGCGCCAGCGGGCGAAGCCGCGGTGCTCAGCGTCCTGCTGGGCAAGCAGGGCGTCTTCATCGTTCAGGGCCTGGTAGGCCGGGTCGATGAAATGCGCGGCGACGCGGGCGACTTCGGCTTCGGTCAGGGTGCTCGGGCCATCCTTCAGATGCGCCCATTCGGCGTTCACGCGCTCGGCAAACACCTCGGGGGTCAGCGCCTTGACCAGGATCTTGATGCGCGCCTTGTACTTGTTGTCGCGACGGCCATAGCGGTTGTACACACGCAGGATGGCGTCGAGATAGCTGATCAGGTGCTGCCACGGCAGGAATTCATTGATGAAGCTGCCGACGATCGGGGTACGGCCCAGGCCGCCGCCGACGGAAACACGGAAGCCCAGCTCGCCGGCTTCGTTCTGCACCGCTTCCAGGCCGATGTCATGCACTTCGATAGCGGCGCGGTCGCTGACGGCGCCGTTGACGGCGATCTTGAACTTGCGCGGCAGGTGGCTGAACTCGGGGTGGAAGGTCGACCACTGGCGGATGATTTCGCACCAGGGGCGCGGATCGATGATCTCGTCCTTGGCCACACCGGCGAACTGGTCAGTAGTGGTGTTGCGGATGCAGTTGCCGCTGGTCTGGATGGCGTGCATCTGCACGGTGGCCAGCTCGGCGAGAATCTCCGGTATGTCTTCCAGCTCCGGCCAGTTGTACTGGACGTTCTGGCGAGTGCTGATGTGGGCGTAGCCCTTGTCATAGTCGCGGGCGATGCGCGCCAGCACGCGAACCTGGGCGGACGACAGCAGGCCGTAGGGTACGGCGACGCGCAGCATGGGCGCGTAACGCTGGATATACAGGCCGTTTTGCAGGCGCAGCGGGCGGAATTCCTCGCCGCTCAGCTCTCCGGAGAGGTAGCGACGGGTTTGATCGCGGAACTGCTTGACGCGATCCTCGACGATCTTTTGATCGTACTGGTCATATACGTACATGAAGGGTCCTGTTTTCAGGCTACTTACTGCCAATCAGCGCGCACGGCCGCGCACTCCCCTAGGAGCCGGGGCACGATACCAGCTCAGGTTTATGCGTAAAAGTGATGTTTGAATATATAAACCTAGCTTTAAGGAATAAGACTGTCTCAGAGCATAACCAGATGGTTTGAGCGAAGGCCGAGGCTGGTCTTAAATGCAGTGTGCGTCACCCACAATACAAGAAGAGGGGGAGCCATGAGCGAACACACCGATAGGGACAATTCCGACAGCGTCATCGACGCCTGGGCGATCTTCTGCCTGATCCTGCTTGCTGTAGGCACCGCGGTTTTCTGGGTTAGCGGGCAGTAAGCACGAAGGCCGGCGCGCATTGGCGGTCGGCCTTTTTTCATCCGCCGCTGCGCCGATATCCATTGATGACGCCCAAAGGCTAAAGGGTCAGCCGGTCGCCAGGTGCAGGATCAGTTTTACCGCCCCCAGCAGCACGATCACGAACAGGGCGGTGAACAGTACTCCGAGCAGAATGAAATGACCGGGTTTGCCGCGGCTGAAGTCGCGGCTGCGGTTCTTGCCGCTCTGTACCCCGAGCGCTGCCGCCAGCACGCTCTGTAGCATCTCGCGTAGCGTCAGAGGGGCCTGGGGGTCTTTGTCCTGATCAGTCATGGTCGGTCTCTCCTTCGATCCTGCAAGCATAGTCCGCAACCGGCCAGGCGGCACGAGGGGCTAGGCTGGCTTCGGCGAATCAGGCAATCTGCCCGTGCCTGACCAACGACGCCTACCATGCCTGACGACCTTTTTGCCGACGATGCCGCGCAGACCGAGCGCACCCGTGAAACCATCTTGCGTTACCACCTGAGCTGGAAGCATCGTGACCTCGAAGCGGTGATGGCGCTGTATCACCCCGATATCGAATACAACGATTTCTATCAGCAGCGTTGCATGCGTCTGGCCGAGTTGCGCGAGTACGTCGAGGCCAACCTGCCGCGCCGTCCAGGCGAGTTGCTGGAGCACGTTGATCGTATTCGCATCGATGGTCATACCGCCTTCATCCAGTACCGCACCAGCCTGCAGGGCGGGGAAGGGCTGGTGTCGTTTCGCACCGGCGAGGCCATCACCGTGCGTGACGGGCTGATCTGGCGCATCAACGAATACGCCACCCTGGTGCACGAGATTCGTGGCGCTGGCGAAACCGCCACTTCGCGTCCGGCGATCAGCCGCCTGGGGCTGTCGACGCGTCAGCTCGGGCAACTGGCGCAGGATCTTCAGGATTATTTCCAGCGCAGTCAGCCTTTTCTCGACCCGGAGCTGGACCTGCAGCAGGTGGCAGCGGCGACCGGTTACAGCCGCAACCAGATTTCCCATCTGCTCAACCAGGTGCTTGGCGAAAGCTTCTATCGCTACGTCAATCGCGCTCGTCTGCAGTACCTGCTCGAGGGGCTGCAGGTCGGCAGTGATCTGAAGCGCATCGACGAGCTGGCCTTTGCCGCAGGTTTCAATTCCTTGTCGGCGTTCTATAGCTGTTTCAAGCGCCACACCGGGCTGTCGCCGAAAGCCTATCTCAAGGAAATTTCCTCGCGGGCACGCACGCAAGACAGCGCCTGATTGCCACTACTAGCCTTGCGTCATCAACCGATGACGGAGGCGTGGATGAACTGGCGCAACATCAGTCTGTGGATGGATCAGCTCGATGATCCGCTGCAGGCGCGGCCCAGCCTGCAGGAAGATATTCAGGCGGACATAGCTATCATCGGCGCCGGCTATACCGGGTTGTGGACGGCCTATTACCTCAAACGGTATGCCCCGCAACTGCGCGTCGTGATTTTAGAGGCCGAGACGGCCGGTTTCGGCGCTTCCGGGCGTAACGGCGGCTGGCTGATGGGGAACCTGCTCGGTGAGGATCGTTTGCTGGCCGCTCGGCCGTCTGCCGCGCGCAAGGCATCCTTCGATCTGCTGCACGGTATTCCCGACGAAGTAGCCGAGGTGGTGGCCCGCGAAGGCATCGACTGTGACCTGCGTAAGGGCGGCGTGCTGTATTGCGCCGCGCGCTATCCGGAGCAGGAGGTACGCCTGCGCGATTACCTCGAGCACTTGCGCGAGCTAGGCCTCGGTGAAGACGATTACCGCTGGCTGTCGCCCAGCGAGCTGGCTGCGCAACTGCGTGTCGCCAATGCCTTTGGTGCGCTGTACAGCCCGCATTGCGCGACCGTTCAGCCTGCCAAACTGGTCCGGGGTCTGGCACGTAGCGTTGAAGACATGGGCGTCGAGCTCTACGAGCGCAGCCCGGTGATCGACTGGCAGCCAGGCCAGGTGCGCACGGCACAGGCTCGCGTCACGGCTGATTGGGTAGTGCCGGCCATCGAGGGTTATGCGGCCACCTTGTCGCCGCTGGGCAATCACCAGTTGCCGGTGCAGAGCCTGATCGTGGCCACCGAGCCGCTACCGGCGGATGTCTGGGCTGGTATCGGCCTGGAGCGCGGGCAGGCGTTCAGCGAATTCAGCCGCCAAGTGACCTATGGCCAGCGCAGCTTCGATGATCGTCTGATCTTCGGCGCACGCGGCGGTTATCGCTTTGGTGGACGTCTGCGCAGCGATTTCAACCTCACTGAAGAAGAACTGGGCCTGCGCCGCTATTTGATGGGGGAAATCTTCCCGCAACTGCGTTGCGTCCGCTTCAGCCACTCCTGGGGCGGCAATCTGGGCATGGCGCGGCGCTTTCAGCCGCACATGCTGCGTGACTCACGCAACCGCATCGCGTTGTCTGGCGGCTACGGCGGCGAGGGTGTAGGCGCCAGCAACCTTGGCGGACGCACCCTGGCCGATTTGATTCTGGGGCGCGACAGCGAACTGCTACGCCAGCCCTGGGTGCTGAGTGACAGTCCTATTTCCCGTTTGCCTCGCTGGGAGCCCGAACCCTGCCGCTGGCTCGGTTACAACGCAATCATCCGCAGTTTCGTTCACGAGGACGAAGTACTCGCCAACCCGCGCAGCCCAGCCTGGCGACGCCGTCTGGCGCAGGCGGTGGCTGCGCGTATGGAAAGCCTGATGGGCTGAGCGAATGCCAGCCGTTCCTTTATCTGGAGTCCCCATGAACATTACCCATTTTCGTGACACCCCCAACGTCGTCCTGGATACGTCCAATCCTGTCGCCGTCCCGCTGGGCGAGCCGGTGGCGGTCGCCTCGACCACCAGTGTCGAGCGCAGTGACGGTGTTGAGACCGGTGTCTGGGAATGCACCCCAGGGCGTTGGCGCCGGCAGATCGTGCAGCAGGAGTTCTGTCACTTCGTGGCTGGGCGCTGCACCTTCACGCCTGACGGTGGCGAGCCTATCGAGATCCGCGCCGGCGACGCGCTGATGATGCCGGCCAACACCGTCGGCATCTGGGACATACAAGAAACGGTGCGTAAGACCTATGTGCTGATTTTCTGATCAGCACCTTTTCAGTGACTGCCTAGAACAACAAGACCATCGACGAGGTATTCCATGCTGAAGAAACTCCTGCCGTGCCTGATCCTGGCCGGCACCGCCCAAGCCGCCGACAGCGTGCGCATCTACAACTGGACCGACTACATCGCCCCGGACACCCTCAAACAGTTCGAAAGGAACAGCGGCCTTGGCACTCATTACGACGTCTATGACAGCAACGAGACGTTGGACGCCAAACTCATGGCCGGGCGTTCCGGCTACGACGTGGTCTTCCCCTCCAACCACTTCATGGCCCGGCAGATCCAGGGCGGTGCGCTGAAGAAGCTCGACCGCAGCAAGCTGCCGAACTGGAACAACCTCAACCCGGTGCTGATGAAAACGCTGGAGGTGAACGATCCGGGCAACGAGCACGGCTTTCCTTACCTGTGGGGCAGCACTGGTATCGGTTATAACGTCGACAAGGTGCGTGCGGTGTTGGGCGATGACGTAAAGATGGACAGCTGGGACGTACTGTTCGACCCGGTCACGTTGGCCAAGCTCAACCAGTGCGGCGTGGCGATCCTCGACAACGGCCCGGAAATGTTGCCGATTGCCCTGCATCATCTGGGGCTGCCGCATCACAGCAAGAACCCTGAGGACTACAAGCGTGCCGAAGCGCTGCTGATGGAAATGCGCAAGAACGTACGCTACTTCCACTCTTCCAAATACGTTGGCGACCTGGCCAATGGCGAGATCTGCATGGCGGTCGGCTTCTCCGGCGACATCATGCAGGCTGGCGCGCGTGCTACCGAGGCAGGCAATGGTGTGAAGATTCAGTACGAGATCCCGAAAGAGGGCGCGCCGATCTGGTTCGACATGGTAGCCATGCCGGCCGATGCCGGTCACGAGGAGGGGGCCTACGCCTTTATGAACTACCTGTTGCAGCCAGAGGTGATGGCGGGCATCAGCAACCATGTGAACTACGCCAACGGCAACCTCAAGGCCGACAGCCTGGTCGATCCCGCCCTCAAGGCTGACCCGACCGTCTATCCACCTGACGCGGTGATGGACAAGCTGTACACGCTGGAGGCCATGCCGCTGAAGATCGACCGGGTGCGCACGCGTATCTGGAGCAAGGTCAAGAGCGGTGTCTGATCGCTACGATTAAAAAGCCCCGGCATGCCGTAATGCCGTTCACTTAAGGTTGCATGCGTTTGGCTCCCCTCTCCCATTTATGGGAGAGGGGCTGGGGGAGAGGGCTGAAAACACCGCAAAACTAACAGTTCTCCCCTCTCCCTAACCCTCTCCCCAAAGGGGCGAGGGGACTAATCGTGTCCGACCATTTCTTATGTGAACAGCTTTACCGGCATGCCGGGGCTTTTTCTTGTGCGTGGATCTGCGGCGCTTGGCTCAGACCTTGAAACGCCCCAGCAGGCGATCCTGCTGGCCGACCTGTTCCACCATCGAGCTGCACTGGTGCACCTGCTGTTCGGCGCCACCGGCCAGTTCGTGGCTGATGTCGCGAATGTTGGTGGTGTTGCGGTTGATTTCCTCGGTGGTGGCGCTCTGTTCTTCGGCGGCGGTGGCGATCTGCAGGTTCATGTCGTTGATGCGGGTGATGGCCTCACGAATACGGCCGAGCATGTCGTTCGCCGCGCCGGCCTCTTCGGCGGTCTTGCTGGCCGTGTCGCGGCTCTGTTGCATGCGGTTCTCGGCCTGACGCACGCCGCCTTGCAACTGGTCGATCATCTGGCGGATTTCCTGCGTGGCCTGCTGCGTGCGCGAGGCCAGCGAGCGGACCTCATCTGCGACCACGGCGAAGCCGCGGCCGGATTCGCCAGCGCGCGCGGCCTCGATGGCGGCGTTCAGCGCCAGCAGGTTGGTCTGCTCGGCAATGCTGGTGATCACCTGCAGGATCGATTCGATGTTGTGGCTGAGCTTGGCCAGTTCGTTGATCGCATGGCTGGTCTGGTCCATCTCGTCGGCCAGGTGACGAATCGCCGTGCTCGATTGCGACACCACGCGCACGCCGTTCTCGGTTTCCTCGTTGGCGGCTACGGCGGCCTGCGCCGCCGCCTGGGCGTTGCGCGCCACTTCCTCGGCAGTGGAGGCCATTTCCTGCATGGCCGTGGCCAACTGGTCGAGTTCCTGCAATTGCTCCTGCAAGCGGCGCGCGGCCTGTTCCGACTCGTTGGAAGTCAAAGCGGTGCTTTCGCGGACCTGATGCGAGCTGCTCATCACGTCGCCAATCAGGCTCTGCAGCGTTTGCAGGAAGCGGTTGAACTCCTGTGATAACTCGCCCACCTCATCGTTGCTGGTGATCGCCAGGCGGCGCGTCAGGTCGCCTTCACCGCTGTTGATCTCGCGCAGCGAGGTGCTGAGCAGGCCCAGTGGTTTGAGCAGGCTGTTCATCAGCAGGCCCAGCACCAACAGGCTGATGGCCACGCCAACGACAGTGCCGATCACCGCCAGCCAGGTCAGGCGATCGGCCTCGGCCATGACGATGTTCTCATCCAGCACGACGCCGATGTACCAGTCCATGCCGCGCAGATTGGGTAGCGGCGTGAAGGAAACCAGCAGGCTCTTGTCGCCGGCTTCGACCTCCCGCAGCTCCTTGCCCAGCGCCGGGCTCTGGCCATCGAAGAGTTCGCTGTAGGATTTGCCGTTGTACTCGGCATTGGGGTGGGAAATGATGTTGCCCGAACGGCTGAGCAGGAAGGCGTAACCGGCGTCGTTGAAATCCAGGGTGTTGACTGCATCGGCCACCGACTGCAGGCGGATGTCGCCACCGAAGGCACCAAGGAATTGGCCGGCATCGCTGATCCGTGCCACGGCGGAGATGAGGATTTCATTGGTGGTGGAGTCGACGTAGGGTTCGGTCAGCACGGCCTGGCTGCCGCTCTTGGCCGTGCCGTACCAGGGCCGTTGGCGCCCGTCCCAGTCGGCGTTCGGCTTCCAGTCGTCGCTGTTCTTGATCGGTTTGCCATCCGCTTCAAGTGCGCCGAAGACCAGGATGAATTCGTCCTTGAGCAGCGGCGCGTCGATCACGCGCTGGGTTTGCTCCGGGCTGTAGTCGCTGTCGATGCTTTGCGCCATCAGGTCGATCAGGCGTAGCTTGGCGTTGAGCCAGTTCTCGATCTGCCCGGCCAGGGCACTGCTCGACTCGGCAATGCTTTCCTCAGCCTGGCTACGCAGGGTGTCTCGTACCTGGCTGACCTGGGAAAGCGATAACAAGCTGGTGGTAAGGAAAAGCACGGTCGCGGCTGCGATACCGACCTTGTGGGCGATTTTCATGGGTGGCTCCTGGATGCGATAACGGCGGGTCTGCATCCATGCAAGGCGGTTCTTTACAAACCTAGTACAGTGCTGGCTTTTTGCCTGCTGGACGTGCGGTCTCTCTGTACGTTTCTTATCGGTTGGCAGCCGCCATTCTTGAGCCTCAGCCGCGATTTCGATGCAATCGGCTGGTATTGATCACGTCCACCGCACGGGCGCGCAGTTGCCCGCAACCACCGTCGACATCCTGGCCGGCCGAGTTGCGCACCTTGGTCAGCACGCCGCGGCTGTGCAGGTAGCGCACCATTTCGACGATGCGCTCGCCGTCCGGGCGCTGGTATTCGTCGGCTTCCAGGCTGTTGTAGGGGATCAGGTTGAGCACGGCGAACTTGCCCCTGAACAGGCGCAGGATGTTGTCCATTTCCTGCTGGCTGTCGTTGATGCCCTTGAGCAGCGTCCACTGATACTGAATCGGGTAATCGATGCTGCGGGCATAGGCTTCGCCCAGTTCCATCAGCTGCTCGGGATCGATGCGCGGCGCTCTGGGCAGCAGGCGTTGACGCAGCTCGGCGTCGGTGGTGTGCAGCGACAGAGCCAGGGCAGGGCGCACGCGCTGCTTGGGCAGGCGCTCGAAGACACGGGGATCGCCAACCGTGGAAAACACCAGGTTACGATGGCCGATGCCGCCCTCGGTGCCGAGCAGGTCGATGGCCTCGAGCACGTTGTCGAGGTTGTGGGCGGGCTCGCCCATGCCCATGAACACCACTTTCTTCACTGCGCGACGGCGACGGCCCAACACCACCTGAGCGACCATCTCGGCACTACTGAGCTGGCGCAGCAGACCGCTCTTGCCGGTCATGCAGAAGGTGCAGCCGACGGCGCAACCGACCTGGCTGGAGATGCACAGGCCGTCGCGCGGCAGCAGAACGCTTTCGACCATCTGCCGGTCGGCCAGCTCTACCAGCAGGCGCGATGAGCCGTCAGCGCCCGGGTGTTCGGTGCTGACCCGGGCCAGTGCTTCGAGGCTGGCGGCGATGGCGGGCAGCCCCTCACGCACCGTCAGCGGCAGGAAATTCTCGGTCTTCTGGTGCTTGGTGCCGGTATCCAGCGCCTTGCCCTGCAGCCAGGCACGGGTGATGCGCCCGATATGCTGGGGTTTGGCGCCGAGGTCGGCGAGGCGTTGGTTGAGTTCGGAGAGTTGCATGGGGCGCGCATGCTACCACCGCGACGCGCCCATGCGTAGGCCGTTTCAGCGCGCCGCGAGGAACTGGCCAAAACCGCGTTCGCGGCCCAGTTCAGGGACGATACGCTCGTCGTCCACGGCCAGTTTGCCATTGATCAGCACATGGCTGACGCAGCCGGGATTGCGACAGACCATGCGCTGGATGCCGAAGCCCTGCATCTCGTCCCAGTTTTCCCGCTCCAGGTTCTGTTGCAGCCCGGCGGGATCGATCAGCACCAGGTCGGCGCGGTCTCCCTGGCGAATGTAACCCGCCTCGATGCCGAGCCAATCTGCTTGTTCGCCGGTCAGGCGGTGCACCGCCCGCTCCAGGCTCATCACCGGCTGGCCGTCGTCGTGACTGTCCTTGACCAGCTTGAGGAAACGCAGCGGCAGGTTGTAGAAGGCCATGTTGCGAATATGCGCGCCGGCGTCGGAGAAGGTGATCAGCGTATGCGGGCTGCGTACCATCTGCCGCAGCTTGTCCTGGCGATGATTGCCGATCACGGTGAACCAGCGCAGCTGGCGGCCGTATTGCACCACCATGTCGAGGAACAGGTCGACCACGTGCAGGCCGCGCTCGCGGGCGACATCGGCGAAGTTCCTGCCGACCAGCGAGGTGTCCGGGCATCCGAGAATCACGGCATCGCCGAAATCGCGCTGCCAGACCCGCGGCGACAGCTTGTCAGCGTAGTACTTGCGGAAGGTGCGGCGGTACTGCTCGTTCTGCAGCAGCAGATTGCGCTCGATCTGATCCTTGACATCCAGCGCCATCTCGCCGGCGCCGAACTCTTCGAACAGGACGATATCCATGCCGTCGGCGTAGATGGCGAAGGGTGTCGGCAAGAGTTGCCAGCGAAAATCGCCGCCGAGGCGGTTGGTCAGCCAGGCCGAGAAGCGGGCGAGCAGTGCCAGGCTGCGGTTGCCCTTGAGGTCGAGCAGGGAAATCAGCGTGGTCTTCAACGGCTTGCGCAGCAGGCCGATGGCTTCGCTGATGTACTGGGTGATCTGCAGCGGGTTGGCAGCATTGGGTGCGCCCTGGTGTACCCGCCCGCGCTGGCGCAGCAGACGATTGAGGCGGCGCACTTCACGCCAACGGGCGTAGGTGCTGGGCAGGCTCTTCGACCATTCGCGATCGCCGTCGATCTTGTCCCACTTCAGACACATAGTGGACAGGCCAAGGAAGCCGCAATCCAGCGCTTCGCTGAGAATGGCTTCCATACGCTGCAGCTCGGCTTCCTCCGGCACCACCTGGCGGTCGGTGGCACGATGCAGGCCCATCACAGCCACGCGCAGGTCGCTGTGGCCGAGAAAGCTGACCAGGTTCGGCCCCAGCGGATGCTGGTCGATGAACTCGCGCCATTGCCGCGGGCCGTTCCAGCGCTTGCGCTCACGCAGAATCGGCAACACCTTTTCGCGCGGTACGGTTTCCACGCGGGTGAAGATGTCTGACGCATCTTCGGCGTCGCTGCACACCATGCTCAAGGAGCAACTGCCCACCAGCACCGTGGTCACGCCGTGACGCACCGATTCGCTGAGGCTGGGCGCGACCATCAGCTCGGCATCGTAGTGGGTGTGGGTGTCGAGAAAACCGGGGGTGATCCATTTGCCCTGGGCATCGATGACCCGCTCGGCCAGGCTGGCGTCGAGCGGCTCGGCGCTGACCAGGCCGATGCGGCCACCCTTGATCGCCAGGCTGCGGATGGCGGAGGGAGCAGGGCTGCCGTCGAAGTAGCGGCCGCTCTGGATGATCAGATCGTATTGGGGCATGACGGAGGCCTCGGCTCTTGTTGTAGTGAGGCCAGACTAGGCGCCTGCTCAGTGCAAAACTTGTCATGACGCGACAGTGTTGGCATCTTCGAGCAATCTGCCAGGAGGGGCACCATGTCCGTTCGCTATGAGGTGCGCAGTGCTGCCCTGACCGGGCTGGAAGCCGAGGTGACCAGCTTGGGCGGCGATCTGCGTGTGATTCTTGCGCGCGTAGGCATGAGCGCCGATGCGCTGGACTATGGCGACGGCCTGATTCGCATCGAGCAGCTGATCCTCCTGCTGAACGAAGCGGCCGTGCAGCTGCAGTGTCCCGATCTGGGCTTGCGCGTAGCCAGCCATCAGGGGTTGGAAATGCTCGGGCTGTTGGGGCGCCTGCTGGTGCGCGAGCCTGACCTGCAGGCGGCCTTCACGGCGGCGCAGCGCTATCTGGCGCTGCACAACAAGGCCGAGCACTGGCAATTGTTGATGCTGGAAGGGCGTGTCCAGGTGCGACGTATCGAACATTTTTTTGCGATGGAGGGCGCGCAGCAGTACCGGGAGATGGCCATCGCCGCCTATGCGCGCCTGGTACGTGCGGTGGGCGGCGCCGACCTGCGCACGCTGCGCGTGGAATTCAGCCACAGCCCGGTGGCGCCGCGCATGCGCTATCGCCAGCATCTGGGTTGCGAGGTGCGCTTCGATCAGGAATACGACTGTCTGGTGTACGACGCCAGCATTCTGCAGCGCCCGGTGCTGGCCATGGCCTCAGATGATGCGCAGCGCCTCGAAGCGTCGCTGCGCGAACGCCTGGACAGTCTGCAGGACGATCTGGAGTTGCAGGTGCGCAGCCTGATCGTGCAGACCCTCGGCATGCGCCAGCATTCGCTCGGGCATATCGCCGAGCTGCTCGGCCTGCACCCACGAACCCTGCAGCGGCGCCTGCTCGGTGAGGGGCTGTGCTTCAAGCAACTGATGCATCAGGTGAAGATGGATACTGCAGGTTGGCAGGTGCGGGCATCGAACATGCCGCTGACGCTACTGGCCGACGTGCTCGGTTATGCCGACCAGGCGGCCTTCAGCACGGCCTTTCGCAATCACTTCGGCCAGTCGCCGTCGAGCTGGCGCAAGGCGCATCGCTGAAGGGGCGATTGCTAGAGCGCTGGCGTGGTGGACTCGCGCGGCGCTGCAGACACCACTTCGAAGCGCAGTACGCCAATCATCTGTCCGGCTTCGGTGACGACTCGCACCTGCCAGCGACCCTCGGGCGAGGCGGGGAAATTGAGCTTGTGTGTCCAGGCGCGATAGCCCTCCTTGCGTCCGCCGCTGATCTCCAGGGCGATGCGATCGACTTCCCGGCCGTTGTGCTGCCAGACGTGATAGATGCGCTCGTTGAGGCCGCGCGGGGCGTTGATCGAGGTGTAGGCGTAGAGCCCGTCATTACCCAGTTGCTGCGGCGTGATCCGCTTCAGGCTGACGCCAGGCGTGCGCTGCTCACCATCGAAGCGGTTGCTGATCGCCACTTCTGTCAGCCACAGCGTTGCCGGGGGCACCCACACGCGTGCCATCCAGCCGGCGCTGGCCATGGCCAGGGGCAGGGCGGCCAGCAGCAGAGTGCGGCGCCAGCCGGCGACACCGATCAGCCCCGGCAGGCTCGGTAGTGCCAGCAGCGTAGCGACCGCCAGGGCGATGCGGTAACTCTGCGGCGTGCTCAGGTGGAAGATGATCGGCAACGCGGTGAGCATCACCGCGAACAGCGCAAGGCTGTGAAAGGCCAGCAGCAGCCAGCGTCGTGGTGCCAGCCAGCGGTAGTAGATCGGATCGGTGATCGAGGCCAGCGCAGCGACCGCCAGCAGGCCACTGAACAGCAATTGCCCGCTGTTCCAGGTGGTGGTGATGAAGAAGAACGGCAGGACGAAGAACAGGCTCTCCTGATGGATCATCTGCGTGCCGTAGCGCAGCAATGGCAGCGGCAACTCGAAGCCGAAGCGCTGGGCTATGCGCTCGCGCAGCAGGTTCTCCAGGATCAGCCAGACCCAGCTGACCACCAGCACCACGCCCAGTACCTTGGCCAGATGCGCCTGGCGGTCGACCAAAAGAAAGCTGGCCAGTCCCGAGCAGAATCCGAACAGCGCAACCAGGCCGGGATAGCGCTTGAGCAGAGCAATCACAATGGGAATGCGGTCGAGCAGGGCTTTCATGTGGGCAGGGTGATGCAATGATGGGCGCGCATCCTAGGCAGCGCACGCGTTGGTTGCAAGCGCGTCGTCAGCTGCGCTGGCGATGCCGCGCCGCTTGCGGCACTATTGCGCCCCCGTTTCACCACCGAGTCCGAATACGATGAAATTCATCCATCAACGCGAGCATCTGGAAGAGGGCGATCTGGTGGTCATCCAGTGCTCGCAACCGTGCAACATCCGCCTGATGAACGATGCCAACTTTCGCGCCTTCAGGAACCGTGGCCGACACAGTTACCACGGCGGCGCCTTCATCAAATTTCCTGCGAAGATCCGCGTACCCTCCAGCGGCTTCTGGAACATCACCCTGGATACCGTCAGCCGGCGTGCCGTGAGCATGACGCGCAAGCCGCAGATGGAATACAGCATCAAGATTGTCCGTCGCCCTGGCGCCTGATGGTTGCTGCTGCAGCTGCGGATGGAGAAAAAAGCTAAACGCTGACGGCCGCTTCGTGGTCACAACTCCTGAATCCAGAAAAAGGAGAGTCAGCATGCTCAAGTTTCTAGGCGGCACCGTCGGCATCATTTTCATCATCGGCCTGATCGTGGTGATCGGGTTGTTCAAACTCATCTTCTAGGCCATCAGGCGATCCCATCAGCCCCGCTGCGTGCAGCGGGGCTGATTGCATCAGAGTCTTTTGCGCTGGTTGCCCTGGTGCTGCTCGCAGGTCATGAAGCCCTTGCTGTCGACCCGGCCGTTGACGTCGAAGTCCACGTAGTAGGGTTGTTCCAGACCATCGACATTCAGCACGTAGTTATTGCAGGTGCCGCCGGTAACGCTGTTGCGCTCTTCGGAAGAGGGCGGGCCGCCGAGGGTGCGTACCTGTTCCATGGTCATGCCGTGGTCTACCTGCTTGACCAGTGGCTCGTTGCGAAACGTCACGTAGTCGGCCGGATTCTCGATGGTCGAGCAACCGGTCATGGCGGCCGCTACGGCCAGTACTGCAAGGCTGTGCTTGTACATGTCATCGCTCCGTCGAATGAGCCGAAATGGCTCGACATGGGTTGGAGCGCTGTTGATGTATCGGAGTTCGTGTTTTTTCGATGATCGGCGCGCGCCGGGGCTTTCCTGATCGGCCAGGTTTTTGCGGTGCAATTCGCGAAAGTTATCGCGGACAAGTCCGCTCCCACAGAGAGGGGCAGCGTTGGCACAGTCACCTTGTGGGAGCGGACTCGTCCGCGAAGCTTGCGTCCTGCAGCGGCACGGGCTTGACCGAAGGGCCAGAACCCTGAGGCCTTATCAAGCGGCGGGTTGCACCCGCCCTACGTTTGCATCGCTTTTGAACCGCCGTGGATTGCAACCTGGCCACGAATGAAAAGAGCCCGCGATAGCGCAATGCTGTTCACATAAGAGACGGTGTAATGCGATCAGTCCCCTCGCCCCTCCGGGGAGAGGGTTAGGGAGAGGGGGAACTGGCGGTTTTGCATCGTTCCAGCCCTCTCCCCCAGCCCCTCTCCCATAAATGGGAGAGGGGAGCCAAGCGCGTACAACCTTAAGTGAACAGCGTTACGCGATAGCGGGCTCTTTCACATCAGTCGTCATAACCCAAGTTAGGCGCCAGCCAGCGCTCGGTGACGGCGAGGTCCTGGCCCTTGCGCTCGGTGTAACGCTCGATCTGATCCTTGTCGACCTTGCCGACGGCGAAGTATTGCGCCTCGGGGTGGGCGAAGTACCAGCCGGACACGGCGGCGGCCGGGAACATGGCGTAGTGCTCGGTAAGGAACACGCCGCTCATGCCGGCCTTGTTGTAGTCGGCCTCGGGGTCGAGCAGCTTGAACAGCGTGGCCTTCTCGGTGTGATCGGGGCAGGCCGGATAGCCGGGAGCCGGGCGGATGCCCTTGTACTGCTCGCGGATCAGCGCCTCGTTGTCCAGTTGCTCGTCCGCCGCGTAGCCCCAGTGCTCTTTGCGCACGCGCTCGTGCAGCCATTCGGCGCAGGCTTCGGCGAGACGGTCGGCCAGGGCCTTGACCATGATCGCGTTGTAGTCATCGCTCTTGTCCTGGTAAGCCTTGGCCACTTCCTCGGCGCCGATGCCGGCGGTGGTGATAAAACCACCCACATAATCCGTAACGCCGCTTTCCTTGGGCGCAACGAAGTCGGCCAGGGACAGGTTCGGCTTGCCATCCGGCTTGATGGTCTGCTGACGCAGGTGGTGCAGGGTGGCGAGTTGCTCGCCGTTGTCGCCGTAGACTTCGATATCGTCGTCACGCACCTGATTGGCCGGCCAGAAACCGAACACGGCGCGGGCCTTGATCAGTTTCTCGTCGATCAGCTTGCGCAGCATCGCCTGGGCATCGTTGAACAGGCTGGTGGCCGCCTCACCGACCACTTCGTCGGTAAGGATGCGCGGGTATTTGCCGGCCAGGTCCCAGGAGATGAAGAACGGCGTCCAGTCGATGTACTCGGCCAGTACGTTGAGGTCGATATCGTCGAGCACTTTGGCGCCGGTGAAGCTCGGTTGCGGTGCACTATAGCCGGCCCAGTCGAACTTCGGCTTGTTGGCGATGGCGTTTTCGTAGCTCAAGCGCTCGGTGCGGGTCGCCCGGGCGGCGGTGCGCTCACGCACTACCACGTATTCGTCACGGGTCTTGCGCACGAAGTCGGGTTTGAGCTCCTTGGACAGCAGTTGGGTCGCCACGCCCACCGCGCGGGAAGCGTCGGTGACGTAGATCACCGCATCATTCTTGTACTGCGGGTCGATCTTCACCGCGGTGTGCGCCTTGGAAGTGGTCGCGCCGCCGATCATCAGGGGCAGGGTAAAGCCCTGGCGCTGCATTTCCTTGGCGACGTGGACCATTTCGTCCAGCGACGGGGTGATCAGCCCGGACAGGCCGATGATGTCGCACTTCTCGGCGATGGCGGTCTGCAGGATCTTCTCCGCCGGCACCATCACGCCCAGGTCAACGATGTCGTAGCCGTTACAGCCCAGCACCACGCCGACGATATTCTTGCCGATGTCGTGCACGTCGCCTTTCACGGTGGCCATAAGGATCTTGCCTTTGGCTTCCGGCTTGTCACCTTTCTCGGCTTCGATGAAGGGAATCAGATGCGCCACGGCCTGCTTCATCACGCGGGCCGATTTGACCACCTGGGGCAGGAACATCTTGCCCGAGCCGAACAGATCGCCGACCACGTTCATGCCGCTCATCAACGGGCCTTCGATGACCTCGATGGGTCGCGCGCATTGCTGGCGGCACTCTTCGGTGTCCTCGACGATAAAGGCGGTGATGCCCTTGACCAGCGCATGCTCCAGGCGCTTTTCGACCGGCAGCGAGCGCCACTCCTCGTTCTCGACTTCCTTGGCGGCGCCGTCGCCCTTGTACTTGTCGGCGATGGCCAACAGCGCCTCGGTAGCGCCGTCGTTACGGTTGAGCACCACGTCCTCGACCGCGTCGCGCAGCTCCTTGGGGATCTCGTCGTAGATCTCCAACTGACCGGCGTTGACGATGCCCATGGAGAGGCCGTTCTGGATGGCGTAGTAGAGGAATACCGAGTGGATCGCTTCGCGCACCGGGTTGTTGCCGCGGAACGAGAAGGACACGTTGGACACGCCGCCCGAACTCAGTGCATACGGCAGCTGGTCACGGATGTAGGCGCAGGCTTCGATGAAGTCCACCGCGTAGTTGTTGTGTTCCTCGATGCCGGTGGCGACGGCGAAGATGTTCGGGTCGAAGATGATGTCTTCCGGCGGGAAGCCCACTTCGTTGACCAGGATGTCGTAGCTGCGCTGGCAGATTTCCTTCTTGCGCGCGGCGGTATCGGCCTGGCCGACCTCGTCGAAGGCCATCACTACCACGGCGGCGCCATAGCGCTTGCACAGCTTGGCGTGGTGCTTGAACTGCTCGACGCCTTCCTTCATGGAGATCGAGTTGACGATGCCCTTGCCCTGGATGCACTTCAGGCCCGCTTCGATAACTTCCCACTTGGAGGAGTCGATCATGATCGGCACGCGGGAAATGTCCGGCTCGCCAGCGATCAGGTTGAGGAACCTGACCATGGCGGCCTTCGAGTCGAGCATCCCCTCGTCCATGTTGATGTCGATCACCTGGGCGCCGGCTTCCACCTGCTGCAGGGCGACTTCCAGGGCCTCGGTGTAGTTCTCCTCGCGGATCAGCCGGGCGAACTTGGCGGAACCTGTGATGTTGGTGCGCTCGCCGACGTTGACGAACAACGACTGGCGATCGATGGTGAAGGGCTCCAGGCCCGACAGGCGGCAGGCCTTGGGAATGTCCGGAATCGGGCGCGGCTGGTATTTGGCGACCGCCTCGGCGATGGCCTGGATATGCCCCGGCGTGGTGCCGCAGCAGCCGCCGATGATGTTCAGCAGGCCCGACGCGGCGAATTCCTCAACCACCTCGGCCATCTGCGCCGGGGTTTCGTCGTATTCACCAAAGGCATTGGGCAGGCCGGCGTTGGGGTGCGCGGACACGTACGTGCCGGCCTTGGCCGCCAGCTCTGCCAGGTAAGGGCGCAGTTCCTTGGCACCGAGGGCGCAGTTCAGGCCCACGGAAATCGGCTTGGCGTGGGCCACCGAGTTCCAGAAGGCTTCGGTGGTCTGACCGGACAGGGTGCGGCCGGAGGCGTCAGTGATGGTGCCGGAGATCATGATCGGCAGTTCGACGCCGTCCTCGTCGAACACCTGCTGCACGGCGAAGATCGCCGCCTTGGCGTTGAGCGTGTCGAAGATGGTTTCGATCAGGATCAGGTCGGCGCCGCCCTCGATCAGGCCGCGGGTCGCTTCGGTGTAGTTCTCCACCAACTCGTCGAAGGTGACGTTGCGGTAGCCGGGGTCGTTGACGTCCGGGGAGATCGAGCAGGTACGGCTGGTCGGGCCGAGCACGCCGGCGACGAAGCGCGGACGATCAGGAGTTTCCAGGGTCTTGGCGTCGGCCACTTCGCGGGCCACACGGGCGCCAGCGACGTTCAGCTCATAGACCAGCGACTCCATGTCGTAGTCGGCCTGGGACACCTGGGTGGCGTTGAAGGTGTTGGTTTCCAGGATGTCGGCGCCGGCATCCAGGTAGGCCTTTTCGATGGCGGCGATGATCTGCGGCTGAGTCAGCAGTAGCAGGTCATTGTTGCCCTTGACGTCGCTCGGCCAGTCGGCGAAGCGCTCGCCGCGGTAGTCGGCTTCTTCGAGCTTGTAGCTCTGGATCATGGTGCCCATGCCGCCGTCGAGGATCAGGATGCGCTCCTTCAGGGCTTGCTGGAGGGCTTGGAGGCGGGCGCTGCGATCGGACATGAGAACTACCTGAGCAAAGCGGGAACAAAGGTGCGCGATGATAGCAAAGCTGCAGGGCTCTGGAGCGCCGCGAGCCTTTCCATGAATTTCATTCATGTTGCGGAGGGCGCCGTCTCGTTAGAATTGCCGCTTCGCAATAAAGGACGTGGTCATGTTCAAGCCCGCTGCACTGTTGTTTCTTTCCTTCGCAGCCGGCCTGGCCCGTGCCGATGCCGTCTCCTATATCGATGACGTCCAGCCCATCCTTACCCACAAGTGCGTGGCGTGCCATACCTGCTACGACGCACCTTGCCAGCTCAACCTCGGCAGTGGCGAGGGCGTCCTGCGTGGCGTCAGCAAACAGCTGGTCTACGACGGCACGCGGACCAAGGCGCAAGCCACCACACGGTTGTATCTGGACGCGCAAGGCGAGGCGGCCTGGCGTCAGCGCGATTTCCATTCGGTGCTTGACGGTGAAAACGGCCAGGCCGCGCTGATCAAGCGCATGCTGGAGCTGGGTCGTAGCGAGCCAGTCGAACCCAACGCCAAGCTCCCTGACGACCTCGATATCGCCATCACCCGCAGCAACAGTTGCCCACTGCCGGGCGAGTTCGCCGCCTATGCGCAGAAAAATCCCCATGGCGGCATGCCGTTCGCGGTGACCGGCCTGAACGATGACGAATACGCCACCCTGGAGCAGTGGCTGGCGCAGGGCGCGCCAGTGGCCGAGCAAGCGCTCAAGCCCAGCGCGGTCGAGTTGCGCCAGGTGCAGCAGTGGGAAAATTTCCTCAACGCCCCCGGTGCGCGACAGGACCTGGTCTCACGCTGGCTTTACGAGCACCTGTTCCTGGCGCATCTGCACTTCGAGGGTGGCGAGCCCGGGCACTTTTTCCAAATGGTTCGCTCGCGCACCCCGAGCGGCAAACCCATCGACCCCATCGCCACGCGCCGCCCGAACGATGATCCGGGCACCGAGTTCTACTATCGTCTGTGGCCGATCCAGGGCGTGATCGTGCACAAGACGCACATCACCTATCCGTTGGGCGAGGACAAACTGGCACGGGTCAAGGCGCTATTCTTCGGCGAAGAGTGGACGCTCGACGCGGTGCCGGGCTATGGCGCGCAGCGCCGCGCCAATCCGTTCGAAACCTTCGCTGCGATTCCGGCGCAGGCGCGTTATCAGTTCATGCTGGATAACGCCGAATACTTCGTGCGCACCTTTATCCGAGGCCCGGTGTGCCGCGGGCAGATCGCCACCGACGTGATTCGTGACAACTTCTGGGCGTTGTTCCAGGCGCCGGAGCACGATCTCTACATCACCGATGCCGAATTTCAACGTGAAGCCACGCCGCTTTTGGTCATGCCCGGCCAGGTCGATGAGATCGGCGATCTGCTGGGTCTGTGGCGTAACTACCGAGACAAGCGCAATGATTACGAGAATCTGCGCAAGGACGCTTACGCCGATGCGCCGCCGGCTGACTGGGCGCATATCTGGAGCGGCAACGACAATGCGTTGCTGTCGATCTTCCGCCAGCACGACAGTGCCTCGGTGCGCAAAGGCTTGCTCGGCGAGGTGCCGCAAACCCTCTGGTGGCTGGACTATCCGCTGCTGGAGCGCACCTACTACCAACTGGTGGTCAACTTCGATGTGTTCGGCAACGTCTCGCATCAGGCGCAGACGCGCCTGTACTTCGACCTGATCCGCAACGGTGCCGAGGTGAACTTTTTGCGCCTGTTGCCGGCAGGCTCGCGTGAGGCCTACCTGGACGACTGGTACCAGAACAGCGGCAAGCTGAAGATGCTGCTGGACTACACCTCGGTCGATCACCGCTCGCCGAGCGCCCTGGGCCTGACCGGCAAGGACCCGAAGAAGCAGTTCGCCGAGCAACTGCTGCAGCGCCATGCCAAGCTCAATGCGCGGCCCGATCCGATCAACCGCTGCTTGGGCGCGCACTGTTATCGCGATGGTCTGCCCAAGGAGCTGCAGCATGCCGAGCAGTCACTGTCGCGCCTGGCCAGTCGTCCGGCAGGGGGCTTGCGGGTGATCGATCAGTTGCCGGAAGCGACCATGCTGCGGGTGGAGCTGAGCGATGGTTCGCGCGAGATCTACAGCCTGCTGCGCAACCGCGCGCACAGCAACGTGGCCTTCATGCTGGGTGAGGAGCTGCGTTATCAGCCTCGCCTCGACACCCTGACCATCTATCCGGAAGTGCTGAGCAGCTATCCGAACTTTATGTTCAACGTGAAAGCCGGTGAGGTGGATGACTTCGTCAAACAGATGGAGGGCGTGCGCGACGCAAAATCCTTCGAGCGTATCGTCGAGCGCTGGGGCGTGCGCCGTAGCCATCCCGAGTTCTGGCGCTATTTCCACGATCTGGCCGAGCATATCCGTGAAACCCAGCCGCAGGAGGCGGGGGTACTGGATATGAACCGCTACCAGAACCTCTAGCGGAGCGCTGGAAGCAGCGCGCGGCTGACCGATGCCTGCGCGCTGCCTACAACCTGTCGCTCACTGTTGCTTCCGCCGACCTTTCTTCTACCGCTGCGGTCGGACCCTTTGGTTGCCAGATTTCAGGCAGCCCGGCTCGAACAGCGAAAAGGGGGCGATGGCGGTTTCATGCTGGTTTCAGTGCAGGCTTTACGGGCGTTGGCGGCCTGGGTTGTGGTGTTTCATCATGTCATGCAGGTGTTCTTCAATTTCAAGGCGGACAGTTTCGTCGGTCGGCTGTTTGCTGAAAGGGGCGCGGTTGGTGTCGACATCTTCTTCGTCATCAGCGGGTTGGTGATCTATCTGTCCACCCGGGGCAAGACGATCACGCCCTGGCGCTTCATGCTCAATCGTGTGCTGCGCATCGTCCCCGCCTACTGGCTCTACTCGTTGATCGCGGCTTTGATCATCGCCTTCGCCAATCCGGTGATGCCGGTGCAGGAGTTCGATCTGCATCATCTATTGCTCTCGCTGCTCTTCATCCCAGCGGAGAATCCTGGCGGCTTTGGCCTCTATCCGACGCTCAACGTCGGTTGGACGCTGAATTACGAGATGTACTTCTACCTGCTGTTCGCACTGGCCTTCATTGTCACTGAGCGTCTGCGCCTACTGTTCATCGTCCTGGCCCTGGCCGCTTTCAGTCTGCTGGCAACTCAGCCGTGGATGAGCGATTTCTACCGCAACAGCATCCTCTACGAGTTCATCTTCGGCATGCTCCTGGGTGTACTTTACAAGCGCGGCTGGATTCGCCAGGGATTTTGGCTGCCGCTGCTGGTAATCGCGGCTTCGCTGCTGACCATCTATCACTTCGACAGCTCCATGCGCCTGCTGCACTGGGGGCTGCCGAGCGCGTTGATCGTCGCTGCCTGTATCGCCATGGAGCCGTGGTTCAAGGGCAATCGGCTGCTGAGCCATCTAGGCGACTATTCCTACTCGGTCTACCTGCTGCACGTTATCGTCCTGTCGCTGGGCTGGTACCTGCAGGCCCGCCTCGATCTCTCGCCTGCGGTCGTCAT
Source organism: Pseudomonas sp. UBA7530 (assembly GCF_002479365.1). NCBI lineage: Bacteria > Pseudomonadati > Pseudomonadota > Gammaproteobacteria > Pseudomonadales > Pseudomonadaceae > Pseudomonas > Pseudomonas sp. UBA7530. Next base: position 47,949 of record NZ_DLMS01000001.1, read on the forward strand.
CGCGGCCTGCGTACCGGTGATCGCCCTGGCGGCCTGGGCCAGTTATGAGCTGATCGAAAAGCGTTTCGTCGTTCACGCCAAAGTCTGGGTCGGGCAGCGAGCAGAGCGGGGAAGACTGCAGTCTTATCCTGAGTAAATTAGTAGGACTTTATTCGGGTCGCCACTTGGCGTACAATCCGCTGCATGACCGTGAGGAGTTGCCATGAGTGCCATCACCATTACCCAAGCTGCCGAAGACTACCTGGCCGAGCTGCTGAGCAAGCAGGACACCCCGGGTATCGGCATCCGCGTTTTCATCACCCAGCCAGGTACGCCTTATGCGGAAACCTGCATCGCTTACTGCAAGCCGGGTGAGCAGAAGCCTGAAGACACCGCCGTGGGTCTGGCCAGTTTCACTGCCTGGATCGATGGCATCAGCGAGCCTTTCCTGGAAGACGCTGTCGTCGACTACGCCACCGATCGCATGGGCGGCCAGCTGACCATCAAGGCGCCGAACGCAAAGGTGCCGATGGTCAATGAGGACAGCCCGCTGAACGAACGTATCAACTACTACCTGCAGACCGAGATCAATCCTGGTCTGGCCAGTCACGGTGGTCAGGTGACGCTGATCGACGTGGTCGACGAAGGCATCGCCGTGCTGCAGTTCGGTGGTGGTTGCCAGGGTTGTGGTCAGGCAGACTACACCCTCAAGGAAGGCATCGAGAAAACCCTTCTCGAGCGTATTCCCGAACTCAAGGGTGTGCGTGACGTGACCGACCACAGCAATCGCGAAAACGCCTACTACTGATAGGCGCTTTGCACATGAAAAGGGGCGACCGAGAGGTCGCCCCTTTTTCATTTCAGGCCTTGTGTACGCGTTTGCTGGAAGCAGGAAAGCGTTCGAGTTTTTCCGCAGGGCGGATCGGCCGCTTCACCAGTTCGCCGCCGCAGTTCGGGCAGCGTAGCCCAAGGGCCGTCTCGGCGCAGGAACGACAGAACGTGCACTCGAAGGAGCAGATCAGTGCGTCGGAACTGGCTGCCGGCAGATCGCAGTCGCAATTCTCGCAGTTGGGGCGTAGTTCAAGCATGGCGCTAGGCTCGGCACAGTGGGTGATTGCAGCAGTCTGCAGTCCCTCCAGGGCCAAACGCAACGGGGCCAAGCGTGCTTTCCGTACAGAGTGTCGGGGCGCACAAGGCGCCCCGAAAAAGACTTACTCCGGCATGCTCCACGGTGCCAGGTCGAAACCCTGGCTGCGCAGCTCATCACGGGAGTGCTGCAGCGCATCTTCCAGCTGTTGCGGGTCGCTGTAGGTGGCGCAGGACAGCTGGCGACCTAGCAGGCGGGTGCTGGTGCGGTCGACGACGCTGATGTTGATGATGCCGGTGCCGTCCTGCGGAGCCCAAGCCACGCACTGGAACGGGCGAAAGGCACGATCGGCAATCAGCAAGGCTTCGTTGAAACGCAGCGGTGTGTTCATGGGTTCGGTTTCTCCGAGTTGATCCCAACAATTAATTGCGGCCAGCTTGTTGGCCTTACATTGCTGTTGATGAACTGAGCGAACCCATAAGTCACACATCGCTGAAAAAAGTTTTATTGCTGTGCGAAGTGCCTCGGTAAAAAACTTCTGGCGTCTCGGCGATTACAACTTTCTACTGTGAAAGTTCCTCCTGCGCTTCCTCTGCGATCGCCTGCGGCTCAGGCGCAGCGGGGGCTGGGGCGTTGCGCTGATGGCGGTAGGCGCTTACGGCTTCATATACCGACTTGCGCAAACGGTTTATGCCGCCGATAGGACGGTGTTCGGGTAACGCATGCCAGGGGTTGAAGGACAAATTGTCGCAGAAGAGATTTTGGTCGCGGCTGTCGAAGTCCTGCGGCTGCACGGTAATACGCGCGACGCTTTCAAAGGGCGATATCTTTTCGTTCCATTCCACTGTCGGATCTTCGATGGGCATGTAGTGCTGCGCGTTCTGTTTTTGCACCTGAAGTTCGAAGCACGCCGGTGCGCGATCCAGTGACAGTTGCTGGTAAAGCGCATTGCGCAGGAAGTTGGGTAAGTCGGTGTTCTGTTCCGGCAGTTCATAGGGTGGGCAGTTCTGCGCAGACGGTATGACTCGGTACTTGATGTTCAGCTCGCCGAGCTTGAACGGTGCAATGGAATTGTAGGTGGTAGCCACCGGGCTTTCCGGTGCAGGCGCCAGGGTTTTCAGGGCGATGATCAGGTGGCGTATTTCCCAGGTGCGCGGGTCCCAGCTGGGAAAGAACGCCAGGGCCTTCTTGCCGTCGGCCTGGGCGGCGAAGTTGCTGCGGTATTCCGCCACGTCGCGGACGAAGAAAGCAGGGTGATTGAACATCACGAAATCCTGCTCGCCAGCATGTGCCGGGCTCTTCATGAGTTTCTCACCCGGTACGTCGAGCAGCTTGATGGCCATGCCGCGGGCATCGCGGGCGCGGTCGAATTGCGGATAGGCGTTGCCGTTGGACAGGCGCATCCAGGCTTGCCAGGTATGCCCTGGCTTACTGAACACGCCTTGGCGCAATGATTCGTCCAGCGTATCCAGCACCTGCATCTCTGCCCTGACGCAGCCGTGTGCCTTGGCATGGGCATCGCGCAGCACGCGGGTATTGTCACGATGCTGCTCGACGATGCGCACCGCATCTTCGATGATCAGCCGGCTCAGGGCGGCTTCATCCGGAGCGATTTCTTCTTCAGTGGAAACCGGGCCGGAGAATTTCCAGGCGTAATAGGCCTCGCCCAATCCCCAGCCAACCAGGCCGAGCAGCGCGACGGTGAGCAGCAGTTTGCCGAGCAGGCGACCGAGCCAGAGCCACAAGCGTTTCAACATCGTTGCAATCCTTGTTCTAGGTATCGGTTGAAATCAGCCTTCGCAGCTCGGGCCGGGCGTCCAGGGGCGTACCGGCACATCGCTGAGCTGGGTTTCCAGTTCGGCATTGCCGAGCACCTTGAGGTATTCGATCAGCGCCAGACGCTCGTCCGGCGACAGGGCGCGGCCGATCACGCCTTCCTGGCGGCAGCCGTCGCGAAACTCATGACCGCCGTTGCCATTGCCGGTGACCCTGGTGTCGAGCAGGAAGCCGCCCTCGAACTCTTCGCTGCGATAGCCCACGCGTACCGGGTCGTATTCGAAGTTGCCGACCCAGAACTTGGCTTGTCGTTCGTAAACGGGGGAGAGCAGCTCGAATAGATTGGGCACCGAACCGTTATGCAGGAACGGCGGGGTGGCCCAGATGCCGTCCAGTGGGCGCGCCTTATAGCCGCGCTTTTCCTGAACGCCGATGGGCAGGCCGTAGCCATCCATTTCCTGGCGCTGGCGCGGCCCGATGCCGGCGTCCTGATAGGCGCGGTTTTCCACATAGGCGGTGATGTAGGCAAGGGCCCTGGCACTGGAAATGCTCTTGAAATCCACATCGTCGAGGCTGGCGCCGTATAGCTTTACGTCAAGCTTCGACAGTTCGGCCTTGGTCCAGCCCAGGCGGCTGATGTCGAAACGATGATCGGCGATATTGTCGGCAGTGGTTGGATCGGTACCGACGATGCTGACCGGCACCACGCGCATTTTCCACTCGGGATCGCGTGATGGCGCCAGACGCTCATCCCGCGGTTTGGGATCGGCAGCGTGGCAGTAGGCGCAGTTTTCGCTGTAGAGGGCCTTGCCGCGACTGGCCAGGGGCAAATCCACCGTGCCGAATATGGCTTGTGGCCATTTCGGTGGCTGTAGCCGTTTCAAGGTTTCCTCGAGGGTGTACAGGTCGTGCAGGCGCACGCTGGAGGCGTAGCGATCGGCCTCGGCGACGCCTTTGCCGTGCTCGTCGAGCAGGTGCAGGCTGGCGCCGACGCCAAGGGCCTCGCCGACGTTGCGCGCCATCGGTTGCATGGCCGAGCCATTCCATTGCACCCAGTCGAACTTCCAGATGTCCCAGAGATGTGGGTAGCTCACCGGGGCATCGGCGATGCGGTAGTTGCGGTCGTCAAGGTCGTCGCCAAATACGGTGTTGGCGATACGGCCGAATGCATCGGTACGACCAAAGCCTTCCTCGGTCGGGTAAAGGCCACGATGCCAGTCGTTGAATGCAGTCGCCAGCAGGCGGTCGAGCACCTGTTTGAATTCCTCGCGCAACTGATCACGGCCTTGCTCGTACTGGTTGCCCAGCACTTGATGGGCGAAGCGACGGAATTTCAGCGGGTTGTAGTAAGTGAAGGCCATGCTCATGCCCAGCGCCTGGCCGAAGCCACCGCCGCGCAGGGTGGGTACGGTGGATGCCAGCGAATGCAGGGCGGCGCCGCCATCGATGCGCACGGCCTGGCCCTGGTAGCGCAGCTCACCGGTATGGCAGGCAGCGCAGCTGATATCGAGAAAGTGCTCGCCGCTCTCGCTGTCCTGATGCCTGGCGAAGCCGACGGGCAGGTTGCCGGGGTTGAGTGCACTTGGCTGCTGCCTGGGATCGGTGAGAAAGCCGAAGCGGGCCAGGTAATCGAGACGGGCGAACTTTTCCGTGCCGAAGGGCATTTCCAGCGCAGTGAACCAGTCGTAGCGCAGGCCTTTTACCGTGGTGCCTTGCGGTGTGTAGTAGTAAGTCTGGCGCTGCTCCTCGCTCCACTGCTGCAGATAATGCAACTCGTCTGGCTGCTGGTAGGTCGGCAGGTTGGGGTTGGCCACGTAGTACAACACCACCGCCAGACCGATCAACGCCAGCAAGATAACGAGTTTGAAAACACGGCGGAGCAGACGCATCGGAACATCCTTGTGGCGTTCTTATTAATTGGCTCGTTATGCCAATACTGCAGGCTGTTGGCAAGGTGCCATCGCGATGATCATGAAAACTGCGCAATAACCCACAGGAACAAGGCTTATAGATAAATGATCCATTAAGCGTCAAAGTTCTTGCTAGCGTTACACTTGTGTGCGCCAAAGCATTGTTTTTATTGGGATTACAAAATAATGGCGCCAAGGATGGAGTATGCAGGCTGTATCCGTAGTATCCCGGCGTTTATTGGTGCTCGAACCTTTCGCTGCATGCGAGACGTTGCTTGAGCCTTTGCGGGCGGCTGGCTGGACCTTGCAGCGTGGTCCGGCAGAGACCTTTACAGCCGATGGAGGTGATGCGCTTCTGCTTCACCTCGACCAGCAACCTGGGCACGCATTACTCCAACACCTGCAACGAACAGGGCTGTCGTGCGTGGCACTGCTGAATGCCCAGCGCCTGAAGCCAATCGACAGCGAAGTGCTCGTTGGGGACTGGTTCTTCGCAGTGCTGTCGCTACCGGTGGAAATTCCACGCCTAATGGAGGTTTTGCAGCAGGCGCAGGCAGCCACGCGCTTGCGCAGGCTTACAGCCGGGCGGCAATCATCTCAGTTTCTGGGCAATAGCGGCACGGCGCGAAGCTTGCGCAAGCACATGGAGTGCCTGAGTCGTGTCGACGGCCCGCTGCTCGTCAGCGGCGAGCGGGGCAGCGGCAAACATCTGCTGGCGCACTTGTTCCATCAGCGCAGCACCCGCCGGGCACAGGCCGTGCGCCTGGTGAATTGCGCCGAGTGCTTCGATGAGGCCGTCGTGGCTGCATCGAGTACTACCACCGTCCTGCTCGAACACGCCGCACAATTGCCCGATGCCGCGCAGCAGCGCTTGCTGGGTTACCTGCTGGTCCATCCTCGGGCCTCGCTGGTGACCCTCGATGGTGGAGAGCTGATGCAGGCTGTGCAGCAAAGACGCTTCAGCCGTGACCTGTTTCATCTGCTGGCGACGCAGCGACTGCACACGCCGAATCTGCGTGAGCAGCCTGGCGATCTGTTGCTGCTTGCCGAGCATTTCGCCAAACAGCATGGCGAGTTGGTCGGCCCCCAGAAGCGGCCTTTCAGCGAGGATGCGATCGATGCCATGCTCTGTCACGGCTGGCCGGGCAACGTAAGCGAACTGCGCAATCGCGTGATTCGCGCCCTGGTACTGGCGCAGGGGCGGCAGATCCAGGCCGAAGACCTGGGCTTGCAGTCGGTACAGGCCGACACCGCCTGCCCGGTGACACTCGAGGACTACATCCTGCGGGCCGAGCGCCAGGCGCTGAGCGACGTGTTGGGGCGTTACACGCACAACATGAGTCAGGCGGCGCGCACGCTGGGGATCTCGCGGCCGACTTTCTATCGCCTGTTGCACAAGCATCGTCTGCGCTGAAGCGCATGCTGTAACGCCCCAGAAACACTGCTAAGGTGCCTGGCAAACCTATCGCCAAGGAGATTTACATGCACCCGTTCGACGCCGCTAAGCCGCCGAAACTGGCCGTGTTGCTGGGTTATGCCGGGCTGCTGCCATTCCTCGGCGGCGCGCTGGGCATCTGGGTGATTCCCTTGGGCTGGCGACCCTTCGTGCTGGATGCCTTGCTGGATTTCTCGGCAGTGATCCTGGCCTTCATGGGTGCCATTCACTGGGGCTTGGCGATGCGCGCGGAAGAGACCGACGAGAATGCCAAGCTGCAGCTGGGGCTCTCGGTGATTCCGCCTATGCTGGGGTGGGCCGCCCTGGCTGGCGGACTGCCGATGGGGGTATCGCTGCTGATCTTCCTGTTCGCCTTCATCGGTCTGTACCTGGCCGATATGCACGCAGTACGCGTCGGGCTGGCACCGCAATGGTATCCGGCACTACGCACGCCGTTGACGCTGGTGGTGTGCCTGAGCCTGCTAGTGGCCTGGGCCAGCGTGCTGGTCAGTTGAACCGAGCAGCGCTGCGACCTGCTCAAGCGCTGCCTCGCGCCGTTCGCGCCAACTGCCGGACAGCTCGCTGAAGGGCTGGTCGTGTTTCAGCAGCCAGTCCCGACAGGCCTGATGAAAAGTCTGGCGCTCAGCCAGTTGCGGCTGGCAGCGCTGGCCATCCTCGACCCAGGGCACGCCCGCTGGGTCGAGCAGCAGATGCTGATCGTAGTGACGTGCAAGCAGCTCGATTTCCAGCCAACCTGGGCAATTGCCGAACAGAAATTGGCTCCACAGCATGTTGCTCAACAGGTGCGTGTCGAGAATCAGCAGCGGGGGGCTGGCTGCTCGCGCGGCATCCTCCCAAGTCAATTGCCCGCGGGCGATCTCGGCGATATCGGCATAGCAGGTATCGCGCTGCTGCTCGTCGATGAAGTGGCGCACATATTCGCCGACCACCACGCCACCGAAGCGCGTCTGTATTTCTTCTGCCAGCCAGCTCTTGCCGCTGGACTCCGGCCCCGTCAGCACCAGTACTTTCATGATGCGTACTGCAGGGCCGGATCGCGGCGCCAGCTCAGCCAGCCGCTGACGGCCAGGGCGGTGAAGGCGGCGTAGAGAGCAGCGGTGAGATACAGCTCGCTATACAGGAAGAACGCCACGTAGCAGAGGTCCACGACCACCCAAAGCAGCCAGCATTGCAGGCGTTTTTGCGCCATCCATAACTGCGCGACCAGGCTGAAGGCGGTCAGTGCCGAATCCAGCCAGGGCGAGCTGGCGTCTGTGTAGGTGGCCATCAGATAGCCGAGCAGCCAGGCGCCGAGCGCGCCGATCAGCAGGCCGGCGGCAACTGCGGGGAGTCCCAGGCGGCTGACCTTGCGCCCATCATGACGCTCACCGCCTCGGGTCCATTGCCACCAGCCGTAGAGCTGCAGTGCAGCGAACAGCAACTGCAGAAGCAGGTTGGAATACAGCCGCCAGTCGTAGAACAGCCAGGCGTAGAGCAGCACCATGACCAGGCCGATGGGCCAGCACCAGGGGTTCTGCCGGACGGTTAGCCAGACCGCGACGATGCCGAGCCCGGCAGCAATGAGTTCGAGCCAGGACATGCGGCGTCCTCAAGCGGGGAAAGGGTAGCGATTGTACTGATGTGGAGGGCTCAGCACACCAGGCTGTCGGCCTGCCGGTAGAGCATCAGCAGCTTGCGCGTGATGGTCTGCTGGATGTCGTCGCGTTCGAAGCTCGACAATCGTTCCAGACGCGCCAGTTGCAGGCGGTGCAGGTGAATGTAGGGCATTTGCTGGTCGAACTCGCGCAGATCGCCCTTCATCAGCACGGGTAGGAACAGATCGCCGATTTTCTTCTGGTTGCTGATGATCTGCGCCAGTGCCGGTTTGAATGGCATGGTCTTGGGCGCCGGCCCGCCATCCCTGATCTGGGTGCTGAGCAACAGCCCGGGTTTGCCCAGCACCTTGCCCGGCAGCACGCACAGGCCCGTCTTGCGAATGGCCTGGCTGTCGATGCCGTGCAGGGTGTCGTGGAACGCATAAGGGTTAGGCAGCACCACCATCTTGCGCCCGAGATCGCTGGGGAAATGCAAGCTGTAGTTGGTGTACAGCTGCCCCACCGACTCGGAATAGACGCACAGGCGGTTCTCGAACAGCTTGATGAAGCGCTCGGCCAGTTCGCGGCGGGCCATGCTGTCCAGGTCCCAGACCAGGTCCTGGTTCTGCGGCCGACTGAAATCGACCTCCTGATGTTGCATGCTGCTCATGCCTGCCTCATACACGGAATTGCCCGAGCAGGCGGTTGAGCTGGTCGGCCAGTTGCTTGAGGTGCTGACTGGCCGCACTCGACTGTTCGGCGGCTTCGGCTGTGTTGTGAGCCAGCGCCGCCGTCTGCGTGACGTTCTGGTTGATGTCTTCCACCACGTGCGACTGCTCCAGAGTGGCACTGGCGATCGAGGCGTTGAGCCCGGTCAGGTTGCGCAGCGACTGGGCGATCTGGGCAAGGCTTTCACCGGCCTGGCTGGCCTGTTCCACGGTCAACTGGGAAGCGCGGCTGCTGTCATGGATCACCTTGACCGCGGCCTCCGAGTTGCCTTGCAGGCGTTCGATCATGCCCTGGATTTCGGCCGTGGACTGCTGGGTACGTTGCGCCAGCAGCCGCACCTCATCGGCGACTACGGCGAACCCGCGGCCCTGTTCGCCTGCGCGTGCCGCCTCGATGGCGGCGTTGAGGGCAAGCAAGTTGGTCTGCTCGGCGATGGATCGGATCACTTCCAGTACGCTGCCGATCTGCGTGCTCTCGCTGGCCAGCGACTGGATCACCTCGACGGCCTTGTCGATGGTGCCCGAGAGCTGGTCGATCTGGCGCAGGCTCGCTTCGATGTTCCGCTGCCCCTGGCTGGCCTGTTCCTCGGCCGTGTGCATTTCACCGGAGGCGTGTTCGGCGTTCTTCGCTACGTCCTGCACGCCGTAGGTCACCTGGTTGACAGCGGTAGCCACCAGTTCCATCTGCTGCGCCTGCTGCTGGCTGTGGCGCTGCGCCTCACTGGAAATATCGCCGAGGCTGCGTGCGGCCTGGTCCAGCGAACCTGCCGAGTCGAGCATCTGCCGGATGACGTGGCGCAACTTGTCGGTAAAGGCATTGAAATAGGTTGCCAGCGAGGTGAGCTCGTCGCGGCCGTGGGTGTCGAGGTTGCGGGTCAAATCGCCTTCCCCGCTGGCGATGTTGGCCATTGCCTCAACCGCAGCTTGTAGCGGCCGCACGATGCTGCGGGTGATCAGCACCACCAGAGCGGCGAGGAGGAGGGCGATCAGCAGGCCGATGCTCATGGCCTTCAACGCCTGGGTCCTGAATTCCGCCTGCACGTCGTCGACATATACGCCGGAGCCGATGATCCAGCCCCAGGGCTGGAACAGCTCAACGTAGGAAATCTTCGGGACGGGGTCGCTGGCGCCTGGCTTCGGCCAGCGGTAGTCGACCTGGCCGGCGCCCTGGCTGCGGGTGATGGCGACCATCTCGTTGAACAGTGCCTTGCCGTCAGGGTCCTTGAAGCCGGAAAGGTTCTGGCCCTCGAGCTTGGCATTCATCGGGTGCATGAGCATGACCGGGGTCTGGTCGTTGATCCAGAAGTACTCCTGGCCGTCGTAGCGCAAGCCGCGTATCACTTCCATGGCCTGTTTCTGCGCTTCTTCTCGGCTAAGGCTGCCGGCACTTTCCAGACCATGGAAGTGCTTGAGGATGCCGGCAGCGCTCTGCACCACATGTTCGGTCTTTTCCGATTTGCCGAAATACAGGTCGGTGTGGATCTGGCGCAGCATGTAGGCGCCCTGCAGGACCAGGGTCAGGATGGCCAGTGCCAGGATCAGCCACAGGCGGCGGCTGATGGGAAGGCTGCGTAAGCTGTTCATGGACGAATACCTGATTGTTGTAATTGTCGGCTTCAGGGCAACTCAAGAGTGCGCGAGGCAATACTGTCACATCGCCGCATTATTCACTCTAGTTGTCTGATAGCATTTCGGCCGTTCGGTACAGAACCTGAGCAAGCACCGAGCTAGACCTACGCGAGGAACCTCCGCGGCGGGTTTGTGTCCCACGGCGGGATCTATGTTCCACGTTCTAGTTTTACGCGCAGGTGAGTCGCCGCGCTTTGGGGGATTTGATGGATATCTGGGCGGCCTTTCAGGCCCTGATTCTGGGCATCGTGGAAGGCCTGACCGAGTTCTTGCCGATTTCCAGCACCGGGCATCTGATCGTGGTGGGTGATCTGCTTGGCTTCAACGGCGAAACCGCGACAGCGTTCAAGATCATCATCCAGCTCGGCGCCATTCTGGCGGTCATATGGGAGTTCCGGGCGAAGGTGCTGGCAGTGGTGGTCGGCTTACCCAGTGACCCGAAGGCCCAACGCTTCAGCTTCAATCTGTTTCTGGCGTTCATTCCGGCGGTCATCTTCGGTCTGGCCTTCGCCGACCTGATCGAGCACTGGCTGTTCAATCCGATCACCGTCGCCATGGCGCTGATCATTGGCGGCATCATCATGCTCTGGGCGGAGAAGCGTGATCACAAGATCCAGGCCGACACGGTCGACGACATGAACTGGAAACTGGCTTTGAAGGTGGGCTTCGCCCAGTGCCTGGCGCTGATTCCGGGCACATCGCGCTCGGGTGCGACCATCATTGGCGGTCTGGTATTCGGTCTGTCGCGCAAGGCCGCGACCGAGTTTTCGTTCTTCCTGGCCATGCCGACCATGGTCGCAGCCACGGTCTATTCGTTGTTCAAGTACCGCGACATTCTGCAGATGAGCGACCTGCCGATTTTCGCCATCGGCTTCGTCAGCACCTTTATCGTGGCGATGATCACCGTGCGTGCACTGCTCAAGTTCATTACCAGCCACAGTTATGCGGTGTTCGCCTGGTATCGCATCGCTTTTGGCCTGGTGATTCTCGCTACCTGGCAGCTGCACCTGATCGACTGGAGCACGGCGCAGCCGTAATCGGCAACGAGCGCAAGGGGCGCCTGAAAAGCTGGGACGACGCCAAGGGCTTCGGTTTCATTCAGCCGGAAAACGGCGGGGCAGAGGTTTTCGCGCATATCTCGGTGATGCGTGGCGACCGGCGCCCGCAGCCGGGGGATGACGTACTGTTCATCGAAGGGCGCGACCCGCGTGGCCGGCCGCGCGCCGAACACCTGCGCCTGACCGGCGAGTTGAGCCTCGACCGCCAGGCGATCCGGCGCACGCCGAAAAGTCCCAGCCCGGCCGCTTCGGTAGCGCGAAAGACGTCCGCCAGATCCGCGCACAAGGCAGTGGCTAAGGGTTCTATCCAGAACTTCTCCGGCAAAGCGGTGATGCTCGCTTTGCTGTGCGCCTTGCCACTGCTGGGCGCACTGCAGCTATCAGGCAAGGGCCTCGGGTGGATATTGCCGCTTTATCTGCTGGCCAGTCTGCTGAGCTTCGTGCAGTACTGGCTGGACAAACGCAGCGCCCAAAACGGTGGCCGCCGCACAGCGGAAAACACCTTGCATCTGGTGGAGCTGGCCGGTGGTTGGCCGGGCGCTCTGATTGCCCAACAGGCCTTCAGGCACAAGACACGCAAGGCGTCCTATCAGACGGTTTTCTGGCTGATCGTCGCTGCACATCAGATATTCTGGATCGACCTGCTGTTGCTCGATGGCGCCTACATCGCCCGCCACATCCCCTTATTCGTCCAGTAGCAGGCCGGGTCGCAGGCGTTTGGGCAGCCTGCGTACCACCAGTTGATGCGAGCGAGTCAGCAACTGGCGCAGCTCGTCGTCGCCCAGCGGCAACTGCCGGGCGCTCATGCTGATCCAGCGAGCGCGGGCCAGATAGGGCGCAGGGCGCACGCCCGGGCGGTCGACATAGCCAAGAAACAGATCGTCATCGACCTTGAAGGCCAGGTCTTCGCCGAGGAAGTCGAGGATGGCGAACATCTTGTTGCCCGCCACCGAGAACACCCGGTTGCTGCCCCACTTGAGGTCTTCGCGAGCGCCGGGCAGGGCGAGACAGAATGCGGCGATCTGGTCGGCTGTCATTGGCTTCTCCATCATGAGCAAGTCCGTCGACTGGGCGACTGACGGTGCAGCCGTTCGATTTGGCGCCGCGCATAACCGACGAAGTCGGCCAGTGCCTGCGGTCGCTGGGCCAGGTCATCCCGCGCCTGCCCCAGATAAACGTCTCGCGCAGTTTCCAGCAGCGGCCGGTGTGCCTGGGGTAAGCGCTCGAGCAGCCAGTTGGCGGCAACGTCCTTGGCGGCGATCTCGCCGCTGCTCAGCGTCAGCCAGATGCGCGCCAGGGCCAGTATCACGTTGCACTCATCGCCCAGCCAGTCGTCCGGCCCGTTCCATTGCGCTGCGGTGTCGTGCAGTGCGCGAAACATGTCCGCCTCGGGCACCGGTTCGAACAGTTCGGCAGCCGGTGGGCCGAGCAGGCTGATACCGTGCAGGCGCACCTGGCTCAGGAGGATGGCCAGGTCATGATCGGCCATGGCGGGCTCAAAGCGACCCGCCTGCAGATCGTCGCGCAGCCATTCGCCGAACTGCAGTTCGCGCATCGGTCGGTAGCGCCAGGGGCGCACGGCGTCATGTACCAGTACCGTCACCTCCAGAGGGCGCAGGTAAACGGTGGCCGGCCAGGCCGACAACCGCAGCAGGTCCGTCATCAGGGCCTGGCGCGTCTCGTCGCTCAGCGACGTGCTGACGGTGACCAGCAGGTCGATATCGCTTCCTGGCCTTAGGCCGCCAGCGACAGCGGAGCCGAACAGGTGCACGGCCAATAGCGTATCGCCCAGGTGGTGGCGCAGGAGGGCGAGGGCGTTGATGGTCTGTGAGTGCATGATATTGGCACCATGGATCGCGACTTGGTTGTCGCTGTTCGGCCATTGTCTTGTAGACTCTGGCTCCCTGTCATCGCCTGAGCTGGGGCTCGTCCGCGTCCCAGCCGATACCTTTCCATGAATCGCCATCGCCGCTTCCGGTTCTATTTCTGGCTCATGCTGGGCTTGTTGCTGCTCCCGCTGCAGGCAGGGGCCGCGGCTGGCTCTATCGACGCTGCGCAGCTGGAGCAGGATCCCGTATCACTGACCGCTCATGTGGCAATGCTGGAAGATTCTACTCGCACCCTGACTTTCGAGGTCGTTAGCTCTGTCGATATGGCTGAGCACTTTCATCATCAGCCGGTCGACAGCGCCTCGTTTGCGCTGGGCTTTACCCATTCGGCCTACTGGTTTCGTCTTGAAGTCGGCAACTCCAGCGACCAGTCGCTGACGCGCCTGTTGGCGGTCGACAACCCGCGTATCTCCCTGGTCGATGCCTACGTACCGGACGGGCAGGGTGGCTATCGGGCCTGGTTCACCGGGGCTGATCGCCCGCAGAGCGGCAAGGCCTACGACAATCGCAACTTCGTCTTCCCGCTGCACCTGTCGGCGCACTCGCAGCAGGTGGTGTACCTGCGGGTCGAGTCGAGCATCGGTCTACTGGTGCCGTTGCAGCTCTGGTCGGCGCAGGCGTTCCATGCCTACGAGCGCGAAGACTACATGGCGCGAGCCGGTTATATGGGCATCGCCGTTGCGATGATCCTGTTCAACCTGATGCTGTTCATCGCCCTGCGCGAGCGCATCTATCTGCTGTATGTGACCTTCGTGCTGTGCGCCGTCTGCACCCTGACGATCAAGAATGGCATGGCGCCGGACTGGACGTTGTTCGGTCTGCCGCTCAACTCCAACGTGGCCTATTACTCAGGCGCATCGCTGGCGTTGAGTGGGATGTTGCTGTTCATGCGCAGCATGTTGCCGACCGCACGCCTGTTGCCGCGGATGGACCGCTGGTTGCTGGCGTTGGTGGCGCTGTATCTGGTTTCGCCATTGATCTACGCCATTGCCTTGCCGCAGGTTTCACGCGTGGCCATCGTGGTCAATCTGCTCACTGCCTTCGTGATGCTCGGCGTAGGCGTGGCCTGCGCCCTCAAACGTCAGCGCAGCGCTTACTTCTTTCTCGCGGCCTTCGGCCTGCTGATTTTGGGGGGCGCCACCACCAGCCTGCGTGCCATGGGCCTGTTGCCGACCAACGCCTTCACGGTGGACGGCCTGCAGCTCGGCTCGTCGCTGGAGATGCTATTGCTGGCCTTCGCCCTGGCTGACCGTATCAATGTCATGCGTCAGGAAAAACTGCAGGCGCAGGCGGCGTTGCTGCAGGCCCAGGAACACCTGGTGGAAACCCTGCAGCGCTCCGAGCGCGAACTGGAACACCGCGTGGCCGAGCGCACCGAAGCGCTGCAGGTACTCAATAGCCGACTGGAAACCCTCAGCCTGACCGACGCCCTGACAGGCATCGCCAACCGCCGGCATTTCGACGAGGTGCTGGCCAGGGAGTGCAAGCGCGCTCAGCGTGTCGGCGAGCCGCTGGCCCTGGCCGTGCTGGATGTCGACTGGTTCAAGGCCTACAACGACCATTACGGCCACCCGGCTGGCGATAGCTGTCTGCAGCACGTTGCGCAAACCCTGGCCGCGACCATCAGCCGCTCCACCGACCTGGTGGCGCGCTATGGCGGTGAGGAGTTCGTCTTTCTCGCACCTTCTACCGGGCTTGCCGGGGCGCAGAGCATGGCGGAGAAACTGGTGAGGGCGGTCGAAGCACTGGCGTTGCCGCACGAGCGTTCGCCGTTGGGCCACGTCAGCATCAGCGTCGGCATTGCTTCGATGCAGGGCGATGCCGGCAGTTCGGCGCAGACGCTGCTGCAACGGGCCGATGCGGCGCTGTATCGGGCCAAGAGCCAAGGCCGCAATCGCGTGGTGTGTGACGGGCAGGCATAAAAAAGCCCCAGAGCATCCACCCTGGGGCTGAGGAAAGGTCGGCAAGGCTGCCGACCGGGGAGAGACGTTTCAGGCCTGCGGTTGCCAACCACCGCCGAGCGCCTTGTAGATCGCGACAATGCCGCTGTACAGCTCGGTCTCGGCGGACGCTTGCGCATCTTCGGCGGCCAGGCGCTCGCGCTCGGCATCGAGCAGGACGAGAAAGTCCACCGTACCTTCGCGATAGCGAATCGCGGCCTGATCGGCAGCAGCGCGGCTGGCTTCGGCCTGGCGTACCAGGGAAACCAGGCGCTGCTGGCGCTTGGCGTAATCGCTGAAGGCGTTTTCCGATTCTTCCAGCGCCAGTAATACCTGCTGTTCGTACTGCGCCAGGGCGCCGTCGGCCTCGGCTTCGGCGCCGCGCAGACGGGCGCGCACGCTACTCAGGTCGAAGGCCGCCCAGCTGATGCTCGGTGCTACGCCCCAGGCGCGGGCTGCCGAGGCGCCCAGTTGCGAGCCACGACCAGCGGTGAAGCCGAGAAAACCGGAGAGGCTGACTCGCGGGAACAGATCCGCCGTCGCCACGCCAACCTCCGCAGTGGCTGCCGCCAACTGCCGCTCGGCCGCCTGGATATCCGGGCGACGGCGCAGCAGTTCGCCCGGATTGCCGATCGGCAGCGCCTTGGCGATCACCGGCAGGGGTTTGGGCGACAGGTCGATCTGCAGTTGTTCCGGGCGCTGGCCGAGCAGGGTGGCGATGCGGTTCTGCGCGCGCACCTGTTGCGCCTGCAATTGCGGCAGGCTGGCTTCGGTTGCCGCCAGTCGGGCATCGGCGCGCAACACATCGAGCTCGGTGCCGACACCGGCATCGCGTAACTGCTCGGTGATGGCGCGCGAGTCCTGCTGGTTCTTCAGGTTCTCGCGGGCGATGCTTTCACGTAGTTGCGCGCCGCGCAGGGTGCCGTAGGCGTCGACCAGTTCGGCGATCAGGCTGACCTGCAACTGGTAGTAGTCGGCCTCGGCCACTTCGATGCGCGCCTCGCTGGCTTCCAGCTGGCGCTGGATGCGACCGAACAGGTCCAGCTCCCAGGCCATGTCCAGGCCCAGGTCATAGCGCTCCTGACGGATACGCTCTTCGCTGACCGGCGGCTGCTGCGCCTTGCCGAATTCACCGCTGGCGCGGCTGGTGACGGTGGGCAGGCGGTCATTGGCCACGTCATCGCGAATGGCACGTGCCGCACGCAGGCGGTTGAACGCCACGCGCAGCTCGCGGTTGTCCTGCAGCGAACGCTGCACCAGCTGGTTCAGCGTCGGGTCGTCGAACTGTTGCCACCAGGCAGCTTCGAACCGGCTGCGGTCGTAGTCAGCCGCCTCCAGCGCGGCGATGCGCGCGGGTTCGGTAGCAGGTGCTCGGTAGTCCGGGCCAACGGCGCAGGCCGATAGCGCCAGGGTCAGGAGAGCGGGAACAAAGGCTTTCATGCATGCGACTCCTGCAGGCGGGCGGCTTTGCGGGCTTCGCGTTTTTCCACGAAGCCACGGATCAGGACATAGAACACCGGCGTCAGCAGCAGGCCGAAGAAGGTCACGCCGATCATCCCGGAGAACACCGCCACGCCCATGGCATGACGCATCTCGGCGCCGGCACCGGAGGAGAGCACCAGCGGCACCACGCCCATGATGAAGGCGATGGAGGTCATCAGGATCGGACGCAGACGCAGGCGGCAGGCTTCCAGTACGGCAGCGACGCGATCCATGCCTTCTTCCTGTTTGTCCTTGGCGAACTCCACCAGCAGGATGGCGTTCTTGCAGGCCAGGCCCACCAGTACGATCAGGCCGATCTGGGTGAAGATGTTGTTGTCGATGCCGGCCATGATCACGCCGGTGATGGCGGCGAGCAGTACGGTCGGTACGATCAGGATCACCGCCAGCGGCAGACTCCAGCTTTCGTACTGGGCAGCCAGCACGAGGAAGGCCAGCAGCACGCAGAGCGGGAAGATGAAGATCGCGGTATTGCCGGCGAGAATCTGCTGGTAGGTCAGGTCGGTCCACTCGTAGGTCATACCGATTGGCAGTTCTTCTTCCAGCAGCTTGGCGATGGCGGCTTCGGCCTGGCCCGAGCTGTAGCCCGGCGCGGCGGCACCGTTGATCTCGGCAGTGAGGAAGCCGTTGTAGTGCATCACCCGATCCGGGCCTGCGCTGTCATCGACCTTGACGAAGGTCGACAGCGGTACCATCTCGCCACGGTTGTTGCGCACCTTGAGCTGGCCGATTTGCTCCGGCTCCAGGCGGAACTGCTGGTCAGCCTGGACGTTGACCTGGTAGGTGCGGCCGAAGCGGTTGAAGTCGTTGGCATACAGCGAGCCCAGGTACACCTGCAGGGTGTCGAAGATGTCGCTGATGGCTACGCCATGGGTCTTGGCCTTTTCACGGTCGATGGCGGCATCGACCTGCGGCACGTTGACCTGATAGCTGGTGAACACCGACATCGGGTTCAGCTCCGGCAACTGGCGGGCCTTGCCCAGAATGTTCTGGGTCTGCGTATACAGCTCTTCGTAGCCCAGGTTGCCACGGTCCTGAACCTGCAGGCGGAAGCCGCCGATGGTGCCCAGGCCCTGTACCGGTGGTGGCGGGAAGATGGCGATATAGGCGTCCTGAATCTCTCCGAACTGGCCGTTGAGTTCCGCGGCAATGGCGTTGGCGGACAGGTGATCGTCCTTGCGCTGGTCGAAGTCCTTCAGTGCAACGAACACGATGCCGCTGTTGGGACTGTTGGTGAACCCGTTGATCGACAGGCCCGGGAACGCCACGGTGTTTTCCACGCCCGGATATTTGCCGGCGATCTCGCTCATGCGCTTGATCACCGATTCGGTACGATCCAGCGTTGCGGCGTCCGGCAGTTGGGCGAAGGCCACCAGGTACTGCTTGTCCTGCTGCGGTACGAAGCCGGTCGGGGTGCTGGAAAAGCCCAGATAACCGAGTGCCAGCAGGCCGCCGTAGACCAGCATGGCGATGCTGCTGCCGCGCAGGACGCGGCGCACGGTGCCGACGTAGCCACTACTGGCGCGGTCGAACATGCGGTTGAACGGGCCGAACAGCCAGCCCCCGAAGAGTTTGTCGAGCACACGCGAGAAGCGGTCCTTCGGCGCGTGATGGTCCTTGAGCAGGATGGCCGACAGGGCTGGCGACAGGGTCAGCGAGTTGACCGCGGAAATCACCGTGGAAATCGCGATGGTCAGTGCGAACTGCTGGTAGAACTGCCCGGTGAGGCCGGAGATGAACGCGGTCGGCACGAATACCGCGCACAGCACCAGGGCGGTGGCGACGATGGGGCCGGTCACTTCCTTCATGGCCTGGCGTGTGGCTTCCACCGGCGTCTTGCCCAGGGCGATATTGCGCTCGACGTTCTCCACCACGACGATGGCGTCGTCCACCACGATACCGATGGCCAGCACCAGGCCGAACAGCGAAAGGGCATTGAGCGAGAAGCCGAACAGGTGCATTACCGCGAAGGTACCGATCAGCGATACCGGCACGGCGGCCAGCGGGATGATCGACGCGCGCCAGGTCTGCAGGAACAGGATCACCACCAACACCACCAGCACGATGGCTTCGAGCAGGGTGTGCACCACCGCCTCGATGGAGCCGCGGACGAAGATGGTCGGGTCATAGACGATTTCGTAGTCCATGCCCTGTGGGAAGCTCTGCTTGAGCTCGGCCATGCGCTCGCGCACCGAGTCGGAAAGCGCGATGGCGTTGGAGCCGGGGCGCTGGAATACCGGCATGGCCACAGCTGGCTGGTTGTTCAGCAACGAGCGCAGGGCGTACTGGTTGGAGCCCAACTCGACCCGCGCGATATCACGCAGGCGGGTGATCTCGCCGTTGTCGCCGACGCGGATGATGATGTTCTCGAACTCTTCCTCGGTGACCAGGCGGCCCTGGGTGTTGATCGACAGCTGGAAGCTGTTGCCGGCATCGGCCGGTGGCGCGCCGAGGGCGCCAGCGGCGACCTGGCGGTTCTGCTCACGAATGGCGTTGACCACATCGGTGGCGGTAAGCCCGCGCGAGGCTACCTTGTTCGGGTCGAGCCACACGCGCAGCGAGTAGTTGCCCATGCCGAACAGTTGCACGTCGCCGACACCGTCCAGGCGCGCCAGCTCGTCCTTGACGTTGAGCGCGGCGTAGTTGGACAGGTAGAGCATGTCGTAGCGCTGGTCCGGCGAGGTCAGGTGCACCACCATGGTCAGGTCCGGGGAGGCCTTGTCCACGGTCACGCCAAGGCGCTGCACTTCGGTGGGCAGGGTCGGCATGGTGCGGGTGACGCGGTTCTGCACCTGCACCTGGGCGTTGTCCAGGTCGGTGCCGAGGGCGAAGGTCACGGTCAGGGTCAGCTTGCCGTCGTTGGTCGACTGCGACGACATGTAGAGCATGCCTTCGACACCGACGATGGCCTGTTCCAGCGGTGAGGCGACGGTTTCACCGATCACCTTGGGGTTGGCGCCGGGGAAGTTGGCGCGCACCACTACGGTCGGCGGCACCACTTCCGGGTACTCGCTGATGGGCAGCTGGAACAGCGAGATGGCACCGCCGATCAGGATCAGCAGCGACAGCACGGCGGCGAAGATCGGCCGCTGGATGAAGAATTGCGAGAAATTCATGGGTCTGTCCTCAAGGCGCGGGCTGGATCAGCCGCGCGGCGCGCGTGCGTCGATTTTTTCGGCGGCGATACGCGGGGCCTGGCTACCATCGACGGCCTGGCGCATACGAGCCAGTTGCTCGAGGGTGCTGTCATCGGCCATGGTCACCGGCTGCGGGTCGACGGTGGCGCCTGGCATGGCACGTTGCAGACCGTTTACGACGATTTTCTCGCCCTTGCTCAGGCCACTACGGACGATGCGCAGGCCTTCGAGCTTCGGCCCCAGTTCGATGGCGCGGTAGGCCACCGCGTTGTCTGCGCCGAGCACCAGCACATACTTCTTGCCCAGGTCGGTGCCGACCGCTTCGTCCTTGATAAGGGTGGCGGCGTAGGGCTTGCTGCCCACCAGTTTCAGGCGCGCGTACAGGCCCGGGGTGAAACGACCGTCCTGGTTGTCGAATACGGCGCGACCGCGAATGGTGCCGGTACGCGGGTTGACCTGGTTGTCGAGAAAATCCAGCTGGCCCAGATGCGGGTGGCCGGCTTCATCGGACAGGCCGAGGTATACCGGGCTGGCGCCACGAGCGTCGGCACCGGACTCGCGGGCCAATTGCACGTACTTGA
The DNA here is from genome assembly GCF_002479365.1 of Pseudomonas sp. UBA7530. Lineage (NCBI taxonomy): Bacteria > Pseudomonadati > Pseudomonadota > Gammaproteobacteria > Pseudomonadales > Pseudomonadaceae > Pseudomonas > Pseudomonas sp. UBA7530. The sequence continues at coordinate 68,193 of NZ_DLMS01000001.1, forward strand.
GGAAGGCGCGTTCGTCGGCGTCGAAATAGGCGTAGACCTTGTCGGTGGAGACCACCGAGGTCAGCAGGCTTTCACCGGCACCCACCAGGTTGCCCTCGGTGATCTCGGCGCGGCTGACGCGGCCATCGATGGGCGCGGTGATACGGGTAAACCCGAGGTTCAGGCGCGCATTCTCCAGTTCGGCGGTAATCGCCGCGACCTGAGCCTGAGCTTCGGTAGCGGCACTGGCGCGGGCATCGGCGAGTTCGGCGGAAATGGCGTTGCTCTGGCGCAGGCGCTCGCCACGACGTGCTTCGTTGGCGGCGCGAGCCTGGTTGGCACGAGCCTGTTGCAGCTGGGCTTCGAGGCGTTTGACTTCGGCCTGGAAGGGGCGCGGGTCGATCTGGAACAACAGATCGCCTTTCTTCACCAGGGTGCCTTCGTCGAAGGCGACCTTGTCGATGTAGCCGGAAACGCGCGGGCGAATTTCGACGGACTGCGGCGCTTCGAGACGCCCGGTGAACTCATCCCACTCGTTGACCGGTTGCTCGATGACCTCGGCCACGCTGACCTTGGGCGCAGGCATTTGTGCCTGGGTCTGCGCTGCCTGATCGCAACCGCTGAGGGTAAGGACACCGGCGAGGGCCAGGGGGAATATCCAAATGTTCTTGTGATGCTGTTCCATGGGTGACTCCGCCAGTCGGATTTGTGGATGGACGGAGTCTGCTGCGAGTCTTGGAGGGCTACGAATCGAACGCCATGAAATTGAATATCATTGGGAATGATTGAGGACGGACTTACATCAATTTCGATTCATGAAGAGCGCCGATGTTCCGGAATACACCTGAACGATGGCTGTACGGGATGATCAGAGGCTGTCCGGGTCGCCGCAGAACATCTGGATGCGCGAGCGCAGCCAGCGCTCGGCGGGATCGTTATCCTGCGCGCCGCGCCAGGCCATGTGCAGTTCGAAGGCGGGTGTTTGCAGAGGCAGCTCCTCGGCGCGCAGGCCACCGGCTGCTGTCAGTGCGGCAGCGGTGTAATCCGGGACGGTGGCGACGATATCGGTTTCCGCCAGCAGACTGGCCAGGCCGTTGAACTGCGGCACTGCCAGCACCACATGGCGCTTGCAGCCGACCTTCTCCAGCTCCTCATCGATAAAACCGGTAAGGTCGCCCGCAAAGGACACCAGCGCATGCGGGCGCGCGCAGTAATCTTCCAGACTCAGCGCACCGGGCACGGTGTCGGCGCGCAGCAGTTTGGCCTTGCTGCGGCGCAACACCTTGCGCTTGGCATTGGCCGGCAGCTCCTCGGTGTAGGCCACGCCAACGGATATTTCTCCGGAGGCCAGCAGCCCCGGCATCATCAGGTAGTTGGTGCGACGGATCACCAGCACCACGCCGGGCGCTTCGGCGCGCAGGCGACGGAGCAGGGCGGGCAGCAAGGCGAACTCGACATCGTCGGAAAGCCCGATGCGGAACACTGCCTTGCTGGTAGCAGGGTCGAACTCGGCGGCGCGGCTGACGGCGGTGGAGATCGAGTCCAGCGCTGGCGACAGCAGGGCGAAAATCTCCTGCGCGCGTGGGGTCGGCTCCATGCTGCGGCCGGTGCGTACGAACAGGGGGTCATCGAACAGCGTACGCAGGCGAGCGAGCGCCGCACTTATAGCCGGCTGACCCAGGAACAGCTTCTCTGCGGCCCGAGTCACGCTGCGTTCATGCATCAGTGTCTCGAAGACGATCAGCAGGTTCAGATCGAGGCGGCGCAGATCGTTGCGGTTCATCCGGGTACCATTCGAGGGATACGGGCCTTGTCAGCACGGTCGTGCAATGAGAGCCTTTGGCCGGGCAATAGTACGGGCAGCGTGTAGCGGATGGAAAGATGCTGAATCACTGCCAGGCATGAAGACTATCGATAGAGTCTGATAGTGTCGCCGCCGCACAGCGGATAGAGTCCACAGTCAATGAAGTGTTAATCCGCGATCAAGCTCGAGGTAAGCGATGTCCCGCATGATCCGTTTCCATAAGTTCGGCGATGCCGATGTGCTCCAGTACGAAGAGGTTCCGACGCCCATGCCCGGCCCTGGTGAGGTGCTGGTGCGCGTTCAGGCTGTGGGCCTGGGCTGGAAAGACGTGCTCTGGCGGCAGAACCTGGCGTCAGAGCAGGCCAAGCTTCCGGCCGGTACCGGTTTCGAACTGGCCGGCACCGTGGCTGCGCTGGGTGATGGTGTGAGCGACCTGGAAGTTGGCACCGCCGTGGCCGGTTTCCCGGCGGGCACGCCGAACCGCTACCCGACCTGGGGTGATCTGGTGCTGATGCCCAGCCACGCCCTGACCCGTTATCCCGAGGTGCTCAGCCCGATCCAGGCCAGCGTGCACTACACCAGCCTGTTGTTCGGCTATCTGGCGCTGATGGATCTTGCCCACCTCAAGCCCGGCCAGCATGTGCTGATCACCGAGGCCAGCCACTGCATGGCGCCGCAGACCGTGCAACTGGCCAAGGCGCTGGGTGCCAAGATCATCGTTTCCACCGGCTCACCGGAGGATCGCGAGTTCCTGCGTGGTCTGGGCGCCGACAAGGTGATCGTGACCGAAGAGCAGGACCTGGTCCTTGAAGTCGAGCGCTACACCGAAGGCAAGGGCGTCGAGGTGATTCTCGACCAGTGCGCCGGCCCGCAGATGAAACTGCTGGGTGATATCGCCGCACCGCGTGGCAAGCTGATCCTGTACGGGATCAACGGCGGCAACGACACGGCTTTCCCGGCTTGCGCCGCGTTCAAGAAGCACCTGCAGTTCTTCCGTCACTGCGTGCTGGACTTCACCGGTTGCCCTGAGTTGGGCATCGAGCCGAACGACGAGGCGGTGCAGCGCGCGCTCACGCATATCAACCAGATGACCGCGGACCGTCTGCTGACGCCGGTGATCGACAAGGTGTTCGATTTCGAGGACTTCGTCGAAGCGCATCGCTACATGGAAACCTGCCCGAATCGCGGCCGTGTGGCCCTGAAGCTGGCCACGGATTAAAGTCCGCGGCCACATGGTCGCTATAACCTAGGTCTACGTTCGTTCTAAGGAAAGGTTCATGAGTCTGGTTACCGGCGACGCGCTATCGCTGTTGTTGTTTCGTCTGCATAGCGGTCGTCTGCTGGGGATCAACCTGCTCAAGGTCAACGAGATCATTCCGTGCCCGGCCTTGACCAAGCTGCCCAATCGTCATCCCAACGTACGCGGCATCGCCACCTTGCGCGGTGCTGCGATGACGGTGATCGACCTGGCGCGCGCCATCGGCGAACGTGGCGCAGCTGATGAAGATGACGGTTGCCTGATCGTCACGGAGTTGAGCCGCTCGCGTCAGGGGCTACACGTGAAGAACGTCGAACGCATCGTGCAATGCTCCACCCGCGACGTGCGTCCGCCACCTGCCGGCTCGGGTAATCGCGCCTTCATCACCGGGGTGACCCAGATCGATGGCGCCATCGTGCAGATTCTCGATATCGAGAAGGTCCTGCACGATATCGCGCCGGCCCTGGAAGAAGCGCCCGTCGGCCTGCTCGAAGGCCAGGATGCCTGCCTGCTGCAAGGTCGCCGCGTGCTGCTGGTCGACGACTCGCAGGTGGCGCTGCAACAGACCCTCAACGTGCTGCGTCAGCTGGGCTTCGATTGCACGGCGGTGCGCAGCGGTCAGGCCGCCTTGCAGCAGCTGCATGAATATCATCAGGCCGGGATGCCCTTCGAATTGCTGGTCTCGGATATCGAGATGCCTGAACTCGATGGCTACAGCCTGGTTCAGGAAATTCGCCGCAGTCCCGACATCGCCGAGACCTATGTGCTGCTGCACACCTCGCTGGACAGCACCATGAATACCGAAAAAGCCCGCTCAGTCGGTGCCAATGCGGTGCTGACCAAATTTTCCTCGGTCGATCTCAGCCAGGCTTTGCTCGACGCCTTCCGGCAAATGAGCGGGCAGCACTAGGCACGCCCTGCGGCGCAACTGCCGCCTGACCAGCTAGAGCCGTATATTTCCAAAATTGGTCGCGCGCAGGCCGTGAGCGGGCATGTGCTTTGGGCCAATGCGCCTCGCTGACCACTCGGCTAAGGAGCACGGAAGTCTTCGAGGCATAGTGGGCATGAGGTCAGTAGAAGTGCGACGGCATCCTCAAGGCAACAGGGCATGACCGAAGCGTGACCCGGAGAGTCGCCACCTTTTTCCAGCGCATGCCGGAACGGGCCGAAATGCAGGTCCGGTCGGGTGAGGGCGCGCCACGATGAGCTGGCCTGATCCACGTCAGAACACCACTGCGTCACGGAATTGATACAGGTCAATAAAATTCTTTGCTTCGGCATTAATCCAGTTGGAATTTTTGTCGATGGAGCTGTCTATCAATCGACGGCGGTTGCGGTTCTCCTGGGCTGTAACTGGTTGACTTCTCTATGTAAAAGATCCTTATCAGGTCATTCCCGAAAATGGATGTTCTTTCCGAGTTCTTCGAGCGCACGAGCCTTCAAGGGCGACTGTTATTCGCCGGCCCGGTAGACGGCACCCTGGTGCTGGATAAACCCCCAGGCATGGCCTTCATTCACGTGGTCGAGCGCGGCGCACTGGATATGGTGCATTCCGACAAGCCCCGCGTCGCGATCGATCAACCCAGCGTGTTGTTCTGTCCCAGCTGTTGCTGCTACAAGCTGCGCGCCCACGAACCAGGTGGCGCAGATCTGATCTGCGCCTCGTTCCAGTTCGGGCGTTACGGTCAGCAGCCTTTCGAACTGGGCCTGGAGGAAACCCTGGTGTTTCCACTGAGTGCCCTGGAGCAGCTGGGGCCGGTGATCGGTTCGCTGGTCAACGAGTTCCGCACGCCGGCACCCGGGCGCAGCAAGGCGCTCAACCTGCTGTTCGAATATGTATTCGTTCTGCTGGTACGCCGTGCGGTGAACGAAGGGCGCATCACCAGGGGGCTGCTTTACGCCCTGCAGGACAGCCAACTGGGCCCGGCGCTGATCTGCATTCATCAGGAACCGCAGTTGGCCTGGAGCGTCGAGCGCCTGGCCGAACTGGCGAAGATGTCGCGGACCAAGTTCGCCGCGCTGTTCAACGAGGTGATGGGCATGACGCCGATGGCCTACGTGACGGCCTGGCGCATGAAGGTGGCGCAGGATCTGTTGCGTGAAGGAATGCCGATCAAGGTGATCGCCGACGCGGTGGGTTACAGCTCACAAGCGTCGTTCTCGCGCACCTTCGCCCAGCAGATCGGGCAACCGCCCGGCGAGTGGCTGCGCAGCGAGGGGCTGGAACTGCCGGCCAAGCTGCAGGTGCAGATCTACCGCGATTGACCTTGCAGGCCCAGGGCGACTGACGCCCTGGGCTTGGCATCGCTCAGGCGACGACCGGAATCAGCGGGTCAGCGGCGGCCAGTGCAATTTCGCGTTTGGCTTCCGGCGGATAGATCCACTGGGTGTTGATTTGCGTCTTGAGCTCTTTGCCTTCCTTGCCAGTCAGCACTACCTTGCGCTCCCAGCCTTCGGTGAACACCGCGCCCCAGGCGCCCAGATCCAGGCAGGTGACGTACTTGGGCTGACTGTAGGGAATCGGCTCCACGCCCAACAGATCGGCTACTGCGTTGTTACCGGATGAGCGGCCGAGGGCGATGGCGTGCTGACAGGTCATCAGCGCATGGTTGCCCAGGTCGTCCACCGCTGCGTAAGCCGTATCGCCCGTGGCGTAGATGGCGTCCTGGCCCAGCACCTTGAGGTTGCGGTCGACATGCAGGCGGCCAAAGGCGTCACGCTCACCGTCGACTTGCTGCGTCAGCGGCGAGGCTTTCACACCGACAGTCCAGACTACGGTGCTGGCCTCGATTCGCTCGCCATTGTCGAGCTGCACACCCTGTTCATCGACCATCGAGACCGGGCTGCCGAGCTTCCAGGTCACACCGAGCGTATCGCTGGCTTCGGCGATCACTGTGGCGATCTGCTCGCCCATGGCGCTGCCGACCTGTTTGCCCATGTCGACGACAATGACGCGGATATCGGCCTCGTCACCGAGGATGGCACGCAGGCGCGCCGGCATCTCTGTAGCTGTTTCGATGCCGGTGAAACCACCGCCCACCACCACCACGGTATTGCGCGCCTGGCTGCTTGGCTGATGACGCAGTCCTTGCAGATGGGCCTCGAGCTTTTGCGCGGACTCCAGGCTGTCAACATCGAAGGCAAAACGGTCGATGCCGGCGAGGGGCGGACGGGCAACCTGGCTGCCCGATGCGAGGATCAGCCGGTCATAAGCCAGTGTCGACTGCTCGCCGCTGGCGCTGCGGTAGAACACCTGCCTGTTCTGCGCATCGATACGGGTGGCGCAGCCCTGCACGAACTGCACGCCGACTGCATCGAACAGCGGACCGAGCGGAGCCACGGTGGTCGCCAGGTCGGTTTCGTAGAAGCGCGGGCGCACGCGCAGTTCGGCTTGCGGTGCGAGCAGGGTGACCGCGATGTCGAGACGCTGATGCTGGTCAAGCAGGCGAATGGCGCTCAGTGTGCTCCACATGCCGCCAAAGCCGGCGCCGATGATCAGGATTTGCTGTTTCATGTCGTGGGTGTCCGTAGTGAGGAGATGAGGTTGGCTGACTACGGAGCGGATTTTGCCGCTGGCTTGGATCAAGGTATTGATCCATTATCTATGCAAATAGATGATCCACTTTGGAGCTGACATGCCACGCGAGAAAGCTGCGCCGCAGGTTGTGTTTCTGCCGCTGGGAACTCCGGAAGCCGGCGTCAGCCTGCAGAGTTGGCTGTACGAGTCACTACGCGGCGCCATTCTGAGCGGGCGCCTGCCAGCTGGCAGCAAGCTGCCCAGCACTCGCTCCCTGGCCGAGCACTATGGTCTTGCGCGCGGAACGGCGCAGGCGGCTTACCAGCAACTGCTCTCCGAGGGCTATCTGCAGGCGCGGACCGGCAGCGGTACCCGGGTCAGCGAGGTATTACCCGACCCGACGCTGAATGCAGGCTACGTGCGGCGTAAAGTGGTCGCCAGGGGCGAGCAGGAGCGTGATGTACCGCAGACGCCATGGCTGAACAGGCTGGCCGAGATCGAGCCGATCTTCTCCCGGCGTACTACGCCTTCCGGCCAGCGGCCGTTCTTTCCGCACCGGGGTGATATCAACGCCTTCCCCATCGATCTATGGCGCAAGCTGCATACGCAACAGTTGCGCAGTTCGCGGTTGACGATGCTGCTCGACGGTGACCCGGCGGGCTTGCCCGAGCTGCGCGAAGCCATCGCCGGCTACCTCGCCATTGCGCGCGGAGTACAGGTGTCACCGGAGCGTATCCTGGTGCTTGGTACCGTGCAGCAGGGGCTGGATATCTGCCTGCGATTGCTGGCACCAGGCGACTCTCAAGTCTGGATGGAAGACCCTGGCTATCCTGGCGCACGGCAGTTGATGGATATTTCCGGCGTGAACCGCGTGGATGTGCCGGTGGATCGTTCCGGCCTCAAGGTGGACGAGGGGCTGCGCCTGGCGCCGGGCGCTCGGTTGGCTTATGTCACGCCGTCACGTCAGGCGCCGCTAGGCGGTGAGCTGTCACCGGCACGACGTCTGGCCTTGTTGCGCTGGGCCGCGGAGCAGGGCAGTTACATCTTCGAGGACGACTACGACAGCGAATACCGCTTTATCGCCAAACCCATTCCCGCATTGCGTTCGATGCCGGGCGCCGAGCAGTCGGTCATCCTCGCCGGCACCTTCAGCAAGCTGCTGTTTCCCTCGATTCGCCTGGCCTATCTGGTGGTGCCCGAACACCTGGTCGAGAGTTTCACCCGTGCCGCGGCGCTGATGTCGCGACATGCCAACAGCCTGGCTCAAGCAGTGCTGGCCGACTTCATTCATGAAGGGCATTTTGACCGCCATGTACGGCGCATGCGCAAGATTTACGCAGCGCGCGCCGAAGCCTTCGCCGAAGCGGCGCACAGGCATTGGCGGGGGCTGATCGAGGTACCGGAAATCCGCGCGGGTATGGACATCGCCTGTCGTCTGCAGGTCGTGAACGAGCAGGACGCCTTCACCCGTTTGCAGGCGGCAGGCATCGACGTGCTGCCGCTGGCGAGTTACCGCGTCAATGCGCGGGCGCCAGGTCTGGTGATGGGCTTCGCACCCTACGAGGAGAGGGCAATCGAAGAGGCGGCCCAAGCTGTCGCTCGGGCCTTGCGCAGCTGATTGAGGGCTGCCCCGGCCAGGCCGGGGCAGCGACCATCAGAGGATGCTCAGCGGGTATTCGACGAATGCCCGAATCTCGTTGAGATCCGGCCCTACGTCGGTGCTGGAGCGGTAGATGGAATTGCGCAGGCGCAGGTGCAGGTCCTTGGCAGCGCCGCTCTGGATGGTGTAGCCGATCTGGTTGAAGATCTCGCGCTCGGTACCGTTGTTGTCGCTGCCGGTATCGATGTTGTCACCGCGTACGTAAGCGAACTTGTAGCGCAGGCCTGGCACGCCGTACTCGGCGAAGTCCAGCTCATAGCTGGCCTGCCAGGAGCGCTCGTCCTTCAGATTGAAGTCCGAGTAGTAGGAGTTGGCCAGGTAGATGCTAGCGCCGCCATCGCCGTAGTCATAGGCAAAGCCGGCATCGCCGCTGTTGCGCTGATGGGCGACGATGAAGGCATGGGCGCCGATGCTGTACTTGGCGGCCAGGCTCCAGATGGTGTTGCGGTCACCCTGGCCGTCACCGCCGAGGTCGACAGCGGCCACCGAGCCGGTGTCGTACTTGGTGCGATAGATGTTGAAATCGAAGTTCAGCGCCTGCTCCGCAGCCAGTGCCAGGTTGTAATTGACGTTGGCGTAGTAGCGCTTGTACATGTCCTCGAGGTCGGCGTGATAGACCGCCAGACTCAGGTCATCGCTGACAACGTAGCTACCGCCGAGCACGTCGATGCTCTTGAGGCGATTGGGGTCGCGCGCCGGGTCGCCCATCGGACTGTCGGCGGTGAAGCGACCGGCATTCAGTTCCAGCCCCTCGATCTCATTGCTGGTCACCAGCGTACCCGTGAACGACTGCGGCAGCAGGCGGCTGTCGTCATGGCCCAGAACGGGCAGGGAAGGGAACTGGTTGCCGTACTTGATCACGGTATTGGAAACGCGCAGCTTCACCGCGCCACCGGCCTGGGACAGATCGTCCACTGGGCGGCCCTCGCTGTCGGTGTCGAAGAAGGCGCGATAGTTGCGACCACGACCGCTGTCGAGCTTGACCCCGAGCAGGCCGAAAGCGTCGACACCGAAACCGACGGTGCCCTGGGTAAAGCCGGACTCGAAGGTGGCGATGAAGCCCTGGCCCCAACTCTTGGCGTCGTTGGTGTTGTCTTTGTAATCACGGTTGAAATAGGCGTTGCGCAGCAACAGATCGAGGCTGGCGTCCTCGATGAAACCCTTAGTTTCGGACTGGCTGCTGGCGTGCGCCAACTGCCCGCCCAGCGCGAGGCTGCAAGCCAGCGCGAGACAGTGTTTCTTGTGCATGGGTGCTCCCGGTGTTGGTGTGCTGTTCTAAACGCGCCTCACAGCGAGGTAAGGCCCGGCCCAGAGGGCGCGCTTAGAGTTATCACCCAGCCTGCCGATGCACTATTCAAGCTGATCGATGATCACTATCAACGACTTCGATGCGCCGTTGCGCTCGATCGACGATAGGCTTCGCCCCGATGAAGATTCCAGGGCGGCGGTTGTTGCATCACTCCCGGACGCCGTCGCCCAGGCTCTCCACTTCATCTCCTTTGGTTAAGACGACTTGTGGCCGCCTGGTGATCCAGCGCGGCCTTTTTTTTGTCTTTCTCGGCCCGCCATGCAGGGTGGGCCAGGCAAGTGACTTAATGAAAGTCGCGGCTGCGTATGTCCAGTCCGGTCAGCATCGCTGTCATGTCCGTCAGGCGCCCGGCGATCACATGGAGCACGCCATCCTGCGTTTCCAGATGGCCGTCGATGCGCAGCATCTGCGACTGCACCAGGACTCGCCGCTGGCGCTCGGCCAGGTCATGCCAGACGACCACATTGACCATGCCGAACTCATCTTCGAGGGTGACGAAGATGACGCCGCTGGCGGTTTGCGGCCTTTGCCGGCCGATCACCAGGCCGGCGATGCTGACCGGGCGGCCGTGCTCGACCGCCTGCAGTTCACGTGAGCTCCGGCAGCGCCGCGCCCTTAGCGCCTGACGCAGCAGAGCCAGTGGATGCGCACCGAGGGTGGTGCCGAGCGTCGCATAGTCGGTCAGCAGATCTTCCCCTTGCGATGGGGCAGGCAGGCCCGGAGCGTCTTCATTCGGCGCAGATACACCGGCGAACAGCGGTAATTGTTCCTCGACGCCAGCCACCGCCCAGCGCGCCTGGTAGCGGTGGCCAGCCAGGCCGCCGAGCGCGCCGGCATCGGCCAGTCGCTCGCGTGCCGAGGCATCCAGGCGTGCGCGCACGCTGAGGTCCTCGACATCACGGAATGCACCTGACAGGCGCGCTTGTTCGATACGCCGTGCGTCGTCTTCGCGCATGCCACGAATCATCCTCAGCCCCAGGCGGATGGCCGGCTCGCCATGTTCATCTGGCTCCAGGCTGCAGTCCCAGTCGCTGTAGCGCACATCAACCGGGCGCACTTCGACGTCATGCCGCCGCGCGTCCTGCAGCACCTGATCAGGGCTGTAGAAACCCATCGGCCAGCTATTGACCAGGGCGCAGGCGTAGGCCGCGGGCTCGTGACATTTCAACCAGCAACTGGCGTAGGCGAGCAGGGCAAAGCTGGCGGCATGCGACTCGGGGAAGCCGTAGCTGCCGAAGCCCTCGATCTGGCGGAAGATCCGTTCGGTGAACGCCTGCGTGTAGCCCTTTTCCAACATGCGCGAGGTGAGTCGCTGGCGATGCGGTTCGAGGCCGCCATGGCGTTTCCAGGCAGCCATGCTGCGGCGCAGTTCATCCGCCTCGCCGGGTGTGTAGTCGGCAGCGACGATGGCCAGTTCCATGACCTGCTCCTGAAACAGCGGCACGCCGAGGGTGCGCTTGAAGACTGGCTTGAGTTCATCGGAGGGGTAGTCGATGTCCTCTTCGCCGTTTCGCCGGCGCAGATAGGGATGCACCATGTCGCCCTGGATCGGCCCTGGACGGACGATGGCCACCTGGATCACCAGGTCGTAGAACTCCTTCGGGCGCAGGCGCGGCAGCATCGCCATCTGTGCGCGGGACTCGATCTGGAATGCGCCAATGGTGTCTGCGCGGCTGATCATGGCGTAGGTGGCCAGATCGTTTTTGGGCAGGGTGGCCAGGGTCCACTGCGTGCCGCGGTAGCGCTCGATCAGGCCGAAACAACGGCGCAGCGCGCTGAGCATGCCCAAGGCCAGCACGTCGACCTTGAGCAGGCCGACCCTGTCCAGATCATCCTTGTCCCACTGGATCACGGTGCGCTCGGCCATGGTCGCGTTTTCCACCGGCACCAGCGTGTCGAGTGCGTGCTCGGATATGACGAAGCCGCCCGGGTGCTGCGACAGGTGCCGGGGAAAACCGATCAGCTCGCCGGTCAGGATCAGCACGCGCCTGAGCAGCGGATTCTGCGGATCGAAGCCAGCTTCCAGCAGGCGCTCGGCCGCTGGCGGGCCGCTGCTCCAGCGGCCACAGCAGTCAGCCAGCGCATTGACCTGATCCGGCGGCAAGCCAAGGGCCTTGGCGACATCGCGTATCGCCCCGGCGCCATGATAGGTGTTGACCACGGCCGTGAGCGCCGCACGCGTTCGCCCGTAGCGGCGAAACACGTACTGGATGACTTCCTCGCGGCGCTCATGCTCGAAATCGACGTCGATATCCGGTGGCTCGTTGCGCTCGCGGGAGAGAAAACGCTCGAACAACAGCCGGTTCTCGGTGGGGTCCAGCTCGGTGATGCCGAGCGTGAAGCAGACGCTCGAATTGGCCGCCGAACCCCGGCCCTGGCAGAGGATGTGCTGCTCGCGGGCGAAGCGGACGATGTCATGCACGGTCAGGAAATAGCTTTCGTATTTCAGCTCTGCGATCAGCGCCAACTCGTACTCGATCTGCGCGCGGGCGGCGGCCGGCACTCCTCCTGGCCAGCGCTCGGCGGCGCCACGCTCCACCAGAACGCGCAGCCAGGAGGTGGGGGCATGACCTTCTGGAACCAGTTCGTGCGGGTAGTAATACTTCAGGTCTTTAAGGACGAAGCAGCAACGTTCAGCAATGCACAGCGATTGCGCGAGCAGCTCGGGCGGATACAGCTCGCCCAGCTCCTCAAGTCGGCGCAGATGTCGCTCGCCATTGGCGAATAGATGGGCGCCAGCCTCGGCCACGGGCAGATGATGACGGATGGCGGTCATGCAGTCCTGCAGGGCGCGGCGGCCACGGGCATGCATGTGCACGTCGCCACAGGCCACCGCCGGCAAGTGGTGTGTGGCGGCCAGGTCGAGCAGGCGCTGCAGGTGTGCGCTATCGTCCGCGCCGCGATGCAGTTCGACGCCCAGCCACAGGCGCTCGGGGAACACCGAGCGAAGCCAGGGCAGGGCGGTGATGTCGCCTGCGCTGAGCCAGATGGCCAGCAGGCCATCGAGTGGTGTCACGAAATCTTCGTGCAACAACCGATAGGTGCCCTTTGCCGCCCTGCGTCGCGCCCGGGTGATCAGGCCGCATAGCGCCTGATAGCCCACCAGGTTCTCGGCCAGCAGCACCAGCTTCGGGCCTTTCTCGATCTGCACTTCGCTGCCCACGATCAGCTTTATGCCGGTTTTTTCCGCGGCCTCCCAGGCGCGCACGATGCCGGCCAGGGTGCACTCATCGGTGATCGCCAGGGCGCGATAACCCAGCCTCGCCGCACGCTCGAACAGCTCCTGGGCGCTGGATGCGCCGCGCTGGAAGGTGAAATTCGACAGGCAATGGAGTTCGGCGTAATCGCTCATGCGAACCACCCGTGCAGCAGCAATGGCCCATCATTGCCGACCGTGCGATACGCCCAGCCGCGCTGGCCGGCACGGGTCTGCACTACGTAATAGTCGCGGCGCACATCCTCGCCGTCCCACCAGCCGGACTCGATGCGCTCGGGGCCGGCGAGGATGCGTAGCGAGGCCTCGTGCAGCGGCTGGGCTTCGCTCAGCAGCCAGCCGGGGCGCGGGCCGCTGGGTGGCAGCTCGGGGCTGGCCGATTCGTTGATCCAGGCGCGCTCGGGGCGGTGATCGGCTCTGGCACCCAGGCCATGCAGGGCGTCATCACCGAGGCGTGCCCTCAGCCGCTCGCGTAGTTGCTCCCAGGGCTGGCTCTGTTGTGGGCGCTCATCGAACAGTTGCTGATGCTGCGGCGCAAAGACTGGCAACTCCCGCGCCACCAACCGCACGGCCAGCACCGGTGCCGGTAGTTGCTGGTGTTCAAGGCGGCCGCGCGTCAGCTCGAACAGCATGCCGGGATCACGCTCGGCGCTGAGCAGGCCCACCTGCACCTGCGTATCGGCACCCGTGCGGTGTTCCAAGTGCAGGACGAAACGCTGCACGCCACTGTCACGCCCGGCCAGGTAGGCGGCTAGGTCGGCCGTCAGTCGGCGCAACGGGAACAGCAGCGCCTGATGGGATTCCACCTCGAAATTCAGCTCGATGCGGGCATCGAATACATCCGCGGGCGTATAGAAATCCAGCGCCAGCGGGCGCTGGCCAAGCAGGGCATCGAGATGGCCCAGCACATCGGCAGGAAAGCGCCTGGCCAGGCTGTCACGCGGCAGAGCCAACAGCTGCCACAATTGCCTGAGGCCCATGCGGTTGAACGCCGTGGTTGTCGCCGGGGAAAGCCCGAGTCGGTCCACCGGCAGCGAATCGAGCATCTGCCTGAGCTTCTGCCCATCGCTCGCCATCAGGCCATCACCGATATTGACCAGCACCCGCGCAGCGGCCGGATTCGGCGCGACGGCAATGCGGTGCTGGAAGGCCAGCGCCGATAGCTCGGCGCGCAAACGTGCCTCGAAGCGCGGCCAGGGGCCGAACAGCCCCAGGCTCGATTGCACCTCCAGCAGCAGGCAACGCGGGTAATGCAGGCTGACCTGGGCGCTGAAACCATAGGCCCAGGCGGCCAGAAACTGCTGCCAGCGCTCGATGGCCGCGAGGTCGTATTCCGCACTGGCGAAGCCGCGCGTCAGCGCCTGCGCCGTCGTCAGCGACTGGCCGGGTTTCAGCCCCAGGGCGCGGGCCGCCGGGTTGACGGCCTGCAGCACGCGCCGTTGTGGCGAGCCAGTAAGCAGCGCCAACGGCTCGTCGGGATTGGCGCGGTGACGCTGCACGCCGTCCATGGCCAGTTGCGGCAGCAGGATGCAAGCCCAGAGCATGGCAGGCTCAATGCCAGGCAAAGGCGAGCGGCCGCGCAGGCGGTAACCCGCCGCGGCACTTGATCACCCGCACTTGTGCCGGCTGGCTTTCGAGCACCAGGCGCAGCGCCGCGGGTGACGGGTTGGCAGCCTCTGCCTGCGGCCGATAGGCGAATGCCAAGGTTTGCCCGGTCGCGGCGGCCACCTGCAGGCGCCTCAGGGCGCGGTCATCGGCCTGGCGCAACCAGCTCAGCACCGCGCCACAACTGCCCGAGCGCAGGCATTGCTCGGCCGCCCACAAGGCGTCGCGGCCCTCGGCCTGGATGATGCTCAGTTGGCGCAGATCGATGCCGGCCTGAATCCAGGCCTGAGGGTAGGGCAGGTGGGGCGGGGCGACCAATACGACCCGCTCGCTGGCGGCCGTCAGCCTGGCAAGGGTCGGCCACAACAGGCTCAGCTCGCCGATGCCCGGCACGGCTGTGAGAATTTCGCTGAGCGCAGCCGTGGGCCAGCCGCCACCGGGCAGTGCGGCGTCGAGAAAACGGTGTCCGGTTGAGAAATTGGCGCTCGTTGGCGATGAAACGGCCTGACCTCGCCATACACGGCGAGCGTCGATCAGCCGGTCGAGCACAACCACGGATGACATGGGCAATGACCAAAAATACTGTATATAAATACAGTATTGTGTTGGCCGTCGTAGAGGTCAAGGGCTGAGCAGGGCAGTCCGTCGCCGTCCATGGTCGAGCGCGATGCGATAAGTGGTCGTCCAACGTGACAGAACATCGGAGGGGCGCACCTGTCAGCTAATAGGTCACCCTTCAGGAAGAGTTGCCATGAAAGAACAAACCGACAACAACCTCCACGACTGGCAGCGCTACGCGTCGCTTGGTAGTGGTCTGGCGCTAGTGGGCGCCGGTTTACGACGCGGCGGATTGCTGGGCCTGGCGGGCGCCGCGCTGGGCGGGTGCCTGTTGGCTCGCGGCCTTGGCGGGCATCACGAGGTCAAGCGCGCGCGGCTGGCCGACCCACTCGGGCCAGGTGCCGAAAAGGCCCATTATGCGCATATGCCGCTGGATTCCGAAGTGCACAGCCCGGACTTCGCCACGCAGGGCGCGCTGCCCGATACCACACCGATGGGGCACGAACGGTCAAGGCCATGAGCGCTTCGTTCGACCTGACGCGGTTCGTCGAGGCGCAGCAGCGCGATTATCGCCAAGCCCTCGATGAGCTGTGTGCCGGGGCCAAGCGCAGCCACTGGATCTGGTACGTGTTTCCGCAGCTGCGCGGCCTGGGCCGCAGTGAAATGGCCGAGCACTACGGCATCTCCGGCCTCGACGAGGCGCGGGCCTACCTGGCGCACCCGCTGCTCGGCCCGCGCCTGGAAGATTGCGTGCGAGCGCTGCTGTCCCATCGCGGGCGCCCGGTGCGGCAGATCATGGGTTCGCCGGACGACCTCAAATTGCGTTCGAGCATGACCCTGTTTCAGGCCGCCGCGCCGACGCAGCCGCTGTTCGCCGAGGTGCTGCAGGCGTTCTACGACGGTGAGCAGGATGCTGCGACCTTGCAGCGCCTGTAAGCCTCAGGACTCGCTGCGGCGGACGGGCCAGATACCGCCGTCGCCGACCACCAGGATGCGCTGATCGGGCTCTGCGCGGAAGGTCATGGTGCCGGTGAAGCTGCCGAATGCCGGCAGCAGGCTGACCTCATCGCCCAGTACGAAACAGGGCAGGCGCAGGCGTTGTCGGCCCCGGCCACGCAGCGTGTAGGCCGGGTGCACGTGGCCGGCCAGCACGTGGTGCGTGGTATGCGCGCGAGGCTCGTGCTGCAGGGCGAAGGGGCCGAGCAGTAGCGGTTCTTCCACCACCTCGATGGCCAGCGCGGCAGGCGGGTCGCCGGCCCGTTTGTCATGGTTGCCGCGCACCAGAGTCATGGTCAGCCCGGAGTGGCGCGCGCGCCACTCGGCCAGCGCTGCCAGGGTGGCCGGCGTGCGCGAGCCGGGGGCGTGAAGAAAATCGCCAAGAAAGATCAGTTGCCGGCAGTCGAAACGCTGCAACAGGGCGTCCAGCCGCTGCAGATTGGCGGCGGTGGTGCCCTGGGGCACCGGCTGGCCCAGGGCACGATAGGCGGCGGCCTTGCCGATGTGGATATCGGCGATCAGCAGCGCCTGCTGCTGCGGCCACCAGATGGCCTTGTCCGCCAGCAGCCAGAGTTCGGCGCCGGCCAGTTGCACGCTGTGATAATGGGTAGGGGCTTCGGTCATTGAGTCTCTATCAGCGGCGTTTTTTCGGGCGCTGCGCCGGTGGCCGGGGCAGGCCGTCCTTGCCCTGACGCGGGGAGCGGCCTTTGCGCGGCGCTGGGCGCTCGTCGTCGATGGCGAATGCCGGGTCCTGATAACCGCCTGGCCCAGCGGCCTGTTCCAGATCGGCGACCATGCGCCGGATACGGTCGGCGAGTTTCTCCGAACTCAGGCTTTCGCGGAAGCGCTCCACCAGCAGCGGGAAGGCGAACGGCGTGGCGCGCTTGACCGTGCGGATATCCAGGCGGCGAGACTGCAGGCGCTGCAGGGTGTGCTGCAGGCGCTGCACGTCCAACTCCTGCCGCAACACTTCTTCCTGGGCCTGGCTGAGCAGCAGGTTGCCCGGGTCGTATTGGCTGAACACGTCGAAGAATAGTGCGCTGGAGGCCTGCAGCTGGCGGGCGCTCTTCGGCGCGCCGGGGTAGCCGCTGAACACCAGGCCGGCGATACGGGCAATCTCGCGAAAACGCCGGCGCGCCAGTTCACCAGCGTTGAGGCTGGCGAGTACGTCGGGCAGCAGATCGTCCGTGCTGAACAGCTCGGGCGTGAGCCGCGCAGCAAAATCCACCTCACTGGGGCACAGCAGCTCCAGGCCATAGTCATTGACCGCAATGGAAACACTCAGCGGCTGTTCGCGGGCCAGGCGCCAGGCCAGCAGGCTGGCCAGCCCCAGGTGCACCGAGCGGCCGGCGAAGGGGTAGAGGAACAGGTGCCAGCCTTCGCGGGATTTCAGCACTTCCGCCAGCAGGGTGGTTGCGCCGGGCAGTGCGGACCAGGCCTGTTGCACGTCGAGCAATGGACGCAGCAGCTGCATCTCAGGGCCAGGGTATTCAGCCCGGGCGGCGGCATCGAGCTTGGCCAGCACGGCGTCCGCCAGTTCGCTGGAGAGCGGCATGCGCCCGCCATTCCACCGCGGGATCGCGGCCTTGCGGCTGGTGGCGCGGCGCACGTAGACGGTCATGTTTTCCACCCGCACCAGTTCCAGCGTGCGACCAGCGAAAAGGAAGGTATCGCCTGGGCGTAGGCGGGCGATGAAGCCTTCCTCGACGCTACCCAGCGAGCCTCCACCACCGCCTTTGCTCCAGTATTTCACCGCCAGGCTGGCGTCACTGACGATGGTGCCGATGCTCATGCGATGGCGCCGCGCCAGGCGCGCATCGGGCACCTGCCACAGGCCGTTGGCGTCCGGCTCAGCACGACGGTAATCGGGATAGGCAGTCAGCGAATGGCCGCCGTGGCGGATGAAGGCCAGCGCCCATTGCCATTCGTCCTCGCTGAGGCTGCGATAGGCCCAGGCGCTGCGCACCTCGGCCAGCATGGCATCGGCCTGGAAGCCGCCGCCCAGGGCCATGCTCACCAAGTGCTGGACCAGCACGTCGAGCGGCTTGTCCGGCGAAAGCCGCGCCTCGACCTTGCGCTCGGCCACGGCGGTTTGCGCGGCGGCGGCTTCCAGCACTTCCAGGCTGTGGGTGGGCACCAGGGTGGCGCGGGATAGGCGGCCCGGGGCATGGCCGGAGCGGCCGGCGCGTTGCATCAGGCGGGCCACGCCCTTGGGCGAACCGATCTGCAGCACCCGTTCCACCGGCAGAAAATCCACTCCCAGGTCCAGGCTGGAGGTGCACACCACGGCTTTCAGCCGGCCTTCCTTGAGCGCCAGCTCGACCCAGTCGCGCACCTCCCGCGACAGCGAGCCGTGGTGCAGGGCGAGCAGGCCGGCCCAGTCCGGACGCGCCTCGAGCAGCGCCTGATACCAGGTTTCAGCTTGCGAGCGGGTGTTGGTGAACACCAGGGCGGTGCTGCTGGCGTCCAGCTCCTCGACCACCTGCGGCAGCATGCGCAATCCCAAGTGCCCAGCCAAGGGGAAGCGCTCCAGTCCGGGCGGTAGCAGGCTGTCGATGCGCAGGTCCTTGGCCAGCTTGCCCTGGACCAGGCGCCCGGTCGGCATCAGCACCTCACGGGCATGCTCGAGGTTGCCGAGGGTGGCTGACAGCGCCCACACCAGCAGCTCCGGGTGCCACAGGCGCAGGCGCGCCAGGGCCAGTTGCAGCTGCACGCCGCGCTTGTTGCCGAGCAGCTCGTGCCACTCGTCGATCACCACCATGCGCAGATGGGCGAAGGCTTCGTGAGCATCGGCGCGGGTCAGCAGCAGGGTCAGGCTTTCCGGCGTAGTGATCAGGGTGCTGGGCAGCTTGCGGCTCTGCCGGGCGCGTTCGGCAGAGCCGGTGTCGCCGGTGCGTAGGCCGATGTTCCAGGGAATCTGCAGATCATCCAGGGGCGCCTGCAGGGCACGGGCGGTATCGGCGGCAAGGGCGCGCATCGGGGTGATCCAGAGTACGGTCAGCGGCGCCATGACCGGCTTCTTGCGGCGCGGGCTAGCCATGCCGGCGGGCGTGGGCGTGGCGAAACGGTCCAGGGCCGCGAACCACACCGCGTAGGTTTTGCCGGCGCCGGTGGAGGCGTGCAACAGGCCCGACTCGCCGGCCTTGACCGCCTGCCAGACTTCCTTCTGAAAGGCGAAGGGCTTCCAGCTGCGCTGGGCGAACCAGGCGCCGGACAGACTGCGACGACGAACGGGTTGGTCCATCAGAGCAGGCCCTGCAGCGTGGCCAGGGTGTCGGCGTCCTCCACCTGCTTGTCGGTGCGCCAGCGCAGCATCCGCGGAAAGCGCACGGCGACGCCGCTCTTGTGCCGTTTGGACAGGGCGATGCCCTCGAAGCCCAGCTCGAACACCAGGGTCGGGGTGACGCTGCGCACCGGGCCGAATTTCTCCACGGTGGTCTTGCGGATGATCGCATCGACCTTGCGCATCTCGTCGTCGGTAAGCCCGGAGTAGGCCTTGGCGAAGGGCACCAGCACGCGCTCGCCAGGCGTGGAGTCGTCCCACACGGCGAAGGTGTAGTCGCTGTACAGGCTGGCCCGGCGACCGTGGCCGCGCTGGGCATAGATCAGCACCGCGTCGACGCTGAACGGGTCGATCTTCCACTTCCACCACAGGCCAAGATCGCGGGTGCGGCCAACTCCGTACAGGGAGTCGCGGCGCTTGAGCATCATGCCTTCTACGCCCAGCTCACGGGAGGCTTCGCGCTGGCGGGCAAAGTCCTGCCAGTCGCGGCCGGTGAGTTGTGGCGAGAGCTGCAGGCGGGCATCGTCGACCTCCGCCACCAGCAACTCCAGCCGTGCGCGGCGCTCGTCCTGGGGTCGGCTGCGCCAGTCTTCGCCACGCCACTCCAGCAGGTCGTAAGCCAGCAGCGCAGCGGGCACTTCTTCCAGCAGTTTCTTGCTCAGAGTCTTGCGGCCGATGCGCTGTTGCAGCAGGGCGAAGGGTTGAATGCCGAACACCGCGTTACTGTCGGCGGCAGGTTGCTTCCAGGCCACCAACTCGCCATCGAGTACGCTGCCGTCCGGCAACGCCTCGGCCAGTTCGTGCAGCTCCGGGAAGCGCTCGGTGATCAGCTCCTCGCCGCGGGACCACAGCCACAGGCGACCGTCGCGCTTGACCAGCTGCGCGCGGATGCCGTCCCACTTCCATTCCACCAGCCAGTCGCTGGCCGGGCCCAACTGAGCATCGAACTGCTCCAATGGCTGCTGCAGCGGATGGGCGAGGAAGAAGGGGTAGGGCTGGCCACCGCGCTGGGCGTGCTCGTCCTCCGACTCGGCGGCGATCAGTGCCAGGTAGCGCTGTGCGGACGGCCGATGCGACAGATCGGTGTAACCCACCAATCGCTGCGCCACGCGCTTGGCGTCGATCCGCGCCAGGCCAGCCAGGGCACGGGTCACCAGCAGTTTTGAGACGCCGACGCGGAAGGCGCCGGTGAGCAGCTTGAGGCTGACCATCAGGCTTTGTCGATCCAGCTGCGCCCATAAAGGTGGCAGGCGTTCGGCCAGTTCCGCGGGCGGCAGGCCGCGCAGGGGCAGCAGCCGTTCTTCCAGCCACCAGGCCAGGCCCTCGTCCGAGGCGTGCGGGGATTCGGGCAGGAGCAGGGCGATGGTTTCCGCCAGGTCGCCAACGGCCTGGTAGCTCTCCTCGAACAACCAGTCGGACAGGCCGGAAAGCCGGGTGGCCAGCTCGCGCAGCACCCGCGTCGGCACGACCTGACGTGGGCGGCCGCCGGCCAGAAAATACACCGCCCAGGCCGCATCGGCTGGCGGCGCTTCGGCGAAATACTCCTGCATGGCCTGCAGCTTGGCGTTGCTGGAGGTGGTGGCGTCCAGCCGGGCGTAGAGTTCGGCGAAGGCTTTCATGAGGTCGGCTCCACGTCGTCTTCATCGCCGTATTCGGTCTGGAAGGCGCGGGCATCGAGACCTTGCTCGCGCAGGTGGCGTACCAGCACGTTGACCTGGCCGTGGGTAACCATCACCCGTTCGGCGCTGGTCTGTTCGATGGCCCACAGCAGTCCAGGCCAGTCGGCGTGGTCGGAGAGGGCGAAACCGCGGTCCACGCCGCGCCGCCGGCGCGTGCCGCGCAGCAGCATCCAGCCGCTGGCGAAGGCGTCACTGTAGTCGCCGAAACGGCGCATCCATGTGCTGCCGCCGGCCGAGGGCGGGGCGAGGATCAGCGCCTGGCGCAGCAGCGGGTCATTTTTGGCGATATCACCGGCGTAACGAGTGGCCGGCAGATGCACGCCGCCGGCGCGATACACCTCGTTCAGCGGCTCGACGGCGCCGTGCACCAGGATCGGGCCGATGCTGGCGTCGATGCCGTGGAGGATGCGCTGGGCCTTGCCGAAGGCATAGGCGAACAGCACGCTGGCCTTGCCGGCCGCAGCATTGGCGCGCCACCAGGCGTCGATGCCGGCGAATATCTCGGCCTGGGACGGCCAGCGGTAGATTGGCAGGCCGAAGGTGGATTCGCTGATGAAGGTGTGGCAACGCACCGGCTCGAATGGCGCGCAGGTGCCGTCCGGCTCGACTTTGTAATCCCCGGAGGCGACCCAGACTTCGCCCTGGTATTCCAGACGCACCTGGGCAGAACCGAGCACGTGCCCGGCGGGATGAAAACTCAGGGTTACGCCGTGGTGCTCGAGCCGCTCGCCGTAGGCCAAGGTCTGCAGGCGGATATCGTCGCCCAGGCGTGAACGCAGAATGCCTTCGCCAGGTGCCGCCGCCAGATAGTGCCCATTGCCGCGGCGGGCGTGATCGCCATGAGCATGGGTGATGATCGAGCGTTCCACTGGCCGCCATGGGTCGATGTAGAAATCACCGGGCGGGCAGTAAAGACCTTCGGGACGGGCAACGACCAGATCCATGAATTCCCCTTGGCGCATTGTTGGAACTTAGAGCGACAGGCAGGAGATTAGGTTCGGATTTCAGGCACGGCCAGGATCGCCATGCGTCGCTGCGGAGGATCGACATAGGCCGCACTGTTTCCAGTGCGGCCTCTTGGCTGCGCATCAGGAGCGCAAGGGAACGGCCACTTGCGATTTGAACAGTCGCGTACGGATGTCCTTGGCCAGCATCAGGAAGAGCAGGGCAAACCCCACATAACCGTTGATCACGTAGACGACATTGATCAGGCGGTCGAAGGGGATGGTCAGGCCGACGACGGTGCCGATCACTGCAAGCGATACCAGCAGGATACGATGACGCGGGCTGTTCTCGTCCGGGGCGAAGCGTTTTACCGGCGCCCACAGCAGTGGCGCGGCGGTGGTGAAGATGGCGACGAACACGATCAGCGCGAAGCCGAACGCCAGAGCTGGATGAATTTTGGCGATCAGCGCCAGGGTGGGAATCTGCGCGCCGGCCACGTCACCGAGGTGGGCAGCCAGGCCCAGCATCATGGCCAACACGGCCAGGCTGAACATCACCGCGCCCAGCGTCGCGCCCCAGCAGGCTTCCTTTCTGCTGGAGGCCGACTTGCCCAGGTTGGTCATGAACGCGGCCAACCACATCATGCAAAAGCCGACATAGGACGCGCAGGCGATGAACCAGTTGCTGCTGGCCTGCATGATGGTGCGATCGGTTACCAGCGGCTCCAGTTCAGCCAGGTAGTTCTCCAGCCCGCCGGGCGCCATGGCATAACTGATGACGCCGATCAGGATCGCCAGAACGCTCAGCAGTGGGCCAATCAGACCGATGATTTCCACCAGGCGCTTGAAGCCGAAGAGCAGCGTCAACAGGGCAAGGCTGCCCATCACCGTGCCGCCGACCCAGTTCGGCCAGCCGAACTGCTGATGCAGCGCAGCCCCAGCGCCGGCAATCATTACCCAGAAGGACATGAACAGGAAAACGACCGAAAAATAGTCGAAGAAATTGCCGATCAGTCTGCCGCAGTAATACTGATAAATACTTTTAGGCTCGTTGAACTGCTGTTCATAGCCGGCGCTGACGAAACTGAGATTGACGTAGACGAACAGCAACAGCATGAGCGCAACGCTGGCGATGCCGCCATAACCGTATGCGACGAAGTACTGCATGATCTCCTGGCCCGTGGTGAAGCCAGAGCCCACCAGCAGGGCGATCAGTGCTCCAGCGGTCAGAATTACGCGCATAAAGCGCACGGGATTGTCGTTCCGGGACATAGATATTGCACCTTGTATTCTTGGTCTTGTTGAGGCGGCAGTGACGGAAGTGGTCTCAGTGCAGGAAGCACCGGACGCTTCGTTTAAGGGCTTTGCGGGTTCCTGGCAGCTGAGATGCTGGAACAGTAAGTGCGGGGCGTCGTTTTCGGTGCGACTGCAAGCGGCATTAATTCGTCTGGTTGCGACGCAGCATCGGAGTCGTGACGCTGAAATAGTTCCGATTTGCCGAGTGCGCGCGAATCGGGAAGAATCCCAAGCCAGCAATGTTCTCGATGGCCGCCAAATGAATAGGCAGAGGAGGGTGCGCTTAGGCGATGGCCCCATTGGGGAAGTGTCTCGAGCATGCCGCTTCTGAAAACAAGTCAAATAACAACCGGTTCGGAAAACGTCTTGAAAGTGTTGCCAAAACGTAGCTTCAGCGAAGCCATGCAGGGGAAGAACCTGCGTTTCGTAGATGACAGGAAACAGACGGTCAAACAGGCCCGGGTAGGTTTTCTGTTACTCGAGCATTTCTCCTTGCCGGCCTACACCCAGGCGCTCGATACCATGGTCACGGCCAACCTGATCAGCCCCGGCTGTTTCGCTACCGAGTCCTACAGCCTGACTGGCGAATCGGTAACCAGCGATCTGGGGCTGGTGATCTGTCCTGGCGCGCAAATTCAGCTGTCCAACATGGCGGACATGGATCTGCTGGTGGTATGTGGCGGCCTGCGTACGCCACTGAAGGCGTCGCCGGCACTGAGCGCCTTGCTGCACGGCGCGAACAAACAGTCGGTAGAACTGGCCGGGTTATGGAATGGCGCCTGGTTCCTGGGGCAAGCCGGGCTACTGGATGGTCACAAATGCGCGATCCATCCGGAGCATCGCGCCGTGCTGGCAGAAGTGGCCAAAAACAGTCAGGTGACCAGCGAAAGCTACATGGTCGATGGCAATCGGCTGACAGCCGCCAGCCCGAGCGGAGCCTTCCATATGGTGATGGAATGGATTCGCAAGCGGCATGGCCGGGAACTGGCCGATGGCATTACCGACATCCTAGCCTTCGAAGAATCGCGCTACCGCCGTGCACGTCCGTCGCTGCACGACAAAATGAGCGAGCCGCTGCGCAATGTGGTGCAGCTAATGTCCGCCAATATCGAAGAGCCGCTGAGCCTGAGCCAGATTTCCGAGTATGTCGGGCGTTCCAGGCGGCAAATCGAGCGGTTGTTTCAGGATCAGATGACGACTACGCCGGTGCGTTACTACCTGGAGCTGCGCCTGACCGAAGGGCGACGCCTGCTGCAGCATTCCGATCTGCCGATCCTCGATGTTTCCCTGGCTTGCGGATTCGTCTCATCGAGTCATTTCAGCAAATGCTACACAGAGTTCTACGGTTATCCGCCATCAAAGGAAATGCGCCTCGGTAACGTCCGTTCCTCGAAAGGCGAGAAACCTGGGGTTCGCACATAACGCATTATGGTTAGTGCTTCGCATAATGGATATCAGATTCATGGTGAATGACGTCCGGAACATCGCGCAGCTCCGGGCGGCATTCAGCCATAATCTGGATTATGCGATGCCTCTCCCTCGAAATTCCCGAACGCCTCATTAAGCAAGCTGAGCTGTACGCCCCGGGCCGCAAGGGCTCTGATGCTGTCTGCTATCTCCTTGAAGACTACCCACGGCTTGTTGGCGACCTTCGCCAGCTGCATAGCCGTGTTCGCCAGTTGGACGACGAAGGTGCCGAGCTGGATGACCTGTTGGCCAGGCTCAAGGCCATTGCTGTTCAGATAGTCGACTTGTAGCTGCTAGCAAAAACTCTCGATGCTCGATCGCTCCAGGGCGAAAATTGCTAGCAATCCATGGCCGTGAACTGCTAGCATTTCTTCACCTGGTCGGCGCCGCCGGCGGGACAAATTGCTAGCAGGGAGAAACCAGCATGTCAGGCAAAACGATCACTATCCGCGACCCCGAAACCGATCTTATTCGCCAGATCAAGCTTTTGACTGGCAAGGGCACTGCCAGCCAGGCGTTCATCGCTGCAGCTCACCGAGCTATCAGCCTGCAGGATCAGGTTCAGGATATGCGTGACGAAATTCGACGGCTTGAGGAGACCGTTGCGGTCTATCGTCAGACCTTGATGGAAGCCCACACGGCGGCTGTTCGTCTCGCTGAGGTAGCTGGCCAAGGCGATTTGCTGCTGCCTTCGAACAATCCGCTTCGCCCTGGCTATCGGCCGAATCCTCGGCTTCGTCATCACACCGATTGAGCTAGCACTTTTCGTCCTCGAGCTGCTGCACCAGGGCGAATATTGCTAGCAAATTTTCCTGCAGGCTCCTTCCAGGATCTCGCCAGGTGCTACCAATTTCGGCTAGTGCCTGGCACCCCAGGCCACCCCCTTCACTGTCCAACCCGCTTTTCGCTCTAGTTGGCGTGCTCCTTCATGCGCGTGAGGAACACCCGCACATTTGCGATGGGCGCGCAGCGGCCAGTTGCGAAGCAATGCTTTTTCAGCGCCTGGACCGGCGCCGGGAGGGGTGGGGGTGCTGTAACACCCCCACTTTGGTATGGAATCCCATACTTTTTACTTCGAGCCTACCCATTTTTCATAGCTGCCTTTGGGCTGCTCGAAGCATGAGAATGCTGCGTTTTCGATCCAGCCCTTCATTCTCTCTGCCGATCTCTCGCACTGCTTCTTTTCTTCGAACGGCGCAATGAAGACGGCCTGTTCGCTCCCCTTTATGGCGAACCACAGTATCCATTCCATCAGTCCTTCCCCTTCACCAGCTTTTCAAAATCAGCCTCTGTGATCTCTTCCAGCCCTTTGAGGATGAGCCATCTGAGCATCTGCGTCTCTTTCACGGATCGCTTTGTGGCAATTGTTGCCTTAACCGCTGCCTGCTCCACTTTCCGCCAGGTTTCATCATCAATGTGCTTGGTTGGCACGGACCGTCTCCCGTCAATTTTCTGGTATCGAATTTTAGGCTTATTTTCTAAGACCCTTGACATTGAGATTCTCAGAAACTAATTTCCGCGCAGAATCTAATTTCTTAGAAGCTGAGAAGCGGCATGTTTTTCGATTGGATCAAGGCCTATCAGGATTATGACTACGACCTTCCCCAGGTCGGCGATGTCATCACCCGTCGCTTTGATGCTGAGACAGAGGCGCTTCTCTCTACTTCTGTTCCCGCCTTCTTCGCCGAAGGCAGCTACTGCACCACGTTCCGCATCCACGTCTGTGGCCGCCGTATCACCGTCGATGGCAACCCGTCGCGTATCAACCGGCTCGACAACGTGTTTGGGATCGACAGTCTCGACGGCTGCTTCCGCGTGATCAACGCACTGCTTGCTGAGTACGGTTTGCCACCCCTGACCCGGTGCACCAGTGTTCAGCGCTTGCAGGACGGGTCGGCCATCGCGAACGGCGCCGTGTTCCAGCGCCTTGACCTCACTTCGAATTTCTATGTGGGGCAGGGCAACGAAAGGGCGTATATGCGCGCCATTTCATCCCAGCGTTACCGCAACTCGATTGCGTATCTCTACCCGGACGGCAATACCTGCGTCTGGACACCCAAGGGCGGTGAGAAGGCCGGCCGCTTGGTTTACCCGGGCAACTACGCCAAAGCAGCCGAACTCGACGCGCACCTCTTGCCCAAGGTGAAACGCACGTTCGGTGAAGAATCTGACGAATACCGGTATGTCCGGGACCTGCGCGACTGGTGTGCCTCGGTCGGCATGGTGCGCTCCGAGATCAAGTGTCGATCGGAGTTCTTGAAGAGGGAGGGCCTTTCGTTCTGGGGCCTTTTTGATGAATCCAAGCTAGTGGAAATCCACAAGGGGTTCCTTATGGTCGGCAACCGACTGGAATTGACCAACTATGACGAACTGACCATTGCGCAACAGCTTGTTGCCGAAGGCATCTGCAAGAACACGAAAGCGGCCTATACCACGTCGCAATACGTGTCTCTGTGGCGTGCTGGCCAGACCTTCGACTTCGAAAAATCAGCCGTCAAGACGCACCGTGCGCGCCTTCGGCAGCTCAACATCGACATCAAGGTGCCTTACGACCAGACCCGCCACGGGACTGTGTTCACGTTCACTCGCAACGTTCGCGAGGTGGAAGTCACCTTCGCCGCTCAGGTGCCTGCGTTCTACCGGCACGCGGTCGTTCCGCGCCATCTGCAACTGGTGGCCGCATGACTATCCGCAAGGTCAGCCAGCAGGGCATGAGCCTTTCTGTCAGCCAGCGCCGTCGCCTCGCGCTTCAGCAGCTCGTCCGGCCTGCTGCCTACAAGATCGCCGATCCTGACGAGCTGAATGCTCGTTTCCCGCTGGTTGTCGGCCCACCCAAGCCACCGGCGCCTTTGCCGGTACCGGAACGCGATAACGCCTATTGGCTGCTCGTCGATTCGTTCAAGAAATACGGTCGCTTGATCCCTGAAGACTCTTTCACTGGCACGCCCTGGTTGGGTGCTGCTTTCGGCTATCCACAGGAGAACTACCTATGAAAATTTTGCGCGGCTTCGTTAAAGGCGTCGTCAACCGTGGCACTGAAGAAAAGCCTTGGTGCTATGTCGGTATCGAGACCGTCAGCCAGGACCGTGACGGCTTCGACCAGGTGAACCTGGTCAAATTCATGGTTGCCGGTAACCAGTTCAAGGAAGGCTTGCAGAACGCCTACCGCAACCTGATCGGCACCGAAGTGTTCGCCCCGTACAGCGACGAAATCGACTACTTCAACAACAAGGCCCGCATTCGCTATTCGCTCCAGGGCATCCCGCTTCGCTTGCAGGAAGTCACCCGCGAGCGTCCCGCTGTAGCGTCCGCTGCCGCCCAGCAGCCCGCCAAAACGGCCTAAGGGGAGGGCGGCCCATGCTCGTTCTAGATCGCGTTCTCTGTGACTGCTGCGGCGATGACATGGGCCAGCTCAATGGCGGTGTCTGCACAAGTCCCGGCGCCCTGGTTGATATGACCAAGCCGCCTTATTTCGCGGTATGTCCTGAGTGTTATTTGGACGCTGCCGAATATCTGCAACTTCCCGCACCTCGGGAAGCTGCTTAATGAATTTTCTGGCATGTAACGGAACTTGGGTTGCCAATGTCGAGGGTTTTAGTTGCGACGGCGAACTTGTTTCCGTTCCACGTCAGGAACTCGCCACCATGTTAAACGATGGTGGTGCCACTCCAGAGGAATGGGGCGCTCTTTACGATATCACCATGCAAATCTTTGTATCGGTGTTCGTGTTCCTCTGTATCAAACGCCTATTAAGGTAAGGAAGTCTGCTATGAAAAAGATGAATGCTGTTCGCAAGTTCGGTTCCAAACTGTCCGCTCAGGTCGCTGTCGGCGCTGTTCTCCTGGGCGGTGCTTCCGTCGCCCTGGCTGACGCTGCCGCTGCTGTGACCGCCATGGAAGCCAAGTCCGGTGATATCGATGCTATCGGCTGGGCTGCTGTCGGCCTCTGCGTCGCTGTGGCTGTCTTCACCTACGTCAAGCGGGCTGCTCGTTAAGGTTCGCCCAGCCATCCGGCCCACTTCGGTGGGCCTTCTTGTTTTAGGGCTGAACAAATGAATATTACGCCTGATGTTTACGTGATCATTGTTTCGACCATTGCATTGGCCGCTTTACTATTTGGACGGCTCTAACCATGAACAAGCATTTATTCTCCAGCTTCTTTGCCGCCTGCCGTCGTCGGTTAGACCGACGGAGGAGGTCAACCGTCGTCGGCTGCGGCGCTTTTATTATTTTTATTCTCTTTTCATCCAATTCTTTTGCTGAGGATTATTATTGGCGTATTGAGAGCACCTCCACTGATCGCTATCCTTCTGCTCTTTCTGCTTGTGTTGCTGCCGTTGATAACGTTCCTACCTCTAATGGATATTGGCGTTATTCCGGCATGACTAAAGTTACTGATACTCGTTATACATGCCTTGGTAATCGTTATTCAAATGGCTCTTCAACTCCTAACATTGTTAACTCTAATCGCGTTCAGGTTTACAGGTTCGGCGACTCCTGCCCTCCTGATCACACTTTAAACACTACTGACCCCGCCAAGCCTACCTGCCTTCCTCCTGAAAAGGATTGTTCCGCCGAGAATGGTAGCCCTATTCTCACTCGGGGTTCTAATGGCCCTGTTATTGAGTCTGGCGGTCGTAGATACGTTAGTTCTAGCCCTCCTTCTAGCGCTTGCGTAGATAGTTGCACTTATGTCGCTGATAGCTCTGCATCCACAAGTTGTTATTTTGTTCCCGGCTCCACTGACACCGGGTTTTGTAATTACATTCTCAAAGGTAATGGCCAGTCTTGCTCTGGTTGGGACTGGGATGCTCCCGAGACTGGCGATCCTCTTAATTCCCCTGATACGCCTGATGTTCCACCATCTGATCCCGACGATCCCGGCTGTGACCGTATTCCCGGCTATGTCTGGTCTGGCACTACCTGCGTACCTGAAAACCCTGATGGTGGCGATGATGGCGACGGTGAGGGTGACGGGGAGGGCGATGGCTCTGGTGATGGCGGCGGCTCAGGTGATGGTGACGGTGGCGGTGAGGGCGATGGCGACGGCTCTGGTGACGGCGATGGTAACGGCGATGGTAACGGCACGGGGGACGGGGATGGCTCTGGCGATGGCAACGGCGAATGTGATCCATCAAAAGACCCCAGCTGCGCCCCTGGTAGCGTTTCCGGCCCTGGTTGTGATCAGCCCCTGGTTTGCACCGGCGACGTTGTCAGTTGCGCGATATTGAAGCAGCAAAAGGACATGCGCTGCCATGCTGAAGAGCAGGCCGACTATGAGTCCAAAAAGACTGATATCGATAGCTTGTTCCAGGGCGACAAGTTTGAGATCGATGAGCAAAACGTCGACGTTCCCAGCTTTGTTGATCGCGCCACTACATTCCTTCCACGCACTTGCCCAGTTGATCAGCGCATAAGCGTTAGTAGTGGCTCTATCTCTATGTCCTATGAGCCTCTTTGCGTTCTTGCGGAAGGCTTCTCTTGGATATTTGTAGCGTTCACAACTGTCTTCTGCGCCATATACGTCGGCGCTGCCTTTGGAGGTAATGAATAATGCACTTCTTCTATTGGGCCATGCTGCTTATTCAGATCGTCGTTCCTCTGATCAAGATGGCGCTAAAGGCGCTTGGCATTGGCGCTGTTGCCTATGTCGGCATCAACATCGTTATTGATCAGGCTCACCAATACGTTCTATCGCAGATTGGAAGTGCCCCAGGTCCTGCACAAGCATTGCTTGGCATCATGAAATTCGATGTTGTTATTAACCTTTGGTTTGCTGCCATTACAACTCGACTTGTCCTTAATGGCATGAACAAGGTTTCGGGTAAGAAGAAAAACTACGGCGTTCTTGAGGCTTAATCATGATCTATCTGCACACTGGTCTCCCTGGTCACGGTAAGACGCTCAACACTATCAAGGAAGTTGACGCCGCTGGCGTTGAGCAAAACCGTCCTGTCTATCATCACAACATCAACGGCCTCGATCCTTCAAAGTTAAAAGGGGAGTGGTACCCATTCGACGATCCGCACAAATGGTATGAGCTTCCTGATAACGCCATTATTGTTATCGACGAATGTCAGCACTTTTTTCAGCCTCGCGACGTTCGCAAGGAACGCCCTGAATATATCGCCAAGTTCCAGACCCATCGCCACCAGGGTTTTGATATTCACCTGATCACGCAAGACTTTCGTTTTATCGACGTCGAGGTTAGGCGTCTTGTTGGCAATCATGTTCACTATTGGCGCCCGTTTGGCATGAACAAGATTGCCCGTTATGAGTATGAAAAGTGTTCAGACTTCGAAAAGGTTGCTGATCGCGCATTCGCCAAGAAGACTTATCCCACCCTCGATAAGAAGTTTTTCGGCGCCTATAAATCTGCTGTAGGGCATCACGTCAAAGCCAAGTTACCTATGAAGGTCTACTTGATTGCTTTCGTCCTGGTCATCGTCGCTTTCAGCTTTTACCGGGCTTACGGCAAAATCAAAGGCGGTGACCAAGCGGCACAGCCCGCTGAATCTCAGCCTTCTATCAAGGAAACTGCTGCCGGTGCCATCAGCACGATTACCGGTGGCCTTGGCTTCGCGCCAAAGCCTGAGTCTGGCAGCTCAGGCCCCCTGACTACCGCTCAATATGTTGATCGCCAGGTGCCTCGCATACCCGATATACCATCGTCTGCGCCGATCTATGACGACTTGACCAAGCCTGTTGCTTATCCGCGGCTTTACTGCGTTTCCAGTCGAGACCCTAACCTCGTCGACCGTGCCAGGTCGCGCCGTCAGCAAATCGAGTTCATCGGCGGCATGCCCACTACGTGCCAGTGTTATACCCAGCAGGGCACGCGCTACAGCACCAGTTTCGACTTCTGCCTGAGCGCGTCCACTGATGGCTATTTCGATCCAGCCATCGCTGATCGGGGCCCTGGTAACATGCAGGTCCAGCAGCAGCCGCAGATTCAGCAGGCCAGCTATCAGGCCCCAGTTAACGCGCCAGTTGCTGAGTCTGTTCCTATCACTGTCGTAGGCTCGTCGAAGCCTGGCTGGAACTGGTGAGGCCATTCCCATGTTTGAACTTGATCACCTCGTTGTCGCTGGAATCATCATCCTTGCCTCAGGCGTCTTTATCCTAGGCTTCGCATAATATATATTATGTTAAATTGCATATGGAAAGGTCCTCCCGAGTGCAGAATGCTTCCCGAGCCCTTCGCCCAAGTAGATGAATCCGTTCCTCTGTCATTACTCGATCCCATAAACCACACCTGACAACTGCCGTGAGATTGGATATCCAATCCCTTGTTAGAGATGGCTGGAACCCTACTGATCGCGCCCTCAGATCGGGCCTACTCGGCAGCCATCAGCTCTTGAACTCTTGTAATGAGTGAATCCACAGAGAATGGCTTCGTGATCACCTGCATTCCAGGTTGGAGTTGCCCATTACCGACGGCAGCGTTTGCTGCATACCCTGTTATGAACAGCGTCTTCAGGCCGGGGCGAAGCTCTCTGCCGGCGTCAGCCATCTGCCGCCCGTTCATGCCCCCTGGAAGACCCACATCGCTGATCAGCAGATCGATATGCACATCGGAGCGCAGCATCTTCAGACCGGCAACACTATCGGCTGCCTCAATGACCGAATAGCCACGCTCACTCAACGCATCGACCAACAGCATGCGAATGGTCGGCTCGTCATCGACGACAAGTATCGTTTCGCCTAGCTCTGATAGCTCTACGGCATTCGAGTAGAGCTCTTCCCGCTCCGCATCAACGCTGCCGAAGTATCTTGGCAGATAGATGGTCAGGGTCGTCCCGACACCGACTTTGGAGTGGATACGTGCCTGCCCTCCTGACTGTTTCGCAAAGCCATAGATCATCGATAGCCCGAGGCCGGTGCCGTGCCCTATCGGTTTCGTCGTGAAAAATGGGTCGAAGGCTTTAGCGATAACGTCTGGTGCCATGCCGAAGCCCGTGTCTGTGACGCTTAGGGCAAGGTACTGGCCCTCGGTGAGATCATGTGTTCGCGCAACCTCGCGGTCCATCCAGCGGTTGGCCGTCTGGATGGTTATCCGGCCCCCGTCAGGCATCGCGTCCCGTGCATTGATGCACAGGTTGAGTAGCGCGTTCTCGAGTTGGCTACTGTCGACCTTCACCGGCCAGAGTTCAGCCGTTCCAAGCGTTTCGAGCGTGATGCTCGGGCCTACCGTTCGCTGTATGAGCTCGGTCATTCCCAGCAGCAGCGCATTCACATCCGTGGGGCGCGGGTCGAGCGTCTGCCGGCGCGAGAATGCCAGGAGTCGGTGTGTCAGCGCGGCCGCGCGCCTGGAGGCTCCCTGAGCCGTCAGTATGTACTTCTCGAGCTCGCCTAATCGGCCTTGAGCAATACGTACGCTCATCATTTCCAGGGAACCGGAAATGCCCGCCAGCAGGTTGTTGAAGTCGTGAGCCAGGCCACCTGTGAGCTGACCCACTGCTTCCATTTTCTGCGACTGGCGAAGTTTCTCCTCGGCTTGCATCAGCTCTGTGGTGCGTTCTGCAACGCGCTGCTCCAGGGTATCGTTGAGCGCCCTCAACGCCGCCGTTGCTCGGTCTCGCTCATCCATAAGCGCCCGACGCTCCTCCACATTGATCAGCACGCCCGGGAAGTTCTGGGCGGTGCCGTCATCGGCGAGTTCGACACGCCCGTTCGCTTCGATCCAGTAATACCTCTGGTCCGCACGCCTAACTCGGTACTGGTGAGAGAAGGCGCCGCCACGAGCGATCACATCGTCGATGGCTGAGATCATTCCTTCTCGGTCATCGGGGTGAACCGTCGCGATAATTTGCTCAAGGCTTAGCCCCTTGAAACCCAGTGCCGGGTCGAGTCCAAAAGCCTCGGCAAATGCTTTGTCCACCGTGAAGCGGTCGGTTGGCACATGCCAATGCCAGGTGCCAATGATCGCCCCTGCTGCCAGGGCGAGTTGAACGCGTTCGATATTCTCGTGGGCAAGCGCCTCGCTGGCTTTTAGACGCTCCTGAGCGTTGCGCCTCGCAGTGACGTCATTGAAGAAGATGCCGAGCTGTCTCTCAGTGGGGTCACCCACCGGCACAGCCTTGACGTCAAACCAGCGCTCGAAGGTATTGGCGTAGCTTTCAAAGGCCAGCGGCTCTCGTGTTTTGGCGACATGCCCGTAGGTGTCAAACCAGAATTGTTCCAGTTCAGGGGCATATTCGGTCACCCACTTGTCACGCAAGTCGATACCCGCCTCACGTTCAAACGCCGGATTGACCTCGATGAAGCGGTAGTCGACGGGATGATCCTGGGCATCGAACTTGACCTCGACGATGGCGAACGCCGTCTCGATCGTCTCAACGATTGTTCTGAAGCGCTCTTCGCTTTTACGTAAGGCCGTTTCCGATTTTCGCCTTGATGTCAGGTCGAGCATCGCCCCGATCATGCGTAGTGCTTTGCCATCAGCGTCGCGGATTACATGGCCTCGGTCGAGTACCTCAGCGTAGGAGCCGTCATTGCGTCGAAAGCGGTACTCTTCACTCCAGGAGTTGCCGTCCCCATCAATTACAGCGTGGATGGAGTTGTATATGCGCTTCTTGTCGTCTGGGTGAATGTGCTCCAGCCACCAGTCGCTGGAAGTCTCCGATGCCAATAGCGAGTAGCCATAAGCATCGGCGAGCGCGTCATTCCACAGGACTTGATTGGCTGCCAGATCCCAGTCCCAGATAGCGTCGTTGGTCGCTTTGGCTGCCAGACGATAACGCTCCTTCGTTTCCTCCATCGCGCGACTATCGAGGTGTTCCTTTGTACGATCACGCAAAATTGTCATGAAACCGAGATGTGCGTGCTTTTCCGAGTACAGCGGCATGGTTTCGCCAGATACCCAGATCGACCGACCGTCCTTGCGCAGGTGCCAACGTTCGTTCGAGGCATAACCGAATTCGATTGCCTGCTGCATTTCGGATTCGACAAGGCCGTCATCTCGATCCTGAGCGGTATAGATACGCGCCACGCTCTCGCCGAACATCTCCTCCGTACTCCAGCCCATCACATGCACGGCTGCCGAGTTCCAACCGGTAATGGTGCCGGCTGGATCAGTCAAGATGATCGCGAAGTCCACAGCACTGTCGAAAACGGCTTCCTGACGCGCTGCGTCCTGAACGGAGCCTGATTGCTCTGCTCGGCGGCATTCATCCACCTCAGACTCTACGCCGGCTCGTCTAAGGGCCGCGCGCAGGCGCTCATTTTCGGATTCGAGCTCCTCACGGGTTAGGCTTTTCAGAATATGGCTCTCGATAACAGCGCTACAGGCGCAGATCCCGCAATCCACTCATCATAAGCAAGTCGAGCGTTTCTGGACCCTGTTTCACAGGTTGGTGACTGGTGCCGGTAACCTTACCGGACAATTGCGATTGGCAACACCGCGCGTGCCCGGCAATCATTCTTCGCTACCAGCACTTTTCAGCATTGACCCTGGAAAGGCTCGGCCATTGCCGCTGCTGCAACAACCGCTGAACGGCTTCCACCAAGATCTACCCATTACATTCAAGGTGCGCAGACACCATCCGCACATCCCGACGCCTGCTCAGCTGTAGTCAACGGTTCCCCTTCGTTCAAGACGCCAGCTTCAGCAATCAACCATGCGATCTGGGCTCCTAGCTGCAACTCATTGACGCGCCCGAAGTAGTGCTGACGAATGCGCCCTTGCTTGTCTATCAGCACCATGCTCGGGGTACCGTGCATTGCATAGGCCCGCATGGTCAGGGGTGCAGAACCCCGAGGGTCCGGGAGGTCGACGGCGACTGGAAAGGTGATGCGGTACTCGTATAGAAACGCCTCGAGAGAGACGGGGGTCATTGCCTGGTGGTGTTCGAATACCGTGTGCAATCCGATGACGGCAACCTGCTCGGACGGAAAGGTTGCCTGGACCCGCTGAGCTTGCGGCAGACCTTCGCTCACACACCCTGGGCAAAGCATCTGGAAGGCCTCCAGGACAATCACCTTGCCGCGCAGACGCTCCAGGCTAAGGGGTTCGGAGGTATTGAACCAGCGCTCTACCTGCCAAGCCGGCGCCTGGCTGTACGACTCAGTCATGGTTGTTACTCCTTATCCAAGGGCAACGATGAGCTCGCTTGTCGTGGCGATCACATGTGCATAGGTTGGACCGTTGATTTCATGGGCGGCATGCATTGCCTCGCTCGAGAAAGCGGCAGTTGCATCGCGCACCAATGTCACGTGATAACCCAGTTCGGCGGCCCACTTTCCAGTCGATTCAATGCAGGTATTGGCCAGCATGCCGACCAACACGACCTTCTCCACCCCCAGCTGCTTCAGCTGGAAATCCAGGTCGGTATTGGCGAAACCACTTGCGCCCCAATGCTCCTGCACAACGATGTCCCCAGGCTGAGGCTGAAAATCGGGATGCCACTCCCCTTCCCAACTATCCGCCGCAAACACTTGCAGTTGTCGAGCTCCTAGCTGGTAAGGGCTAGGATGCTTCCACATCAAAAAGTCGCCAGGACGCGCGCGGTGATGCGGCACGAAGAGCACCTGGATGCCCGCGGCACGTACTGCCGCGACCACGTTTCGCAGGTTCTGCAGCGTGCCAACCGCATCCGCTACCAGCTTGGCCTCGCCACTCAACTTGCCGCCTTCGCTGAGAAAGTCGTTGTAAGGGTCTACCAGCAAGAGAGCGGTTCTTTCTCGGGCGTAGATGGGAAGGCTCATGACAGACTCCACGAGATGAGGATCGAGCCAGGTGCAGCAGGTGATCACCCCTGCTGGTTGGCGCCGCTATGCGGCTGCTGGCTCAGACCTTAAGGTTGCTGTTTCCAGGTGGCGGGCAAAGACAGATCGCCAGAAGCCACATCCCAGACGCCAGATACGCATAACAGCGGGTTGTGCAGATCGGCATTGACCTGCAGCGCAGCGCTCACCCCGTCGTAGTTGAAGCTCTCAGGGAAACCCACCGCTTTGAGCGGCACTCGGATCTGCGCGGCATTTTCCTTGACGCTCAGATCGTAGCCGGGGGAGTCGATATAAATCGGCGCGCCGGGCCAGGTCGGCGGCAACTTGGGCTTGGCACCTTCGGGGATGTCACGCACCTTGAGCCCCGATGGGCCGCAGGTTTCGTCCTTGGTCAGTACCACCCAGTGCGAATGCCACAAGCCGCCGTCGTTGTCATTCTTGCCGTCGCCGTTCTCGTCGAGCTGCGGGGTGTCGTCGAAGTCCGGATGGGAAGTCAGGGCCAGGGCGAGAATCCCGGATTTCTCTTCAAAACCCACCGCACCGCTATCCAGGCTGGTCGGCCAGACGTAACTGTAGACCTCGGCGCCGGCGAAGCTGCCCTTGGGCGACGGAATACGGCTGCCGGCCTTGCCGTCGACCAGTTGCTCGAAGACCAGCATGTCGCCGTCACGTGAGACGCGGGTGTGCACCAGGTCGAAGGCGGCGTCGACCTTCGCGGTCTTCTCGCTGTGGATGCCTCCAGGCTCATGAGCCAGCGCGCGCGCTGCGAAAACGGCGACAAGCGTCATCATCAAGAACGTGGCCAGACCATGCTTTTGCGGCGTTGATTGGGATGGGTCAACGCGGCGGCTGAGGTTTTTTTCGCTGGCCAACGCGGTACGTGAAGTATTCATGCTCGGCTCCTGCTAGTTAAATATTCCGGGATTGATTAGGATTTCTGGATACGAATATTTCCGCACTCCCAAAGCCCCTACAGCTGCCAGGCCTCGAATTATTCGCTGGAGATCAGCGAGTAGCATTTCGAACCTGTGTTCACTGGCAGTGCGTGAATGGATAGTGAGACGCCCCGATACAGCCCGCCATCAGACCGGCGGACATTCAGCTCATATCTTGGTATGAGCCACGTTGGCATCAGCGACAGGTAGACGCGTGCGACGCACGCCAAATCCCTACAGGACGGTGCGGCATGATCGATGATCGCGAACTGACGTCAGACCTGGGCTCGGACATTCTCGAGCTGATCCACGAGAGCATTTTTCTGCGCGATCTCGAGGGGCGCATTCTCTACTGGAACAAAGCCAGCGAAGAGCTATACGGCTGGAGCAGCGCCGAAGCGTGCGGGCAGATAGCCCACGACCTGCTCACCTCGCAGCCCGCCGCCTCGATTCTCGAGTTCGAAAGCCAGGTACGCTCAAGTGGCCGCTGGGATGGCGAACTACAGCGCATCAACGCGGCGGGTGAGCATGTGTTGATCGAAGCGCGCTGGTCACTGCGTCTCGATGCTCAGGGAAATACCATCGGCATCGTCGAAACGGGCCGGGACATCACGGCACGACGCGCCACCGAGCTGACCCTGGTGGAAAGCGAGTATCGATACCGCAACCTGTTCCAAGCCATGGCCGCATCATTCTGGGAACTGGACTTCACCCAGGTCGGGGCAATGGTCAAGCGCCTCTTCGCCAGCGGAGTGAAGGACCTGGGCAAGCACTTCAACGACCACCCCGAACTGGTTCGCGAGATGATGCGCGCGACCCGCGTGCTGGACATCAATGAGCAGACGGTGGCGCTATTTGGTCGTGGCGATAAGCAGGAAATGCTCACCTCGGTCGAGCCATTCTGGCCCGAAGCGAGTACGCAGGTATTTGCACAGAGCATTCTTGCCGCCGTATCCCGCAAGCTCAGCTACGTCAAGGAAACGACCCTGCGCACGATCGACGGCCGCGAGTTCGATGCGCTGTTCACCGCCTCCTTCCCGCCGGAGAACATGCAAAAAGGCATTCTCATGGTCGGGGTCATCGACCTCTCTGCCCGCAACCAGGCGTTCGCGGCCCTTGAGCAGAGCGAGTTCCGCTACCGCAACCTCTTCGAGGTGATGGCAGTGTCGTTCTGGCAATTGGACTCGAGCGGTCTCAATCAGTTATTTGCCGAGTTGCGTCAACAGGGTGTCAACGATCTCTCGACCTATATCGACGAACATCCGGAATTCGTCGAAAAAGCCATGTCCGCCAGCGTGGTCATCGATGTCAATCAGCGTACGTTGACGTTATATGGAGCAAAGGACCGCGCCGAGATGCTGGGCCCGGTCACCCGTTTCTGGATTCCGGGCCAATACGATGCCTTCCGACGCAGCATCGAGGCCGCTTATCGCGGTGAGTCAGGCTACCTTACGGAAACCAAGACCCGCGCCCTCGATGGCCGGGAAATCGACGTACTGTTCTTCGTCACCGCACCGCCGCAAATGCGCGCCAAGGGCATGGTCCTGGTCGGCAACATCGATATAGGCGAGCTTGTCACTTCGCGTATGGCGCTCGATAGCATGCAAGCGGACCTGATGCATGCCGCACGTGTATCGATGCTTGGCGAGCTGACGGCGTCCATCGCTCACGAGGTCAACCAGCCTCTGGCTGCCATCGCTACAAACGGCGAAGCCGGTCTGCGCTGGCTCAACCGCCCCGAGCCGGAAATCGGCGAGGTCCACGATCTGACGGTACGCATGGTGGCCGATGCCCGCCGTGCCTCTGACATCATTGCGCGCATCCGCACCATGGCCAGCCATCAAGCCCCTCAGCGGGTAACCTTGCCATTGAACAATGTGGTCAAGGAAGCCGTGCAGTTCCTCCGCCACGAGCTGCAGGCGCAGAACGTCGAGCTGTGCCTGGCGCTGACGCCGAACCTGCCGCGCATACGCGCCGATCGCACCCTGTTGCAGCAGGTGATCGTCAACCTGGCGGTTAACGCCATGCAAGCGATGGCTCATGCCCAGACTGCCTCACCGAAGTTGACCATCAGCACGACGAGCCTGGATGCCTCCAGTATTGAGCTGTTGGTTGAGGATAACGGTCCCGGTATCGCCAGCGACAACCTCGACCGACTGTTCGACAGTTTCTTCACCACGAAGAAGACCGGCATGGGCATGGGGCTGCCGATCTGCCGCACGGTGGTACAGAGCCTGGGGGGCAGCATCTACGCGGGTAATAATGCGCTGGGCCCCGGAGCGCGCTTCAGCGTAAGCCTGCCGACGGTTAGTTGATCCCGCCTCTCATACCATGGTTTGCAGGTGGCTATGCCCATCGATGATTGGCGTCCGCCTCTGCTCCCGCGATCATCGAACATGACCGGTATAGGCCGGCAGCAACCCTCGCGGTATCCCCCAGACAGGGAGCACATCGATGAGCAGGCAAGTGAAAGGCAGATTTGGCCTCGGCAAGCTGTTATTGATCCAGGCCACGGCACAGCAGACGGCCACCCTGCACGAACAATTGCTAGCTGCGGCCACAGCCACTCTTCGCTTGCCCGGCTGCATGGTTTGTCAGCTTCATGCCAGCAGGCGCAGCGCACGGCACTGGATCATGCGGTTTGAATGGCTGGATCAGCAGGCGCTGCAGCTCAGCATCGACAAGGTACTTGAGCCACTGCTACAGCAGCTATTCGACAGTGGCGCGCTCAGTGCCTTGCAGGTGTTCGGCGGGCCAGATGCGTTCCCGCCAGCGGATGTTCTGGACGATGTCGAACCGATATAGCGCACCTGTCAGCCATTATCTTTCGCCTTCCGGCTCCAGGGCCTTGCCCACGCACTTGAGCAACGAATCTGCCGCGAATGGCTTCTGCAGCAGGCAAACCGCCCCGCTCTCCCGCGCCCGCTTGTGAATATCGCTTTCGGTACGGGCCGTCATCAATACCACCTTCGCCTGACCATTGGCGGCAATCAGCTTATGCGTCAGATCGATGCCGCTCATGCCAGGCATCTGTATATCGGCGACAACGCAGGCGAAACGTGACAGGTCGCCAGAGCCGAGAAAGTCCTCGGCATTGGCGAAAAATTCGGTGATGTAACCCATCGAGCGCAGCAGACTGGAGGTCGCCAGTCGCAGCGATTCATCGTCATCAATGATGGAAATCAGGTCATGCGGCACATCTACATCCTCGATGCGCACCGGCCGGCTTGTGCCTACGCGGCGCGACTTTCAAAAACGTGCCCGGGCGCTGGCCCGGTCTGAAGCCATACGCAAAGCTCACAGACTTCCGTCCGCCTTGAGCTGCAGCGCGCTGGCCATCTTCACCAGGTCGGCCAGCGAGCGCGCCTGCATCTTCTGCATCGCATGCCCCCGGTGGATTTTCACGGTGATCTCACTGAGGCTCAGGCTGGCTGCTACCTGCTTGTTCATTTTCCCGGCAGTGACCAGCGCCATGACCTGACGCTCGCGCAGGCTGAGACTGGCGAAGCGCTCATGCAGCTTCGCGACTCCACGCCCCTGCTCGCGCTGCATACGGTCCTTGTCGATGGCGGCTGCCACCGCATCGAGCATGTCCTGGTCACGAAAGGGCTTGGTCAAAAAGTCCACCGCGCCGGCCTTCATGCTGCGCACCGACATGGATATATCGCCATGGCCGGTCATGAACACGATAGGGATCGGGATGTTCATCTCGAGCAACTGACTCTGGAAGTCCAGCCCGCTTTTTCCTGGCAGACGCACGTCCAGCACCAGGCAAGACGGACAATCAGGGCGCTCGGCATTGAGAAAGTCCTGGGTCGATCCGTATTGCTGCGTGGCCATGCCTACCGAGCGAAACAGACTGTCGAGTGCCTGTCGCAGGGATTCATCGTCATCGATGATGTGCACCAGCGAAAGCGGGTTGGGCATCAGGTGCTCCTTTGAAGGTGCGCTGGGATCTGTACCTGCATTCTAGTCAGCAGCCTTGCCAGATGGACATCGCCAACTGGGGCGTTACGCCAGACCATTGGTTCAATCGCCTCATACCTAGGTATAGGTGCGCGCCTATTCAGCGGCCTACGGGCGTGCCTGTAGCCGTTCCGATAGCTGACTCATACTTAGATATAAGCGGCAGCGACCCTTCGTAGAATGGTTGCCCGAAGCCCGCGTTCCTATAGTCGATCTCACCAGGCCAACAGTTTCGACCGGCCTGACAAGACGGCACTTCCGTGCAGTTGCCACTGGCATACGGAGCCCTCACCAGCGGTTTGTCTGCATGAGGAAAAGGAACATGGCCACTTCACTGTCCGCGCTCGGCATCATCCACACCACGCTGAGCCTTCTGCCCGTCATCGCCGGCGCCTACGCCTTCCGTCAATACGGACGCATCATTCCCGACGTGGCCAGCGGCCGCTGTTATCAGTTCGGCCTGTTCGCCTCGGTGGTCACCTCCTTCGGCCTCTCCAGCACGGGTGGCTTCACCACCGGGCATGCCCTCGGCCTGATCGCGCTGGCGGCCATCGCCGTCGGCCGCAGCGCGCAGCATATGTGGCGTTTGGGTAAGGCTCGTGAATACTTGCAGGTCAGCGCCATGAGCTTGAGCTACCTGGTGCTGATGATCCCCGGACTCAACGAATCGCTTTCGCGTCTGCCGGTTGGCAATCCCATCGGCAACGGCCCCGAATCACCGCAAGTGAAGGTCGCGGTGTTAATCGCTGTACTGATCTTCCTGATCGGCCTGAGCTACCAGCTGCTGCGCCTCCGCGGCCAGCAAGCGCACCTGCCACAAGCCGCCTCCCATCCCTGACCCACCCATGCGTGCGCCGACCATCACCCATGATCGGCCTGCCCGCTGCTTTGCCTGTGATACCTCAAACGAAAAAGGAGAAGACCATGAGCACAATCACCACTCGCGACGGCACCGAGATTTACTTCAAAGACTGGGGCAGCGGCCAGCCCATCGTCTTCAGTCATGGCTGGCCGTTGAACGCGGATAGCTGGGAATCACAAATGATCTTTCTGGCCAACAACGGCTACCGCGTGATCGCCCATGATCGCCGTGGCCATGGCCGCTCCAGCCAGCCTTGGGACGGCAACGAAATGAACTGCTACGCGGACGACCTCGCAGAACTGATCGAAACGCTCGACCTGCAGGAAGCGGTGCTGTTCGGCTTCTCCACCGGCGGCGGCGAGGTTACCCGCTACATAGGTCGCCACGGCACCAAACGCGTGGCCAAAGTCGGCCTGATCTCTGCGGTCCCACCGCTGATGCTGAAAACCGAGGCCAACCCCGGCGGCCTGCCGCGCGAAGTGTTCGATGGCATTCGCGCAGGCTCCCTGGCCGACCGTTCGCAGTTGTACAAGGACATCGCCAGCGGTCCGTTCTATGGCTACAACCGCCCAGGCGCCAAGCCCTCCCAGGGCGTGATCGATGCGTTCTGGATGCAGGGCATGATGGCCGGACACAAGAGTGCCTATGACTGCATCAAGGCGTTCTCCGAGACCGACTTCACCGAAGATCTGAAGAAATTCGACGTGCCCACCCTGATCCTGCATGGCGACGACGACCAGATCGTGCCGGTGGATGCGGCCGCCCGCGCCTCGGCCCAGCTGGTGCCTCACGCGAAGCTGGTGATCTACCCCGGCGCTCCGCATGGCATCACCGATACCCACAAGGATCAGCTCAACAACGACCTGCTGGCATTTGTGCGCAGCTAAGCACTCGTATGCCCGCCGCAGTTTGGCGGGCCACCTCGAATAGGAGAAACGCAATGAACGGCAAGCAAGCACTGATCGTGGTGGATATTCAGAACGACTATTTCCCTGGCGGCCTGTGGACCCTGAGCAAGGTCGAATCCGCTGCCGCCAAGGCGGCTCAGGTCATCGCCGTATTCCGCGAGCGTGGCGACCTGGTGGTGCATATCCGCCACGAGTTCACGAGCCAGGACGCCCCCTTCTTCCGGCCCGGCAGTGAAGGCGCACAGATTCATCCCAGCGTGCTCAACCACCCGGGCGAGCCGGTCGTACTCAAGCATTACATCAACTCGTTCCGCGAGACCGAGCTGAAGCAGGTGCTCGACGAGCACGGCGTAAGCGAGGTGGTGGTAGTCGGCAACATGAGCCACATGTGCGTGGACGGCATCACCCGCGCCGCCGTCGACTTCGGCTACCAGACCACCGTGCTGCACGACGCGTGCGCCACCCTCGATCTGGAGTTCAACGGCGTGAAGGTGCCGGCCGAGCAGGTGCATGCAGCCTTCATGGCGGCGCTGCAGTTCGGTTATGCACCGGTCATCTCCACCGCCGAGTACCTCGGTCAGGCCCGCAGCGCTGCATGAGGACTCATTGCTGAAGGCGGACGAGTCGTCGGGTTGAGACTTGTCCGCTACAGCAGCGGGCCGTCCCAGCCGCCATTGCTTATTCGAAGGAGCAAAAAATGAAGAAGCTCACTACCGCCTCCGGCGCTCCAGTCGTAGATAACCAGAACATCCAGACCGCTGGTCCGCGTGGCCCGGCGCTGTTGCAGGACGTGTGGTTCCTGGAAAAACTCGCCCATTTCGACCGCGAGGTAATTCCGGAGCGGCGCATGCACGCCAAGGGCTCTGGCGCCTACGGCACCTTCACCGTGACCCAGGACATCAGCCGCTACACCCGCGCCGCGCTGTTCTCCCAGGTGGGCAAGCAAACCGACATCTTCGTGCGCTTCTCCACCGTGGCCGGTGAGCGCGGTGCTGCTGACGCCGAACGGGATATTCGCGGTTTCGCCATCAAGTTCTACACCGAGCAGGGCAACTGGGACCTGGTGGGCAACAACACGCCGGTGTTCTTCCTGCGCGATCCACTGAAGTTTCCCGACCTCAACCATGCGGTGAAGCGCGACCCGCGCACCGGCATGCGCAGCGCGCAGAACAACTGGGACTTCTGGACCAGCCTGCCGGAGGCGCTGCATCAGGTCACCATCGTCATGAGCGACCGCGGCATTCCCGACGGCTACCGACACATGCACGGTTTCGGCAGCCACACCTTCAGCTTCATCAACGCGGCTAACGAGCGGCACTGGGTCAAGTTCATCTGGAAGAGCCAACAGGGCATTCGCAACCTCAGCGACGCCGAGGCTGGGCAGGTGGTGGCCGGCGACCGTGAGAGTAGCCAGCGCGACCTGTACGACAACATCGAACAGGGCAACTTCCCATGCTG
This sequence comes from Pseudomonas sp. UBA7530, assembly GCF_002479365.1. NCBI lineage: Bacteria > Pseudomonadati > Pseudomonadota > Gammaproteobacteria > Pseudomonadales > Pseudomonadaceae > Pseudomonas > Pseudomonas sp. UBA7530. Next base: position 112,617 of record NZ_DLMS01000001.1, read on the forward strand.
GACCTTCTACGTGCAGGTGATGCCGGAGCAGGACGCCGGCCGCTACCCCATCAACCCCTTCGACCTGACCAAGGTCTGGCCGCACAAGGATTACCCACTGATCGAAGTCGGCGTACTGGAGCTCAATCGCAACCCGGAGAACGTCTTTGCCGAGGTCGAGCAGGCCGCCTTCAACCCGGCCCACGTGGTACCCGGCATCGGCTTCTCGCCGGACAAGATGCTCCAGGGGCGACTGTTCTCCTATGGCGATGCGCAGCGCTATCGGCTCGGCGTCAACCACACGCACATCCCGGTCAACGCGCCGCGCTGCCCGTATCACAGCTACCACCGCGACGGGCAGATGCGCGTGGACGGTAACCAAGGCGCGCGCCTGGCCTACGAGCCCAACAGCTTCGGAGAATGGGCCGAGCAACCCGAGTTCGCGGAGCCGCCGCTGACGCTGGAAGGCGCTGCCGATCACTGGAATCACCGCGTCGACGAGGACTACTACTCGCAGCCCGGCGCGCTGTTCCGCCTGATGTCGCCAGCGCAGCAGCAATCGCTGTTCGACAACACCGCGCGGGCAATCCGCGGCGCCTCGCAACAGGTGATAGAACGGCACATCGGCAACTGTGGCAAGGCCGATCCGGCCTATGGTGCCGGGGTTGCCGCCGCTATCGAGCGGCTCGGCCATTAATCCGTGACTTCCTTGCATGAGGGCGGCGCGACGCCCCCTCATGCTTTTTTACATGCGATGGCCGCCTTTATCGGCCATCAGGAGGACTTCCATGCGTTACAGCACCTTCGGCCGGCGCACCGGCCTACGCGTATCCGAGCTCGCTCTGGGCACTGGCAACTTCGGCACTGGTTGGGGCCATGGCGCCGAACGCGACGAAGCCCGGCAGATTTTCGACGGCTATGTCGAAGCCGGTGGCAACTTCCTCGACACCGCCAATGGCTATCAGGCGGGCCAGGCGGAAACCCTGCTCGGAGAGTTCATCGCATCCGACCGCGATCATTTCGTTCTTGCCACCAAATACACCATGGGTACGACGCCAGCGGCCGGCATTTCCCAGCTCGGCAACAACCGCAAGAACATGGTGCGCGCAGTAGAAGAAAGCCTGCGCCGCCTGAATACCGACCATATCGATTTGCTCTGGGCACACATCAGCGATGAGCTGACGCCGATGGAAGAAATCATGCGCGGCTTCGACGACCTGGTGAGCGCCGGCAAGATCCACTACATCGGCCTTTCCAACTTCCCCGCCTGGCGTGTCTCGCGTGCCGACTTGCTGGCTGAATTACGCGGCTGGGCGCCTGTGGCCGGCATTCAGCTCGAATACAGCCTGGCGGAGCGCAGTGCCGATCGTGAGCTGATACCCATGGCGGAGGCCTTGGGCCTGGCCGTCACGCAATGGTCGCCGCTGGCAGGCGGCCTGCTGACGGGCAAGTACCGCAGCAGCAGCGAGGACAGCCGTGCAACCAAGTTGGGCATGCTCGTGCATGCTGAAAGCGGCGCCAGGGAAACCGCGATCATCGACACGCTGATCGATGTCGCCAGCAACATGGACAGCACGCCGACCCAGGTGGCCGTTGCCTGGCTGCTACACAAGGCCCGGCAGTCGAGCACCAGCTTGATCCCAATCCTCGGTTCGCGCACTCGCGCGCAGTTGGACGCCACGCTTGGCGCGCTCGATCTGACATTGTCCCAAGCGGATTACGCACGCCTGAATGACGCCAGCGCGATTGCCCTTGGCGTACCGCACGAGCAAACCATGGAGATGCAAGCCTCTCTGACGGGAGGGTGTCACCTCGAACGTGCCAAGATCCCGGTCGCCTAGCCGATGGGTCGCCTGGCCGCTCGCAACGAATCAGTGTCGCGAGCGGCCAACTTGGCCTAGGCATCAATCGCTCAGTGCCAGCCACTGCGCCACGCGCGGTTATCGCTCCGCGCTGTCCACCATCACCGGTTCTTTCACTCTTATGTGAGTGCAGCGCGGCGAAGTGGAAACCTGACAGGCAGTCCAATCGTGCAGCAGGAGTATGAGCTTGCCGTTCGGACCGTCCTTGTTCACCAGGGCGAAAATCAGTTGCGCAACGCTGTGCTACTGAGGCTGTTCATTATCTTTGCTTTCGTTGTCGGCGCCGGCCTTCCCTTCGCTGTCATCGCCCGCCCGCGACAGCTCATCGAGAAGCTTGTTGATTCGTGCGCCTTTAGGACGGTCTTCACTGAAAAGAGCGGCGTAGTGCTTTCGCAGCGACCGAAGTTCCCCAGCCGAGAGTTCGTCCAGATTCAGCAGCGCGTTGTGGGCGTCCTTGGTCGTGCGCAGCAATTCATCCAGCTTGATGTGGAGCACGTCGTTATCGCGGTTCTGGGTGTTTTGAATGAGGAAAACCATCAGAAACGTGATGATGGTTGTTGTCGTGTTGATGATCAGCTGCCAGGTATCGTTGAAGTGGAAAAAAGGACCACTACCCGCCCACACCAGCAATAACAGGATTGCTACAAGAAAGATTCTATGGTCGCCAGACCATCGCGATAACACCTGGGCAAATTGAGTAAAGGTCATGTCCAATTCTCCAAGCACTGCTCAAGTCCAAGCGCAGGCGACCGTTGGGTCGCCTGCCTGCCGGCCGGATTCAGGAGCTCATCGTCGCAGCCTGGTTTCCACCCTGCTCAGCGATCTTGCTCAGTTTTTCATCGGTCGCTTTTTCTTCAGCCAGTGTCGCCTTGAGCAGCGAAACCGCTTCCTTCAGGCCCAGATGTTTGGCCATGGCGATCAAGGTCCCGTAGCTGGCAATCTCGTAGTGCTCGACCTTTTGCGCTGCGCCGATCAGACCTGCGTCCAGCACTGCGCCCTTCTCGATTTCGTCGATCAGTTCCTTGGACTCCTCGACCAGACCTTCCATGGCGACGCATTTCATGCGCTTGAGCTTGAGACCGGAGGCCTCGACAAGCTGGTCGATACGCTCGATCTGCCCTTGAGTTTCTTCAAGGTGAGCCTTGAACGCGTCGGCGAGCAGCGGGTTGGTAGCCGCTCGTGCCATGCGCGGCAGTGCCTTGGTGATCTGTTTCTCCGCGCTGTAAACGTCGGATAACTCATGAATAAAAAGATCTTCAATCGTGGTGCGAGCCATGTTGATCTCCAGCTGATATTGGAAAGAAACGAGAATGTCCCGTTTTTGCAGCTTGCTAAGAATCGACTGCGGACGCTCGGTCGAGGTTCATGCTTTCTGCCAACCATCAGCTGAATCGAGGATGGATGGAAAAGAGTGGAACGCCCTATTCGGAGCGGCCGTCCTAACCTCACAGCTGGACTTCGAATGTTCTGTTTTAGGAGTGGTTACGTTATGCGGATTGCCTGCCTTGGCTGGGGCTCGCTGATGTGGAAACCGGGAGTGTTACCCGCACAGTTGCCTTGGCGTCACGACGGGCCGGCCTTACCCATAGATTTCGCACGCGTGGGCGATGGAGGTGAGCTGGCAGCCGTGATCTGCCCTACAGCGCCTTTCACGAAGGTCATGTGGACCGTGCTCAGCACCGGTTCTCTAGCCGAAGCCCGCGAATTTTTACGAGCACGTGAACAAATTCCCTCGCATCAGCCATGGCTGGTGGGAGACACCGTCACCTATGACCCCTCTCAACGCTTTCGCGCGCAAATTGCCAGGTGGGCGCGCCGCAGGGGGATCGATGCGGTGGTGTGGACGGCCTTGCCGCCTCGTTTTGATGGAGACATCAACCGCACACCGAGCGAGAAGGAAGCCGTTGAATATTTGGCGGCACTACCTGCGGCCAAAGCCGCCCACGCAGAGTTGTATATACGCTCCGCTCCCAGGTTCATATCGACGGGAATTCGCGAAGCTATCGAGCAACAACTTGGATGGTACCCATACGAATCCGCAGCTAGAGATTGCCGCTACCTGAAAGGCGGCTGCGCTGCCGTCACGAGTTGCAGCGATGTATCGCCAATAATGCGAAAAGCCGTTTCAAGCTGAGAATCCGCGTCGCCGCACATTCCCAAACAAGCTTTGACCCGCCCGACTGCTGCTTCAGTCCAGCCTCCGGCTCGATTCGGCTGGTCGCCGTTTAGCGGCTGCGATTAGCGCAGCAGGCATTCAGATAGCGCAGAGGGCCTGCTCCAGGCCCCCTCCACTAACGACTGCAGAGCTATTTCTTTGTGACCCCGGAGCCAATATCGGCGCCGGTAAGCGGGTCTGCCGCTGGATCCGACAGAGTGCGAGCAGCCATCTGGGCCAGGACTTTGCCGTCCTTGTCCGGCAGTGCAACGGTTGCCATACCATCCCCACCATCTACTGCCGGGCTTGGCGAATCCACGTAGATCCAATCGCCGCCCTGATTCCACGAACCTCGCATCTCGCCTTCGCCCTGCGACATGTTGAAGTACGTATTGGTGAACTCTGGCAGGCCCGGAAGCTTCCCCTGCGGGAAGTTGGGTCGCATCGAGTGGAGCGCCTTCTCAAAGGACTTCTGATGTGCCAGCTCTCGCGACATTAGAAAGCGCAGAGCGTCTTGAATGCCTGGATCATCGGTTACGTTGATCAACCGCTCATAGACGATCTTTGCACGCGCCTCGGCAGCGATATTCGAGCGTAGATCAGCGGAAGGCTCACCAATCGAATCGATGTAGGATGCAGTCCATGGCACGCCTGCGGAGTTGACCAGCGCCGGCCCACCGCCATACAGCAGCGAGGTAATGTGCGAATCATTACCGCCGCCAGTCAGCGATCGATAGAGCTCCGCCTCCGCCTCGACACCCTCTGCCAACTGGCCCTTCGCGCCCTTGTTCAACATGCCAACGATGGTACCGATGACCTCGAGGTGGCTCAGCTCCTCCGTGGCGATGTCCATCAGCATATCCTTGCGACCTGCATCATCTTCAGCCAGGCCTTGGGTGAAATAGCGCATCGCGGCGGCAAGTTCACCTTGCGGCCCGCCGAATTGCTCCAGCAATAAATTAGCGAGACCAGGATTGGGGCCAGCCACCCGAACGGTGTACTGGAGCCGCTTGTTATGTACAAACATTGGGCTACCTCTCACGGTTGTTTTCGCTTACGTCCTTATCGCGGCAAGCCGTCCCTGAATGAACTTGACTGTTCACTTTTCTAGAGAAGCGCCCCTTCCGAATAGTTCAGCATGTCGGCTTAGCGGTGTCGTGAGAGACCGTCCATCCATTGTTTTGAAATTAGATTGGTCTGGAAGCGGACCGCAGCAAGTGTGAGCAGCCCTAAAGGCGTCTGGCAGTGACTGAAAGACGTCACATCCGTCACTAAAGCGCAGCGGGAGCGACATTGTAATATGCATGATAGCCTTATGGCACACAGTGCATTTTGCACCATGAAATCAAGATAAAAATCAAAAATAGCCATTAAAATCAATGGATTAGCATTAAACGAAATCTTGGCATGCCTACTGCTCATGTGCCTGTATCAATACAAGCACAAAGGAGGGTTCATGCCGTGGAAAACGCAATCAACTATTTGCGCAAACACCTGCCGGAACATGAGGTAGCACTCAAGGCGCGACCTGATGGAAAGCTGCTGATGTCGCTTAGCCAGAACGGCACGAGCATTTACATGAAGGCTATTAATCCCTGTGCTTTAGTAAGTGACAAGGATTTAAAAACGATAGTTGATGAGTTCAACCTCACCCGGGAAATGACTACCGGGAATATTCAATGGGAAGATGTCGGCAAAAAGATACTTCAATCCCCCCTTCCCACGTTCAGTGGTAGCCCAATCAATCCCACCGCCGCCAAGATGCTTTGGAAAAAACGCCAAGCGATGGCTCTCGCAGCCCGCTAGGCGGCTAGCAACCGCAGCTTCGGGTTCGAGGCTGTCGCCTACGACCTGCGCTTATGGCCGAAAGCGGCGACGCCGGGGGAGCGCAACGCAGCCCCCGCTATCGCCAGCACATATTTGGCTGATGCACCGGGAACCGCTTAACCAGTCAGTTTTTTTCCGATCATGGTAGGACTTGGCGGACGGACACCGAGCCCAAGGCGCAGTTACAGGTGGAAATCGCCCGCCGCCTCCGGCTGGTAAAGCACTTTCCTGATCTCGATTCGGCGGGTTCGATCAGAAATTCGCCAGTCGATGGCATCTCCCTCCTGATAGCCGAGGATGGCGGCCCCGATGTCGGAGCACACGGAATGCTTGCCGGCGTTCCAGTCGGCGTCTTCAGGATAAACCAGGGCCACTTCGATCTCTTCATCGTCCAGCTGCAGCAAGGCCCTGGAATTCATCGTCACGACATTGCCCGGCACCTGCTGAGGTTCGACCACAACGGCTCGCTCGAGCTCATGTTCGAGTTCGACAACGGCCGGGCCCTGTTCGAGCGCGATCAGGCTCTCGAGCCTGGCCTTGTCGAATTCCGTGATGTAGATCGCAGGGGCATTTTTAAAGGCATCTTCACGCAAGAACTGCAGATAGCACCCCGCCGTCATGGAGAACGTCTTCAATGTCGAGGTTTCGCTCTCAAGCACAAAGCCGCTGCGCATGAAGGCCTTGTGCGAACGCAGGTTATCCGGGTGGATCTTGGCGATCAGCTTTTCCGCCCGCATGTCGAGAAACGCCAGTTTCATGCCTTCGAGGATCGTGCGGGTGCCAAGGTTCTGGCCCCACTTTTCGCTGTCTCCGATGGCCAGGACTATTTCGCAATCCGAGCCGGTCTTGATCAGACGGACAAAGCCCACCGGGGCATCATGGCGGTCGTAGGCCATGAAGAATCGGCCGCCTCGGTTGAATAGATGAGTCAGGATCGGCAACTGAGTCCGATCGATGGCTTGTTCGATGGAGCGGGCAACATGACGCGAGTCACTCAGATAGCAAGTGACGCGCTCATCCTCCAACCACTCCATCAGCGTCAGCGCGTGTGCCCGAGTAATTTCAGGGCACAGCGAAATGAAAGGCTCGTTCATCTTCACCACAGACCAATTCGAAGAATGAAAGCCCTTCATGGCTATGGCCATGACGGTTCTTTCAGCAACCGGCTACTTTAAGCCATAACGCGAATAATGCCGAACCGTCCGCGTACCTTTCTTCCAAATCGTTCTCTTGGTCGTGGTGCCGACTCAACCCGATCGCTATAGCGGCAGCGCTATCGCTTGGGCCTGGCGAAGGTGCGTAATCAGCGATACCGAGCGTCCCCCTATCGGAGCGACAGCGCGGCGCTGATCGCCAAGCTCCACGCAGCCATATCCCCGCCGCCGAGGTATCGGGATATGAGCTACAGCGCAGCAGCGCGGAGGGGCCGAGGGCCCTACCACGCTGCAAGATCAACGACTTTCACCTGCGACCACCATGACCGCATGCTGCTCAGCAGGCAATCATGGTGCGCTAGGAGACCGTTACTGCCAAGCGCTCGCTCAGCGCTTGGCTTCCTGGTCAGGTGATGCACTGCGCTGGAGAAACGCAGCGGTTATCTGCGGCAGATGCTCTTTGAGCCAATCCGCCATCGCCACTTCCTGCTGGAGGATCTGCTCGCAGGCGGTCTGGGTCTGGGTGTCGCCGGCCTCTCTGGCGGCGGCGATCAGCACGGTGTAGGCAGCGATTTCCATGTTCTCGAACACGTAGCCACTCATCGCGCCCTTGACCACCTCGTCGCTGACGGTCATGCCGGCAACCGCCTGGCCGAACGCCATGACCTTGGCGGACAGATCCTTGAATGTCGATGGGCTGCTGCCCAGGCGCTGCAGGCAGGACTCCAGCAGTTCGCGCTGACCGCGGGTCTCGTCGATGTGCTGAACGATGCGCGCTTTGAGATCGGGGTAATGTTCCAGGCGCTCGGATTGGGCGGTGAGCATCTTCTCGGCTTGCTGCTCCATGGCGTGAGCATCGCGCAGCCAATCCAGCAGGTTGTCGGTAACAGTGGACATGGGGGCATCTCCTGTCGGTCTGGTCGTACCGCCCTCCTCTGGCACCGCTTGAGAACGGACCGGGCAGGACAGTCGTGGCAAGGTTCTGGGTAAGGGTTATCGCGATTGCGTTGGCCCTCGTTACTGAGGAGTCGCCGCCGGCTGCGCCAGTTCAGATTATTTGCCGAACCCATGGATGAGCGGCGTGACAGGATGTTGACCAGCGGGCAGAAAGGTTGAACCGCGCTGCGTGACCGGGTTTCTACACGGGAACCTACCCCTGCAGAAACGAGGAAGTGTCCATGACCGCGCTATCTGCCAAACCCGGCTGCTGCTGGCCCGCCTCCGTGCCCGATATCGATTTTCCCAGCCTCTCCGGGCATTGCGAATGTGAGGTCGCGGTCGTCGGCGCCGGCATCGCCGGCCTGAGTACCGCGCTCGCGCTGTGCGAGGCCGGCAAGTCGGTGGTGGTACTCGAGGCGAGGAAGGTCGGCCGTCAGGTGACCGGTTTGTCGACCGCCAAGGTCACTACGCAGCACGCATTGATCTACCGCGACCTGATCGACAAGGCTGGCCGTGCAACGGCGCAGTCTTATGCAGACGCCAACCAACAGGCATTGCAGCGCATCGCTGACTGGGTCGAACAGTACGCGATCGACTGTGATTTCCAGCGACGCTCGGCCTATGTCTACGCAGTGAGCGAGCAGCAGAATACCGCTTTAAAGGCGGAAGCCGAGGCCGCTCGTTCGCTGGGGCTACAGGCGCAGGTGCTGGAGCAGGCGCCGCTGCCGTTCGCCACTTCCGGCGCGCTGGAGTTTCCCCAGCAAGCGCAGTTCAATCCGGCCCAATATCTGCTGGGTCTTGCACAAGCAGTGCAGGCCAAGGGAGGGCGTGTCTTCGAGGGCACTCGCGCGACCAGCTTCGAACATCATGAGCGCTGGCAGATCGGTTTCGAGGGCGGTGTGCTCAGTGCCGACAAGTTGGTGATCACCACCCATATGCCGGTGAAGACACCCGTGGACTACATCAGCCCGACACAGCCGCGTTGCCACGTCGCCATCGCCTTTCGTCCGAGCACGGAGGAGGTGCTGGAAGGCATGTTCATTGCCGCCGATGAGCCCACGCACTCCATCCGTATGGCGCAGGACGCGGACGGGCCGCTGATTCTGGTACTTGGCCCGCGTTTCAACACGGGACAGGACGCTGACGTGGCACAGCGTTTCGTCGAGCTGGAAGAGTGGGCGCGGCAACACCTGCCGGTGGCAGAGGCCGTCTGGCGCTGGTGCAACGAGGATTATGACACCCCCGACCGCATGGCTTATGTCGGCGAACCGGATGCCGAAAAGGCGCCCGGCCTGTACCTTGCCACCGGCTTCAGTGCCTGGGGCATCACCAATGGCACCGCCTCCGGCATCGGCCTGGCACAGCAGATCACCAGTGGCCGTTGGCCCTGGGGCGCGCTGTTCGATCCCAAGCGCAAGGCTGGCGAGGATCTCAACCAGAGCAGCGACAGCCATACCCTGATCGATGATGCGCAGGCACTGCAGCCTGGCCAGGGCGGAGTCGTCAGTCGTGGTGATGAGAAGCTGGCAGTGTGGCGCGACGATGACGGTGCGCTGCATGCGCTGTCGGCGAAGTGCACGCACATGGGCTGCGCGGTGACTTGGAACAATGCCGATCGCACCTGGGATTGTCCATGCCACGGTTCCATTTTCGAGGCCGACGGCCAGGTCAGGCACGGGCCAGCCTGTGAGCCACTGGCGAAGCGGCCGCTGCCGGACTGAGCCGCCCTTTACTGCACCTTTGGCTACAGCCGCGCGCGGATCAGTCTTTCGAATTCGATGCTGCGGCTGTTGTGCTCCTGCAACTGCTGACGAAACTCCGGAGCCAACTGCTCCGCTAGCAATTGCTCGAAACCGTGGCGAATTTGCTTTTCCGTGCGCAATGCGGCCCGCAGGCGGGCGCGTCCGCGCTCGGGCAACAGCGAGGCGGTCAGACTGTTCCAGGCGTGGCGAAACACGCCGGGCACGCTTGGGTGCTCAGCCGGCCGGCCGCCATAGGTAAGAATCTGGTTGTGCAGGCAGTCCATCAGCATTACGCACTGCTGTTCGCGCTCGCTGAATAGCCGCTGCTGCTCGGGTGTGCCGATGCTGCCTGCGAGGCGTCGATAGCTCAGGCTGGCATCGTGACTGGTCATCAGAAGGTGGTTGAGCTGGGTGATGGTCTTGTCCAAGGTCGGCATGCGTTGCGCCTCCCCTACGCTTGCTGACGCATTTGCGGATAGATCAACCGGGTGCGCGCGTCGATACGCGGCACCCGGTAGTCGGGCCAGGATCAGCTCTTGGCGCGGGCCGCGTCACGCATGGCCCTGACCTCGTTGTGGTTGCGCAGCACGCCCTGATACTGCCGCTCCACCAGGGTACGGATCTGCGGCGGCAGATTCTGGGTCAAGGCTTCGCTGTAGCGCTCTTTGGCGACGTCCTCGCCACGCTCGGCTTCGTTGAGGATCGCCTCCTCATCCTTGCCAGTGATCAGTGATTTCAGGTCGACCCAGCGACGGTGCAGGTCGGCGCTCATGCTGGTGCTGTCCTCGGGCTGTCCGCCCAGTTCCAGGACGGTACGCTGCAGCTCTTCCGCCGCCTCGGCACACTGCCGCGAGCGTTGCGAGAACAGTTGCTTCATATCCGGTCGCTTGACGTCTTCGGCGCAGACCTTGAAGCCCTCTTCACCGTCCTTGCAGGTTTCGATGAGCTTGTTGAGGGTGCGTACCAGGTCTTTGCGATCGTCTGTGAGATCCATAAGTCGCCTCCGGGCCGGCTAAACGGCCATTGCTTGATGGTATGTCCCTTGGCGGGGCCTACATGGATTCCGACGTCAGGGCTTCGCTGATCGTTCAGAGAATATTCCAAGCGGTAGAGAAACCGGCTCACGTATGCACGCACCAGTTGACCGCTTCGGCCGGCATGCCCAGGCAGTCTTCACGGTGGATCACCCCCGCCGCCAGCGCTTCTTCGACATTGAGGATGCGCGGCGCGGACATCAGGCACTGCAGCACGTCGAGCGGCGCCTCGGCCCCCGTCGTACGCTCGGCGACGATATCGGCGTAGAGCTGCAGATCGTAGTCCAGGCTCATCGCATATTCGGACATGCGCGCATGGTCCACGGCGCCATTGACCGTCCAGTGGAAGGGGTGAAACAGGAATTTGCTGTGCGGGCACGCCGTGCGCGTTTCTCCGGCGAGAAAGATGATGTTGCCCATCGATTCCACGGTGCCGAGGTTGTGCGTCTTGACCGGTACCGGCAGCGAGATGAGGAAGTTGTAGAGGGAGAAGCCGTAGCTGCACTCCCCGCCCATGGTGGCGATTTTCAGCACCAGTTCATCGGCGCCCTGATGGACGGCCTGGCTGCATTTGTCGATCAACTGACCACAGGTGTAGGAATTGATCGGTGCGGTGAAATGCACGACGTGAGTTCTCATGTTTTCCTCCTTTGCCAATGAAGCGCTTTGCGAGGTTTTCTCTTGAAGTGAGTGAAAACTCATCGTCGGGTTTCAATTTTTCTGCCGGCGGCTGTTTGTGACGAACCGCATGGCTTTGGCGAAAAAGCTTGAACGTGAGGGCGGTGGCGCAACTCTGTTTGTTTCAGGGGCAGCTTGCCAGGTGTTGCACCTGGCCGGCGCAGTCGCGCCAAATCGAACGAGCATCTCTGCTTCCCCCGGACCGCCGCACCGTCTCCCTCCTTCTCCTTGCGGCGGTTCCTTCTTTTTCATCCGGGAGGCGAACGCGGCTCGTCCAGGAGAGCAGCCGAACTCAGACACCGTCAGGCAGTCACACAGTCGTGGCCTGCCCCACCAGGGCCATGTGCTCGAAACGAACGGACGCACGGGAAAGCATCGATGCCACTGCTCAAACTGCTGCATTTCATGGCGCTGATCGGCTGGTGCGGCGCGCTGCTGTATCTGCCCGCGATGATCGCCGCCGGTACACGCAGCAGCGACGACCTCTTCTATCGCGACCACGGCCAACTCACCCGCTCGATTTTCAACCTGATCGCTACGCCAGCGGCGTTGCTGGCCATCGGCTCGGGCACGGCGCTGTTCCTGCGCGACTCGATCTTCGATGCCTGGCTGATCGCCAAGCTCACCACCGTCGCCGGCATGGTGCTGTGTCATGCCCTGTGCGGCGTGTTGATCCTGCGCATCGAGCGCGTCACCGACCGCGCCCTGCGCCGTGACTGTCTGTTGATCGGCCTGCTGCTGGCCTTCCTGATCAGCGCCACGCTGTGGTTGGTGCTGGCCAAACCTTTCTGACCACGGAGTACCCGAGAACATGCATGACCTGCCCCGCTCCCTCTACCACCCAGTGGCCGGCAAGCAGGGGCCGAGTCGTTCAGCGTGTATCTACACCCACGCCGTGTTCGTACACCAGGCGCCCGCCCAGGTAAGCCGCCAGCCCGATCAGGGCAGCGGTCAGCAGCGACAGGTACAGCGCCCAGCGTTCCATGCCCTGCTCCGGACCGGCGTAGCGCAGCAGCCAGTTCAGCGATGCCAGCGACAGCATCATCACCGCGATGATGGCGTGGCACCAGGCGGTGATCTTGCGCCGGATGCTGCCGACCGTGAGCAGATCGACCAGCCCCGCCATGCTCGCCACCCAGCCACCGAAGGCGCCGACGCCCGCGAGCCAGAGACTGGCGCGCGCCCAGAACGGATCGGCCAGCAGCAGATAGGCGATGTCGGTCGCCACCAGGCCCAGCAGCGCCGCCACGGGAAAGTGGATCATCATCGGATGCAGCGGATGCCCGGCGATAGCTGCGCGACTGACGATAACTTCCTTTATTTCGGCCATCCCGGCCTCCCTGAACAGATCAATGATGAGGTTGAACAGCAGCGTCATTGGCTGACGCCCTGTTTCAAGTTGACCACGCTGACGCTGGCAGTTCCGTTTCTCGTTGCCTGCGAGGGGCCACAATCGGCGCTCGACCCGGCCGGACCGATTGCGCACGAGGTAGCGATCCTGTGGTGGGCGATGTGCGCTTTCGCCACTCTGGTGCTGATCGTGGTGACGGCGTTGTGGGTGCATGCCATGCGCCGCAACAGCCCGCAGGTGGACGACGCCCGGGCACGTCAGCTGACGTTGCGCTGGCTGATCGGCGGCGGCCTGTTGCTGCCGACCCTGAGCATTCTGGTGTTGCTGCTGTTCGGCATTCCCATCGGCCAACGCATGCTGCCCTTGCCGTTGAGCGGCGAGCAGCCCTTGCGCATCGAGGTGATCGGCCATCAGTGGTGGTGGGAGGTGCGCTACCCGGACAGCGGCGTGGTCACCGCCAACCAGCTGCACCTGCCGGTCGGTCGCCCGGTGGACCTCGACGTCACCAGCGCCGATGTCATCCATTCCTTCTGGGTGCCGCGCCTGGGCGGCAAGATCGACATGATCCCTGGCCGGGACAACCGCATCCGCCTGCAGGCCGACCGCCCCGGCATTTTCCGCGGGCAGTGCTCGGAGTTCTGCGGAACCCAGCACACGCACATGATCCTCGACGTGCAGGCTCATGAAGAAGAGGACTTCGCCAACTGGCTGCAAGCCCGCAGCGACTGGCAAGCCAGCGCCCTGCCCGGCCCTGCCGGCGAAGCCTTCGCGGCTCGCTGCGGCCAGTGCCACCGGGTAGCGGGCGTCAGCGAAGGAAATCGCGCCCCGGACCTGAGCGATGTCGGCGCGCGATCGATGCTTGGCGCCGGCGTGCTGAACAACGAGCCGGGCGCACTGTTGCACTGGCTGCAGGAGCACCAGCGGCTCAAGCCCGGCAACGCCATGCCGCTGCACGACGACCTCGACCCCGACCACCTCAGTGCCATCGCCGACTGGCTGGAGACCCTGCACCCGTGAGTACGCCAAGCAACCAGCGCGTTGCCGACCCCGAGCAACTGCACAATCAGTTCAACGAAGTCTGGGGCAACCCGCGCGGCTGGAGGTCGCTGACCATCGTCAACCACACTACCGTCGGCATTCGCTTCATGCTCACCGGGCTGGGCTTTTTCCTGTTCGGCGGCCTGCTGGCGATGCTGGTGCGTACGCAACTGGCGATACCCGGCTACGAGTTCCTCGAACCGGACATCTACAACCAGGTGTTCACCATGCACGGCACGGTGATGATGTTCCTGTTTGCCGTACCGATGATGGAGGGCTTGGCGGTCTACCTTATTCCGAAGATGCTCGGCGCCCGTGACCTGGTATTCCCGCGGCTATCGGCGCTGGGCTACTGGTGCTACCTGTTCGGTGGGCTGATTCTGTGCGCCAGTCTGCTGCTGGGCATCGCGCCCAAGGCCGGCTGGTTCATGTACACGCCGCTTTCCAGCGCGGTGCATACCCCGGGGCCGAACTCGGACTTTTGGCTGATCGGCATCACTTTCGTGGAAATCTCCGCGGTGTCGGCGGGCGTCGAGCTGGTGGTGTCGATCCTGCGCACCCGTGCCGAAGGCATGGCCCTGAACAAGATGCCGATCTACGCCTGGTACATCCTGGTCATGGCCATGATGATAGTGGTCGGCTTCCCGCCGCTGATCCTCGGCAGCATCCTGCTCGAACTCGAGCGCGCCGTTGGCCTGCCGTTCTTCGAGGTGGCGCGCGGTGGCGACCCGATTCTCTGGCAACACCTGTTCTGGCTGTTCGGCCATCCCGAGGTGTACATCATCTTCCTGCCGGCGGCCGGCATCGTCTCGACCCTGCTGCCGGTGTTCTGCCAGCGTCCGCTGGTGGGCTATCGCTGGGTGGTGCTGTCGGTTCTCACGACCGGCTTCATCAGCTTCGGCTTGTGGGTACACCATATGTTCACCGTGGGCATTCCGCAGTTGGCGCAGGTGTTCTTTTCCGCTGCGAGCATGCTGGTAGCGATCCCGACCGGCGTTCAGGTCTTCGCCTGGATCGCCACGCTGTGGGTCGGCAAGCCGCGTTACCACGTGCCGATGCTGTGGCTGGTGGGCTTTCTGGTGATCTTCGTCTGTGGCGGCCTGACCGGCGTGATGCTGGCCCTGGTGCCCTTCGACTGGCAGGTGCACGACACCCACTTCGTGGTAGCGCACATGCACTACGTGTTGGTGGGCGGCATGTTCTTCCCGCTGTTGGCCGGCATCTATTACTGGCTGCCGCACTTCTCCGGACGCATGCCGTCGGAGCGCCTCGGCAAGTGGGGCTTCTGGCTGGTGTTCATCGGCTTCAACGTGACCTTCCTGATCATGCACTGGACCGGGCTGATGGGCATGCCGCGGCGGATCTATACCTACCAGTCCGGCCTGGGCTGGGATCTGCCGAATCTGATTTCCTCGGTGGGCAGTTTCATCATGGCCATCGGTATTGCCACGGTGCTGCTGGATATCGTCCTACACTTTCGCTTCGGTCAGAAGGCGCAGAACAACCCCTGGGATGCGGATACCCTGGAGTGGAGCACGCACCTGCCACCCAGCGCCTACAACTTCGTCAGCCTGCCGCCGGTACGCACCCGTCACCCGATGTGGGAGTACCCTGATCTGGGCGAACGCATCGACAACGGCGAGTTCGCCCTCACCGTGATCGACCATGGTCGGCGGGAAACCTGGGGCGTCGAACCGCTGACCGGCAAGGTGCGCGAGATCATCCACCTGCCCGGCAACAGTTGGCTGCCGTTCGCCGCCTCGGCCTTCATCGCCATCATGTGCCTGGGGCTTTTGACCAAGTTCTACTGGGTCGCGCTGGCCGCGTGCATCATCGCGGTGGCGGTGCTGCTGCGCTGGAGCTGGGAGAACGGCGCGCACCCGCTGGCGGCGCCGGATGCCCGGGTGCAGCCCGGAGAGCCGCCGCTGCACTCGCGTACCTGCGACGGACCGGGACTCTGGGGCATGGGCGTGACCCTGCTGGCCAATGGTGCACTCTATCTGGCGCTGTTGTTCGGCTGGTTCTACCTGTGGACCGTGTCGCCGAACTGGCTGGTCCCTGACGAGCCGGTCATCGACCAGCGCCTGCTGCTGGTCAGCGCCGTGCTGCTCAGCATCGCCGTTCTCTGGCAGCGCCCGGTGCTGCGCCGCCTGCGTCAGAGTGAGGGTGAGCCGGCCACGCTGATCACCTGCTTTGCCGGCGTGGCGCTGCTCGGTGCACTGCATGCCGGGCTGCTGCTCTGGGCCCTGCTGACAGGCGATCTGGCGCCACGTGTCACGGCACACGATGCGGTGATCACCGTGATGCTCAGCTACAGCCTGGTGCACGGCGCGTTGGCAGCCATCCTCAGCGCATTGCAGGCGTTGCGTGTGCGCTATGGCTATGTGTGCAAGAACACGCCATACGAGCCGCTGGTGGTAGAGCAGCTCTGGCAGTACAACTTGGCGGTGATGTGGATCACCTACTGCAGCGTAGTGCTGTTCCCACCTGCCTTCGGAGGTGCGTGATGCAACCGTTACGCTCGCCCTACAACCCGATCCACATCCCGCTCGGGCTGGTGCTCTGGAGCCTCTGGTTCGTTGCGATCTATGGCGGTCTTTCGGTGGGTTGTGCGTTTGTGCCGCCAGACCCTGCACAAGGGCAATGGACCTGGCTGAACGGGCTGCTCGCCCTGCTTAGCCTGGTTACCGCGATTGCACTGCTCCTGCTGGCGCGCCTGTTTCAGCGCGCCGCCAGGCGTGACCGCGCGACCCAGTCCGAGCGTTTCGTTGCCCGTATTGCCGCCGGTATCAACCTGATCGGCGCCATCGCTACCGTCTTCGTCGCCCTGCCGACGCTTAGCCTGCCGCCCTGCCTGTGAGCGTTTTGCCGGGCTGTTCACCACACTGCCGCTGCGATGGATCGGTAAAAAGCGTCCGCCCATGGAGATCCCGGGCTTGGGGGTTGAGGCGCCGCCAGTGACAAAACACTGAACCCTTTATCGCGATTTCTTAAAGCGCGTTAACTTTTTGTACAAGTTTTATTTGGGGTTCCAGTCGATTCGACGAAAGCGTGTCGTGCATTTGGTTCAGTTTATTTTTTCTGTCACCGCGGGCCAATTCGCTCGTTGGCCTGATGCAAGATGCTGTATGCAAACAATAAACTCAGCCTTGAAATTTTCATGAATAAACCCCATCGCAAATGAATTTTTCCAAGCGCAAATTTGTATAACTTGGGTAGATGATGTCAATTTGGTTTTTATTTATACCAATCGTCCCAAGTGTTGGTATGCCATAGATACGGCGCTATGTTTCATGGGTGTCTTTAAGGAGGAACTCATGAACCATGACTTGGAAAGCATCAGGTCGGCGTTAGCCAATTATGAAATTGATATGACGCCAAGACCGGACGGCAGCATCGTGCTGACCGTCGCCCATAATGAACGACAGCTCGTTCGCGTTCTCGATGGGACTTGTCCCACCCAGGAGTTGATCCGGCTGATCCATTTCGATATGACTTTGGAGGAAGATGGCGAGTCGATAAGCGAAGCGGTCAAGCATTGTAACGCCATGCAATTGCCAACCTACTCGCGCGAGCCGATTTTCCGCACGCGCTCCTCCCGCTTGTGGGCTATGAGAAAGCTCACGAAGGAATGAGGATACACACGTGCCCAGATGCAAGGATTCAGCAACGATTCGGAGCAAGCCCGAAGATCTGATGGGAAGAATCAGAAGGCATATGCCCTATCGGCACCAACTGATGTACGAATGGCCCTACATAGCCGGGGCGACATGCCTGGTGGTGTTGTTGATCTGGCAACCCTTTCAGCCGCCGACGTTGGCGGTGATGTTCTCGCCGGCGACACCCACGCACAGCGCTCAGCGCTCGCTTCAGGAGATCGATTCGAACTGCTATCAGGTGCACAGCGAGGCGTTCAGCGGCCAGCCCTGCGAGGATTGTGACAAGAACGGGCTCACTGCTACCTCTTCCGAGTTCCAGTTCAGCCGATCGATACTCACCTGCTGGGATGTAAATCGCGACCCGTTGCGCCCTAGCACAGCGGACAGACCCGATAACATGATGATCGAAGTGATGAAAACCAATCACTCCTTCTAGTCGCCCCTGGCGCTCTCGGCTGGTATTTCCAGCCACCCTGCCTTCTCTCCTCTTTATTCTCTCGTATCCAATTTGTTTTTTTTGATCGAATGATCAAGTCTCAATCGATACTTATCGACGCCTTTCGCAATGGTCGGCCGTAAATCAGTCGTGGCTATTTACTTTTTCATTACAAATAGTGCCGCTATTTATAGGTAATAGGCATTTATTGCCGGCTGAGATACAGGCGAAAAAAATATTGGTATTTGCGGAATGGACGCCCTCTCGCGCATGTCGAATAACTAACGCTGACATGACGGTTCGACATTTTCTCTATTACTAATAGCTACTTAGGTGTCGTAGAGTTTATTTTCCGAGGAAAGTTACCTTTATTGGCGCGCCATAATACCTGTACATAAATTGTTTGTGGAGGCACGAAGATGATAGATACGTACAATTATCTCGATCATATGACCGCCTATAGCAGTTGCGCCAACGCGTGCGAGCAATGCGCTGCTGCTTGCCTCAGCGAAGGAGACGCCGGCCATTATCGCTGCATCGAGTTATGCCGTGATTGCGCGGACCTGTGTCGCCTTACCGCGACCCTGATGTTGCGCAACAGCCCCTATGTCGCTGTGGCCAGCCAGCTGTGCCGCATCGCCTGCTTGGCCTGCGCAGAGGAATGCGTGCAGCACGCCAGCCAGCATTGCCAGGAATGCGCGCGTACCTGCCAGGTGTGCGCGGAGGACCCATTGCTGGAGCCAGCCTGAAATGAACGGGAAAACGTCGGAACAAGCCCGCAAAACACCGGTGCCGCGCCCCGCTCAGGGGCTGCTTGACGATCCGGGGAACGAAGACCCGGGCTCGCAACTCGATGCACCGGTGCCGCTGCGCCCCTCGACCAGGTCGCAGCGGCAGAAGAAGCCCCGGCCTGACGCAGGCGAACCGCGTTAGGCCGGGCGTGGTTCAGGCCGGAATGCTCTTGGCGCGCATCTCCCGCGCCCAGATGCGATGCTGCTTGAGCGCCGTCTCGAAGCGCATGTACAGCGGATCGAAGCTGTCACCGCCGAGCATCCCGTCGTCCTCGTCCAGGCCCAGCATCGCCGCCAGCTGAGCGGCATCACCACTGAGCGCGATGGGCTTGAGGTGCTTGTAGGCTTCCAGCAGGTAGTGCTTGGCCACGCCATCGTCCTGCAGCGTCTTGAGAACGTACTCGCCACCCGGCACAAACACCGCATCGACGGTAATCGACGGTTCCGAAGCGAAGCTGCCGTCAGGCTGCATGGGCTGACTGTCGGAGTCCTTCACCGCCGCCGCTGAAGGTGCAAGGAGTTTGGCCACGGCACCGGCACCTTCGAGCATCTTCTTCAGGCTGGCGACTTCGTCAGCCTTGCAGCCGGGCGTCAGCAGAACTGCGACGCGGCGCCCGCGAATATCGCCGGGCAGCAGATTCATCTGGCTGAGCGCGGGCGACGTCTGCGCTTTGTCGTCCAGCTTTGGCGTCGAGGTGCTGTCCAGATCGATGCCCAGGTTTTGCGCGACGCGCAACGCCAGCAGCGGATCGATATGGGCAAGGATTTCCTTCACCTGACGCTCGCGAATGTACAGGCGCTCGACTTTCGACAACTCGAAACTGTAGGCATCGACGATGTGCTGCTGCTCGGCCTCGCTCATGCTGCGCCAGAACAGCGTGGCCTGGGAGAAGTGGTCGGCGAAGCTGGGCGAGCGCACGCGGATCTTGGTGCCGTGCAGCGGCTCGGGATAGGAGCTGTAGCCGCCACCGCTGGGCGCCGGCGGCGTCTCGCGCGGCCAGTTGCCGTCGATCGAATTCGGCTCGTAGGAGGCGCGGCCACGGTTGATCTGCTGCCGGTGCGGCGCGTCACGCTGGTTGTTGTGGAACGGACACAGCGGCCGATTGATCGGGATTTCGTTGAAATTGGGGCCGCCAAGACGCAGCAGCTGGGTATCGGTGTAGGAGAACAGTCGGCCCTGCAGCAGCGGGTCGTTGCTGAAATCGATGCCCGGCACCACATGCCCGATGTGAAACGCCGCCTGCTCGGTTTCCGCGAAGAAGTTGTCCGGGTTGCGATTGAGCACCATGCGCCCGACCACACGCACCGGCACCAGCTCCTCGGGCACCAGCTTGGTCGGATCGAGCAGGTCGAAGCCGAAGCTTTGCGCATCCTCCTCGTTCATCACCTGCAGGCCCAGTTCCCATTCCGGGTAGAGGCCGCGCTCGATGTCTTCCCACAGGCCGCGGCGGTGAAAGTCCGGGTCCTTGCCGGCGAGTTTCTGCGCTTCGTCCCACACCAGCGAGCAGACACCGGCCTTGGGCCGCCAGTGAAACTTGACCAGCTTGCTCTGGCCCTCGGCGTTGACCAGGCGAAAGCTGTGCACGCCAAAGCCCTGCATCGAGCGATAGGCGATGGGAATGGCGCGGTCGGACATGGTCCACAGCACCATGTGCGCGGACTCCGGGGTCAGCGAGACGAAGTCCCAGAAGGTGTCGTGAGCCGACGCGCCGGTCGGGATCTCGTTGTGCGGCTCGGGTTTGACCGCATGGACGAAGTCGGGGAACTTGATCGCATCCTGGATGAAGAACACCGGCATGTTGTTGCCGACCAGGTCGAAGTTGCCCTCCTCGGTATAGAACTTCACGGCGAAGCCGCGCACGTCGCGCACCGTATCGGCCGAACCACGCGGCCCCTGCACGGTGGAGAAGCGCACGAATACCGGGGTGCGCTTGCCGGCTTCGCTGAGGAAGTTGGCGCAGGTCAGGTCGGTCGCCGGGTCGGTCACCTCGAAGTAGCCATGGGCTGCCGAACCGCGTGCATGCACCACACGCTCGGGAATGCGTTCGTGGTCGAAGTGGGTGATCTTCTCGCGCATGATGAAATCTTCCATCAGCGTCGGCCCACGATCACCCGCGCGCAGGCTGTTCTGGTTGTCGGCGATGCGCACGCCGGTGTTGGTGGTCAGCGCCTCGCCGGTGGAGTCTTCGCGAAATTGCTCGAGCTGTTCGAGCTTGGCGTTGCTGTTGCTTCTGTCGAGCGTATCGCTGCCGGCCATCTGGCTGTTCCCGGCGGTTTTCGGTTGCTTGCTCATGGGCTACTCCCGGCTGTTGGAGGCGCGCACAGGCCGTGCGCTTGATTATCGGTGACCATGTCTGGCATGGCGGCCACGCAGGCGACCACGCGTCGCCACGGGTAATTTTTGAGGCAAGCTGCGGCTGTTCCGTTCGACTTGAATTTTTCGCGACGGCCGGCGAAGTCGGGCCGTTTCGCTTGTGACGGCATGCTATAGCCAGAGCAAATTTGCCCTGAACTTCGCCTTGCTTTCGGCCTTCTACCCAAGTGCACACCCACCCTAGGAGGATCGAACATGCAAGCATCCAAACCACTGGCCTGGCTGGCCGCTGCCGCTTTCGCCATTTGCGCAGCCAGCAGTCTGCACGCTGCCAACGAAGCTGAATCGATCGATAGCGACGACTTTGTCGAGGAGGCGTCGGCGAAAGGTGTCGCCGAGATCGAAACCGCAAAACTGGCGCTGGAAAAATCCCAGAATGAAGCGGTCAAGGGCTTCGCGCAGATGATGGTCGACGATCACCGCAACGCGAATCAGAAGCTGGCTGATCTGGCCAAGAGCAAGGACCTGGAAGTGTCCGATGACGCCGAGTTGCTCAACCAGGCCAAGGCCATGGTGCTCAAACTCCGAGGCGAGGAGAGCTTCGACAAGGCCTATATGAACAATCAGGTGGTCGCTCACCGCGAAACCATCGAGCTGTTCCGCCGTGGTGTGAATGCCGATGATGCGGAAATTGCCCAGTTTGCCCGCGAAACGCTGCCCAAGCTGGAGCAGCATCTGAAGAAGGCCGAAGAAATCAACGGTCAGCTACCGGACAATTGATTGTTCGTGTGCCGGGCTGCTGATGCAGCCCGGCAATACGCTATCAGCGTCAAACCTGGCGCAACCGTTCGTAGTAGTACGACAGTTGCATCAGCGCATAGCGCGCCGTCTCCTCGCGCACTTCGTTGCGGCTGCCGCTGAACTGAACCGTCTCGCTGACGATACCCTGGTGCTGATCGAGTCGAATCGCACAGGCGATGCACTGCACCCCATCCATATCCCCTTCCGCTTCCGCCAGTCCGGTGTTGGCCAGGACGATATCGGCATCGCTGCGCTGCAAGGCGCCGAGCGCCATTTCCCGCGCCACTTCCTCGCTAGTCAGGCCAAAGCGCTCGATGGTCTCCGGGTTGACGCCCAGGCAGCGCTGTTTGGCCTGGGGCGAATAGGTAACGAATGCGCAGTCGAGGACCTGGCCGCTACCGGGCACGTCCGCCACCAGCGAGCTGATCAGCCCGGCCGTGCAGGACTCGGCGGTGGCCAGGCGCAGCTTGTACTTGCTGAGAAAATTAACCACCTGCTCGATGCTGTGCATCTGCCCTTCTCCTTGATGCTACCCATGAAGCTCTGTGGAAGCGTCAGCAGTGGGCAAAGTTCAACCTTTCACGTTGCGCTTGCCTGGTAAAAAAAGGTCGAACCTTTGTCGCATTCACCCCGTCAGGAAAAGGGTAAGGGGGGAGATTGTCGATCATGCTCATTGCACTCCTCCAAAAGGCCCTCGCCCAGCAGGCGAGTCGTCCTCAGGTCCAAACCAAATGGAGAGAGACATGGCAAGTGCTGCAGCCTCCGCACATATTCCGTCCACACCTACCCTCTGCGCCGCAGCCAAGCCCTCCTTGCAGATGCACAGTGAGCATCCCGAGCGTAAGCGCGTACTGTTCGTGACCTCGGAGTTCGCCGACCTGATCAAGTGTGGCGGGTTGGGTGACGTATCCGCCGCGCTGCCACGTGCATTGTCGCCACAACATGACATGCGCCTGCTGATTCCCGGCTATCGCAAGGTCGTGGAAAGTGGCCGGCCGATCCGCATCGTCGGGCAACTGCCGGGCGTGGCCGCCCTGCCGCCCTGCCAGATCGGACGCATGGATCTGGCCGATGGGCTGATCGTCTACGTTCTGCTCAACCATGCGTTGTACGAGCGCGACGGTTCGCCCTACGTCGATGCGCAGGGGCGTGACTGGGCCGACAACCACATTCGCTTCGCCCGCCTTGGCCTGGCCGCTGCGGAAATCGCATCGGGCGATGCCGGTATCCAGTGGCGCCCGGAGTTGGTGCACGCCAATGACTGGCCGGCAGCGATGGCCCCCGCCTATATGGCCTGGCGCCAGGTCAGCGCTCCCGCCGTGCTGACCATTCACAACCTGGCCTATCAGGGCCTGTGCGACATGCGCTGCGCCAGCGAGCTGGCGATACCGGAGTCGGCGTGCGGCGTCGATGGACTGGAGTTCTATGGTCAGCTGTCGTTTCTCAAGGCCGGCATCGCCTATGCCCAGCACGTGACCACCGTGAGCCGCCGCTATGCCCGGGAAATCACCACGCCGGAGCAAGGCTGCGGCCTGGACGGCCTGCTGCGCGCCAAGGTGCTGGTCAATCAGCTCAGCGGCATTGCCAATGGCATCGACGAAAGCTGGCAGCCCGAGAGCGACCCGCATCTGCAGCAGGGCTTCAGCGCCGGTGACTGGGCCGGCAAGCAGGCCAATACCGAATACGTGCAGCGCTGGCTGAATCTCGATGCCGATGGCCCGCTGTTCGCCGTGGTGTCGCGCCTGGTGCAGCAGAAAGGTATAGATCTGACGCTGCAAGTGGCCGAACACATCGTCGCCCGCGGCGGCCGCATCGGCGTGATCGGTCAGGGCGAGCCGGCGCTGGAGGCCGCCATGGCGGAGCTTGGCCGGCGTCATCGCGGACGTATCGGCGTGCACATCGGCTTCAACGAGAGCGATGCGCGGCGGCTGTATGCCGGCAGCGACTTCCTGCTCATGCCTTCGCGCTTCGAGCCCTGCGGCCTCAGCCAGATGTATGCGCAGCGCTACGCCTCGCTGCCCATCGCGCGCTGCACCGGCGGACTGGCCGATACCATCGAGGACGGCGTCAGCGGTTTTCTCTTCGATGAGCCGCACGTCGATGCCTACCGCGAAGCGATCGACCGCGCGCTGCAGGTCTTCGAGCATCCCGAACTGCTGGAGGCCATGCGCTGCCACGCCATGCGCTCGCCGCTGTTCTGGCGCCAGTCGGTGCAGCCCTATGACCGATTGTTCCAGCGCCTGCTGAGCCAGGTCAGCGCCCGCCGGGCCCTGCGTTGATGTACAGCCATGGAGCCCGGCCAATGGCCGATGGACGCGTGCGCTTCGCCCTCTGGGCGCCGAGCAGCAGCCGCGTGGAACTGGAACTGCAGGACGGTGGGCTGCAACCGATGCAGCCGCAGGAGGATGGCTGGTTCGTGGCGCTGTTGGAGTGTCCGGCCGACTCCCGCTATCGCTATCGCATCGATGGCCAGTGGTCGGTACCCGACCCGGCCTCGCGCCGCCAGGTCGAGGATGTGCATGGCTTCAGCCAGGTGGTCGACCATTCGGCCCATGTCTGGCATCACCACGACTGGAATGGCCGGCCCTGGCACGAGACGGTGCTGTACGAGCTGCATGTCGGCCTGTTCGGAGGTTTTCAGCAGGTCATCGAGCATCTTCCGCACCTGGCCGACTTGGGCGTCACCGCCTTGCAGCTGATGCCGCTGAATGCCTTCTCCGGCACGCGCAACTGGGGCTACGACGGTGTGCTGCCCTTCGCCCCGGCCAACGCCTACGGTACACCCGAAGAACTCAAGCAACTGATCGACAGCGCCCATGCCCATGGCCTGATGGTATTCGTCGACGTGGTCTACAACCACTTCGGCCCGGACGGCAATTACCTGGGCGTGTACGCACGACAGTTCTTCCACGAAGAGCGCACCACGCCCTGGGGCGCGGCCATCGATTTCAGCCGACCGCAGGTGCGCGACTTCTTCTGCGAAAACGCCCTGATGTGGTTGCTCGACTATCGCGTCGACGGCCTGCGCCTGGACGCCGTGCACGCCATCGACGATGACGACTTTCTCAAGGCGCTGGCAGCGCGCGTACGCTCGGCAGTGCCGCAGCAACGCCAGGTGCATCTGGTGCTGGAGAACGAGCACAACGCCGCGCACCTGCTGCGCGATGGCTTCGATGCGCAGTGGAACGACGATGGCCACAACACCCTGCATGCGCTGCTCACCTTCGAGAACGAAAGCTACTACGCCGATTACGCCCAGGCGCCAACGCGCAAGCTGGCCACCTGCCTGGAGCAGGGCTTCGTCTACCAGGGCCAGGCCAATCGCCACGGCCAGCCGCGCGGCGAGCCTAGTGCCGACCTGCCGCCGAATGCCTTCGTCCTGTTCCTGCAGAACCATGACCAGGTGGGCAACCGCGCCTTTGGCGAGCGCCTGACGCTGCTCGCCGACAGCGATGCGCTGAAGGCCGCCACCGTACTACTGCTGCTGTGCCCGATGGTGCCGCTGCTGTTCATGGGTGAGGAATGGGGCAGCAAGCGGCCGTTCCTGTTCTTCACCGATTACCACGATGAGTTGGCCAACGCGGTACGTGAAGGTCGGCGCAACGAATTCGCCGACTTCTCCCAATTCAATTCGGCGCACAGCCGCGAGGCCATTGCCGACCCCAATGCCGAGGCCAGCTTCCAGCGCTCGCAGCCGGACCTGACGCCAGCGTTGGAGCCCGAGCAGCGCGAGTGGCTGGCCTTCTATCGCGGCCTTTTGCAAGTGCGCCACAGCCGCCTGTTGCCAGGCCTACAGGAGGCCCGCAGCCTCGGCGCGCAAGTGCTGGGCGACGGTGCCGTGCTGGCGCGCTGGCGCCTCGGCAACGGCCCGGCGCTGAGCATCGCCATCAACCTGGGCAGCAGCACCACTGCCCTGCCCGCGACGGCCATGCACGGCGAGCGCCTGTACACCTTTCGTATCGATGACGCCGACCTGCGCCAGGCGCAACTGCCGCCGCGCAGCGTTCTGGTCACCCTGGAGCCCGCCCGATGAGCGATCAATTGCTGGCCGAACTGGCTCAGGCCGCGGACCTCAGCATCGACTGGGTCGACGCCTACGGTAAGCCACAAAGCGTAACTCCGGAGGCGCAGCGCAACCTGCTGGAGGCGCTGGGCTACCCCGCACAAAGCCCCGAGCAGATACGTGAAAGCCTGACCTCGCTGGTGCACCGCCAGCATGTGCCGGAAGATTCCAACCTGCTCCTGCAGGACCAGGGCCTGCCTCTGGCGCTGAGCCTCTACCCTGCCGAGAGCCCCTACCGCTTGACCGACGAACAGGGCAACGTCAGCGAAGGACGACTTGACCAAGATGGCCGCCTGCCGCCCCAGCAGCAGCTTGGTTATTACCAACTGGAAATTCGCGACACCCGACATGCGCTCGCGGTGGCGCCACAAGCCTGCTTATCGGTACAGGAACTGTGCGGTAAACCGCGTATCTGGGGCCTGACCGCCCAACTTTACGGCCTGCGCCGTGCTGGCGACGGCGGGCTGGGCGATACGCTGGCCGTGGCGGACCTGGCCCGCCATGCCGCCAATCACGGCGCCGACGCCATCGGCCTGAGCCCGGTGCACGCGCAATTCAGCTCCGATCTGCACAGCTACGGCCCCTACTCGCCGTCCAGCCGGCTGTTCTTCAACACCCTCTACGCCGCGCCGGTCACCCTGCTGGGTGAGGAGCGCGTCAGGCGTGCCATCCAGGCCGCCGGGCTGCAGGGTGAAATGACGCGCCTGGAGGCGCTGGAACTGATCGACTGGCCGTCCGTGGCGCAGGTTCGCACGCGTCTGCTACGGCAACTGTACGAAGACTTTCGCCAGGCCCCCGCCCCGCTGCGGGAACGTTTCGAGGCATTTCGCGCCGCTGGCGGCGAAGCGCTCGAGCAGCATTGCTGCTTCGAGGCCATCCATGCGCAGCGCCTGCGCGAAGGCAGCAGCGGCGACTGGCGCACCTGGCCGGACGAACTGCGCAGCCCGAACCAGGGCGCGGTGACCCGTTTCGCCCTCGAACAAGCCGATGAGCTGCGTTATCACGCCTTCTGCCAATGGTTGATCGCCCATGGACTGGAAACGGCCCAGGCCACGGCCAGTGGCGCTGGCATGGGCATCGGCCTGATCGCCGACCTGGCCGTGGGCGCCGATTGCGCCGGCAGCCAGGCCTGGTCGCGTCAGGACGAGCTGCTGCCCCGGGTCACCGTCGGTGCGCCACCGGACGTGCTCAATCGCCAGGGGCAGAACTGGGGCGTCGCCGCCTTCTCGCCGCAGGGCCTGCGTCAGCACGGCTTTCGCGCCTACATCGAAATGCTCCAGGCCAACCTTGCGCATGCCGGCGGCATCCGTATCGATCATGTCATGGGGCTGCAGCGGCTGTGGGTGATCCCCCAGGGCGCGGAATCCCAGCACGGCGCCTACCTACGCTACCCGCTGGACGACCTGCTGCGCCTGCTGGCCCTGGAGTCGCACCGCCATCGCGCGCTGGTCATCGGCGAAGACCTCGGCACCGTGCCCGAGGGCCTGCGCGACAAGCTCGCCGCACGCAATATCCTCGGTACCCGAGTGCTGCTGTTCGAGCAGGACGACCTCGGTTTCGTCCCGGCCGATCGTTGGCCGGACAACGCCCTGGCGACCACCACCACCCATGACCTGCCGACGATCAAGGGCTGGCTCGCCGGCCGCGATCTGGAATGGCGAGTGCGCGCCGGCCAGCGCGACGCCGAGCTGCTGGAAGGCGACCACGCCGAGCGTGCCGGCGAGCGTGTGGCGCTGCGCCAGCTGTTCGAACGCCAAGGCCTGGTAACCGGCAGCGATGACGATGCCGGCCTGCAAGCCTGCATCGAACATATCGGCCGTACCCCGGCGCCATTGGCGCTGTTGCCGCTGGAGGATGCCTGTGGCCTGGAGCAGCAGCCCAACCTGCCCGGCCCTGGCGACATTCACCCCAACTGGCGGCGCCGCTATCCACTGGCAGTCAGCGAGCTGCTGGAACAGCCGGCTACCAGCGAGCGCCTGGCCACTCTCGACGGCGCACGCCGGGAGGCTGGCAATGACTGAGTTGCGCGCCACGCTGCGTCTGCAGCTGCACAAGGACTTCACTCTGTACGACGCGGCTGCGCAGGTGCCCTACATGGCGCAGCTGGGGATCAGCCACCTGTACGCTTCGCCGATTCTCACGGCCCGCCCCGGATCGCAGCACGGCTACGACGTGATCGACCCGAGCCGGATCAACCCCGAGCTGGGCGGCGAAGACGCACTGGTCAAGTTGGTGGAAGCCCTGCGCGCCCATGGCATGGGGCTGATTCTGGATATCGTGCCCAACCATATGGCCGTCGGTGGCGATGGCAATCCCTGGTGGCTGGACGTGCTGGAATGGGGGCAAGGCAGCCCCTACGCAGCGTTTTTCGACATCCAATGGCAATCCCATGACCCGCTGCTCAGCGGCCAGCTGCTGGTGCCCTTCCTGCGCAGCGACTACGGCGAGGCGCTGCGTGATGGCACCCTGGAGCTGCACTTCGATGCCGAGCGCGGACGCTTCCATGCGCAGCACTTCGAGCATCGCCTGCCGCTGACGCCCGCCAGCTACGCCAGCATCCTGCGTGGCAGCGATGATGCCGACTTGCGCGAGCTGGGTCAGCGCTTCGCCCGCCTGGGCAATGATGACGCCAGCCGCGCACAGGCCGCACAGCTGTCTGTCGAACTGGTCGCCCAGTCTGAAAAGGTACCGCCTCTGCTCGCCAGCTTTCAGGGCAATGACGAAGCGGCGCAGAAACGCCTGCACGCACTGCTGGAACGCCAGCATTACCGCGTGGCCAGCTGGCGTACCGCGGCGGACGACATCAACTGGCGGCGCTTTTTCGATATCAACGAGCTCGGCGCACTGCGCGTCGAGCATCGCCAGGTGTTCGAACAGACACATGCCAAGGTTTTCGAACTGATCGAGCGCGGCCTGGTCGACGGCCTGCGCATCGATCACATCGACGGCCTGGCCAATCCGCGTGCCTATTGCAGTCGGTTGCGGCGCCGCGTCCGCCAGCTGCGCGGCGATGCGCCCTTCCCGATTTTCGTGGAGAAGATTCTCGGCGCCGATGAGAGCCTGCCGCAGGAGTGGCCGGTGGACGGCAGCACCGGCTACGAATTCATGAACCAGGTGTCGCTGCTGCAGCACGATCCGCACGGCGAGCTGCCACTCAGCGCGCTGTGGCAAGCGCTCAGCGGCCGGCCGACGGCGTTCGAGGAAGAAATCCAGCAGGCGCGCCGGCTGGTGTTGGAGGGCTCGCTGGCCGGCGATCTGGAGGAAGTCGCCCAGCGCCTGCTGCATGTCGCGCGCCACGATATCGCGACGCGCGACCTGACCCTCGGCGCGATCCGCCGGGCGCTGCGCGAGCTGATCGTGCATTTCCCGGTGTATCGCACCTATGCCCAGGCCTGCGGCCGCTCGCAGCAGGACCGGCGTTTCTTCCAGCAGGCGCTGGACGGGGCACGGCAGACCCTGGCCGAGGCCGACTGGCCGTTGCTGCCGCATCTCGACGACTGGCTCGGCGGCGCCTTCCTGCGTGCCATGCCGCCCGGCCGCGCGCGGCGCCTGCGTGCCCAGGCGCTGACGCGCTTCCAGCAGCTGACCTCGCCGGTGGCCGCCAAGGCCGTCGAAGACACCGCGCTGTATCGCGCAGGCGTGCTGCTCTCGCGCTATGACGTGGGCTTCGATGCCGAGCATTTCAGTGCCAGTGCCGAACATTTTCACCAGGCCTGCGCCGAGCGCGCAGCGCAGCACCCGCTCAACCTGCTGGCCACCGCCACCCATGATCACAAGCGCGGCGAAGACTGCCGCGCGCGCCTGGCGGTGCTCAGCGAGCGCGCCACCTGGTATGCCGAGCGGGTCAAACACTGGCATCGCCTGGCACAACCGCTGCGCAGTCGACATCTGCAGCAAGCGCCGGATGGTGGCGAAGAGGCGATTCTCTACCAGGCATTGATCGGCAGCTGGCCGCTGGGGCTGCAAGCGGATGATGATGCGGGCCTGGATGCCTACCTGCAGCGTCTGCTCGGCTGGCAGCGCAAGGCGTTGCGCGAGGCCAAGCTCAACAGCGCCTGGAGTGCGCCGAACGACGACTACGAGGCCGCCTGTGCGGACTTTCTGCGGCGCCTGCTGTGCGAACCCTCAGGGCTGGCCATGCGCGGGGAGCTGGTCAGCGCGCTTGCAGCGCTGGCGCCGGCCGGTGCGCTGAACAGCCTGGTGCAGTGCCTGCTGCGCCTGACCACGCCCGGCGTGCCCGATCTCTATCAGGGATGCGAGTTCTGGGATTTCAGCCTGGTCGACCCGGACAACCGCCGCCCCGTGGATTTCCCCGCGCGACAGGCTGCCCTGCACGCCGAGGTCACGCCCGAGGCCAGGTTGGCCAACTGGCAGGACGGGCGCATCAAGCAGTGGCTGATCCGCCAGACACTGGCCTTGCGTGCCGACTGTCCGCTGCTGTTCAGCCAGGGCAGTTACCGCCCGCTTGGCGTCACCGGTGAGCACGCCGCTCAGGTGCTCGCCTTCCTGCGCAGCCATGGCGACGACCACCTGCTGGTCATCGTCCCACGGCTGGCCGCTGGCCTGCTAGGCGAGCACCCGGTGCCGCACGTACCGCCACAGCGTTGGGGCAACACCAGGGTCGTATTGCCCGAAGAACTGCATGCCCGGCAGGCAACGGGTCTGCTTGGCGACTGCCAGGTCGCCACGGATCAGGGCATCGCGCTTGCCACTGCACTGGCCAGGTTTCCAGTCAATCTGCTTCGTATCACCCCGTCATTACAGGAGCCACGCCATGATCGATGAACAGCGTATCCGCGAATTTGCCTTCCAGATCTGGGAGTCCGAAGGTCGTCCCCATGGCCAGCATGAGCGCCACTGGAAAATGGCCAGCAAACTGGCCGAAGCCGAGGCGCAGGCCCAGACTCCGGCAGCGCCCAAGCCGCGGCGTATCAGCAAGCCGAAGACGGTGCCGCTGAGCGAAGCCGAACAGCCGGCATTGCTGAAGAAACCCCGTGCTCCGCGCACACCCAAGACGCCGAAAGCCTGAGATCGCCACCATGCGCAAACAACAGCGCTCACGCGTCACCGAAGGCAGGCCGTTCCCGCTGGGCGCCAGTTGGGATGGCCTTGGGGTCAACTTTGCCCTGTTCTCTGCGCACGCGACGCGCGTCGAGCTGTGCCTGTTCGACGAACAGGGCAAGACGGAAATCGAGCGCATCGAACTGCCGGAATACACCGACGAGATCTGGCATGGCTATCTGCCCGACGCGCGTCCCGGGCAAGTCTACGGCTACCGCGTGTACGGCCCCTACGAGCCGGAGGCCGGGCACCGCTTCAACCCCAACAAACTGTTGATCGACCCCTACGCCAAGCAGCTGGTAGGCAAGCTGCAGTGGTCGGAGGCGCTGTTCGGCTACACCATCGGCGACCCGGACGGTGATCTGAGCTTCGACGAGCGCGATAGCGCGCCCTTCGTCCCCAAGTGCAAGGTGATCGACCCGGCCTTCACCTGGGGCGAGCAACCGTCGCCGCGCATCCCCTGGGACAGCACGGTGATCTACGAGGCCCACCTGCGTGGCCTGAGCATGCGCCATCCGGCGGTGCCCGACTCGCATCGCGGTACCTGCGCGGCGCTGACCAACCCCCAGCTGCTGCGCTACTTGCGCGAGCTGGGCATCTCCAGCCTGGAACTGTTGCCGGTGCACGCCTTCGTCAACGACCAGCACCTGCTGGAAAAGGGCATGAACAACTACTGGGGCTACAACAGCATCGGTTTCTTCGCGCCCCACCCCGCCTACCTGGCCAGCGGCAAGATCAGCGAGTTCAAGGAGATGGTTGCCCACCTGCACGCGGCCGGCCTGGAGCTGATTCTCGACGTGGTCTACAACCACACCGCCGAGGGCAACGAGCGCGGCCCGACCCTGTGCATGCGCGGCATCGACAATGCCAGCTATTACCGTCTGATGCCCGACGAGCGCCGCTATTACGTCAATGACACCGGCACCGGCAATACCCTGGATCTGAGCCACCCCTGCGTGCTGCAGATGGTCACCGACTCGCTGCGTTACTGGGCCACCGAGATGCGTGTGGATGGCTTTCGTTTCGACCTGGCCACAATCCTCGGGCGTTACGCCGACGGCTTCGACGAGCGCCACAGTTTCCTCGTCGCCTGTCGCCAGGACCCGGTGCTGAGCAAGGTCAAGCTGATCGCCGAGCCCTGGGACTGCGGCCCCGGCGGCTATCAGGTCGGTGGCTTCCCACCCGGCTGGGCGGAATGGAACGACAAGTTCCGCGACAACGTGCGCGCCTTCTGGAAAGGCGACGAAGGCGAACTGGCCGCGCTGGCCAGCCGTCTCACCGCCTCCGGCGACCTCTACAACCAGCGCGGCCGGCGCCCGTTCGCCTCGGTCAACTTCATCACCGCGCACGACGGTTTCACCCTGCGCGACGTGGTGTCTTACGACCACAAGCACAACGAGGCCAACGACGAGAACAACCAGGACGGCACCGACCACAACATCTCCTGGAACCACGGCTGCGAAGGCGAGACGGATGATCAGGACATTCGCCAGTTGCGCCTGCAGCAGATGCGCAACCTGCTGGCCACCCTGCTGTTCGCCCAGGGCACGCCGATGCTGCTGGCCGGCGACGAGTTCGGGCGCACCCAGCACGGCAACAACAACGCCTATTGCCAGGACAACGAGCTGAGCTGGGTCGATTGGGCCATCGACGAGGAAGGCCAGGCGCTGACCGCGTTCTGCCAACGCCTGATCGCCCTGCGCCGCAGCTACCCTATCCTGCGTCGCGGACGCTTTCTGGTGGGCCATTACAACGAGGAGCTGGGCGTCAAGGACGTCACCTGGCTGGCCCCTGGTGGAGAGGAAATGACCGAGGCGCACTGGCACGACGGCGAGGCGCGCTGCATGGGCATGCTGCTCGACGGTCGTGCCCAGCCCACCGGCATCAAACGCAGCGGTGCCGACGCCACCCTGTTGCTGCTGCTCAACGCACATCACGACGGGCGCAGTTTTCAACTGCCGGAAGTGGCTGGCGGCAAGCACTGGATCTGCCTGCTCGACACCCACCGCCCGGATGAAGCCGGAGAGCAGCGACCGCTCTACAGCGAGACCCTCGAGCTGACTGGCCGCTCCCTGCAACTGCTGGAACTGCAGCGCTGAAACGGCAGCCATGGATGGCTGGCCGGTAAGGTTCTTCGCATTTAGCGGGAGAGACGTTAGGCACCGGACTGGCAAGTTTGTGTGCCTATCGCTTACTGACTTAGCAATATTCATTACCGCGTGCACTGAGCGTTTCGGTTGCGCCCCTTACGGGCGCCACACCTTGATTCGCTGCGCTCACCCTTCGGGCCAGCCTGCGGCTGTTACTCCGCTTCGCTACGTTTCGTTGCTTGCCCAAGAAAGGTGTGCCAAAGAAGGGCACCCCAACATCCGGGTTTCGCTACGCGAAACTACCCTCGCTCCGGCGCCGCTCCGGGGGCCGGCTTACAAGGGCCATCCCTGGCCCTTTAAGCGGGGCCGCCATCGGTATTTCGCCGCATCCATGCGGCTCGCTCCCCTATGCAACACCTCCATTCGGCCTCCTAAAGGGGAGTTGGGCGCCGTCTGTGAGATCGCGCTTCAAGAGCAAAAGCCAAACGCTACCGACTTTGATCTTGCGGAGATGTCGCAAGCTCGCGAAATGGTTCCCCTTCAGGAGGCCGAGTGGAATCGCCGCGTAAGGGGTTGAGCGACATGGATGTCGCGAGAGCCGTGATGGGCCAGGGATGGCCCTTCACGGCGTGCCCCTGGAGCGGTGATGGAACGAGGGAACCCCGGCGCAGCCGGGGCCGTATGTAGGGGTGTGTTTCTTTGCTTACTTTCTTTGCACAAGCAAAGAAAGTAAGTCGCCCGTAAGGGGCGAAACCCATCAGGACAGGCGGCGCGCTAACGAATAGTGCCAAGTCATCGACAGCTAACACGTAATTGCCAGTCCGGTATCAACCCGCACCTTTCCCAAACCATCCGAACCCAAAAAAAGCCTGAACCCTGCTTTCCTCCCTCGACTCGAAAAACAAAGACATCGGATAAACCGTGACGCCAACTTTCAGCGTACACGGTGCATCCCATGGCAGAGACCCAGCTGATAGTCACAGGCTGCGGCCATCTGACCGACAACGGGAGACGATCATGAAAGCAGTGGTATTCCACGACATTGGCGATATTCGCCTGGACGATGTGCCGGAACCCGAGGTGCAGGCCAGTACCGATGCGGTCATTCGCATCACCGCCTCGGCCATCTGCGGCACCGACCTGCATTTCGTACGTGGCACCGTAGGTGGCATGCGCAAGGGCACCATCCTTGGCCATGAGGCCGTGGGCATCGTCGAAGCGCTGGGCAGCGACGTGCGCAACCTGAACATCGGTGACCGCGTCGTGGTGCCCTCCACCATTGCCTGTGGCAACTGCAGCTATTGCCGCGCTGGCTACTATGCCCAATGCGACGAGGCCAACCCCAACGGCAAGCAGGCCGGCACTTCCTTCTACGGCGGCCCGGAAATCACCGGCGCATTCCATGGCCTGCAGGCCGAAATGGCGCGCATTCCCTTCGCCAACATCGGCTTGGTGAAGCTGCCCAGCGAGATCAGCGACGACCAGGCCATCCTGCTCTCCGATATTTTCCCCACGGGGTACTTTGGCGCCGAACTGGCCGAAGTCGGCAGCGGCGATACCGTCGCCGTATTCGGCGCCGGGCCGGTCGGCCAGTTCGCCATTGCCAGCGCCAAGCTACTTGGCGCTGCGCGCGTGTTCGCCATCGATCATCTCGACGATCGACTGGACATGGCCCGTCGCCAGGGCGCCGAGGTGATCAACTTCGACCGTGAAGACCCGGTCGAAACCCTGCGCCGGCTGACCAATGGCATCGGTGTGGACCGCGCCATCGATGCGGTGGGCGTCGATGCCCAGTGCCCTGCCCACGGCCACTCGCCACGCCAGCCCGAAGGCCACGAATGGCAGCCCGGCGACGCC
The DNA here is from genome assembly GCF_002479365.1 of Pseudomonas sp. UBA7530. Classification (NCBI taxonomy): domain Bacteria; kingdom Pseudomonadati; phylum Pseudomonadota; class Gammaproteobacteria; order Pseudomonadales; family Pseudomonadaceae; genus Pseudomonas; species Pseudomonas sp. UBA7530. Next base: position 147,448 of record NZ_DLMS01000001.1, read on the forward strand.
CCCGAGCAGGCCCTGCAGTGGGCCGTCGACGCCCTGGCCAAGGCCGGCACGCTGGGCATCATCGGCGTTTACCCGCAGCAGGCGCGCGATTTTCCTATCGGCCAGGCGATGAACAAGAACCTCAGCGTCAACATGGGTAATTGCAACCATCGCCGCTACATCCCGCAACTGATCGAGATGGTCCAGGCCGGTCGCATCGACCCGGCAAAGATCCTTACCCAGGTCAAACCCATGAGCGATGCCATCGAAGCCTTCAAGGCCTTCGACCGTCGTGACAGCGGCTGGATCAAGGTGCAATTGCAGCCGGCGAAGAACGACGCCAGCCACGGCAGCGAAGAGCGGGTGCATGGCGACGCCATTTTAGATCGCGTGATTGCCGAAGCAGATCCGCTCGGCGAGTCACGCTCGAAGAAGCCTGGCAGCCTGTGAGCGAGCGGGGCCGAAAATGAACAACACCATTGCCAAACCGGAGGTGATCATCGACCGCGTGACACCGGTCAAGCGCCTGCGCGTGCTGACGATCAACACGCACAAGGGCTTCACCGCACTAAACCGTCGTTTTATCCTGCCGGAGCTGCGTAGCGCCGTGCAGGCCACCGGCTCCGACCTGGTCTTCCTGCAGGAGGTGCTCGGCAACCATGCGCTGCACGCCAAGCGCTTCCACGACTGGCCAAGCGTGCCGCAATACGAATTTCTCGCCGACAGCATGTGGCCGCAATTCGCCTACGGGCGCAACGCCGTATACCCGGACGGTCATCATGGTAACGCCCTGCTCTCGCGCTTCCCCATTCTAGAACACCACAACTTCGATGTGACGGTCAGCGGCACCGAGCAGCGCGGCCTGCTGCATTGCCGCCTCGACGTACCGGGGCACGACGCCGTGCACGCGGTGTGCGTGCACCTCGGCCTGCGCGAGGCGCATCGCCGTCAGCAGATCGGCCTGCTGCTCGACCTGCTGGCGACTTTCGACCCCAGCGCCCCGGTGATTCTGGCTGGCGACTTCAACGACTGGCGTTTGCGTGCAGACGAGCAGTTGGCACCGCACGGCCTGCGCGAGGCCTTCGAACATCGGCACGGCAAGCCGGCGCGCAGTTTTCCGGCACGCATGCCGCTGCTGCGCCTGGATCGTATCTATACCCGCAACGCCACGGCGCACGAGCCGCAGGTGTTGTCTACCCGGCCCTGGTCGCATTTGTCCGACCACGCGCCACTGGCAGCGGAGATTCATCTGTGAGCGGCATGTGGCGAGACGGCAACCATCTGCGCCTGTTGATCAATGGCGAGGGCTATTACCCGCGGGTGTTCGAATGCATTCGCGCGGCGCGCGTCGAGGTACTGCTGGAAACCTTCATCATCCGTGAAGACAAGGTTGGCCTGGAGCTGCAGGAAGTGCTGATCGAGGCGGCGCGGCGCGGTGTGCGCGTGGTCATCGCCGTGGACGGCTACGGCACCGCCGACCTGCAAAATGAATATGTGGCGGCAATGACGCGCGAAGGGGTGAAAATCCATGTCTTCGACCCCGCCCCGCGGCGTTTCGGCATGCGCACCAACCTGTTCCGCCGCCTGCATCGCAAGATCGTGGTGATCGACGGCGAGCGAGCCTTTGTCGGCGGGATCAACTATTCGGCCGACCACCTCGGCGATTATGGCGAGATGGCCAAGCAGGACTACGCCGTGGAGGTGACCGGGCCTATCGTTGCCGACCTGCATACCTGCACGCTACGCCTGTTGCGCCCCGCCCTGGCTGGACCGAGCCCGGTACAGGCCAACACGCAGGAGACCGGAGACGCTCGCATTATGCTGCTGGAGCGCGACAACGAGCGTCACACCACGGATATCGAAGATGAGCACTTGCGCGTCTTCGAACTGGCGCGCAAACGCATCGTGATCGCCAATGCCTATTTCTTTCCGGGTTATCGCGTGCTCCGCGCCTTGCGCAATGCAGCGCGACGCGGCGTGCAAGTGACTCTGATTCTTCAGGGACAGCCGGACATGCGCTGGGTGCAGGTCTTCTCGCGCCTGCTTTACAACTACCTGCTGCGTGACGGTGTGGTGATCTACGAATACTGCCAGCGCCCGCTGCACGGCAAGGTGGCATTGGTGGATGACGTGTGGTCCACGGTGGGCTCGAGCAACCTTGACCCACTGAGCCTGGCGCTGAATCTGGAAGCTAACCTGGTGATTCAGGACCGGCCCTTCAACCAATACCTTCACGACCATTTGCTCGAGCTGTCTGCCGCGCATTGCAAGCGCATCGAGCTCGAACGCGTGATACGCGGCTATTGGTGGCGCGCGCCTCTGGTGTTTCTGTGCTTTCACTTTTTGCGCCGCTTCCCCGCGATCTCCGGCTGGCTACCGGCGCATCGCAAGACATTGAAACCGCTCGAGCCTGTCGACAAGGCCAGCGGCTATGAAGAGGAAAAGACCGGATGAATGGCGCTCAGAACAACCCCTGGATGCGCTGGGGCAAACGTGCACTCACCCTGTTCTTTCTGCTGGCGGTGCCGGTGCTGCTGTACATGCTGATCCGTAACCTGGACTGGGGCGAAGTGCGTCAGTCGCTCAGCGATTACAGTGCCCAGACTCTGCTGGTCGGTGTATTGATCGTTCTAGCCAGCTATCTGGTGTTCAGTGGCTACGACTTGCTGGGTCGTCATTACAGTCGCCATCACCTGCCGGCACGCCAGGTCATGCCGGTGGCGATGGTCTGCTATGCCTTCAACCTCAATTTCACCACATGGATCGGCGGTGTGGCGATGCGCTATCGGCTGTACATGCGCCTGGGGCTGAGCGCCTCGACGGTGACGCGCATCCTCAGTCTCAGTCTGTTGACCAACTGGACCGGCTACATGGCCCTGGCCGGGGTGATCTTCTCCCTGCGGCTGGTGCAATTACCGGATAACTGGGCGCTCGGCGTCACAGGGTTGCAACTGCTGGGCTTCGGCCTGCTGGGCGTAGTCAGCGCCTATATCGGCATCTGCGCATTCGCCACGCAGCGGGTATGGCACTTCCGTGAGCGCTCGATCAAGCTGCCGTCGCTGAAAATGGCGCTGCTGCAGCTGTGCCTGGGTGCGAGCAACTGGTCGCTGATGGCGGCGCTGATCTTCTGGCTGTTGCCGGAGGGTGCGTCTTACCCTTCCGTGCTCGGCGTGTTGCTGATCAGCTGCATGGCTGCGGTAGTGGCACATATCCCTGCCGGACTGGGCGTACTCGAGGCGGTGTTCCTCGCCATGCTGCAGCACCAGTACGGCCAGGCCAGCCTGATCGCCGCCCTGCTCGCCTATCGCGTGCTCTATTACCTGCTGCCGCTGCTGGTGGCCAGCGTCGCCTACCTGGTCCTGGAAAAACGCGCGAAAACCTTGCGCAAGCGTGGCGAACAGGCGGTCGAGGAACCCAGCCCGGTCAGCGCAGGTAATACACCGTAGTGACGCCTGCGCCGCGCGCTGCTCCCTCCACCGGAGCGTGCCGGCATGCGCCACCCGACGGATGACGGGAACTCGCAGGCGAGATGGGTTGGTCTATCTCTCATCATTCAGCAAAACCGGAGACATACCATGGCCAAGCCATTGCATCTGATCAGCTACATCCTGCACAACCAGCCCCATAGCGTCGAAGTCGAATCGGACCGTGAGCAGCTTACGCCAGACCAGGCGCGCTTCTACCTCAGTGCCCTGCACACCTTCGAATGGCCCAACGAATTCACCGATGTACAGGTCACACGCATTCTGCATCCCAAGAAAGGCGCCCCCACTCCAGCGCACCGCGTGCAGCGCTGAAAGCCTGTTCAACGTCTTGCCGCGCCTCGTTGCAAGACGTTGACCAGGCCCGGGCCTCAGTCCCCTTCACGCGTCGGCAGCGGCACCTGCCAGATATCTCTGGCGTATTCGGCGATGGTGCGATCGGATGAAAACCAGCCCATACGTGCGGTATTGAGTACCGCCGAACGCCACCATTGCTCAGGCCGCTGCCAGCGTTGATCGACCTGGCGCTGCGCCTTCCAGTAGGCGTCGAAATCGGCGCAGACCATGAAGCGATCTTCGTAGAGCAATGAGTCCACCAAGCCCACGTAGCGCGCCGGATCATCCGGCGAGAACACCCCGGCGCGGATGGCGCCAAGCGCGGCTTCCAGACGTTCCGAGTCAGCCACCACATCGCCCATTTCCAGGCCCAGGCGCTGCCTTGCGGCGACCTGCTGGGCGGTCATGCCGAAGATGAACATATGCTCCTCGCCAACCTGCTCGCACATCTCCACATTGGCACCGTCCAGCGTGCCGATGGTCAGCGCGCCATTGAGGGCGAACTTCATGTTGCTGGTGCCTGAGGCCTCAAGCCCGGCCGTGGAAATCTGCTCGGAGAGATCGGCGGCAGGAATGATGGTCTCGGCCAGGCTGACGTTGTAGTTGGGTATGAACACCACCTTGAGCAAGCCGCGCACGGTGGGATCGTCATTGATGGTGCGGCTGATGTCGTTGGCCAGTTTGATGATCAGCTTGGCCTGGCGATAACTGGCCGCTGCCTTGCCGGCGAAGATCTTCACCCGCGGCACCCAGTCGGTGGTCGGGTCGTTGCGGATGGCCTGGTACAAGGCCACTGTGTGCAACAGGTTGAGCAACTGGCGCTTGTATTCGTGAATACGTTTGACGTGCACGTCGAAGATGGCCGTGGTGTCGAGGTTGATCCCCAGCAACAGCCTGACCCGCTCGGCCAGCGCCTCCTTGCTGCGCTGTCGGCATAGCGCATATTCATCGCGAAAGTCCTGGCGCTCGGCGTAGGGTTCGAGCGCCTTGAGGTGCTCCTCGGGGCGCTGCAGCACCGGCTCGCCCAGGGCATCGACGAGCAGATGGGTGAGCCCCGGATTGACCTGAAACAGCCAGCGGCGGAAGGTCACGCCATTGGTCTTGTTGTTCACCCGGTCCGGATAAAGCCGGTGCAGGTCACGGAATACCGTGTCGCGCATCAGCCGCGTATGCAGTGCGGACACGCCGTTGATACTGTGCGCACCGAGAAACGCCAGGTTGCCCATGCGCACGCGACGGCCGTGGTCTTCCTCGATCAGCGATACCGCGCGCAGCAGGCGAAAATCGTGGATGTCCTTGGCGCGCAGCGCATCGATATGCTCGGCGTTGATCAGGTAGATGATCTGCAGGTGCCGTGGCAGCAGACGCTCCATCAGCGCCACCGGCCAGGATTCCAGCGCCTCCGGCAGCAGCGTGTGGTTGGTATAGGCGGTGGTGGCCACCGTCAGCTGCCAGGCTTGCGCCCAGGGCATGCGATGGTCGTCCACCAGCAAGCGCATCAGCTCGACCACGGCGATGGCCGGATGGGTGTCGTTGAGCTGGATCGCCACGTGCTGCGGCAGGCTCTGCAGATCCTTATGCAGGCGCAGATGGCGTTCGAGCAGGTCCTGCAGCGAGGCGGAAACCAGGAAGTACTCCTGACGTAGGCGCAGCTCCTGGCCAGCCTCGGTATCGTCGGCCGGATAGAGCACGCGCGAGATGCTTTCCGCGCGGACCTCGCCGGCCACCGCGCCGAAGTGATCGCCGGCGTTGAAACGATCCAGCTGCAGATCCTCCTCCGCGCGTGCACGCCACAGCCGCAGGGTATTGACCGATGCACCGCGCCAGCCCACCACCGGCGTGTCGTAGGCAATGGCGCGCACGCTCTCCTGCGGCTGCCAGTGCAGCCGCGTGGTGCCGGTGCCGTCGTCCAGCGTCATCACCCCGCCGCCAAAACCGATGCGGTAGGCCACTTCCGGACGCTCGAACTCCCAGGGATTGCCGAAATCCAGCCAGGTTTCGGTCTGCTCTGCCTGCCAGCCGTCGATGATCGCCTGACGAAACAGGCCATGCTCATAGCGGATACCGTAGCCGTGGGCGGCCAGGCGCAGCGTTGCCATGCTCTCCATGAAGCAGGCTGCCAGACGCCCGAGGCCGCCGTTGCCCAACGCTGCGTCAGGTTCCACCAGGCGAATGCGCTCGAGCTCAACTCCAAGCTCGCCCATGGCCTGGCGGGCGACATTGAGCAGGCCGAGATTGCTCAGGTTGTCCATCAGCAAGCGGCCAATGAGAAACTCCAGAGACAGGTAATAGATACGCTTGGCGCCCTGACGCTCGACCTGGGCTGAGGACTCTTCCCAGCGGTCGATCATGTGGTCGCGAGTGGCCAGGGCCAGCGCTTCGAACCAGTCATGGTCGAAGGCGGTGCTCGGGTCCTTGCCCACGGCGTAGCGCAGCTTGGCCAGAATGGCGGCCTTGAACTGTGCTACGGCGCTCTCGGCCTCGTCGTGCGGTTCGCTCATCTGCATCCCCTCGCGCGCGTGGCGTTGATAACAGCCGAAGCGATACGTTCGGCTTTTCTTTGTGGCCTTCGCAACGGCCATGAGTTCCGGTTTTTTCTGCCCGCGGCCACTGATCAGATAGCCTGAACTTCGACTTGGCGATTCCCCTCACAACTCATGAACGCCATTGTCAAGGAGAACATCATGCGAGCCATCATTCCCGGCCTTCTGGTCGGCGCGCTAGCGGCCGGCGACGCATTGGCCGAGGCCTGCCATGTCAGTGCCAGGGCTTCCAGCGACGCCATCGCGGAGGTTGCCCAGGAGTTCTGCTACGAATTCACCGGCACGGACGAAGGCGCCATCGACTGGTCGTGCCATAACGAAACCGACGACATGATCAATACCGAGCAACGCAAGGTAGCCAGCTGCGCCGAGGCCAGGCTGGGCACCTGCGAAGCAGCACTGACCCAGGAAACCCTGAGCAACTATCGCTCCCGCGACGATGACCAGGGCAAAGCGCGCCCCGCCGTGCCCAACGAGGCCAAGGTGGTCACTCATTACTACCAGGCGGGCGACCTCAAGCAGGTACGCATTGACTGCGAAAGTGCCGGCGGCACTTGGCGCGATTGATGATGGGTAATTACAACGGCTTGCTCCTGCTGCCTGGCACCGTCCGGCATATGGACCACGAACGCACGGTACAGCGTCTGCTCGGCGAAAAGCTGGCAAAACTACTCGGTTGTCCCTTCCTCGGTCCGCACCAGCCGGGCACCCAGATTCGCGGCCACCACTATTTCCTGCCCGAAGACACGATGGTCGGCGATGTCGCAGCGCTGGGCATCGATGGACCTGAGGATTTCTTCGGCGGGCAGGTCGAACACGCCTTTCTCGCCACCAAGGCCATCAGCCACCCAAGCCTCGACGCCCCTCGCCACCTGCCTGTGGGCTGGTCCGAGCGTTTCGCCCGGCAGGTCGAGAGCGTCACTTTGCAGGGCTTCAGCGTTTTTGATCTGGAGGACGCTGCCGAGGCAGGGCAACGCCTGTTGCGCGATGGGCCGATTCGCCTGAAGCCGGTCGACGGCACCGGTGGCCGGGGTCAGCAGGCAGTGCGTTCGCGTACCGAGCTGGACAACGCACTGGCGGCGCTGGATGAGCAGCGTGTGATGGAACAGGGCCTGGTCCTGGAAGAAGACCTGCAGCAGCCCACTACCTACAGCGTCGGCCAGATCCGGGTGGCGGGCGTCACCTTGAGCTACCACGGCACCCAGCAGCTGACCGATGACGGCCAGGGCAATCAGGTCTATGGCGGCTCGCAACTGACTCTGGTGCGCGGCGACTACCTGGCTCTGATGACATTGGATCTGCCGCGCGCCGTGCGCCTCGCTGTACAGCAGGCGCGCATATTCGAACTGGCGGCGCTGCAGGTCTACCCCTCGATCCAGACCTCGCGGCGCAACTACGACGTGGCGCAGGGGCTGAATGCGCAAGGGCAGTCACGCAGTGGCGTGCTGGAACAGTCCTGGCGCGTCGGCGGTGCCAGTGCGGCGGAAATCTTTGCCCTGGAGGCATTCATGAATGACGCGCAACTGCAAACGCTACAGGCCTCGACCCATGAATATTATCGGGACGTTCCCCCGCCAGCGGGCGCGATCTGTCTCTATCACGGACAGGACAGCAAGGACGGCCCGCTGACCAAGTACGTCAAGGTAGGCCCGTTATGAGCGCCTGTAGCCAGAGCCTGGACATTCTGGTGGAGGATCAGCACATCGCTGGCACCCTGCTGACACCCCCGAATAAGGTGCCCGGTGTGCTTTTCGTACACGGCTGGGGCGGCAGCCAGCAACGCGATCTGGCGCGTGCCCGTGGCATCGCCGGGTTGGGTTGCGTGTGCCTGACCTTCGATTTGCGCGGGCATGAGCGCAACATCGAGGCGCAGGAGCAGGTATCGCGCGAGGACAATCTGGCTGACATCCTCGCCGCCTACGATCTGCTGGCTGCACACGAAGCGGTTGACCCCGATTGCATCGCAGTGATCGGCACCAGCTACGGCGGCTACCTCGCCACCCTGCTCAGCGTGCGGCGTCCGGTGCGCTGGTTGGCTCTGCGAGTGCCGGCGCTGTACTGGGACGAGCAATGGCAACTGCCCAAACGCAAGCTGGACGTCGCGCGCCTGGCCGAGTACCGCCGCACGCCGCTGAGCGCGCAGGACAATCTGGCGCTCGGCGCTTGCTCCGAATTTCGCGGGGATGTGCTGCTGGTGGAGTCCGAGCACGACGATTTCGTCCCGCACACCACGCTGATGAGCTATCGCAACGCCTTCGACAAGGCGCACTCGCTGACCCACCGGACCATGGCCGGCGCCGACCACGGGCTCAGCGAGGACCGCCACCAGCAGGCCTATACACGCATCCTGATCGATTGGGTCAGCGAGATGGTGGTAGGCGCACGGGTAGGCGACTACCCACACCATCTGGTGCGCTATTCCTGAATCGCCGTGATCTCGCCGCGGTTCATCTCGGGCATTCGCCCTTTCAACTGCCACAGGAGACACCGATGAAAATCAGCAAGATCATGACTCGCAACGTTCGCACCCTCGACCCCGAGCGCAGCATTCGCGATGCCGCCAAACTGATGGCCGATATCGACAGCGGTGCATTGCTGATCAACGAGGGCGATCGGCTGATCGGCATGGTCACCGACCGCGACATCGCCGTGCGCGCGGTGGCCGCCGGACTGGACGGCAATACTCCGGTACGTCAGGTGATGAGCAGCAACGTGCGCTATTGCTTCGATGACGAAGATGTCGAGCATGTGGCCGCCAACATGGCGGATATCCAGGTACGTCGGCTGCCGGTGCTCAACCGCGAAAAACGCCTGGTGGGCGTGGTCTCGCTGGGCAATATCGCCTCCGGCCATAGCCGCATGGCCAACGACACCGTGCTGCGCGGCGTGACTTCCGCTCACTGACCCACCTTTTTGGGAGGGGCTTTAGCAGGCCGCTGAAAAACGTAGGCGAGGCAGGCAAGACAAGGCAAAAACGGCCGAAAAAGCGCAGTTTACGTGCTGTAAATGAGCATTTTGACTGGGCTCGCACGCGAGGCCGTTTTTAACGCGGTATTGCCAACGCAGGTAGTTTTTCAACAGCCTGCTAGCCGCGATTGGCTAAACCTCTCCCACTATGAGCCCGGCGCCTTGTTGGGCCGGAGCATCATCACTCCCACGTTACATCTCGCTCTCTGTGGGAGGCGCTTCAGCGGCGACGCTTATTGCGCCGGTCGCAGAATCAATGTGCCCAACGGCGGCAGCTGCAGATTCAACGAGTCGGTCTGGCCGTGAGCGGCCATCTGCTCGCTGTGCAGTTCGCCCTGCGTGCCGGCGCCCGAGCCGCTCCAGCGGCGCTCATCGGTATTGAGCAGCACCTGCCAGCGGCCGGCGTGCGGCACGCCGATGCGGTAGCCGTCGAGCACCTGCGGGGTGAAGTTGTGCACCACCAGCAGCGGCGCGCTGCCCTCGCCGCCCCTGCGTAGCCAGGCGAATACGCTGTTGCGCGCGTCATCGCCAATCAGCCACTGAAAGCCGCTGTCCTGATCGTCGAGGCGATGCATCGCCGGCTCTGCGCGGTACAGGCGATTCAGTTCACGTAGCAGCGCTTGGGCGGCCGCATGCTCGGGATACTGCAGCAGGTACCAGTCCAGTTGCTGGTCGTGGTTCCACTCGCGCCACTGGCCGAACTCGCAGCCCATGAACAGCAATTTCTTGCCCGGGTGGCTCCACATCAGCGCGAGAAACAGGCGCAGGTTGGCGAATTGTTGCCAGCGATCGCCGGGCATGCGCCCGAGCAACGAGCGCTTGCCGTGCACCACCTCGTCGTGGGAGATCGGCAGGATGAAGCGTTCGGAAAAGGCGTAATGCAAGCCGAAGGTGATCTGATGGTGATGGTGCAGGCGGTACATAGGGTCCTGCTGGATGTAACTCAGGCTGTCGTTCATCCAGCCCATGTTCCATTTGTGGCTGAAGCCCAGGCCGCCCTGCTGCACCGGGCGGCTGACTCCGGGCCAGGCGGTTGATTCCTCGGCGATCACCAGTGCGCCGGGCACTTCGCTGTGCACCACTTCGTTGAGATGCTGGAGAAATTCGATGGCCTCCAGATTCTCGCGCCCGCCGTGGCGGTTGGGAATCCACTGCCCCGCTTCACGCGAATAGTCGCGATAGAGCATCGAAGCCACTGCATCCACGCGCAGGCCGTCGACGTGGTATTCGCGCAGCCAGTACAGCGCGCTGGCCAGCATGAAACCGTGCACCTCGGTGCGGCCGAGGTTGTAGATGCAGGTGTTCCAGTCCGGGTGAAAGCCCTCGAACGGGTGCGCGTACTCATACAGCGCGGTGCCGTCGAACTCGGCCAGGCCGTGGGCGTCGTTGGGAAAGTGTCCCGGCACCCAGTCGAGGATCACGCCGATGCCTGCGCGATGGCAGCTATCGACGAAGGCGGCGAAGCGCTGCGGGCTGCCGAAACGCGCGGTGGGCGCGAACATCGACAGCGGCTGGTAACCCCAGGAGCCGCCGAACGGATGTTCCATGATCGGCATCAGCTCGATATGCGTGAACCCCATGTCCTGCACGTAGGGAATCAGCCGCTCGGCCAGCGCGTCCCAGTCCGGTGCCTGATCGTCCTGCCACTGCCAGGAGCCGGCATGCAGCTCGTAGATCGCCAGAGGTGCCTGCGATGCCTGGCGCTGCTCGCGCTCGCTCATCCACTGCTGGTCCTGCCAGGCGAAGCTCTCGCCCTGCGGCACCTTTGAGGCGGTGGCCGGAGGCGTCTCGGTGGCCTGCGCCATGGGATCGGCACGCAGCGGCAGCACGCCGTTCGGGCCGAGGATTTCGTACTTGTAGCACTCGCCCGGCTGCAGGCGCGGGATGAACAGCTCCCACACGCCCGCCGGGTAGCGCAGGCGCATGGGGTGGCGGCGGCCGTCCCAGCTGTTGAAGTCGCCGACCACCGACACCCGCCGTGCATTGGGCGCCCAAACGGCGAAGCGCACGCCAGGCACGCCTTCATGCTCCACCGGTGCGGCACCCAGACAACGCCACAGCTGACGGTGATTGCCCTCGGCGAACAGGTAGAGGTCGGTGTCACCCAGCAGCGGGCCGAAGGCATAGGGATCTTCGGTTTCCTGCACGCTGCCTGGCCAATGGATGCGCAGGCGGTAACGCTGCGACTGGGGCAGCTGCAGCTCGAACAGGCCCTCCGGGTCGCTGCAGTGCATGCGCCCCAGTGGCGAGCCATCGCTGGCCAGCAGGTCGACGGCATCGGCACCCGGCTGCCAAACCCGTACCAGGGTCTCGTCGCCCTGCGGATGTGGCCCGAGGAAGCTGAACGGATCGCCGTCCTCGGCGCGTTGCAGGCGCTGCACTCTGATCTGATTCAAGTTCGCACTCCAGGTAGTTGATGAGCGAGATCCACCAGTCCCTGCAGCGGGACATCGAGCCAGTCGGGGCGGTGGCCGCTTTCGTAGACGATTTCATAGACGGCCTTTTCCAGGCAGAACAGGTCGAGGGCTGCGCCCTCGCCGTCGCGTTCGTACCATTCGTGAGGCAGCCCGTTGGCGGCCAGGCGATAGGCATCGAGGAAGGCCTTGCACGACTGCTCGCGGTAGCGCGCCACGACGCCGCGCACCACCTGCTGGGCATCCACCGCGCCGTCCACGCCGCCGACATTGCGTTGCGCTACCGCAGCCGCGTAGTCGAAGGAGCGCAACATGCCGGCAACGTCCTTGAACGGACTGTGGCGCTGGCGTCGCTCCTCCAGCGAGCGGTTGGGCTCGCCTTCGAAATCGATGATGTAGGCATCGCCCTGCACTACCAGCACCTGGCCCAGGTGCAGGTCGCCATGCACGCGGATGCGCAGGCCGCCTGCGGCTCGCGTCGCCAGGCGCTCGACCGCTGCCAGCAAAGGCGTTTCCCTGGCCAGCAACCAGTCGGCCTGGTCGGCAGTCACCGGACTCAAGCCGTCACGCTGTTTTTTCAGCGCCTGCAAGGCGTCCCGCAGTTGCGCAGCAATGGATTCGGCCCAGCGGGCGCTGTCCTGCTCGCTGCTGAGCTGGTAGCCGAAATCCGGACTTTCCACCGGCCGCGCCAGCACTGCGTGCATTTCGCCAACGCGCTTGCCGAGCACACCGGCGAATTTCTCCAGTTCGCTAAGTGCATCGACATCGGGATCGGCGGTACCACCGGCCAGTTCGTCGCGGATCGCCCGGTCGAGGGTATTGAGCGTCCATTGCCAGGCGTCGCCCTGGTTGTCCAGATACCGTTGCGCCACCATCAGGGTATGAGGCTGGCCGTCCTCGTCGACCCGTACCACCTCGCCGAGAAAAGGCGCGACATTGGCGTAACCGTGATCGCTGAGAAAACGGCCCATCTCCACTTCCGGATGGATGCCGGCAAAACCGCGGCGCAACAGCTTGAGCAGCACCTGCTCGCCGATCAGCGCCGAGCTGTTGGACTGCTCCGCGGAGAGCAGCTTGACGTCGCTCTTGTCGAGGTTGTCGAGCGCCAGTAGCGCTGCCTCGGCGCGGAACTGCAGTTCTCCGCCGCTGGTGCGCAGTACTGCCTGTTCGCGCAGCAGGCGCAGCACTTGCTGGCTGAACTGCGGCAGGCTGAAGGCATCGGTCAATAGCTCGACGTGGCGGCCGCGGCGCAGACGAGCCAGCGCCAGTTGCTGAGGCAGGTCGTTGCCCTCGGCGCGCTCGGGCACCGCGGCAAGCGGCAGGCGGTAGTGCTCGACGCCGGCCGCGCCGGTCACCTGCACCTCGGCCAGCAGCGGCGCATTGGCGCCCTCGGCCAACGGCATCACGTACAGCAGGCTGACCGCGGCGGACGGTTGCTGCTCACCCGCGAACCAGCGGCGCTTGGGCAAATAAAGCGGCAGCGACTCACGTTCCAGCGTCTGCCGCGCACGCCCCTCCATCACTTCGCTCAGGGTACGGCCGAGCACCAGGGTCTGCAGTTCAGGCATACGTTCGACCGGCTTCAGATGCCAGCTGGGCATCTGCGAGGCGTCGGCCAGGTAGAACCAGTAGAAACCGTACGGCGGCAGCGTCAGCAGGTAGGTGAGCTGGCCTATGGGCGGGAACGAGGCGCCGCCGATCATCTCTACCGGCACCCGATCACAGTAGTCGGCCAGCTCCAGCTCGACGGCCTGCGCCGCACTGGACAGGTTGGCCACGCAGAGGATCTGCTGCTCATTGCCATCCTCGCCGCGATGCGTGCGCAGGTAGGCGAGAATGCGCCGGTTGCTCGGCGCCAGCATGGTCAGCGAGCCACGGCCAAAGGCCTTGTGCTGGTTGCGGATGGCGAGCATGCGCCGTGTCCAGTTGAGCAGCGAATGCGGGTCGCGCGCCTGCGCCTCGACGTTGATGGTCTGGAAGCCATACAGCGAATCCATGATCGGCGGCAGCACCAGGCTGGCCGGGTCGGCACGGGAAAAGCCGCCGTTGCGGTCCACCGACCATTGCATCGGCGTGCGCACGCCGTCGCGGTCGCCAAGGTAGATGTTGTCGCCCATGCCGATCTCGTCGCCGTAGTACAGCGTCGGCGTGCCAGGCATCGACAGCAGCAGGCTGTTGAGCAGCTCGATGCGCCTGCGGTCGCGCCCTACCAGCGGCGCCAGACGCCGGCGAATGCCGAGGTTGATGCGCGCGCGGCTGTCGGCGGCGTAGTAGTTCCACAGGTAGTCGCGCTCATCGTCGGTGACCATCTCCAGGGTCAGCTCATCGTGGTTGCGCAGGAAGATCGCCCACTGGCAATTGGGCGGGATTTCCGGCGTCTGGCGCAGGATGTCGGTGATCGGAAAGCGATCTTCCTGGGCGATAGCCATGTACATGCGCGGCATCAGCGGGAAGTGGAAGGCCATGTGGCACTCGTCATCTTCACCGAAGTACGGTCGGGTGTCCTCCGGCCACTGGTTGGCCTCGGCCAGCAGCAGGCGATCCGGGTAACGCGCGTCCAGTTCGGCACGGATGCGCTTGAGCACGGAGTGGGTCTCCGGCAGGTTCTCGCTGCTGGTGCCGTCGCGCTCGATCAGGTACGGGATGGCGTCCAGGCGCAGGCCGTCAACGCCCATGTCGAGCCAGAAGCGCATCACACCGAGCACGGCTTCGAGCACCTTGGGGTTGTCGAAATTGAGGTCCGGCTGGTGCGAGTAGAAACGGTGCCAGAAGTACTGGCCGGCCACCGCGTCCCAGGTCCAGTTGGACTTCTCGCTGTCGATGAAGATGATCCGCGTGCCGGCGTATTTTTCGTCGCTGTCGGACCAGACGTAATAGTCACGGGCCTTGGAGCCCTTCTTCGCCCGGCGCGCACGCTGGAACCAGGGGTGCTGGTCCGAGGTATGGTTGATCACCAGCTCGGTGATCACGCGCAGGCCGCGCCGGTGCGCCTCGGCGATGAACCGCCGGGCATCGCTCAACGAGCCGTAATCCGGATGCACGCCGCGGTACATGGCGATGTCGTAGCCATCGTCACGGCGTGGCGACGGGTAGAACGGCAGCAGCCAGAGGGTGTTGACGCCGAGGTCGGCGATGTAGTCGAGCTTGTCGATCAGGCCCTGAAAGTCGCCGATGCCGTCGTTGTTGGCGTCGAAGAACGACTTTACGTGGACCTGGTAGATTACCGCGTCCTTGTACCACTGCGGGTCGTTGAGAAAGGTCTTGCCGGCGCTGCGCTTGGCCATGGTGCTACTCCGTTGTTCAGCCTACGGTCTGGATTCGCCAGATGCCGAATGGCAGGTGCCAGGGTTCGATACGCATCCACTGCACCTTGCCGTGCCAGGTCCAGCGGTGACCGTTCATCAGGTCTTCGCCGTGCAGATCGGCGTCGTCAGGCAGGCCCAGCTCCCACAGCGGCAGTTCGAAATGCGCCTCCTGGGCGTGGTGCGGATCGAGGCTGACGGCGATCAGGATGAAGTTGCTCAGATCCGCGGTGCGCTTGCCGAAGTAGAGGATGTTGTCGTTCCACGCGGTGTAGGCCTGGAAGCCCAGGTGGGTCTGCAGCGCCGGGTTCTCGCGGCGGATCTGGTTGAGTCGGGCGATCTCGGCGTTGATGTTGCCGGGTGCCTGGTAGTCGCGTGGGCGCAGCTGGTACTTCTCCGAATCGAAGTACTCCTCCTTGCCCGGCACCGGCTCGGCCTCGCACAGTTCGAAGCCCGAATACATGCCCCACAGCCCGGAACCCATGGTCGCCAGCGCGGCGCGGATGAGAAAGCCGGGGCGGCCACTGCGCTGCAGGAAATACGGGTTGATGTCCGGCGTGTTGACGAAGAAGTTCGGCCGGTAACAGTCGCGCCAGGGCGCCTGATTCAGTTCGGTCAGATAGGTCTCCAGCTCGGCCTTGGTGTTGCGCCAGGTGAAGTAGGTGTAGCTCTGGCTGAAGCCGAGCTTGCCCAGACGCGCCATCATCGCCGGGCGGGTGAAGGCCTCGGAGAGGAAAATCACCTCGGGATGGCGTTCACGCACGTCGGCGATCAGCCACTCCCAGAATGGCATCGGCTTGGTGTGCGGATTGTCGACGCGAAACAGCGTAACGCCCTGCTCCACCCAGCCCAGCACCACGTCGCGCAATGCCAGCCAGAGATCAGGCATGGCCGCTTCGGCATAGAACTCGACGTTGACGATGTCCTCGTACTTCTTCGGCGGGTTCTCGGCATGGCGAATGCTGCCGTCCGGCCGCCAGCTGAACCAGCCAGGGTGCTGCTTGAGCCAGGGGTGATCGGGCGAGCACTGCACGGCGAAATCCAGCGCTACTTCCAGGCCGTGGTCGCGGGCCACACGGACCAGCTGACGAAAATCCTCGAGGCTGCCGAGCTGCGGGTGCACAGCCTCGTGGCCGCCCTCCTCGCTGCCGATCGCATAGGGACTGCCTGGGTCGTTGGGGCCGGCCTTGAGGCTGTTGTTCGGCCCTTTGCGGTGCGCCCGGCCGATGGGATGGATGGGCGGAAAATACAGCACGTCGAAGCCCATTCGGGCGATTTCTGGAATACGTGCATGCACGTCGGCGAACGTGCCGTGGCGCTGCTCGTCGCCCAGCGAGCGGGGAAACAGCTCGTACCAGCTGGCGAATTCGGCCAGGCTGCGCTCGACGTCCAGCGGGTAGTTCGGCGTGCGCAGCAGGTGCGGACGATACTCGGCGCGGCGCATCAGATCGTTGACAGACGGGTCGATCAGCACGGCTTCGCGCTCGGCCTGTGACTGCGAGGCCTCCATGCGCTCGATCAGCGCCGCCAGTTCGGCACGCAATCCTTCCGGCGCCTGCGCGGCGATGCGCCGAACCAGATCGGCGCCCTCCTGCAGTTCCAGTTCCACCGGCACGCCGGCGCCAAGCTTCTTCACCAGCTCCTGGCGGAAGCTGGCGTACACGTCCAGCCAGGCTTCTATGGCAAATTCGCCGCGGCCCTGCTGGTCGATGTGCAACGTGGCGCTCCAGCGGTCATTGCCCAGCGCCTGCATCGGCGTGCGCTGCCAGGTGGCTTCGCCGTTGGCGCGCCACAAAAGGTCGGCGGCCAGCTGCTCATGGCCGTCGCTGAAGATCACCGCACTGACCGGCTGCGGCCGGCCACACTGGCATTTGCTGGCGAAGCGGCCACCCTCGATGGTTGGTTGAACCGCTTCGATGGCCAGCCGAGGCTGGGCGATGGCGTGAGTAACGGTCTGGTCGGCATGCTGCGGGGACGGCATCTTTCCTGGCTCCTCTACGCCTGGCGGACGTTTTCAAGGGATTGGTGAGCAGGCCATGAGCCGCGAGAGAGACGCTGGGCCTGCATGAAATACCGAGGCCGTAGCCGCGAGAAAAGTTCAGGCAGTTTTTGCCCGGTCGAAGCGTTCATTGCCTGTGCTCATGGCCTGGGATCGTTCTCGTCATCCGGCTTGACCTTGACGTTCGGATCGACCATCAGCGGCATAAGATGCAGCACCACCAGCACGACCACCGTGGACAGCACCGCAGTGGCTTCCCGACCAAGGCCGACGGCAACGCCAATGGCCGCCGAAGCCCACAGGCCGGCTGCGGTGGTCAGGCCTTTGACGTCGGAGATGTTCTGCCCCTTGAGAATGGTGCCCGCGCCGAGAAAGCCCACACCGGCAGCGATACCCTGAATCACCCGGCTCATGGCGTCGGCTTCGGCGCCGTCCTGCTCCAGGGCCATGACGAAGATCGCCGCGCCCAGGCACACCAGCATGTGCGTGCGAATGCCGGCGGCCTTGCCCATCACCTCGCGCTCGTAGCCGAGCAGGCCACCGAGAACCATGGCCAGGACCAGGCGCAACGTGGCGCGGGTGATGTGTTCCACCTGGCCAAGGTCGGAAAATTCCTGCACCAGGGTGGTAAGAATTCGCTCAAGGATGTCCATATGCGTCAACTCTGCAGAAGCGTTCCTGTTCTGAGCGAAGAAAGCGCCAAGAGGTTCGCTTGATCCGCGCCGCCCGGTTATCCGAAACGGGGAACCAATCGCCCTGCCGTGCATTCATTGCGAATAGGCGCCATGGGCAATTCCGCTGCATGGCGAATCGGGAGAACGCTCATGCCACGTGGCAGCAAAGACAAGTACACCGAGAAACAGAAGCGCAAGGCCGAACACATCGAGGACAGCTACAAGGATCGCGGCATCCCGCAGGATGAGGCCGAGGCGCGGGCCTGGGCCACGGTCAACAAGCAGTCCGGTGGTGGCGACAAGGCTGGCGGTTCCGGACGCAAGACCAGCGCGGCCAGCAAGAAGGCAGCACGTAGTTCATCGGCACATCGTGCGGCGGCCACCCGTGAAGGCAAACCGCGGCCGGGCCAGCGCCTGGAGGCGATGAACAAGACCGAGCTGATGGACCTGGCGCGCAAGCGCGACATCGCTGGCCGCTCCAGCATGCGCAAGGACGAATTGCTGCAGGCGCTGCGCAAGCACGCTGCCTGAAGGCGGCGCGCAGTGGCAGCAGTTTGGCGGTATTTTCAGCTATACCCGGCCCGTCTCCCAGGTATGGGAGACGGGATCAAACGCGCATGACTCTGATCGAACGGTGCTAGTTTCAGCGCCCTCTATGAAAAGCACCGACGCTCATTGAGGCGTCGTCAAAAACGGATTCGGATTGCTCGCTCGTAAATTCGAATGCGAGCCCGTCCGTTTTTCACCTGCTTTGTGCATCGCCTGACCCGTGCGCGACGGCTTCTCGAACAGAAGCTAGGGAGTTTGCTCCCGTTCACGCGCCACCCGCTCGCCGCAGTCGCAGCCAGCGCTCTGGCACTGCACCATGCCTTTGGGATGGCGCTGCATGCAGGCCTCGCAGCAGTAGACCAGATCATCGCCCGCAACTTCGTGCACCCAGTCGCGGGACTCCGCCGTGCAATCGCAGTGTGGACAGGCGCAGGTAGGTGCGTTCATGGCTTGCGCTCCTCGTCGGTGGGTACCACCTCGTCGCTCCAGGGTTTGCCGTCGAGTGGCGCCGAGCGTGCCAGCTCCGCTTCGTCGAGGCCGAAACCGCCACCGACCTCGGTCTCGTCGACCACGCTGAGCTCTTCATCGTTGGCGCCATCGCCGCCGCGCTCGAATGGTGAGCGCGCGCCGCTGTCGTCGATCAGGGTATCCGGGCTCATATCATCGAGGCTTACGTTGTCCTCGTGCTCGCTTTCGCCGAGCGTTGCGGCACCGGTCAGGCCGATTTCCTCCTCGCTGCCGGACGACGCACGCGCAGTCTGCTGCAACGAGGGCTCGCCCGTACCGAGACTGTCTTCGTCATCGGTGAAGTCCAGCGCCTTTTCATCGATCTGTTCCTGGGTTGGACCTGGGGTGGTGTCTTTCATGGATGCCTCCTTCGATCGACAGGTGTCACGTGTGGCGACGGCGCACTAGCGCCATCGCCCGTACGCTCGGCTTATGGCGAGATCGGGTCGCTGGCCGGGAAGGTTTCCTCGACGGCATGGTCCAGGCGGCTATCCTGGCGCCCTTTCAAGGTATCCACTTCCTTCTGCAGGCGCGGCAGTGCGGCGCGCAGTTCGGCTACGCGCTCGCGCAGGCACTCCAGTTCGGCTTTGGGGTCGCTGATCAGCCCCTTGACTACACAGTGCCCACTCAGCCCACGCTGCAGCAGCGCGGCGCCGCCAAGGGCCTTGAGCACACCCGAAGTCCCGCCCTGGCAGACACCAGCGACGATGGCAGTAGCGCCTGTAGCGAGCGAGATGGCGCGTTCGATACGAGGGACGTTTTGGGTCAATGACATGGCATTTCTCCTGATGGTTGCATGACGAAGGCCAATTGCGGCGCCCGTGAGATTTAGAAGGCCTATCGGGCGCCAAAGGTTCAGAGAATCGGGCCAGCGGTCGATTCCGGCTCAGGGCCGCAGAATCACCTTGCGGCATTGCTCGCGCCGCGAGTCGAACAGGCGATAACCCTCGGCCGCATCGGCCAGCGACATGCGGTGACTGATGATGATTTCCGGGTTCAGCTCGCCCCGCTGGATATGCTCCAGCAATGTTGGCAGCAACGGGTGAACATGGGTCTGGCCCATCTTGAACGTCAGCCCCTTGTCGAAGGCGTCGCCGAACAGAAAGCCGTGGATGAAGCCTGCATAGACGCCCGGCACGCTCACCGTGCCGCCACGGCGCACGGCCGCGATGCACTGGCGCAGCGCCACGCCGCTGCTGGCCTCCAGCTTGAGCGTGGTCAGCACGGTTTCGGTAAGACTGCCCTTGGCTTCGAAGCCCACCGCGTCGATCACCGCATCCACGCCGCGGTGCCCTGGCGTCTGCTCGATGATGGCGCTGGCCGGGTCGTCGACCTCGTCGAAGTTGATCGGTATCACGCCATAGGTCTGCTGGGCATAGGCCAGGCGGTAATCGTGATGATCGACCATGAAGATCTGCTCGGCCCCGAGCATGCGCGCGCAGGCAGCGCTCATCAGTCCCACCGGGCCGGCCCCGTAGATCGCCACGCGACTGCCGGGCTTGACTCCGGCATTGACGGCCGCCTGGTAGCCGGTGGGCAGGATGTCGGTGAGGAACAGCACCTGCTCGTCATCGAGCACGTCCGGCACCTTGAACGGCCCGGTATTGGCCTTGGGCACGCGTACCAGCTCGGCCTGCCCGCCCGGCACGCCGCCATACAGATGGCTGTAGCCGAACAGTGCCGCGCCTGACGGAATCTGCTTCTTGTTGAGAATCGCGCCGCGCCCCGGGTTGGTGGTTTCGCAGGCCGCATGCAGGTCCATCTGGCAGAAGAAGCAGTCGCCGCAGGCAATGACGAAAGGCACGATAACCCGGTCGCCCTTGCTGACTGCGGTGACTTGCGGGCCGACCTCCTCGACCACGCCCATAAACTCGTGGCCGAAGATATCGCCCTCCTTGACCTGCGGAATCTTGCCGCGATACAGGTGCAGATCCGAGCCGCAGATCGCCGTGGCGGTAACTCGCAGAATGATGTCGTCGGGCTGTTCGATGATCGGGTCAGGTACCCGTTCCACCCGTACATCGTGACTGCCGTGATAGGTCAATGCTTGCATGAGGCTTCTCCCGGATTAGGCATGTGTCTAGTTCCGAAATCGCTGCCGGGCAGATGTTCAGGCTATCTGCCGAACGTCCTGCAGGGATGTCTGTTGCATCAGCGTGTCCACCACTTCACGCACGGCTGCTCGATGCTCTGCGCCGCCGCTGCGGGCGCGGCGATAGAGGCCAAGCTGGGCTTCGGCGCTGCCGCCGATACGGGCCAGCTTGCGCGCGTGGGCCATGATCCAGCGCTCCTCGGGCGCGATCTGCTCGGCGATGCAGGCCAGCACCTGATCCAGCCAGGCGGCGAACGGCAAGGTGTTCTGGCTACGCGGTTCGATGAACAGCCCGCGCAGCCCGCGGCGCTTGGCCCGCCAGCGATTTTCCAGGGTGAGGATGCGTGTCAGCGGGTCGTCGAACCAGTCATGGTGTGGGGCATCCAGCGCGTGGCCGAGCATGGCGCGGAACAACCCGGCGATGCACAGGGCATCCTGCAGTTGCGGACAGGCGTCGGCGATGCGCAGCTCGAGCGTGGGAAAGCGTAACGACGGGCGAATGTTCCACCACAGGTTGACGGCCGAGCCGATGCAGTCGGTAGCGGTCATCACCTTGAGGTAGCGCTGGTATTCGGCGTCATCGCGAAAGTGATCGGGAATGCCCATGCGCGGCCATTCATCGCAGACGGCCTGGCGGTAGCTCATCAGGCCGCAGGGCCGGCCATCCCAGAATGGCGAGGATGCACTCAGCCCCAGCAATAGCGGCAGCCAGGGCGTCAGGCGGTTCATCAGACGGATGCGGTCGATACCTTCAGGCACACCGACATGCACATGCAGGCCGGCCAGCACGCTGCGGCTGGCGACGATGCGGTAATCGTCGAAAATCGCCCGATAGCGCGCCATGTTGGTCGCCTGCACGCTACGCCATTGCCCCAGTGGATGGGTGCCGGCAGCGAGGATGCCACAGCCGAATTCGCTGGCCTTCTCGGCCATGGTGCGGCGCGCCTGGCCGAGAAAGTTGCACGCCTCTTCGAGGCTGGTGAGCACAGGCGTCACCACTTCGAACTGCGCGGCGAACATCTCGCGCGTCACGCACTGGCCCAATGCGCGACGGCTGGACACGGCAAAGGCCTCGACCCCCTGCTGCGCCACGCAGCGACTCGCCAGGTCGGTCAGAAAGTACTCCTCTTCGATGCCGAACGTGCTCGTGGTCATGACCCGCCTACTCCCAGAACTCCTGCAGTTGAGGGGTGGCCGGCGGCCTGGGTTCAACCTGTTTGATGCAGCGCCGAGCGAAGCGAATTTAGGTGGAATCTTTATCCAGGCAGAGCCCTCCTAAACAGAACATGGCCCCCCGTTTTTTCAGGAGACTTGACCCATGTCGATCGCCAGTTTCATCGACACGCCTGCCGCACAACGGATTTCCTTCGCTCCTGCCACTGGTCCCTGGCAGAGCCTTTATCGCCAACTGCTGGACGAACCCGAACCGGGGCACCCGCAAGCCAGGGAATTCATCCAGCAATGCCTGGGTGAGGTCGCGCAGCTGCCCTGCGAACTGCCGGCCAGCCCTTATGAGCTGGCTGCCTGGTCGTTGCGTCGGCATCAAAGCGTGACTGCCGATTACGCCCGTTACCTCGAAGGGCGACGCTCGGGTCAGGGCCGCCGTTTCTTTCCACGCAAGGCGCATGCCCTGCATTTTCTCCGCGCGGTCGCGCCAACCAAGCTGGTCGACGGCGCCTGGCTCTACGGCGCCCTGCCCCACTGGCGCGATTACCGCGTGTATCCGCTGGTGCAGACTTACCTGGAAGAGTTGGGCGAAGGCGCGCCCGCACAGAATCATGTGCTGCTCTACCGGCAGCTGCTGGCCAGCCAGGGCTGTGAAGATGCGCTGGAACTGGACGACGCGCTGTATCGCCAGGGCGCCATCCAACTGGCCCTTGGGCTGCTGGTCGACGAGTTTCTGCCCGAGGTGATCGGTTACAACCTCGGCTATGAGCAATTACCGCTGCACTTGCTGATCAGCGCCTTCGAGCTCAACGAGCTGGACATAGACCCCTATTATTTTCAGTTGCACGTAACCATCGACAATGGCTCCAGCGGCCATGCCGCCAAGGCGGTGCAAAGCGTGCTGGACAACCTGCCACGAGTTGGCGACGCGCAGGCTTTCTACGAGCGCGTGATGCGCGGCTATCTGCTCAACGATCTGGGCATCGGCTCCACCGCCGTGATCGACGGTTTCGATCTGCAGCAGCAGGTACTGCAGATGCTCGAAGGCAAGCGCAAGGTGGCCAGCCAGGTGCATTCCGACTACTGCCGCATCGAGGGCCGTACGGTGAACCAGTGGCTGGGCAGCTCCGGCAATGTCGCGGGCTTTCTCGAGGCGCTGCAGCGCAATGGCTGGATACGACGCGACAAGGATCCGGTCGAAAGCCGTTTCTGGCGTCTGGTAGAGGGCCAGGGCGCAGCGATGTTCGGTGTCTTCAGCCCCTACGAGCGCCAGTTGCTGCAAGACTGGATATCCGGCGACTGGCAGCAGGCCGAACAGCGCTCGCCGTTTCGTGCGCGCCGGACAAGCCAGGCTGCCACATCGTCCGGTGCCGGTACGCAACGGGGCGAACTGGATCGCGAGCGGCGCGACATGCTCCGGCAGTTGCAGGGCATGGATGCTTATCGACGCGAATGCCGCCTGATCGAGTTGCAGTCGCCGGCCCAGCACTGGACCAGCGCCGGCCTGGCCGCCACCCGTACCTTCACGGCGATGATGCGACAGCCGCGCTGATCAAGGAGCTCGCACATGCCCGAACAGACCTTCGACACCCCGCAAACTGAGGCGCTGCTACATCTGGGCGCCCTGCTACGCGCGCGCGGCTACCACTTCGTCACCCCGACGCCGCTTACCCATCAACGGGTCAACCAGCGCGCAGGCAATGCGCCGGCAAACGACCTGCGTGACGTATTCGGCTGGAGCCGTCCCTTCGCCGAGGGAACGCTGGACGAGGAAATCGTCGAGGCCATGCGGGAAGCGCAGGTGCTGCAGCCTCAGGCTCAGGGCTGGATCAGCCTGGTGCGCTTCTCCAGCCTGGGCGACGAACTCTACGTGCACTCGCGCTTCCCCACCGAGGAAAGCGACGCGGTGTTCTTCGGCCCTGACACTTACCGCTTCACCCGTTTGCTGCGCGATTACCTGGCGCACGCCAAACAGCCGTTGCGGCGCATCGCCGATATTGGCTGTGGTGCCGGCCCTGGTGCGATAACCGCGGCGCAGTTGCGTCCGGAGGCCGAGGTCCTGGCGCTGGATATCAATCCCAGGGCTCTGGCCATGACCTCGGTGAATGCGCGCCAGGCCGGTATCGATAATCTTCACGCACAGAGCAGCGACCTGCTTCGCGATGTGCCGGGCCAGTTCGATCTGATCATCGCCAACCCGCCGTACATGCTCGATCCACAACAGCGCACCTATCGCCACGGCGGCGGCAAACATGGCGCCGGGTTGTCCCTGGCGATCTTCGATACGGCGATGGAACGCCTGGCCCCGGGTGGTACGCTGCTGCTCTATACGGGTGTGGCGATCTTCGCCGGCGAGGACCCCTTGCTCAATGCCATCCGCCTGTCGCTGCGCGACACCGGCTGGGATTGGGATTACCAGGAGCTTGATCCGGACGTGTTTGGCGAGGAGTTGCAGAAACCCGAATATGCTGAGGCCGAACGTATCGCCTGCGTGGCGTTGCGGCTGACCTATCAGCCCAATCTGCGCCAGCGCTAAGCCGGCGCCTGCCAGACGCAGGCACCGGCCCTTCTAGGCTCAGGCTGCGTTGGCCTGAGCGCTGCTCTTGAGGGACTTGCGCAGCACTTCCATCGACTCGCCCAGTTCCTCCAACTGCTGCTTGCTCAGCAGCTTGCGGGCCTGCGGGAACATGTCGCGCTCCTCTTCCTCGATATGGTGTTCAAGCAGTTCCTTGAGCACTTTGACCCGGCCGGCGAACTCGATGGTCGAAGGCGGCGTTTCCTTGATGTCGGGCAGTACCAGCGCCTCCACGGCGCGGTGCTCTTCCTTGGCCTCGACGGCCAGCACGGCGTCATCCTTGCTGCCGGCCTGCCTGAAGGCCGGATAGAATATCTGCTCTTCGAGCTCGGTATGGATCTTCAATTCCTGCTCGATCTTGCCCAGTAGTTTCGTGCGTGTCTGCACCGCTCGCTCGGTGGTTTCCTCGAGCTTGCTCAGCAGGTCCTTGACGGTTTCGTGGTCCTTTTTCAGCAGTTCGATGGCATTCATCGTCTTGCTCTCCTCAGGTCTACTAATCACATCATTACAAAAGCCCGGGCCCGCTCGAGGCGGGCCCAGGCGGGACGATCACGAGTCGCGACCGCTTTGGCTTTTCTGGCCACCCTTGCGCCCGGCCTCGGACGCTCTCTGACGGTCATTGGCGAAGTTGCCGCCGCTGTTGTGACCACCCTTACGGCCGGCTTCGGAAGCCTTGGCCCGATCATTTGCGAAGTTACCCGGATTTTTATTGGTCGCCATTGCTGGTACCTCCTGAGAGTTTTTCGCGAGGCGTTATTGCCCCTACATGAATTCAGGCAGGGGCTACGCCGAGTTGTTCAGGCTTTTTTCATCAGCCATTGACCACACTGCCGCCGTTTACGTGAAGCATCTGGCCCGTGACATAAGACGCGTCGTTACTGGCCAGATAGACGAATGCCGGCGCCACTTCTGCAGGTTGTCCCGGGCGCCCCATTGGCGTCTCCGCACCGAATTCGGAGACCTTTTCCGCACTGAAGGTAGAGGGAATCAGCGGCGTCCAGATCGGCCCTGGTGCGACACCGTTGACGCGGATGCCGCGCGGCGCCAGGTTGATCGACAGCGACCGGGTGAACGAGGTAATCGCACCCTTGGTGGACGAGTAGTCGAGCAGCATCGGGTTGCCCTTGTAGGCCGTCACCGAACTGGTGTTGATGATGCTCGAGCCCGGCTGCAGGTGCGGCAGCGCGACCTTGGTCAGGTGGAACATGGCGAAGATGTTGGTGCGGAAGGTCTGCTCCCACTGCGCCTCGTCGAGTGCTTCGAGGTTGTGCTCGGGGTGCTGCTCGCCGGCATTGTTGATGAGGATGTCGAGACGTCCCCACTTGGCGATCACCGCATCGACCACGCACTGACAGAAACTGCCATCACCGACGTCTCCCGCCACAGCCATGGCTTCGCCGCCGTGCCGGTTCACTTCGTCGAGGGTTTTCTGCGCATCCTCGTCCTCGTTGAGATAAACCAGCGCGACCTTGGCGCCTTCGAGGGCGAAGTGCACGGCGACGGCGCGGCCGATGCCGCTGTCGCCACCGGTGATGATCGCCACCTTGCCGGCCAGCTTGCCAGCGGCGCGGTAATCGTCAGCGAGGTACACCGGTTCGGGATGCATGGCGTGCTCGACGCCAGGTTGCCGCTCCTGATGCTGAGCGGGCAAAGTCTTGTCGTTCATCTTCACTCCTCCCTTCGGCTAAGCGTTCAGACCGCCTTCAGACGCGGGCTGGCCATCACCGGGTGGGTTTTATGGCGATTCTCGAAACAGAAGTTGGTAGCCTGCACATAGCCTTCGGCCGAACCGCAGTCGAAGCGGCGACCCTTGAACTTGTAGGCCAGCACACAGCCCTGCTGCGCCTGTTTCATCAGCGCATCGGTAATCTGGATCTCGCCGCTCTTGCCTGGCTCGGTCTGTTCGATCAGTTCGAAGATATCCGGGGTGAGGATATAGCGGCCGATGATCGCCAGGTTCGACGGCGCATCTTCAGGGTTGGGTTTTTCCACCATTCGCTCGATGCGGAAGATGTCGTCACGCAGCGCTTCGCCGGCGATCACGCCGTAGCGCGAAACCTCCTCCATTGGCACTTCCTGGATGGCCACGATGGAACAGCGGAACTGCTCGTAGAGCTTGACCATCTGGGTCAGTACGCCGTCGCCCTCCAGGTTCAGGCACAGGTCGTCGGCAAGTACCACGGCGAACGCCTCGTCGCCGATCAACGAACGGCCGGTGAGAATGGCATGGCCAAGGCCTTTCATTTCGATCTGACGGGTGTAGGAGAAGGTGCACTGGTCGATCAGGTGGCGTACGCCGCTGAGGGATTTTTCCTTACCGGTATTGGAAATCTCGTGCTCCAGCTCATAGCTGATATCGAAGTGGTCTTCCAGCGAGCGCTTGCCCCGACCGGTAACGATGGCAATTTCATGCAGCCCGGCTTGCAGTGCTTCTTCGACGCCATACTGGATCAACGGGGTGTCGACTACCGGCAGCATTTCCTTGGGCATCGACTTGGTAGCGGGAAGAAAACGGGTGCCGTAACCGGCGGCGGGGAACAAACATTTCTTGATCATGGTTTCTGTACCAGTTGAGAGACTCGGTACTAGAACTTGACCTGGCTGAAGTCTTTGCAGTTCAAGGAATTTCGCGCGATTGCCGTTTCGCTGCGAGCGCTGTGTTGCGAGTGAGGGAAAGGAGGCCCGTAGCGGGCCTCCCCCAGGCTACGCAATCACTCAACTGCGGCCTCCACCGTGGCTGTTCTGGCCACCTTTGCGGCCAGCCTCGGAGGCTTTCTGACGATCATTGGCAAAGTTGCCGCCGCTGTTCTGGCCGCCTTTCTTGCCTGCTTCGGAAGCTTTTTCACGATCGTTGGCGAAGTTGCCAGGGTTCTTGTTAGTCATCTCGTTTCTCCTCAGTGATGGGCAAAATTGCCCGTGCACTGACTTGGAGGAAGGGCCCTGCGAGGACGTTCAGGCTATTTATCCGCCTCGCTCGGCAATCACTGACGAGCGGTCATGTGGATTTTTCGTCAGGCCGCTGGATGATGGAAATCTTGCCGTTACGCTCGACGATCGCGTAGCGAATCTGGTCCAGCCGCTCTAGCCCGCTCTCTCGCGCCGATTCCATGATGTCGTCGAGGGTCAGGCGCGCCTTGTTCATACGCCACTGCATCGGCACGCCGTCTTCGACGATGATGATCGGCGATCCATCGAGCAGGTGCGCCAGCCATTCGTTGCGGCGCTTGAGCAGCGAGGCACCGACGTCCAGCGCGATCAGGGTCGCGACCACCAGAATCATGTTGGTGAGGGAGAAATCATCGCCCAGCAGCGCCTGCTGCGTGGCCTCGCCGATGATCAGCAGCAGCACGAAATCGAAAGTGGTCAGTTGCGCCAACGAACGTCGGCCAGATAGCTTGAACAGGATCAGCAACGCCAGGTAGACGGCGCCAGCACGCAGTACCGCGTCCATGAGATTCTCCTCAGGGGTAGATGAACTGGTTCAGTTCGACCTGCTGGCCGCCCGCATGGAGCGTCGAGCGATAAGTTCCCACGCCGTCGGCGGTGAGGCGCAGGCTGACGACGATGCGTTCGGCCTCGCCAGGGAAGTCGAGAATCAAACCGCCCGCCCCATCGCTGGCACTGCGTCTCGGGACGGGCTGGATCGCGTCGATGGAAAAGCCCTCCAACAGTTCGCCGGCGATATGCAGCTGTGGCGTGCCCTGCAGGCTCACCTTCAGCGGCGAGTGCGCGCCGTTGCGTGCGAAACGCTGGTATTCGACCTGCAGTGCATCCTGCCCGCCACCAACCTGGACATCGCTGAGCGGTCCCTTGGAGAACAGCCCGGCCAGTGCCAGAGCCATGAGCAGCAACAGGCCATACCAACCCAGGCGTTCGATCTTCCAGCCACGGACCTGCAGGGCCATGTTCTCCTGTACGGGGGCGCTGCGGCTGCTTTGTTCAGGTAGGTGCATGCTGGTTTCCTCCTGAAAACTACGACCTGTCATCCGTGGCAAATATCAGAAGAAAATTTTACTTGCTGCCAGCAGGCCGGACGCGCGTTGCGCGGGTCCCAGCTGAAGTTGTGGCAGGCTTCAGGTCAATTGCCTACCGGCAAACGCCATATGAAAAAGCCGGCGGCGCCATTACGCACCGCCGGCCCTGCGAGGGATGTTCAATGCCGGTCGAGCAGATGGAAGCGCGGCAGACCGAGATGCCAGTGAATCGCCGCCAGCCGGGCTGCCAACACCACGAACATCGCTGCGGCAGTATCCAGCCAGTGCGGCGTGCCCAGGGCGCGCAGACCGATGAAGGTAAGCGCGCCGGCGATGCAGGCGGTGGCGTAGATTTCCTTCTGGAAGATCAGCGGGATCTCGTTGCACAGCACGTCACGAATCACCCCGCCGACCACGCCGGTCATCACCCCCATGATCACCGCGGTGCTGATCGGCGTGCCGTTTTGCAACGCCAGCTCGGTGCCGTACACGGTGAACACGGCGAGACCGAAGGCATCGGCGATCAGCAGGCCTTTCTCGTGAATCGGCCGGGTCATGCGCACCCAGGCCACGGTACCCAATGCCGCCAGGGAGGCGACGAGGATGTAGGTGTCGTCGCGAATCCAACTGACCGGATGATTGTCCAGAATCAGGTCGCGCAGGGTGCCGCCACCCAGGGCGGTAACGATGGCCATCACCAGTACGCCGAACAGGTCCATGGACTTGCGTCCGGCCATCAGCGCACCGGTGATGGCGAACACTGCCACGCCGAACAGGTCGGCGACGTAGAACAGCGTTTCCATGAGGCCCTCAGCGGCTGACCGGCGTACGTAGCGTAACGAATTCCTCGGCGGCGCTCGGGTGCACGCCGATGGTCTCATCGAAGATCTGCTTGGTCGCACCGGCCTTGAGCGCGATGGCCAGACCCTGGACGATTTCGCCCGCCTCCGGGCCGACCATGTGGCAGCCGAGCACACGGTCGTTGTCGGCATCGACCACCAGCTTCATCAGGGTGCGCTCCGGGTTCTCGGTGAGCGTCAGCTTCATCGGACGGAAGCGGCTCTCGAAAATCTTCACCTCGTGCCCGTCTTCGATGGCCTGCTCTTCGCTGAGGCCAACGGTGCCGATGTTCGGCAGGCTGAACACTGCGGTGGGAATCATCCGGTAGTCCAGGGGACGATATTCCTCCGGCTTGAACAGCCGACGCGCCACGGCCATGCCTTCGGCCAGCGCGACCGGTGTGAGCTGCACGCGACCGATCACATCGCCGAGGGCGAGAATCGACGGCGTGGAGGTCTGGAACAGATCATCGACTTCGATGTAGCCGCGCTTGTCCAGCTTGACCTCGACATTCTCCAAACCAAGGTTGTCGAGCATCGGGCGCCGGCCGGTGGCGTAGAACACGCAATCGGCCTCCAGTACGCGGCCGTCCTTTAGCGTGGCGGCGAGGCTGCCGTCGGCCTTGCGATCGATGTTGGCGATGTCGGCATTGAACTGCAGGTCCAGGCCTTTCTTGCTCAGCTCGTCGCGCAGGTGCTCACGCACCGCGCCGTCGAAGCCGCGCAGGAACAAATCGCCGCGATACAGCAGCGAGGTCTGCGCGCCCAGGCCATGGAAGATCGAGGCGAACTCCACGGCGATATAGCCGCCGCCGACCACCAGCACGCGCTTGGGCAGTTGCTTGAGGAAGAAGGCTTCGTTGGAACTGATGGCGTGCTCGCGACCAGGAATGTCCGGAATCTGCGGCCAGCCGCCAGTGGCGATGAGAATGCGCTCGGCGCTGTGGCGCTGGCCATTGACCTCGACGGTGTGGGCATCGACGATGCGCGCATGGCCCTCGAACAGACTGACGCCGCTGTTGGTCAACAGATTGCGGTAGATGCCATTGAGGCGCTCGATCTCGCGGTTCTTGTTGGCGATCAGAGTCGGCCAGTCGAAATTCGCCTCGCCCAGCGACCAGCCGAAACCCGCGGCCTGCTCGAAGTCTTCGGCGAAATGCGCGCCGTACACCAGCAGTTTCTTCGGTACGCAGCCGACGTTGACGCAGGTGCCGCCGAGGTAGCGGCTCTCGGCGACCGCAACGCGAGCACCATAACCAGCGGCGAAACGCGCCGCACGTACGCCGCCGGAACCGGCGCCGATCACGAACAGATCGAAGTCGTAACTCATGAGGTATCTCCTTGGCAGATGGGGAGCATACCGTAAAGGCTAGCGCTAAGCTGGAAGCAGGAGGTGGATATGCGCCCTACCCTGACTCATCTCGCCCTGCACGTCCCCGATCTCGATGCCTGCATCGCCTTCTACGCGCAGTTCTGCGGCATGCAGGTGATCCACGAACGCCCCGGCAAGGGCACACGCATCGTCTGGATGGCTGAACCGGGCAAGGAGCATCAGTTCATATTCGTCATCATGCCCGGCGGCCAGGACCGCAACCTGGCCGCCAACGACTACAGCCACTTCGGCTTCGCCCTGGGCAGCCGCGAGGAAGTCGACCGCATCGCCGCCCTGGCCGAGCGCGAAGGCTGCCTGATCTGGGCGCCTCGGGACGAGCCCTACCCGGTTGGCTATTACTGCGGCCTGCGTGACCCGGCCGGCAACTACGTGGAATTCAGCTACGGCCAGCCGCTCGGCCCCGGCTCGGAGCAGATGCCCGTTCCCAGGTACGGTCAGTGATTCGAGCACAACAGCTTCGCGGACAAGTCCGCTCCCACAGGGTATGAGCTGTCAGCTCAATCTGCTCCCGTGGGAGCGGACTTGTCCGCGAAAAAACATTCGGTCCGGTAAAGCAATGAAGAACGCCGCGATCATGCAAGACAATCGCGGCGTTCTCTCGACTGACGGACCCGAGTACTGACCTGGCGGCGTATCAGAACGCCTTGCCGGTCTTGTACAGATTCTCGAAGCAGAAATTGGTCGCGTCGATGTAACCCTCGGCGCTACCGCAGTCGAAACGCTGCCCCTTGAACTTGTACGCCATCACGCAGCCCTGCTGGGCCTGGCGCATCAGCGCGTCGGTGATCTGGATCTCACCGCCCTTGCCCGGCGGCGTGCTGCGGATCAGGTCGAAAATGTCAGGGGTGAGGATGTAGCGACCGATGATCGCCAGGTTCGACGGCGCGTCCTCGGGCTTGGGCTTCTCCACCATGTTGCTGACGCGGTAGATGTCCTCGCGGATCATCTCGCCGGCGATCACACCGTACTTGGAGGTTTCGTCCTTCGGCACTTCCTGGATGGCGA
Organism: Pseudomonas sp. UBA7530; assembly: GCF_002479365.1. Taxonomy (NCBI): domain Bacteria; kingdom Pseudomonadati; phylum Pseudomonadota; class Gammaproteobacteria; order Pseudomonadales; family Pseudomonadaceae; genus Pseudomonas; species Pseudomonas sp. UBA7530. Next base: position 179,245 of record NZ_DLMS01000001.1, read on the forward strand.
CGATGGAGCAACGGAACTGTTTGTACAGCTTGACCATCTGCGCAAGTACGCTATCGCCTTCAAGGTTCAGGCACAGGTCGTCGGCCAGGACCACGGCGAAGGGCTCGTCACCGATCAGCGGCTGGCCGCAGAGGATGGCGTGGCCCAGGCCTTTCATCTCGACTTGGCGGGTGTAGGAGAAGCTGCACTCGTCGATCAGACGGCGGATACCAACCAGGTATTTTTCCTTGTCGGTGCCCTTGATCTGGTGCTCGAGCTCGTAGCTCACGTCGAAATGGTCTTCCAGCGCGCGCTTACCGCGACCGGTGACGATGGAAATCTGGTTGAGGCCAGCCTCCAGTGCCTCTTCGACCCCATATTGAATCAGTGGCTTGTTCACCACCGGCAACATTTCCTTCGGCATTGCCTTGGTAGCAGGCAAAAAGCGCGTGCCGTAACCGGCAGCGGGGAACAGGCATTTCTTGATCATGGGACTCCCTAATGGGGATGGTTGGATGCGCAGTCAGTCTATCAAGCCGCGCTAGCCTTACAACTGCCGCTTGCAGGCCGGCCGATGCCACGATAGAGAAACCCCTGCTCGGCCAACTGGCCGGCATCGTAGATGTTGCGCCCGTCGAACAGCACCGGCATACGCATCATGCCGCGTATGCGCGGGAAATCCGGCTGGCGAAACTGCTTCCACTCGGTCACCAGGACCAGCGCATCCGCGCCCTGGGTGACGGTGTAAGGGGATTCGCTCAGAAGCAGTTGCCCCGACTCGACCGCCGACGGATAGCGCGCCGCGACAGCGGCCGCAGCCGCCGGATCGCAGGCCTGCACCCTGGCCCCGGCGATCAGCAGCGCCTCGAGCAGCACCAGGCTCGGCGCTTCGCGCAGATCATCGGTACCGGGCTTGAACGCCAGCCCCCAGAGCGCGACGACTCGCCCCTGCAGATGACCGTTGAAATGTTCGCGCAGGGCCTGGAACAGCAGCGTCTTCTGCAGCGCATTGCGCGCCTCGACCGCACGCAGGATGCCCGGCTCGATGCCCTCGTGCTCGGCGGTGCGGATCAACGCCTTGACGTCCTTGGGAAAGCACGAGCCGCCGTAGCCGCAGCCGGCATAGATGAAGTGCGTACCGATGCGCCGGTCACTGCCGATGCCGCGGCGCACTTCCTCGATATCGACGCCCAGGCGCGCACAGATGCCGGCCATTTCGTTGATGAAGGAAATCTTGGTGGCCAGGAAGGCGTTGGCCGCGTACTTGCTGAACTCGGCCGCGCGCACGCCCATGCACAGCAGGCGGTCGTGGTTGCGCAGGAACGGCGCATACAGCCTGCGCAGCAGCTCACGCCCGAGCTCGTCGTCACAGCCGACGATGACCCGATCAGGCCGCATGAAATCCTCGACCGCAGAGCCCTCCTTGAGAAACTCCGGATTGCTGGCAACGGTTACTCGTGCTCGTTTGCCGCGACGGGTCAGGCCGGCGTTGATGCGCTGCTCGACGCGTTCGGCGGTACCCACCGGCACGGTGGACTTGTCGACGACCAGGCAGGCATGGTCGAGCCGCTCGCCCAGATCATCGGCAACCGCCAGCACGTGACTGAGGTCGGCCGAACCGTCTTCACCACTGGGTGTACCCACCGCGATGAAGATGACCTCGACGCGGCGGATTCCGGCCTGAAGCTGCGCGGTAAAGCTGAGCTGCCCCGCCGCCAGCTGCGCCCTGAGCAACGCCTCCAGGCCCGGCTCGTAGATCGGCACCTCACCTTGCGAAAGCCGCGCAACGCGCTGCGGATCGCGCTCGACGCAGACCACCTGGTTGCCCATCTCGGCCAGGCAGGTCGCCGTCACCAGCCCCACGTACCCCGCTCCTATCACGCATATCTGCATCGCAGCATCCTCCAGGCGTTTGCTGCGATTGCAACCAATCACGGTGGCAGTGATGTGACGATATGGCGAAGCGATGATGACAACGGCAGCCGCCCGCACTGACCACAGGTCAAACAGGAGAAACTTCCGCCGCTGCTTCACGTCCACCCTAATCAGCGGTCATGACAGCGGTAGCCGCCTGGTTACCGCTGCCTCGTCTGGCCGAAACTCGATTTAACGGAGGGTGCAAATGGCCACGACAGTCGGAGATTTCATCGTCGAGCGGCTTTACCAGTGGGGTGTACGGCGCATCTACGGATATCCCGGGGACGGCATCAACGGCGTGTTCGGCGCGCTCAGCCGGACCAATGGAAAGATCCGTTTCATCCAGGCCCGCCACGAAGAGATGGCTGCCTTCATGGCTGCGGCAGATGCCAAGTTCTCCGGCCAGCTGGGCGTCTGCATCGCCACCTCGGGCCCCGGCGCTACACATTTGCTGACCGGCCTCTACGATGCGCGCATGGACCATATGCCGGTGCTGGCGATTACCGGCCAGCAGGCGCGCACCGCGCTTGGCGGGCATTACCAGCAGGAGCTGGACCTGGTCTCGGTGTTCAAGGACGTCGCCGGTGCCTTCGTCCAGCAGGCCAGCGCACCGGCGCAGGTGCGTCATCTGATCGACCGCGCCATCCGCACCGCCGTCGGTGAACGCAGGGTGACGGCGATCATCCTACCCAACGATCTGCAGGAGGCCGAATACGCCGAGCCGCCGCACAAGCACGGCACCCTGCACAGTGGCATCGGCTACCGCCACCCGCGCGTCGTGCCCTATGAAGCGGACCTGCAGCGCGCTGCCGAAGTGCTCAACAGCGGCAAGAAGGTCGCCATACTGGTAGGCGCCGGGGCGCTGAATGCCGGCGATGAGGTATTCGAAGTGGCGCAGAAACTCGGCGCCGGCGTGGCCAAGGCGCTGCTGGGCAAGGCCGTGCTGCCTGACGAGCTGCCCTGGGTCACCGGTTCCATCGGCCTGCTCGGTACGGTGCCGAGCTACAAGATGATGGAGGAATGCGACACCCTGCTGATGATCGGTTCCGGCTTCCCCTACTCCGAGTTCCTGCCGGAAGAAGGACAGGCGCGTGGCGTGCAGATCGACATCCAGCCCGACATGCTCAGCCTGCGCTATCCAATGGAGGTCAACCTGCAGGGCGATGCCGCCGAGACCCTGCGCGCCCTGCTGCCTTTGCTGGAGAACAAGGCGGATGACAGCTGGCGCACCACCATCGAAGGGTGGCGCAGCGACTGGGACCAGACCCTGGAAAGCCGCGCCATGGTGTCGGCCAACCCGATCAACCCGCAGCGGGTGGTCTACGAGCTGTCGCCGCGCCTGCCCGAGCGCGCCGTGGTCACCTGCGACTCCGGCTCCTGCGCCAACTGGTATGCCCGCGATCTGAAGATCCGCCGCGACATGCTCTGCTCGCTGTCCGGCGGCTTGGCGTCGATGGGCGCGGCGGTGCCTTATGCCATCGCCGCCAAGTTCGCCCATCCGGATCGTCCGGTGGTCGGCCTGGTGGGTGACGGCGCCATGCAGATGAACAATCTGGCTGAGCTGATCACCGTGGCCAAGTACTGGCGCGAGTGGCAGAACCCGCAATGGGTGCTCGCGGTGTTCAACAATCAGGACCTCAACCAGGTCACCTGGGAGCAGAGGGTGATGGAAGGCGACCCGAAATTCGAGGCTTCGCAGAACATCCCCGACGTGCCCTACCACGCTTTCGCCAACTCCATTGGCCTGCTCGGCCTGCTGATCGAGCGTGAAGAGGACGTCGGCCCGGCCTGGGAGCAGGCTCTGGCTGCGGATCGTCCGGTGCTGCTGGAATTTCGCACCGATCCGGATGTCCCACCGTTGCCGCCGCATATCAGCCTGGAGCAGGCCAAGCAGTTCGCCTCCACCCTGCTGCAGGTCGACCCGGACCAGCGCGGCATCCTTGCGCAAACCGCCAAGCAATTGTTCGGTTCGCTGCTGCCGGGTAAGCACAAGAAGTGATCCTCGAGGCTGTTTGAATGAAAAAAGACGATTGCCCGGTGGTGGTGATCTGCGGGGCCAGCGCCGGTGTCGGCCGGGCCACCGCGCATGCTTTCGCTGCCGCGGGCTATGCCGTCGGCTTGCTGGCCCGCAGCGAGGAAGGATTGGCAGCAGCGACATCGGAGCTGCAGGCCTACGACGTCCCGACCCTGGCGATCAGCGCGGATGTGGCCGATGCCAATGCCCTGGCGCTGGCGGCACAACGTTTCGAGGCCGAACTCGGCCCCCTCGACGTCTGGGTCAATTCGGCGATGGTCACGGTGTTCGCTGCGATCGAGCAGTTGACGCCAGAGGAAATCAGGCGCGTTACCGAGGTGACCTACCTCGGCGCCGTACATGGCACCCTGGCGGCGCTACCGCTGATGCGCACACGGAATCGCGGGGTGATTATCCAGGTCGGTTCGGCACTCGCCTATCGCGCCATCCCTCTGCAGTCGGCCTATTGCGCAGCGAAGTTCGCGCTGCGCGGCTTCACCGACTCGCTACGCTGCGAACTCATTCACCAGCGCAGCGAGGTCAAGGTCTGCATGGTGCAGCTGCCGGCGATCAACACGCCGCAGTTCGACTGGGCGCGCAACAAACTGGGTCAACGCGTGCAACCCGTGCCGCCCATTCATGACCCCGGTGTCGCAGCGCGCGCCATTTTCAGCGTCGCGAATGCACCTCCACGGGAACTCTGGGTCGGCCTGCCCACCGTCAAGGCCATCATCGGCAATCAGTTCTTTCCGGGCCTGCTCGACCGTCTCCTTGCGCGTCGCGCCTGGCAAGGCCAGCTGAGCGAGGGCCAGTCAGAAACGGCAGGCGACAACCTTTTGGAAAGCATCGATGGTCTGCACGAGGTGCGAGGACGCTTTACCCGCAGGTCGCGCGGACACGCCCTGGCCCTGAGCTCGGCACGAGTGACCGCCCTGCTGGGAACCTGCGCAGCCTTACTGGTGTTGTTGCTGATCTGACGGCGCAGATCATGGCGCTTCGGCGCCGAGCCGGTCCCACATGGCGCGGATCAGGCGCTGGCGGTTGGCATACCCATCCCACGGGTCATGGCGCAGCCCGTCCAGACGCTGCTGCAGATTGGCGACCGTCCACTGCTGGGCGCTGCGCAGGCCGTCAAGCTCGTCCCGGGCGATCGGCACCGAAACCGGCAGGCCGGGACGCGCGCGCACCGAGTAGGCCGATACCGTACTGGCACCGCGACCGTTGCGCAGATAGTCGATGAAGATTTTCCCCACTCGGTTCTTAGGCCCCGACGTCGCGGTAAAACGCTCGGGTAATTGTTTGGCCATGAACTGCGCCAGGGCCTTGGCGAAGCCCTTGACCGTATCCCAGTCGGCGTGCCGGGCAAGCGGCACGATGATGTGCATGCCTTTGCCGCCGCTGGTCTTGAGAAAAGCCTGCAGGCCCAGCTCGTCGAGCACGCTCAGGGTCAGCCGGGTCGCCTCCAGCATGCTGCGCCACGGCAACGCCGGGTCCGGGTCGAGATCGAGTACGAAATGATCGGGCGTTTCGATGCGGTCGCTGGTAGCGCCCCAGCGGTGAAATTCGATGCAGCCCATCTGCGCTGCACCGACCAGGGCCGGCACGCTGTCGATTTCCATCAGCCGCGCGTGGCCGGGGTCCAGCTTGGGGTCGAGGTGTTTGATGTTGGGGATCGCCAGGCGCTCGGCATGCTTCTGGAAAAATTGTTCCCCCTCTACCCCGTCCGGCGCCCGCACCAGCGACACCGGCCGGTTGCGCAGGTACGGCAGCAACCAATCGGCGATATCCGCATAGAACTGGGCCAGCTGCAGTTTCGTCGTGCCGCTTTCCGGGTCGATCACCCGCTGCGGATTGCTGATCGGCACGCCGGCCACTACCGGCTTGGCGGATGACTTGCGCGAACTTTCTGCCTTCTTGGTTTGTTTCTCCGCTGCGGCGCCTGGCGCACGCGGATGCTCACGAACGATCTGCGCTGCCGGCTTGTCACTTCGCAAGGCGATGAAGCTGGCTTGGCGCACGATGCCTTCACGCGTCCATTCGGCGAACTCGACTTCACCGACCAGTTGCGGCTCGACCCAGCTCACACCGCGGGCCTGGGCAGCCGTCAGTTTCCGCTCGAGTGGCGATTTATCTCGTGCCAGCTTGCGCAATTGCTCATGCAGGGTCTTGAGCGACGCTTCCCCGAACCCGGTGCCGACCCGCCCGGCATAACGCAACCCCTCCGCCTCGTTCACCGCCAACAACAGCGCGCCGAAGCCGCTGCGGCTGCCCTGCGGCTTGGTGTAGCCGACGATGACGAACTCCTGGCGCAGGCGGCATTTGAGCTTGATCCAGTCGGCGCTGCGTCGCGACACGTAGAGGCTGCCCGAGCGCTTGCCGATGACGCCTTCCAGCGACATGGCGCAGGCGCTCTCGACGATGTCCCGGTGATGGGCGGTGAAGGCCTCGGAGAAACGCAGCGGGCTGCGCCGCGTGCTGCCCAAGGCAGTCTTGAGTTGGGCGCGCCGAGTTTCCAGGGGCTCCTCGCGCATGTCCTCGCCGTTGAGAAACGGCGCATCGAACAGGTAGTAGATGAGATCGTGGCTGCGGCCGATGTCGAAGGCGTTCTGCAGTTGCTGGAAGTCCGGCAGGCCTTGCTCATTGAGGGCCACGACCTCGCCGTCGAGCCAGCTGTCGCTCAGGCCCAGCTTGGCCAGAGCCTTGGCCTGCTGTGGCAGGCGCTCCGTCCAGTCATGGCCATTGCGGGTGAACAGACGCACTTCATCGCCGCGCACTCGCGCCAGGATTCGATAGCCGTCGAACTTCACCTCATACAACCAGTCGCCTTCGGGCGGACGCTCGGCTAGGGTCGCCAGTTGCGGCGCCAGGCTGTCAGGGAACTCCGCCTGCGTCTTGCGACTCCCTGCCGGCTTGGCCGGCGCCTTGCGCTTGGCCGTTTTGCTCGGACCACCGACCAGCGCGCCGCTGATCACGCTTTGCGGCTGCGCCTCGACGATGTCGTACTCGTCGCTGGGCCGCGCGGTGTCGTCGCGCTCCTTGATCAGCAGCCACTGCTCCTTGTCGCTGCTGCCGCGTAGCCGGGTGCGCACCAGCGTCCAGTCCCCGGCCAGCTTCTCGCCCACCAGGGTGAACTTGAGCTTGCCGGCCTTGTAGGCGGCCGCCGGATCGCCTTGGGGCTGCCAGATGCCATGGTCCCAGACGATCACGTCGCCCGCACCGTAGTTGCCCTCGGCGATGCTGCCCTCGAAGCTGGCGTAATCCAGCGGGTGATCCTCGACATGCACTGCCAGGCGCTTTTGCGTCGGGTCCAGGCTCGGCCCCTTGGGCACCGCCCAGCTCTTCAGGGTGCCGTCCAGCTCAAGGCGAAAGTCGTAGTGCAGGCGGCGCGCATCGTGCTTCTGCACCACGAAGCGCAGCGCACCGGCCTTGCTGCGGCGCTTGCGCGGTTGCTCGCGGGGTTCGCTGGTCTGCTCGAAATTGCGTTTGCGGTTGTATTCGCTCTGCGCTCTGGCCATGGTCGGTATCCCGGCTTATTTGCGTGCAGTCTTGGGGCTCTTGCGTGGGGTGCGGGCCTTGGGCTTGGCTTTCGACTTGCTATCGGGCTTGCCACCCAGGCTGCGTTTGAGCAGTTCGGTCAGGTCGATGACATCGGCGCTGCGCCGCTCCTCCTCGCCCTCGACACGCTCGACGTTCTCGATCTTGCCAGCCTTGGCCTTCTTCTCCACCAGCGCCATGATGCGATCCTGGAAGCTGTCCTGATATTCCTCAGGCTGCCAGTCGCCGCTCATGTCCTTGATCAGGCGCTTGGCCATGTCCAACTCGCTTTTGGCCAGCTTGGGCTTGGTTACCGAATCATCCAGCTCCAGCGTCTCCAGCCCACGCACTTCGCTCGGCCAGCGCAGGATCACCAGCACCATTGCCGAGTCGATCGGCATCAGCGCCGCCAGGTGCTGGCGGGTGTGCAGCACCACATGAGCCAGGGCCACCTTGTCGGTGCTGCTCAGCGCTTCGCGTAGCAGCGCATAGACCTTTTCACCCCGACGATCCGGCGCCAGGTAATACGGCTTGTCGATGTGCTGCAGGGGAATCTGCACGCTGTCGACGAAGGCGAAGATATCGATGGTCTGCGTCGATTTGGGGTGCGCTTCGCGAATCTCTTCTTCGCTGAGCACCACGTAGCGGCCCTTCTCGTAGGCCACCCCCTTGACGATGTTTTCCTTGGTCACTTCCTTGCCGGTGACCTTGTTCACCCGCTTGTAGCCGACCGGGTCCATGCTGCGCTTGTCCAGCCAGTCGAAATCCACGCCCTGGGTCGATGTGGCCGACACCAGGGCAACGGGGATATGAACCAGACCGAAACTGATGGCGCCTTTCCAGATGGCCCTAGGCATGGCGTTCGTCTCCGTACTGAGCGTGGCCGGCGCAAATGGCCGGCGCCGTCGAACTCTCAACGGTCATCTGACCTTCCTCTTCTCACCCGTGCCGTTACTTGCTGTGCTCCGGCGAGGACGGCGGCGGGCTCATGCCACGCGGCCCGAACAAGCCCCACAGGCCCAACCCCAGTATCGGGAACAGCACGATCACCAGTGACCACATGGCTTTTGTCTCTACACCCTTGTCGCTGCGAAAGACGCTGACGATGGCCCATAGGTCGAGCAGGATGATGATCACGCCGAGCGCAATGAATAGCAGACTGATTTCACCGGACATCTCGAAATTCCTCCGCGCAGGTCCATACAGTTGTGTCCGCGCCCAGAGCCTGCGGTTCAGAGAAAATTCGCTCGAATGATTGGCTCCGGCCAGGCATCGAATGCCACATGCGAGCTATGAGGTGATGCCAATGAGCTTTTTCGTTCTGCCCCAACAGCGCTGCCCACGCCTGTGGCGGGTGGCGCCATGAGCGATGTCCGCATCGGTATTTCCGGCTGGCGCTACGCGCCCTGGCGCGGCGACTTCTACCCCAAGGGGCTGGTCCAGCGGCGTGAACTGGAATTCGCCTCGCGTGAGGTGAACAGCATCGAGATCAACGGCTCGTTCTACGGCCTGCAGACGCCCGAGCGCTACAGCAACTGGGCAGCGCAGACGCCCGATGACTTCGTCTTCAGCGTCAAGGCACCGCGCTTCATCACCCACGTGCGCCGTCTGGTCGACATCGACGAACCGCTGGCCAACTTCTTCGCGTCCGGCCTGCTGGGGCTGAAGGAAAAACTTGGCCCCATCCTCTGGCAGTTTCCACCCAGCTTCCGCTTCGACGAGGAGCTCTTCGCCGAATTCGTCGCCAAACTACCGGCCGATACCGACCAGGCCCGCAGCCTCGCCCGTCACGCCTCCGCCCGACTGCACGTGGCCGGCTACCTGGACGCCGCAGCGGATCGCCCATTGCGCCATGCCGTGGAAATCCGCAATGCCAGTTTCTGCGATCCGGCGTTCATCAAACTGCTACGCCAGCACGGCATCGCCCTGGTGGTGGCGGACACAGCGGGTAAATGGCCTTATACGGAGGACATTACCGCCGACTTCCTCTACCTGCGCCTGCACGGCGATGCCGAGTTGTATGTCAGCGGGTATTCGCCTGAAGCCCTGCAGCATTGGCAGCAGCGCATCGAAACCTGGACCGCCGGCGGGCAACCCGGCGATGCCCGGCTGATCGACGAGGCACATAAACCCCGCCGAACGGCGCGCGATCTTTACTGCTACTTCGATAACGACGTAAAGGTCCGGGCTCCCTATGACGCGCGCGACCTCCAGCAACGGCTGCAGCGAAGCGCAGAATCAGGCTGACAGCGCGCGGTCATCCTCACTCAGTGCACGGCTTCGCCAATCGCCTGGATCAGCTGCCAGGCTCTGGGGGATAGCTCCTGCGGTTCGAGCGCGTCCAGCAGATTCTTCACGGCCAGCCCCAGGTCGGTGTCGCCCTCGATCACCAGGTGACGGCGAAAGAACAGGGTATCCGGATCTTCCCGGCGGCTGGCCAGTAGAAGGAAGTCGCGCCAACTGCCGCGAATGGTCACGTCCACTGCCTCTCGGCGCCGTACCAATAGCTTGGTGCCGACGCAGCTCACGCACCAGACCAGGCCCAGGTCGCTGATTTCGATGCGCAGCCAACGGCCCGCCAGCAGATCGAACGCACCCTCGGCCAGTGGCTTGGCGAACAACCGGGCCGCCGCGCTTTCGATCAGCCGGCGCTGTACGGCAAAGGGGACGTATTGCCCGAGTGGCAATAGCGGCGTGCCCAGTTTCACCAGTCGTTGGGCCAGGGTCATGAGTTCAGCCCCTGCGCCGTCAGCATGCCCGGAAGGCCATGCCAGTAACCGTTGCAACCACTCACTGCCAGGGGCGGCAGGCCTCCGTCGCGCACCGCGGCGAAATCCCCGATTACCTGCGCCATACCTTCACTACGCGGGCTCAGGCGCAGGACGTCCACCCCGCTATCGGCAAGGGCCGGGTAGTCGGCCAGGAGATTGCTGACCTCTGCAGACAGGGTCTGGATGCCATTGAGGGTGAACAACGGCTGCGCCTCCTGGCTGAGCAGCGCGATGCCCTCGGGGTAGTTCTGGCAGCAGAACTGGCAGTCATCCTTGGGCCGGTTCTCCGCCCGCGCCGTGAAGCAGCGCGCCGAGTAGGCCAGTGGTAGATGGCCGTAGGCGAACAGCTCGACTTCCGGACGTTCTATCTGCAGGGCATCGAGTTGTTGCAGGCAATCGTGCAGCAGTTGTCCGGAGCACTCCACGGGTGGAACCCAGCGTTGCAGCCCGCACTTCATCAGCTCGTGCAAGGCATGGGCGTTGTACAGGTTCAGCGCCGGCCCGGCGACGAAAGGCAGGCTTCGCTCGGCGAGCAGCTGTACCGCCCCCATGTCGTTGGCCTCTACCCGCAATTCGTCGTTGTCGCAAAGGCGGCGCAGGCTGGCCAGTTCGGAGGCTGCCTCGACCAGCGCCAGGCCGGACAGCACCAGCTCGGCGCCGGTGCATGTGCGCAGTTCGCGGGCCAGTTGCAGCCAGTCGTCCAACGACAGCGCGCGGCGCTTGGAGCAAACCGTTTCGCCCAGGTAAATGATATCGAGCGGTTGTTCGGCCATCTCGGCATAGAAGTCCAGCAGCTTGCTGCGACTCCAGTAGAACAGGACGGGGCCCAGACTCAGTTTCATAGCTTCCTCATTGCCAGGATCGATGATAGGCGCCAAGCGTGGTCTGGCTGCCTTCGGACAGCCGCGCCAGGTCCTCGCGCCAGCGTTCCTGGACGACGAAATGGCCTGCGGCATGGGCATCCAGCGCTTCGCGCCAGACCCGAGTAACCTGCTCGACATACGCCGGACTGCGCTGGCGTCCCTCGATCTTCACCGCGGCGATGCCCATCTCGGCCAACTGCGGAATCAGATCGATGGTGTTGAGGCTGGTAGGCTCTTCCAGCGCGTGGAAGCGCTGACCTTCGACCAGGAAGCGCCCCTTGCACAGGGTCGGATAGCCAGCCGGCTCGCCCTGCGCATAACGGTCGATCAACACGCCGCCCAGACGTGAATTCAGGCCCTGGGCATCTTCCTGCCAGCGCACGGCCTTGGCCGGCGAACAGACGCCGCACAGATTGGGAGACTCGCCGGTAACGTAGGACGACAGGTGGCAGCGCCCCTCAGCCATGATGCACAGGCTGCCGAAGGCGAAGACCTCCAGCGGCACGCTGCTCTTTTCCGCGACCTGGCGCACCTGGGCCAGCGACAGTACCCGCGGCAGCACGGCCCGGCGAATGTTGTAGCGCTGCTGGTAGAACGCCAGCGCAGCAGCGTTAGTGGCAGAGCCCTGCACCGAGAGGTGCAGGTTGAGGTCGGGATGATGGCGACTGGCATAGGCCAGCACACCCGGATCGGCGGCAATCAGCGCGTCCACTCCGAGTGCGGCGGCCTGGTCCACGGCGCGCTGCCAGCGCTTCCAGCCCTGCGCCTGCGCGTAGGTGTTGACCGCGACATAGAGCTGACGGCCGCGCTGCCGGATGAGCTGCAAACCCATGTCCAGCTGACGGTCATCCAGATTCAGGCCGGCAAAATGACGGGCGTTGGTGTCATCGCGAAAGCCCACGTAGATGGCATCCGCCCCCTGATTCAGCGCGGCCTTGAGGGCGGGAAGACTTCCCGCGGGACAGACCAGATGCATGATTCGACTCCTGCTTCGACAGCGAGGCGCCACTCTAGGCGACGCATCGCAGCGGTCGCCTTGACTGCGATCAAGTCGGTCCGGCCGTTGCCTCACGGCGCCGAATGCGCCGAAACTTGATATCGATCAAGGCCGCCACAACTGGCGCCACTAGGCTTGAGAGGACGACAAGCCAGGCAGGAAACGCTGAAATGGCCAAGAAGTTTCCCTTGCACCCGAGCCGCCCCGATCGCATCTGCTGGGGCTGTGATCGATATTGCCCCGCTGATTCGCTGGCCTGCGGCAATGGCGCCGACCGCACCATGCACCCGGTCGAGATGCTCGGCGATGATTGGTATGAGCACGGAGATTGGGGGATGGACATTGCGGAAGCGAAAGAGAAAGCCCCTGACGATGTCACCCAGGTGCGCCTGGTGTCTCTGGAATAAAGCCCTTGCGGTCTAGCGCTGCGTAAATGCAGTGCATCACCTGCTGTTCGCAATCAAAGAAGGTTCAAACGCCTTGCCAGCTTGCGCAGATTGCTCGGATCGACGGCCAGCGCCCGGGCTGTGGCGGCCCATTTGCCGCCGTGCTCGTCCAGCGCGTTGCGGATCAGCTCTCGCTGATAGCGATCCACACTCTGCTGCAGGCTCTCGCTGGATATCAGCGCTGGCGTTGCAGGGGCGCTTGCCTGCAGCGCGACCGGCCCCTCCAGCCCCAACCAGGAAGCACCGATACTGAGCAAGGCGGTACGCGACTCGGCCTGGCTCAATACCTTGAGCGCAGCCCTGCTGATCACATGCTCCAGTTCGCGCACGTTGCCTGGCCAGCAATAGCCCAGCAGCGCTTCCTCGGCATCGGCCGACAGGCGCAGGCAGCGCAGGCCCAGGCGCGCGCGGTTGAGCTCGAGAAAGTGCCCGGCCAGCAGCAGGATGTCTCTGCCCCGCTCGCGCAAAGGTGGGATATGCACCGGGTAGACCGACAGACGATGATAGAGGTCGGCCCTGAATCGCCCCTCACGAACCTCTTCCCACAGCCGTCGGTTGGTTGCAGTGATTACCCGGACATCGACATGTCGCGTGCGGTCCGAGCCCAGGCGCTGGATCTCGCCATTCTGCAGGGCACGCAGCAACTTGGCCTGGATCGACAGCGGCAGCTCGCCGATCTCGTCGAGAAACAGCGTGCCGCCGCTGGCGGCCTCGAAGCGCCCGGGGCGATCCTGCGTGGCGCCGGAGAACGCGCCGCGCACATGCCCGAACAGCTCGCTTTCCGCCAATGTCTCTGGCAGCGCTGCGCAGTTCACGTACACCAGCGGCTTGCGCGCACGAGGCGAATGGGCATGCAGCCAACGGGCGAACAGTTCCTTGCCGACGCCGGTTTCGCCCTGCAGCAACACCGGCAATTCGGACTCAGCCACCACGCCGAGTTCGTCGAGCAACTGGGTGAGGATTGGGCTGTCGCCCAGAATCATGCCCGCCGCCTCGTCACCCTCCTCGCCCGGCTCACTGCGTACCAGACGCAGGCTGCGAATCTCGTTCTCCAGTCGACAGGTCCGCAGCGCCGCCTCGATCAACAGGCCATAGCGCTGCAGCCGTTCGCCGGCGCGGCGGTCGAAGGTGCCGGGGCGCAAGGCATCGAGCGTCACCGCGCCCCACGTACGACCATCGACCACCAGGCTCATGCCCATGCAGTCGTGCACCGGTAGCGGCTCGTCCGGGCTGTGCTGCAACAAGCCATCGTAAGGATCGGGCAGCTCGCTATCGGCCGGAAACTGTACCGGCGCGCGCTGCTCCATGATCCGCGCCAGACGCGGGTGCCTGGCAACTGCGAAGCTGCGCCCCAGAGTTTCGTGGCTGAGCCCGACCGCAGCCTGAGGCCGCAGGTTGTCGCCATCCAGGCGCAATAGCACCACCGCACTGCAGGCGAAGACTTCACGCAGGCTGACCACCAGCCGCTGCAGGCGTACAGCGCTGGGCAACTCGCCTGTCAGGTCGGCGAGCAAGGTGTTCTGCAAGGGAGTGAAATCTACCATTTCGGGTGCCCCGGACCTGATTCGTGGCGGGTAGATTAGACCTGTAAGCCGCGCGAGCCCTTGATTGCCGTCAAGTCTTGCCCCGGCACGGTGTTTGCGATGGGCACAGGCACAAACCAGCCTGAAAGGAGCCACGCATGGCCAGCCAACTGCTCGACCACACCCTCGGCCACATCGCCTGCAACATCCCCGGTGCAACCCGGGTTCTCCATGAATTCCACCTCGATTTCTGCTGCGGCGGCCAGAAGAGCCTGCGCCAGGCAGCACAGGAGCGCGGCATCGATGCCGAACAGGTACAACGGCAGCTGCTTTCGCTCGACGGCGAAATAGGGAATGAAAAAGATTGGCGCACGGCGCCGCCGGAGCAGCTTATCGAACACATCCTGGAGCGCTACCACGGCGTCCATCGCCAGCAATTGCCGGAGCTGATCCGCCTGGCCGCCCGTGTCGAACAGGTGCATGGCGGCCGTGAACACTGCCCGCTGGGCCTGACGGACCTGCTGATGAATCTGCTACAGGAACTGGAAAGCCACATGCAGAAGGAGGAGCAGATTCTCTTTCCGATGATCCAGCGCGGCGGTGGTGTGATGCTGGGTGCGCCGGTTTCGGTAATGCGCTATGAGCATGACCAGCACGGCGATGCCCTGGAGCGCCTGGTGGCGTTGACCAACGGCATGCAGCCGCCCGCCAACGCCTGCAACACCTGGCGAGCGCTTTACGGTGGGCTGGATGAACTACGCCGCGACCTGATGCAGCACATCCATCTGGAGAACAACCTGCTGTTCCCCCGCGCGTTGGGTGAGCCGGTCTGCTATCAATAAGCACCTGCCGCCGCGCGCCCCAAGCAGGGGTGCGCGGCGGCAGTGAGGTCACTTGTTTTTCTTGCCCCTAGCCCGGATGACCATCGACACGCGGCCGACACAGCATGGGCCCGTAGCAGTAAAGATACTGTGCAAAGGCCAGGCTCCAGGCCAGGGCTGCCAGCCAGAGCGCCGGCTGGTAGGCGAAGGACACGCCAAAGACCCTGACCAACGCGGCCAGATTGAGCGCGACGAAGGCGATGGCGAAACCGCGTGGCAACTGTAGCGCACGCCCCGTGTGGCCCAGCGACACCCGTGCCAGCATGGCCAGGATCAGGCCGCCCATGGCACCGATGGTCAGCCCATGCAATGCCTGGCTGAAGGACAGCGGAGCGCCCAACTGCGACGCCGCAAGCGCAAGGCAAGCCACCACCAGCCAGGCATAAGCCAGGTGCAGCGACCACAGCAGCGGCACCCGCAGCAGACCGGCATCGAACCAGCGGCACAGGCGAATGCCGTGACCCAGCCCCAGAGCCAGCAGCAGGATCGCGGAGAACCAATGAGGCTGCAGCAGCAGTCCGGCAGCAGTGAGCACTGCCATTAGCACGCTGCCGACCAGCAGGGCCATATCCAGCCAGACCCAGGGCTGCACCGCCTCTGTCCGGCCCAGCCCCCGTTGGGTGAAGAAGGGAATCACCCGCCCGCCGATCACCGTCATCATCGCGGCCACCAGCCAGATGGCTGCCAGGCAGCCCTGGCGTTGCCAGGTCTCGTGCCCGAACACCACGCCGAACAGACTGAGCAGATCCGCCGCAGCCAGCAATGCAAGCACCAGCACGATCGGGTAATTGCGCCGCTGGCGTACCGCCCAGAGCAGCCGGGCCATGACTACCGCGACCGCGAGTAGAAACGCCACGTTGGTCGCCAGTAGCAACCAGGCCGAAGGCAGCCACCAGCTCAGACGTCCCAGCAGCCAGAGCGCGACCAGCCAGCCCAGCGGCCTGCCCGATAGGCTCGGTCGCCCCGTCCAGGTCTGCACCGCGGTCAGCAGGAAGCCCGCGATGATGGCCCCGGCGAAGCCGAACGTCTGCTCGTGGCGGTGCCAGGCCAGCCAACCACCCTGTGGCTCGGCGATAGGACCGCCGTAGAGCGCCACGATCCACAGCGGCACGGCCAATACGGCCAGTCCCGCGCCGAACAGAAAGAAGGGGCGAAAGCCCAGGCGCAGGATCGCCGGAATCGCCAGGGCCTTGCGCTTATCGGTAATCAGCATGTTGCCTCCTCCCCCGCCCGGATCGAGGCGCAGGGGTTACTAGAATGTCGGGGCGTTGGTATTCGAGCGGCCCCATGGTGTTTCCGGCAGGCTTTCAGCAATTGGCCTAGGCCGCGCGCAGTTCGAAACGTTCGAACAGTTGCTCGAAATAAGGCCAGAGTTCTGCCGCCTGCGGTGGGGTGGCAGCAGTACCCAACTGCTCGTCGAGCATCCGCTGCGAGCGAGCCAGTTGCACTGCGAAGCGGCGTACGCCTTGAGCCGCCAGGCGTTCGCCCAAACGCCGCAGGTGCCGGCAATCGAACAGCCCCCAATGCACCGTGGTGCGGCATTCGTAGCTCACACCGCTTGCCAGCAGCAGCTCCAGGCTTTTCCAGTTGGCCTGGCCGCTGCCGCTGACGCCGGTGATCAGGGCCGCCTCTTCCTCCAATGCCTTGACGTCGAAACCGACCCAGTCGCAATGCGCCAGTGCGCGTCCGAACGAAGCCGGTTTGATCCCGGCGCTGTGCAAGCCGACCTTGAAACCCAGCTCGCGCACCCGACGCATGGCCGACGGCAAGGCCAACTGCAGCGTGGCCTCGCCACCGGAAAACACGACCGCCTGCAGCAGTCCCTGGCGCTGCTGCAGGAAATCCAGCACCTTGGCCCAGCTCCAATCGGTGTTCGTTGCACCGCAGCGGATCAGCTCCGGGTTGTGGCAATAGCGGCAGCGCCATGCGCAGCCCTGGCAGAACAGTACGCAGGCCAGGTGATCGGGGTAATCGAGGGTCGTCATCGGCTGCAATCCGCCAATGCGCAACGCTTGGTGGGTAGGATGCAAAGGGGTTGCAGGCATGGCCGTCGCTCCGGGCATGAAGATGACGAAGCCCGGGCCATGGCGATGGCCCGGACTCGCGGCGCAATCAGCGTGGCTCGACGAAATGCTGGCGCTCGCGATGCTCCGACTGCTTGCCGAGGTTGAATGCCGTCACTGGGCGGTGGTAACCCATCACCCGGGTCCAGACCTCGCAGCGCTGACGCTGGGCTTCGGGAAGTTTCAGCTGTGCATTCATGGTGTCGCTCCTTGTGGTGGGTAATAGCTCTTCAGCCGCCGCAGGCGCCGCAGCACTGCTGTTTCTGCAGCAGCGCCTCGTCGCACTTCGGGCAGAACTCATGTTCACCGGCCAGGTAACCGTGCACCGGGCAGATGGAAAAAGTCGGGGTTATGGTCAGGTACGGCAGGCGGAAGCGCGACAGCGCCGTGCGCACCAGTTGCTTGCAGGCCTGCGCCGAGGAAATCCGCTCGGCCATATACAGGTGCAGCACGGTGCCGCCGGTGTACTTGCATTGCAGCTCGTCCTGCAGGGCCAAGGCCTCGAAGGGATCGTCGGTGAAACCGACAGGCAGTTGCGAGGAGTTGGTGTAGTAAGGCGCCTCGACCGTGCCAGCCTGGAGGATATCGGGGAAGCGCTTCTGGTCCTCCTTGGCGAAGCGGTAGGTAGTGCCCTCGGCCGGCGTCGCTTCGAGGTTGTAAAGGTGACCGCTACGCTCCTGGAATTGCACCAGGCGCGCCCGCACATGATCGAGCACATGCAACGCCAGCTCACGACCCAGCTCGGTTTGCATGCCTTCACGGTCATCGCTGAAGTTGCGCAGCATCTCGTGCAGGCCGTTCACGCCGATGGTGGAGAAGTGATTGCGCAGCGTGCCCAGGTATCGCCGGGTGTAGGGATAGAGCCCTGCATCCATGTGGTGCTGAATGACCTTGCGTTTGACCTCCAGACTTTCGTACGCCATGTCCAGCAGCGCATCCAGGCGCTGTAGCAGGCCGGGCAGATCCTGCCGATGGCGATAGCCCAGGCGCGCGCAGTTGATGGTCACCACGCCAAGAGATCCGGTCTGCTCCGCCGAGCCGAACAAGCCGTTGCCGCGTTTCAGTAGCTCACGCACGTCCAGTTGCAGGCGGCAGCACATCGAACGCACCTGATTGGGCTGCATGTCCGAATTGAGGAAGTTCTGGAAGTACGGCAGGCCATAGCGCGCAGTCATGTCGAACAGACGTGTGGCGTTGTCGCTGTCCCAGGGGAAGTCGTGGGTGATGTTGTAGGTCGGGATCGGGAAGGTGAACACCCGCCCTTTCGCGTCGCCCGCCATCATCACCTCGATGTAGGCGCGATTGATCAGCTCCATCTCGCCCTGCAGGTCGCCGTAGCAGAACGGCATCTCATGGCCACCGATCACCGGCACCTGCTCGCGCAGATCCTCGGGGCAGACCCAGTCGAAGGTCAGATTGGTGAAAGGCGTCTGTGTCCCCCAGCGCGACGGCACGTTGAGGTTGTAGATGAACTCCTGAATGGCCTGGCGGATTTCGTCGTAGCTCAGGCCATCCTTGCGCACGAACGGCGCCAGGTAGGTATCGAACGAACTGAACGCCTGAGCGCCGGCCCATTCGTTCTGCAGGGTACCGAGGAAGTTGACCATCTGCCCCAACGCGCTGGACAGATGCTTGGGCGGCCCTGCCTCGACCCGCCCCGCGATGCCATTGAAACCCTCATGCAGCAACGTGCGCAGCGACCAACCAGCGCAGTATCCGGCCAGCATGTCGAGGTCGTGGGTATGCAGATCGGCCTCGCGGTGCGCCCGGCCGACCTCCTCGCTGTATACCTCGTCCAGCCAGTAGTTGGCCGTCACCTTGCCGGATACGTTGAGGATCAGCCCGCCCAGTGAATAGCCCTGGTTGGCGTTAGCCTGCACACGCCAATCCTCGCGTGACAGGTATTCGTTCATCGACGCAGCCACATCGATCAGGTGCTTGCGGTCTCGTCGCAGACGGCCATGCCGCTCGCGGTAGACGATATAGGCGCGTGCGGTCTGATAGTAACCGGCCTCCATCAGCACCTGCTCGACCCGGTCCTGGACCTGCTCCACTTCCAGGCTGCGGAACTCCACCAGACGTGCCATTACCGCGTCGGTCAGCGCCCTGGCCTCAATCGCCGCGAATTCCCCCGTTGCCTGGCCAGCAGCGGTGATCGCACGCTCTATCTTGGCGGCCTCGAAAGGCACTTCCTGGCCGTCGCGCTTGAACAGCGACTGCGGTCGGTAAGGAACACGCTCCTTATACATCCAGCACCTCCTGGCACATCATCTAGTTTAAAAATAGAGAAAGAACACAAGATGATGTGGAATCTACGCTTCGGAGGCCGGTTTAAAATTGATCGTGATCAAGTTTGTCGGGCGCTGGCGGTCACCTCCTTTCGATTGATAAGGTCAAGCAAATTTAATCCAAAGACAAAAATATGCTATAAATTGATCCACAGACGCAAAGAAGAGTTCTATATGACTGCTACAGCCCTCCAGGTTCAGGACTTCTCGAAAAGCCAGTGCGCAGCCGGCCTGCGCGCGGCGTTGAACATTCTCGACAAGTGGAAGGCCTCAGCCGAACAGGCCTGCCGAGTGCTACGAATCTCCCGCAGCACCTACACTCGCGCCAGTCAGAAGGACTCGTCCTGGACGGTAAACCTGGACTCCGATCAGATGCAGCGCATCAGCCTGGTGCTGAACATCCATGCTGCATTGCGCGTGGTGTTCGACAACCCCGATAACGTCTACGGCTTTGCCCTGATGGAGAACCACAACGAGTTCTTCAACGGCCGCACGCCAATGGAAGTCATGGCGCAAGGCGACATGATCTCGTTGTACGAGACGTTCCGGCGCATCGACACCCTGCGAGGTGCTCAGTGGTAATGCTCAGCGACCTACCGCTGCTGGATGATGAGCCGGTGCAGGCCTATCGTCTGGTCAACTCCAAGTTCCCGCCCATCGCCCTGTTCGATGATGTCGCCGACGCAGAGGACTTCGAAGCCCTCTATCAGATCCAGGCGCTGACCAATCCACGACTGCAGAACGAGATTGGTCGCCTGGAGCTGATCCCGCGCGATCAGATTCCCTTCGGCATTACCGGCTGCTCGTACGCGACGGCCCCCTTCACTCACGTCAACCCGGCTGGCTCGCGCTTCAGCAACGGCAGCTTCGGCGTGCTGTACCTGGCGGACAGGATGGATACCGCCATTGCCGAGGTGTGCTACCACCAGGAAAATTATTGGTCGAAGGTACCGGAACTCAACTATGAGCGCTTCGTCTTCCGCGGGCTAACAGCCAACTTCAGCGAAGCCGGGTTGAGAGACGCGACGGTCGTGCCGCTGTCGGACCCCATCTATGCGCCAGGTGACTATGCCCACTCCAACCAGCTGGGGACCGAGGCCAAAAGCGCAGGATGCATGGGCCTGCGCTATCACTCGGTGCGCTCTGCCGGCAATATCTGCTGGGCGCTGATGACGCCGCGCCCTGTGACCTCGATCATCCAGAGCGCGCACTACGAAATGATCTGGAGCGGCCAGGTGATCAGCGTCAATCAGATCACGACGTTGATTGGCGCCTAGGTTTGCCGGATATGGACAAGCAGAACGCCTTGGTCGCCATTAACCCGCGCCAAACCACTTTTCGCCAATTTCAGAATGGGAAATAAGAGACCGCCATAAATGACAAAACCGGCCAGAGTGCCGGTTTAGATTGCTTATAGAGACAGAGAGAAACAGATGAATGGTGCCCGAACCCGGACTTGAACCGGGACGACCTTTCGGTCGAGAGATTTTAAGTCTCCTGCGTCTACCGATTTCGCCATTCGGGCGGTAGCGCTGTGCGAAGGGCGGACTATATACAGCCCTCCGCGTCCTCGCAAGGCGTGCAAAAGCACAGCTGCGAGAATGAAAAAGGCCTCGTAAATCATGGATCTACGAGGCCTTTAAGATTGGAGGCTGAGGTCGGAATCGAACCGGCGTTCACGGATTTGCAATCCGGTGCATAACCACTCTGCAACTCAGCCATGAAGCAAACGAGCCGCCTTGGCGACTCGTGTAAAACTGGAGCGGGAAACGAGACTCGAACTCGCGACCCCGACCTTGGCAAGGTCGTGCTCTACCAACTGAGCTATTCCCGCTTGTCTTGTCGACGGGCGCCATTCTATAGAATCGAACCGCGCCGTCAACCCTTTGATTCAAAAATACTTATTTCTTTTCCGAGGTAGTGCTGAGGTGCGGCCAGGCCGCCAGCAGGTACTGCAGCATCGACCACAATGTCAGCACCGCCGCGATCACCAGCAGGATATATCCGACCACCACCCAGAAGGTGAACACAGGCGGATTACCAAGGAGGATGACCAACGCCAGCATCTGCGCCGCGGTTTTCCATTTGCCGAGGTTGGATACTGCCACGTGCGCCCGGGCTCCTAGCTCGGCCATCCACTCTCGCAAGGCCGACACAACAATCTCACGACCGATGATGATCGCCGCAGCCAGGGTCAGCCAGAGATTGGAATGTTCGGCAGCCAGCAGCACCAGCGCTACTGCCACCATCAGCTTGTCCGCTACCGGATCGAGGAAGGCGCCGAAAGGCGTACCTTGCTCCCAGCGACGCGCCAGATAGCCGTCGAGCCAGTCGGTCGCGGCAGCAACGGCGAAGACGCCGCTGGCCGCCCAGTAGCTCCAGGAGAATGGCATGTAGAACAGCAGGATGAAGACCGGAATCAGCGCGACCCGGAGCACGGTAAGCAAGTTGGGGATATTCATCGGCACAACTAGGCTGCGAAGTGAACGGGCATTCTACTCACTGTGCAGAGTGTCATAAATCAACTCGGCGAGCTTTTTACTGATTCCCGGCGCTTTGGCAATTTCTTCGGCGCTGGCGCGGGAGAGTTCCTGTAGACCACCGAAGTGATTGAGCAGTTCACGCCGCCGCTTTGGGCCGATCCCGGCGACCTCTTCCAGCGTCGAGGTACGCCGCGTCTTGCCTCTGCGTGCGCGGTGCCCGGTGATCGCGAAGCGGTGCGATTCGTCACGAATCTGCTGGATCAGGTGCAGTGCCGGCGAGTTGCCGGGCAAGGTGAACTCATGCTCGGCATCGTTGAGGTAGAGCACTTCGAGACCGGGCTTGCGCGTCGTGCCCTTGGCCACGCCAAGCAGGATCAGATCCGGCACCGCCAGCTCCTGCAGCACCTCACGGGCCATCGCCAGCTGGCCCTTGCCGCCGTCCACCAACAGCACGTCAGGCAGCTTGCCTTCGCCATCCTTGATCTTGCTGAAGCGACGTGTCAGGGCCTGGTGCATGGCAGCGTAGTCATCGCCGGCAGTCACGCCCTCGATATTGAAGCGGCGGTAGTCGGACTTTAGCGGCCCTTCGGGGCCGAACACCACGCAGGAAGCGACCGTCGCCTCGCCGCTGGAGTGACTGATATCGAAGCACTCCATGCGCTGCGGCGGCTCGTCCATTTCCAGCACGGTCGCCAGCGCCTCGAAGCGTTCAGCAAGGTGCTGCCGGTTGGCCAGGCGAGCAGCCAGCGCCTGTTCGGCATTGGTGACGGCCAGTTGTTGCCAGCGCGCTCGCGTGCCACGCACGCGCAAGCTGATGCTGAGGCTGCGCCCACGCAGCGATTCGATGGCCTCGATCAGGGTGGCGAAGTCTTCATGCTGCACGTTGACGATCAGCTCGCTGGGCAAATCGCGCTCGGCGTTGCCCAGGTAGTACTGAGCGAGGAAGGCCATCAGCACATCGCCGCCCTCCTCTTCAATCGCCACCTGCGGGAAGAAATTCTTGCTGCCGAGCACGCGGCCGCCGCGCACGCTGATCAGGTGCACGCATGCGCCGCCCGGCGTGAGCATTACGGCCACCACATCGACATCGCCGCTGCCGCCTTCCATGCTCTGCTGGTCCTGTACGCGCCGCAGCATGGCGATCTGGTCGCGCAACTCGGCAGCGCGTTCGAACTCCAGGGCCATTGAGGCCTTTTCCATGCTGGCAGAGAGTTCCTCGCTCAATGCATTGCTGCGGCCGTCGAGAAACATTACCGAGTGGCGCACGTCTTCGGCGTATTCCTCCGGGCTGACCAGGCCGACGCAGGGGCCTTTGCAGCGTTTGATCTGGTACTGCAGGCAGGGGCGCGTACGGTTTTTGTAGTAGCTGTCCTCGCACTGACGAACCAGAAAGGTCTTCTGCAGCAGGCTCAGACTCTCGCGAATCGCCAGGGCGCTGGGGTACGGACCGAAATAGCGCCCCTTGGCTTTCTTGGCGCCACGATGGATGCCGAGGCGTGGGAATTCGCCGTCAGAGAGGAATACATAGGGATAGGACTTATCGTCGCGCAGCAGGATGTTATACGGCGGCCGCCATTCCTTGATCAACGTCTGCTCTAGCAGCAGCGCCTCGGTCTCGTTGGCAGTGATGGTGGTTTCGATCTGTGCGATGCGTGCGACCAGGGCGGCCGTCTTGGGCGCCTGACCGGTCTTGCGGAAATAACTGGCGAGACGCTTCTTGAGGTTCTTCGCCTTGCCGACATAGAGCAGGCGAGCCTCGCCATCGAACATGCGATAGACGCCAGGGCGACCGCTGCAGGTCGCCAGGAAGGCACTCGAATCGAAGGATGCAGACATCTTCAGCTGACGGCGTCGACCATGCCGTGGCGTACCGCAAGCAGGGCCAGCTCGACGTCGCTGGTAATGGAGAGCTTCTCGAAGATGCGGTAACGGTAGGTGTTGACCGTCTTCGGCGACAGGCACAGCTTGTCCGAGATGTTCTGCACCTTGTGGCAGTTGGCGATCATCAGTGCGATCTGGATTTCGCGCTCGGACAGAAGATCGAACGGCGAGCCGCTGGTTTGCGGCTGGAAGGATTTCAGCGCCAGTTGCTGGGCGATCTGCGGGTCGATGTAGCGCTGGCCGGCGAACACCAGGCGAATGGCCTGCACCATTTCATCCAGCGCGGCGCCCTTGGTCAGGTAACCGGCGGCGCCAGCCTGCAACAGGCGAGTCGGGAATGGATCTTCCTCGCACACGGTGACCGCGACGACCTTGATATCGGGGTGGCTGCGCATCAGTTTGCGAGTGGCTTCCAGGCCGCCGATGCCAGGCATCTTGACGTCCATCAGGACCACATCGGGCTTGAGTTCGCGAACCTTGAGAAGGGCCTCTTCGCCGGTGCAGGCTTCGCCCACCACTTGCAGACCATCGATATCGGCCAGCATGCGGGTGATGCCCGTGCGAACCAGATCGTGATCGTCGACTACCAGGACCCTAATCAATCGCCACCTCGTTGCACCTTGTCAGCCACCGTGCAACGACGGTGAGGTTGAACTTGCCGGCCACCTTAGCAAAAAGCCAGGCACTGACCTAGCTTGGCGCACAGCAGTCAAAAAGCAAGCGCCAGATTAGGATCAGAAATCGCGTCAAGGCAATAGGGAGAATTGGCGGAAGCGGTGAGATTCGAACTCACGGATAGTTGCCCATCGACGGTTTTCAAGACCGTTGCCTTAAACCACTCGGCCACGCTTCCAAACGCTGAGCAGGGAGGATGAGATTTCAACCTCCGCTGCAGTGCGGGCGGCAATCTTACCGGAACGCAACACACTGTCAAACTCTC
Source organism: Pseudomonas sp. UBA7530 (assembly GCF_002479365.1). Classification (NCBI taxonomy): domain Bacteria; kingdom Pseudomonadati; phylum Pseudomonadota; class Gammaproteobacteria; order Pseudomonadales; family Pseudomonadaceae; genus Pseudomonas; species Pseudomonas sp. UBA7530. Next base: position 203,825 of record NZ_DLMS01000001.1, read on the forward strand.
TGTCTTGGCACTTGGATTGGCTCTGTTATGATCCGGGCATTCGATTATCGGATCCTCGTGCCACAGGAGCGTCGCCATGCAAGAGCGAGACTACGTACTGAACCATTCGCAGGCCGACCAGCTGGAAGTCAGCAAGGTCTTGCGCAACACTTACGGCCTGCTGGCCATCACCCTGGCTTTCAGCGGCCTGGTCGCCTTCCTCAGCCAGCGCGCCAATGTGCCCTACCCGAACTTCTTCGTGGTACTGATCGGCTTCTATGGCCTGTTCTTCCTCACCTACAAGCTGCGTGACTCGGCCTGGGGCCTGGTTTCCACCCTCGCCCTGACCGGCTTCATGGGCTACACCCTCGGACCGATCCTCAACCGCTACCTGGGCATGGCCAACGGTGCCGAGGTGATCAGCTCGGCGTTCTCCATGACCGCGCTGGTGTTCTTCGGCCTGTCCGCGTACGTGCTGACCACCCGCAAGGACATGAGCTTCCTCAGCGGCTTCATCACCGCCGGTTTCTTCGTCCTGCTCGCCGCCGTACTGGCCAGCTTCTTCTTCCAGATCAGCGGTCTGCAACTGGCGATCAGCGCCGGCTTCGTGCTCTTCTCCTCGGTCTGCATCCTGTTCCAGACCAGCGCCATCATTCATGGCGGTGAGCGTAACTACATCATGGCCACCATTAGCCTGTACGTGTCGATCTACAACCTGTTCATCAGTCTGCTGCAGATCTTCGGTATCATGGGCGGCGACGACTGATCACGGTTCGTCCCCCTTGGAGCCCGCTTCGGCGGGCTTTTTCTTGCGCGTGATTCTTTGTTTGCCGGGCACCCTGGCCTTATCATTGCCGCAGTTTTGCCTCGCCGGACACTCCATGAAGTTTGCCATCGCCCTGTTCGCCGCTCCTCACCAGCCTGCCTCGCGGCGCGCGCTGCGCTTTGCCCAGGCAGCGTTGGCTGGCGGCCACGAGATCGTTCGCCTGTTCTTCTATCAGGACGGCGTGCACAGCGCCGCCAGCAATGTCGTGACCCCGCAGGATGAGCTGGACCTGCCCCGAGATTGGCGCGAGTTCGTCTCGAGCAACGGGTTGGACGCCGTGGTGTGTATCGCCGCGGCACTGCGGCGCGGCGTGCTGAACGCTGAAGAGGCGCAGCGCTATGCGCGCCCGGCAGCCAATCTGCAAGCGCCCTGGGAGCTTTCCGGCCTCGGCCAGTTACACGAAGCGGCGCAGCAGGCCGACCGACTGATCTGCTTCGGAGGCAACTGAATGAACAAGTCGCTGCTGATCATCAGCCGCCAGGCGCCCTGGAGCGGCCCTGGCGCGCGCGAGGCGCTGGACATCGCGCTGGCTGGCGGTGCCTTCGATCTGCCCATTGGCATGCTGTTTCTCGATGACGGCGTCTTTCAGCTCAACGCCGGGCAGCAGCCTGGCCAGTTGCAGCAGAAAGATCTCGGCGCCAACCTCCAGGCCCTGCCCATGTTCGGCGTAGAGAGCCTGTACGCCAGCCAGCGCAGCCTCGTCGAACGCGGCCTTGGCGACGCCGAATTGAACCTGCCGGTAGAGCGCCTCGACGACGGCGCCCTGACCGCCCTCCTCGATCGTTACGACCAGGTGATCACCCTCTGATGGCCACCCTGCACATCCTTTCCCATTCGCCTTTTGCCGACAGCCGCCTTGCCAGTTGCCTGCGCCTGCTGGGCGGCGCCGACGCGCTGCTGCTCAGCGGCGATGCGGTATACGCGCTGCAACCCGGCACCGCCAACCTGCAAGCGCTGCAGCTGATGCCCGCCAGCGTCATGCTCTACGCGCTGGAAGAAGACCTTGCTGTGCGCGGCCTGCAATCGCCCGAGCGCGTGCAGGTCGTGGATTACCCGGCATTCGTCGAGCTCTGCACCCGCTACGCCAAGGTCAACAGCTGGTTATGAACAGCTTGAACGTCGGCGGACGTGATATCGCCCTGGACAAGGATGGCTACCTGGTCGAGCGACAGGACTGGTCGCGCCCCGTTGCCGAAGCGCTGGCCGCTGCAGAAGAACTGCAACTGACCAATGAGCACTGGGAAATTCTCGACCTGCTGCGCGCCTTCTACGATGAGTTCCAGTTGTCGCCGGCCAACCGCCCGCTGATCAAATACGTGGCGCTCAAGCTCGGCCCCGACAAGGGCAACAGCCTGCACCTCAACCGCCTGTTCAAGGGCACGCCCGCCAAACTCGCCGCCAAGCTCGCCGGCCTGCCGAAACCGACCAATTGCCTATGAACCTGATCACGCCCGAAGAACACCCTTTCGCCCAGTTCGTGCGCACGCTTGGCAAGGGCAAGCGCGGTGCACGCGGCCTGACTCGCGAGGAAGCCCGCGAAGCCATGGGCATGCTGCTCGACGGCAAGGTCGAGGACACTCAACTCGGCGCCTTCCTGATGCTGCTGCGGCACAAGGAAGAAAGCGCCGAGGAGCTTGCCGGTTTCACCGAAGCCATCCGCCCACGACTGGCCGCGCCCGCCATCCAGGTCGACCTGGACTGGCCCAGCTACGCCGGCAAGAAGCGTCACCTGCCCTGGTATTTGCTGGCGGCCAAGGCGTTGGCCGCCAGCGGCGTGCGCATCTTCATGCACGGCGGCGGCGCGCATACCGCCGGGCGCCTGTATACCGAGCAGCTGCTGGCAATGCTGGATATCCCCTGCTGCCGTGACTGGCAAAGCGTGGCAGTCGCGCTCGACCAACACGGCCTGGCCTACAGTTACCTGGGTGACTGGATGCCAGCGCTGCAGCGCATGATCGACTTGCGCAACACCCTCGGCCTGCGCTCGCCGATTCACTCCCTGGCGCGCATCATCAACCCGCTCGGTGCCAGCTGCGGACTGCAGAGCATCTTTCACCCCGGCTACCAGGCCGTGCACCGCGAGGCCAGTCGACTGCTGGGCGACGAGGCCATCGTGATCAAGGGCGAAGGTGGCGAGATCGAGGTCAATCCGGACGTGGCCTGCCATCTGTACGGCACGTGTAACGGCGCGGACTGGGACGAGGAATGGCCAGCGCTCTCGGCACAGCGCCACGTCAAGCCCGAGCGGCTCGATCCGGACGTACTGGGCGCGTTCTGGCGGGGCGAGCAAGAGGACGCCTACGGCCACCTGGCCGTGATCGCCACCATGGCCACCGCACTACGTGGGCTGGGCATGGCCCGCGATGAGGCTTTCCAGCAAGCGCAGCAACGCTGGGATACACGCTTTCAATCTAACTGATCGATCTTTTCAGCCAGATTTTTCCACCTTTCAATCAACTTCATAACGCTAGACTTGAGGTTCATTCAGAACGGAGGCAAGCGTTATGGGCTTGTTGATCGATGGACGCTGGCATGACCAGTGGTACAACACCGGCAACAGTGGCCGCTTCCAGCGCGAAAGCGCGCAACGCCGCAACTGGGTAACCGCAGACGGCAGCCCTGGCCCCAGTGGCAACGGCGGCTTCAAGGCCGAAGCGGGCCGCTATCACCTTTACGTTTCGCTGGCGTGCCCTTGGGCGCACCGCACGCTGATCCTGCGCAAACTCAAAGGCCTGGAATCGCTGATCGACGTCTCGGTGGTCAGCTGGCTGATGCGCGAGCATGGCTGGACCTTCGACCGTGAAACCGGCTCCAGCGGTGACCACCTCGACAACCTGAGTTACATGCACCAGCGCTACACGACCGACGACCGCAACTACACCGGCCGCGTGACCGTACCTGCGCTGTGGGACAAACAGAGCGGCGGCATCGTCAGCAACGAATCAGCGGAGATCATCCGCATGTTCAACAGCGCATTCGACGGCCTGACCGGCAATAACCTGGACTTCTACCCCGAGCCGCTGCGCGAACGTATCGACCAGCTCAACGAGCGCATCTACCCGGCGGTGAACAATGGCGTCTACCGCGCCGGTTTCGCCACCACTCAGGAAGCCTACGAAGAAGCCTTCGACGAGCTGTTCGCCATGCTCGACGAACTGGAATCACTGCTCGATGAGAATCGCTACCTGGCAGGCGAGTACCTGACCGAAGCGGACATTCGTCTGTTCACCACGGTGATTCGCTTCGATGCCGTCTATCACGGGCACTTCAAGTGCAACCTGCGGCGCATCGAGGATTACCCGAACCTTTCCAACTGGCTGCGCGAGCTGTATCAGTGGCCGGGTATCGCCGAGACGGTGGACTTCACTCATATCAAGTCGCACTACTACGCCAGCCACGCCACCATCAACCCGACCGGGATCATTCCCAAGGGGCCGCTGCAGGACTTCACGCGTGCGCATGATCGCCAGCGTCTGCCCGGCAAAGGTGTGTGGCAAGAAAGCTGAGAGCTAGGTCGTAGGGTGGATGACGCTTTTTCATCCACCGATGCCCAGCCGCGGTGGATCGATGAAGCGCGATCCACCGTACCTGCGTCAGATGCCGCCCTGGGCGCCTTCGAACCAGGCCAGCTTGTCCCGCAGGGTGACCACTTCCCCGACGATCACCAGGGTGGGCGCGTGCACTTCATGCTCGCCCACCAGCTCCGGCAAGGTTTCCAGCGTGCCGGTGAAGACCCGCTGATTCTGCGTGGTGCCCTGCTGCACCAATGCCGCCGGCGTTGCTCCTGAGCGGCCATGCGCGATCAGTTGCTCGCAGATACCCGGCAACCCTACCAACCCCATGTAGAACACCAGCGTCTGGCCGGGCGCCACCAGATCCTTCCAGGGCAGGTTGCTGCTGCCGTCTTTCAGGTGACCGGTCACGAAACGCACCGACTGCGCGTGATCGCGATGAGTCAGCGGAATACCGGCGTAGGCCGCACAGCCAGACGCAGCGGTGATACCTGGCACGACCTGGAAAGGAATGCCCTCCACTGCCAGCTGCTCGATCTCCTCGCCGCCACGGCCGAAGATGAATGGATCGCCGCCCTTCAGGCGCAGCACGCGCTTGCCCTGGTGTGCCAGATCGATGAGTAGCTGGTTGATCTGCTCCTGTGGAACAGCGTGATCGGCGCGGCGCTTGCCGACATAGATACGCTCGGCATCGCGCCGGCACAGCTCGATGATCGCAGGCGCCACCAGGCGGTCGTAGAGCACCACATCGGCCTGCTGCATCAGACGCAGGGCACGGAAGGTCAGCAGGTCGGGATCGCCCGGGCCAGCGCCGACCAGATAGACCTCGCCCAGCGCACGTGGCGCCGCACCGGCCAGACGTTCCTCCAGCAGACGCTCGCCCTCTTCCGGCTTACCGGCAAACACGCTCTCGGCGATCTGCCCCTGGAAGACGTCCTCCCAGAACACCCGGCGCTGCTGCACATCGGGAAACAGTTGCTTGACCCGCTCGCGAAAGCGTTTGCCCAGGTTGGCCAGTTGGCCATAGGTGGCGGGAATCCAGGTTTCGATCTTGGCGCGGATCAGCCTGGCCAACACCGGCGCATCGCCGCCGCTGCTGACCGCGACGATCAGCGGCGAGCGGTCGACAATGGCCGGGAAGATCACGCTGCACAGCGCCGGCGCGTCCACCACATTGACCGGAATGCCCAGCGTCTGGGCCTCGGCAGAAATCTGCGCGTTGAGCGGTACGTCATCGGTGGCGGCGATGACCAGAGAGATGCCTTGTAGATCGCTGCTCGCATAGCCGCGCAGAAAACAGCCCTCGGCCCCGGCCAGCTCCTGAAGCTCGCTACGAATCTCGGGCGCCACGACGCGCAGACGTGCTCCGGCATCGCTCAGCAGGCGTGCCTTGCGCAGTGCGACCTCGCCACCGCCGATCACCAGTACCGGGCGATCCTGCAGCTTGTGGAACAGCGGAAGGAATTGCATGAGTCGTGCCTCGTAAGCGGAAGGTGAGCGGCAGGAACGCAAGGTGTGCCGTGCGCGCCACTGATGGACGCCGGTCCCGGGCGCGCCGTAATTACGGTGCCCATCGCCAGCCTGCCGCCCAAAAAACGAGGCGGCTACTGCCACCCCGTATCGTGCAAAACGATCAGGCTTAGCCGATCACCTCGATGCCGCCCATGTAAGGCTTGAGCACCTCGGGCACGCGGATGCTGCCGTCAGCCTGCTGGTAGTTCTCCAGCACTGCCACCAGGGTGCGACCAACTGCCAGACCGGAACCGTTGAGGGTGTGTACCAGCTCCGGCTTGCCGGTTTCCGGGTTGCGGTAACGTGCCTGCATGCGGCGCGCCTGGAAGTCGCCGCAATTGGAGCAGGAGGAAATCTCGCGGTACTTGTCCTGGCTCGGCACCCAGACTTCCAGGTCGTAGGTTTTCACCGCAGAGAAACCCATGTCGCCGGTGCACAGCGCCAACTTGCGATACGGCAATTCCAGCAGTTGCAGCACGCGCTCGGCGTTGGCGGTCATGCCTTCCAGCGCTTCGAACGACTTGGACGGCTCGACGATCTGCACCATCTCCACCTTGTCGAACTGGTGCTGGCGGATCATGCCGCGGGTATCGCGGCCGGAAGCGCCGGCTTCACTGCGGAAGCACGGCGTGTGCGCGACGAACTTCAATGGCAGCTGTTTGGCATCGAGAATCTCGCCGGCGACGATGTTGGTCAGCGAAACTTCGGCAGTCGGGATCAGGTACAGATCGGCCTGGTCTTCACGACGGATCTTGAACAAGTCTTCCTCGAATTTCGGCAGCTGGCCGGTGCCCTGCAGTGCCGGGGCCTGCACCAGATAAGGGGTGTAAGCCTCTTCGTAGCCGTGATCACCGGTGTGCAGGTTGATCATGAATTGCGCCAGGGCGCGGTGCAGGCGCGCGATGGGGCCGCGCAGCAGAGCGAAACGTGCGCCGGACAGCTTGGCGGCGGTTTCGAAGTCCAGCCAGCCGTGCTGTTCGCCGAGGGCGACATGATCCTTGACCTCGAAATCGAAGGTGCGCGGCGTGCCCCAGCGCGCTACCTCGACGTTGCCGTCTTCGTCGGCACCGACCGGCACGGAGTCGTGCGGCAGGTTGGGGATGTTCAGCAGCAGGTTGTCCAGCTCGCTCTGGATGGCGTCCAGCTCACGCTTACCGGCTTCCAGGTCGCTACCCATCTGATCGACTTCCGCCAGCAGCGGCGCGATGTCTTCTCCGCGCGCCTTGGCCTGACCGATGGACTTGGAACGGCTGTTGCGCTCGGCCTGCAGTTGCTCGGTGCGCACCTGCACCGACTTGCGCTGACTCTCCAGGGCCTCGAAGCGAGCGACGTCGAGGGCGAAGCCGCGGGTAGCGAGGCGTTCGGCGATTTCGGAGAGTTGCGTGCGGACGAGTTTGGAATCGAGCATGTTCGGGTCTCAAGACAACGGCGAAATGATGATGGCCAGCACTGTGGCGCGGGTTGTGGAGTGTAAAGCCTTAGCAGGCTGTTGAAAAACCACCTGCGCTCTTTTCAACAACCTGCCGGCAGGTCAGGCCGCCAGACGAGCCAGGCTCAAACCAGCCCAGGCCGCCAGCAGGCCGCCGATGATGCTGAACGCCAGGTAGCCGAGCGCTTCGAGCGCGCGCCCACCCTCGATCAGTTTCATGATTTCCAGGCTGAAGGATGAAAAAGTGGTGAAACCGCCGAGCACGCCGGTAATCAACCCGGTGCGCAGCTCCAGTGGCAGCTCGGTACGCGTGAGAAACAGGCCTGACAACAAGCCGATCAACAGGCAACCAATGACGTTGACGGCAAAGGTGCCCAGATAAAAATGCCGCGGCCAATTGGCGGCGACCCAGCTGGAAAGCAGAAACCGCAGCACCGAGCCAGCAGCGCCCCCGGCGGCTACGGCAAGCGCCACGCGAATCATGGCGCTCTCCTTCGCCTCGGGCTTGCGGCATCCAGGTTACGCAAATGCTGCAGCTTGTCGCGAATCTTCAGCTCCAGGCCACGCGGCACGGGGTCGTAGTACTGACGCGACTGCAGGTTCTCGGGGAAGTAATCCTCGCCCGCCGCGTAGGCATCCGGCTCGTCATGGGCATAGCGGTACTCATCGCCATAGCCGAGCTGCTTCATCAGTTTGGTCGGGGCATTGCGCAGGTGCAGCGGAACCTCCTGCGAACCCTGCTCGGCGGCATCACGCATGGCTGCCTTGAAGGCCGTGTAGACCGCATTGCTTTTCGGCGCGCAGGCCAGGTAGACGATGGCCTGGGCCACGGCCAGCTCGCCTTCCGGGCTACCCAGGCGCTCCTGCACGTCCCAGGCATTGAGGCACAGGGTCAGGGCACGCGGATCGGCATTGCCGATATCCTCGCTGGCCATGCGCACCACGCGCCGGGCGATATAGAGGGGATCGCAGCCGCCGTCGAGCATGCGTGCGTACCAGTACAGTGCGCCGTCCGGACTGGAGCCGCGTACCGACTTGTGCAGGGCGGAAATCTGGTCATAGAACGCCTCACCGCCCTTGTCGAAGCGACGGCGGCTGTCGCCCAGCAGATTCTGCAGCAGCTCGACGCCGATCTCGCCATCGTCTTCAGCCAGGTCCGCGGCGTTCTCGAGGAAGTTGAGCAGGCGACGACCATCACCATCGGCGGCAGCCAGAAGAATCTGGAAGGCGTCGTCCGGCAGGCTCAGGTGGCGATCGCCCAAACCTTTCGGATCGCTCAGGGCGCGATTGACCAGCTTGCGCATGGCCGTTTCATCGAGACTCTTGAGCACATAGACGCGCGCGCGCGACAGCAGCGCGTTGTTCAGCTCGAAAGAGGGATTCTCGGTGGTCGCGCCGATGAAAATCAGCGTGCCATCTTCGACGTAAGGCAGGAAGGCGTCCTGCTGGCTCTTGTTGAAGCGATGCACCTCGTCGACGAAGAGAATGGTGCGACGGCCGTACTGCGCGGCATGTTGCTGGGCCACCTCGACAGCCTGACGAATCTCCTTCACGCCGGACAAAACGGCGGAAATGGTCTCGAAATGCGCATCGGTGACCTTGGCCAGCAGCCGCGCCAGGGTGGTTTTGCCTACCCCGGGCGGCCCCCAGAAGATCATCGAGTGCAGGGCGCCCTGCTCCAGCGCCTCACGCAGCGGTTTGCCCGGCCCCAGCACGTGCTCCTGGCCGACGTATTCATCCAGACTGGTAGCACGCAAACGCGCAGCCAGGGGCTGCGCGACGGGTTGGCGACCGAACAGATCCACGCGTTACTCCTGGATGACGTCCGCGCCTTCCGGAATGTCGAAAGTGAACTGGCCGTCATCGACCGGCTCGTTCATCTTCACATTGAGGAACAGGATGTTGGTGCGCTGGCCGATGCTGTCGATCAGCTGCATGTCGTTGAGTACGCGGTTGCGGAACGACAGGCGCAGGCTGTCGAACAGGCTGTCCTTGGCCTTGGGCTTGAGGATGAAGTCGACCACGCTGCCGCCTTCCTTGTAGTCGATCTCGAAGTTCTCGCGAATCTGCGACACATCGCCGGACAGCAACAAGGCCGGGGTGTGGGTCAGGCGCTGGTCGAGGGTCTGGATGGTCACCTGTTCCAGGTCCGGGTCGTACAGCCAGACCTTTTCACCGTTGGACACCAGCAGTTGCTCCATCGGCTGGTCGGTGTGCCAGCGGAACAGGCCAGGGCGCTTGAGCATCAGCTCGCCGGCGGTTTCCTGCAGCTGGGTGCCGCTGGCATCCAGAGTCAGCTGGGAAAAACGGGCATTGATGGTCTGCGCCTGGTTCAGCAGTTCGGTCAGGCGCTTGGTGGCCGCCTCTTCGTCAGCCTGGGCGGTTAGCAGGGTAAAGCTCAGAGCGGCCAGCATCAGCAGGCGAATAACACGCATATAAACCCCTTGAGTCCGTATGAGAATGACGGGGCGGCTCCGCACCCCGTACTGCTCGGCAGCACCTGAGCTGCCGTGAATCCTGTAGACCGCCAATTCGGCGGTTTATCCGCGATCAGTCGCGCGATGAACCAGGCGCGAGCACCTCGCGCGAACCATTGGTATTCATCGAGCTGACCACACCGGCCATTTCCATCGCTTCGATCATGCGCGCGGCGCGGTTGTAGCCGATCTTCAGCTTGCGCTGCACGGCGGAAATGGAGGCGCGGCGGCTTTCCAGCACGAAATTGACGGCCTCGTCGTACAGCGGATCTTCCTCGCTGCCCTCGCCGCCTTCGCCACCGCCGCCTTCGAAGCCGCTGCCGCTCTCCTCGACGCCGGCGAGAATGTCCTCGATGTAATCCGGCGCACCGCGCTGCTTCCACGCCTCGACCACGCGATGCACCTCGTCATCGGAGACGAAGGCGCCGTGCACGCGGATCGGCAGGCCGGTGCCGGGCGGCAGATAGAGCATGTCGCCGTGACCAAGCAACTGTTCGGCGCCACCCTGATCGAGAATGGTGCGCGAGTCGATCTTGCTCGATACCTGGAAGGCCATGCGGGTCGGGATGTTGGCCTTGATCAGGCCGGTGATCACATCGACCGACGGACGCTGGGTGGCGAGAATCAGGTGGATACCGGCGGCACGGGCCTTCTGCGCAATACGCGCGATCAGCTCTTCGACCTTCTTGCCGACGATCATCATCATGTCGGCGAATTCGTCCACGACCACCACGATGGTCGGCAGCGTTTTCAAATGCGGCGGCTCGTCTTCCATCGACTCGCGCTTGTAGAGCGGATCATGCAGCGGCGTGCCGGCCTCGATGGCGTCCTTCACCTTGCGGTTGAAGCCCGCCAGGTTGCGCACGCCCATGGCCGCCATCAGCTTGTAGCGACGCTCCATCTCGGCCACCGACCAGCGCAGGGCGTTGGCCGCCTCCTTCATGTCGGTGACAACCGGACACAGCAGGTGGGGAATGCCTTCGTAGATCGACAGTTCGAGCATCTTCGGGTCGATCATGATCATCCGCGCCTCTTCCGGCGTGGACTTGAACAGCACCGATAGGATCATCGCATTGACGCCCACCGACTTACCGGAGCCGGTGGTACCGGCTACCAGCAGGTGCGGCATCTTGGCTAGGTCGGCGATGACCGGGCGCCCGCCGATATCGTGACCCAGCGCCAGGGTGACCGGCGACTTGGCATCGTCGTACTCGCTCGAAGACAGCACTTCGGAGAAGCGCACGATCTGCCGATCCTCGTTGGGCACCTCGATGCCCACGGTGGTCTTGCCGGGAATCACCTCGACCACGCGCACACTGACCATGGCCATCGAACGCGCCAGATCCTTGGCCAGGTTGGAGATGCGGCTGACCTTGACTCCGGCCGCGGGCTGGATCTCGAAACGGGTAATCACCGGGCCGGGATGCACGGACTCGACCACAACGTCGACACCGAACTCCTTGAGTTTGATCTCCAGCAGGCGCGACATGGCCTCCAGCGACTCGGGCGAAAACTGCTTCTGCTTCTTCTCGGCGACGTCGAGGATGGAAATCGGCGGCAGGCTGCCTTCGACAGCGGTATCGACGAACAGCGGCGCCTGCTTTTCCTTGAGTACCCGTTTGCTCGGCTCGGCCGCTTTCGGCGGCGCGGGCGGGGTGATCACAGGTGCCGGGCGCTTCTCGCGCTCGCTCATGTGCTTGCTCAGCGACTCTTCGCGCTCGATCAGGCGCTCCTTGACCTTGGCCTGCTCGCGACGGTCGGACACCACCGGCGCGGCCACCTCGGTGACCCGTTCATCCAGCTCGCGCAGCTGGATTTTCATCTGCTTGCGCTCGTTGCGGGCGTTCCACCAACCGGTGATGGCACCGTGAATCAGCTCGATCAGATCGAGGGTGATCTTGCCCGTGAGATCCATTACACGGAACCAGGACAGGTCGGTGAATACGGTCAGCCCGAACAGGAACAGCGCCAGGAACAGCAGCGTGCTGCCCTCGATGTTGAGCGCATCCTTCGCCAGCTCACCCAGGCTCGCGCCCAGCATGCCGCCACCGGAGCCTTGCATTCCGGCAGCCGGATCGAAGTGAATGTGGGCCAATACGGCGCCGGAAAGGATCAGGAAAACCAGGCCGATGCTGTGCCAGGAAAACAGCCAGCCATTCCAATGCCAGGGTTGATTGCGGGTGCGGAAGACCTGCCAGGTCTTGGCGGCCAGCAGAAGCGGGAAGATATAGGCGAAGTAACCCAGAGCACCGAACAGCGCACTGGAGAGCCAGGCGCCAATGCTGCCGCCGGCATTGATGATGCGCTCGACCTGTACGCTGTTGTCCCAGGCGGGATCCGACACGTTGTAGGTCAACAGTGCCATCAGCAGATACAGGAACATCGCACCCAGGGCGATCAATGCGCCTTCCTTCAGCCGATACTGAAGTTTCTGGCGCCAATCGGTGATCTGGGTGGTGGGATTCTTCAAAACAGCCATTTCCTGCGCCCCTGGCGCGTCCATCTGATGGTTAACCGCACAAGCGGCCTATTGTAGGGTGAGCATGACGAGTAGGCCAATCAGCGTGCTCCCGCACCTGCCCTGCTTCGGTGTAGCATAGCCGCCAGCAGCTTCCATGCGGCTCAATTGGAGCACGCATTCTCTTTTGTGACAAAGGCTTATGGGGTTTTTTTATGAGCGAAGTCAAGCATTCCCGCCTGATCATCCTGGGTTCCGGCCCAGCCGGTTACAGCGCAGCGGTTTATGCCGCGCGTGCCAACCTAAAACCCGTTGTGATCACCGGCATCCAGCCTGGCGGCCAGCTCACCACTACAACCGAAGTGGACAACTGGCCGGGTGACGTCGAAGGCCTCACTGGCCCGGCACTGATGGAGCGCATGCAAAAGCACGCCGAACGCTTCGACACCGAGATCATCTACGACCACATACATACTGCCGAGTTGCAAAGCCGCCCCTTCGTACTCAAGGGCGATAGCGGCACCTACAGCTGCGACGCCCTGATCATCGCCACCGGTGCCAGCGCCCAGTACCTCGGCCTGCCTTCGGAAGAAGCCTTCGCCGGCAAGGGCGTCTCGGCCTGCGCCACCTGCGACGGCTTCTTCTATCGCAACCAGGTGGTCGCCGTGATCGGCGGCGGCAACACCGCCGTCGAAGAGGCGCTGTACCTCTCGAACATCGCCAAGGAAGTGCATCTGGTACACCGCCGCGACAAGCTGCGTTCGGAGAAGATCCTGCAGGACAAGCTGTTCGACAAGGTCGAGAACGGCAACATGCGCCTGCACTGGAACCACACCCTGGATGAAGTGCTCGGCGACCAGAGCGGCGTGACCGGCGTACGCCTGAAAAGCACCCTCGACGGCAGCAGTAAGGAGCTGGATCTGGCCGGCGTATTCATCGCCATCGGCCACAAACCCAACACCGAGCTGTTCGTCGGCCAACTGGACATGCATGACGGCTACCTGAAGATCAAGGGTGGCAGCGAAGGCAATGCCACCGCCACCAGCATCGAGGGCGTATTCGCCGCCGGCGACGTGGCTGACCACGTCTACCGCCAGGCCATCACCTCGGCTGGCGCTGGCTGCATGGCCGCACTGGACGTCGAAAAGTTCCTCGAAGACCATTGATGCCAGGAGGGCGGACGACGTCTGCCCTCCCCTCCTCCGGGCTCTGACGCATGCTGACCTGGCTGCAACGCGACTCACTGGATTTCCCTCCCCTGGCCAAAGCCATGCACGAGCCGAATGGCCTGCTCGCCGCTGGCGGCGACCTGAGTGCAGACCGCCTGGTCAGTGCCTACCGCCACGGCTGCTTCCCCTGGTTCCAGGACGGGCAGCCGATTCTCTGGTGGTCGCCAGATCCGCGCACCGTTCTCTTTCCCGATGAGCTGCACGTCTCCCGCAGCCTGGCCAAACTGCTGCGCCAGCAGCGCTACCGCATCACCTTCGATCAGGATTTCGCCGCCGTCATCGCCGCCTGCGCCGAGCCCCGCGCTTACGCCGACGGCACCTGGATCACCCGCGGCATGCAGGAGGCCTATCTGCAGCTGCATGAACGCGGCATCGCTCATTCAGTCGAGGTCTGGCTGGAAGACGAACTGGTCGGTGGCCTTTATGGCCTGGCCATGGGCCAGCTGTTCTTCGGCGAGTCCATGTTCAGCCGCGCCGACAACGCGTCCAAGGTCGGCTTCGCTACGCTCGTCGGCAAGCTGCAGCAATGGGGTTTCGTGCTCATCGACTGCCAGATGCCCACGCAGCACCTGCATAGCTTTGGCGCTAGAGCCATACCGCGCGCTCGTTTCGCCGACTATCTGCAGTGCCATCTCGACCTGCCGAGCCAAGCTGACTGGCTTGCCTAGTCGCGCAGCCAAGCCTGGCTTACACTCTAGGCAGGCTTTTTCGAGATTTCGCCATGACCGAGCTGGCCCGCCTGAAGTTCTACGCCACTCAACCTCATCCTTGCAGCTATCTGCCGGAAGAACAGGCCACCACCCTGTTTCTCGACCCCAGTCAGCCCATGGACGTGCTGGTCTATGCCGAACTGTCAGAGCTGGGCTTTCGCCGTAGCGGCGATCACCTCTACCGCCCGCATTGCCAGCAATGCACCGCCTGCATCCCGGCGCGCATCCCGGCCGCGCGCTTCACGCCCAACCGGCAACAGCGGCGCATCCTCAAGCGCAATGAAGATATTGTCGTTCACTGCGTACGCCCGGCGTTCACCGAGGAGTATTACGATCTCTACGTACGCTATATCGAGCAGCGCCACGCCGACGGCGACATGTACCCGCCCAGCCGTGATCAGTTCTCCACCTTCCTGGTGCGCGACCTGCCCTTTTCACGCTTCTACGAATTCCGCCTGCACGGCCGGCTGGTGGCGATTGCCGTCACCGATCTTCTGCCGAATGGTCTGTCGGCGGTCTATACCTTCTACGACCCTGCCGAAGAGCGCCGCAGCCTGGGCCGTTTCGCCATTCTCTGGCAGATCGGCGAGACCGCACGCCAGGGGCTGGGCGCCGTCTATCTCGGCTACTGGATCAAGAACTGCCGCAAGATGAACTACAAGACCCAGTACCGCCCGATCGAACTCTTCGTCAATCAGCGCTGGACACTGTTGACCTAGCCCCTGCCAACACCGTCCGGCCAGCTCGACAATCCAAGCCCCTTGGCGCAGCCCCCTGTTTTCGGGCACAATGCACGCCGCTTTTGCCTGGCGCCAGTTGCACCGGGCCATTTCCTGGATACCGAGGGCTTTACTGCATGTCGAAAGAAGACAGCTTCGAAATGGAAGGCACTGTCGTCGACACCCTGCCCAACACCATGTTCCGCGTGGAGTTGGAAAACGGGCACGTCGTTACCGCGCACATCTCCGGCAAGATGCGCAAGAACTACATCCGCATTCTCACTGGTGACAAGGTGCGCGTTGAGCTGACGCCTTATGACTTGAGCAAGGGTCGCATTACCTACCGCGCCCGTTAAGCCAAGCACCAAACGAAAACGCCCGGCATATGCCGGGCGTTTTCGTTGGCTCACCGAAAGCCACAGGCTTTCAGTGAGCAACCATTCGATCAGGCGACCTCCGCCGCCGTCTCGAACTCGAAGCTGGGTTCGCCATCCTTGATGTCGACGTGCACCACGCCGCCATGCTCGGCCAGTTCGCCGAAGAGGATTTCCTCTGCCAGCGGACGCTTGATCTTGTCCTGAATCAAACGTGCCATCGGCCGTGCGCCCATCATCACATCGTAACCACGTTCGGCCAGCCAGCTGCGCGCCGCGTCGCTGACCTCCAGCGTGACACGCTTGTCTTCCAGCTGCGCCTGCAGTTCGGTAAGGAACTTGTCGACGATGCTCTTGATGACTTCGTGACTCAGGCGGCCGAACTGGATGATGGTGTCCAGGCGGTTGCGGAACTCCGGCGTGAAGCTCTTCTTGATGACTTCCATGGCATCGGTGGAGTGATCCTGCTGCGTGAAACCGATCGATGCACGCGATGCGGTTTCCGCACCGGCGTTGGTGGTCATGATCAGGATCACGTTGCGGAAGTCCGCCTTGCGCCCGTTGTTGTCGGTCAGCGTGCCGTGGTCCATAACCTGCAGCAGCAGGTTGAAGACTTCCGGATGCGCCTTCTCGATCTCATCGAGCAGCAGCACGCAGTGCGGCTGCTTGGTGATTGCCTCGGTCAGCAGACCGCCCTGATCGAAACCGACATAACCGGGCGGCGCGCCAATCAGGCGTGAGACGGTATGGCGTTCCATGTACTCGGACATGTCGAAGCGCACCAGCTCGATGCCCATGGCCTTGGCCAACTGCCGCGCAGCCTCAGTCTTGCCCACGCCGGTGGGACCGGCGAAGAGGAAGGAACCGACCGGCTTGTCCGGCGCCTTCAGGCCCGCACGCGACAGCTTGATAGCGGTAGCCAGCGAATCGATGGCGGCGTCCTGACCGAATACGGTGAGCTTCAGATCCCGCTCCAGATTACGCAGCAACTCCTTGTCGGAGCTGGAGACGTGCTTCGGCGGAATGCGCGCGATCTTAGCGACGATGTCCTCGACCTGCGCGACATCGATCCGCGCCACACGCTTGTCTTCCGGCTGCAGGCGCTGGTAAGCGCCGGCCTCGTCGATCACGTCGATGGCCTTGTCCGGCATGTGCCGGTCATTGATGTAACGCGCAGCCAGCTCGGCCGCGGCCCGCAGGGCTTCGTCGCTGTACTCGATGTGGTGGTGTTGCTCGAAACGTGCCTTGAGCCCCTTGAGGATGCCGTAGGTGTCGTCCACCGACGGCTCGACCACGTCGACCTTCTGGAAGCGCCGAGCCAAAGCGCGGTCCTTCTCGAAGATGCCGCGAAATTCCTGGAAGGTGGTGGAACCGATGCAGCGAATCTCACCAGAGGACAGCATCGGCTTGAGCAGGTTGGACGCATCCATGACCCCGCCCGACGCGGCGCCGGCACCGATGATGGTGTGAATCTCGTCGATGAAGAGGATGGCATGCGGACGCTTGCGCAGCTCGTTGAGCAGCGCCTTGAGGCGCTTCTCGAAGTCGCCGCGGTACTTGGTGCCAGCCAGCAGCGCGCCGAGATCAAGCGAATACACGACGCTGTCGGCCAGCAGATCCGGCACCTGCTCGTCGACGATGCGCTTGGCCAGGCCTTCGGCGATGGCAGTCTTGCCGACGCCGGCCTCGCCTACCAGCAGCGGGTTGTTCTTGCGCCGGCGCGCGAGAATCTGCGCGACGCGCTCGACCTCGTGCTCACGCCCGACCAGCGGATCGATACGCCCCTGGCGGGCCAGGTCGTTGAGATTGGTGGCGTAGGCATCCAGCGGATTGCCGGACGCGGAAGACTCGCCGCCCTCCTCATCCTGCATGTCCTGATCGTTTTCATGGTGCTCGCCATGTCCCGGCACCTTGGAGATGCCATGGGCGATGTAGTTGACCACGTCGATACGGGCGACGCTCTGCTGCTTGAGCAGGAACACCGCCTGACTTTCCTGCTCGCTGAAGATCGCCACCAGCACGTTGGCGCCGGTTACTTCTCGCTTGCCGGAACTCTGCACGTGGAACACCGCACGCTGCAGCACACGCTGGAAGCCCAGGGTCGGCTGGGTTTCGCGGTCTTCATCGTGCTGAGGGATCAATGGCGTAGTGGAGTCGATGAACTCCTGCAGATCATGGCGCAGCTTGTCGAGGTTGGCCCCGCAGGCCCTTAAAACGCTGGCCGCCGCCTCGTTATCCAGCAAGGCGAGCAGCAGGTGCTCGACCGTCATGAACTCATGACGCTTGGCACGGGCCTCCTTGAAAGCCAGATTGAGGGTGACTTCGAGCTCTCGATTCAACATAGCTTCACCTCATACCCAAGTGGCCGGCGTTAACCGTCCTTCTCTATTTCACAGAGTAGCGGATGCTGACTTTCCCGCGCGTACTGATTGACCTGCATCGCCTTGGTCTCCGCAATATCGCGGGTGTACACACCACACACCGCACGCCCTTCTGTATGGACGGCCAGCATGATCTTGGTCGCCAGCTCCCGGTTCATGCCGAAAAATGTTTCAAGCACTTCGACGACGAAATCCATCGGGGTGTAGTCGTCATTGAATAAGACCACCTTGTACATCGGTGGTGCCTGCAATGCTGGCTTGGATTCCTCAACAGCAATACCAGAGGAGTCATCCTCATGCTCTGCCGGGTGATCCTGATTGAATGTTAGTCGAATCTGGCTACTTGCATGCATGCTGAAATTAGAGGTTCAAGGCCGGGCGAACGGGGATGCTAGAGGGATTTTGACTGACTTCTCAGCCATCCGCCGTATAGCCTTGACTAACGGCAAAAGGGTGTTACAACAAAAGAATACCCATCAGCGGGTATCAGGGATTCCACGCCTTCGCCCAGCCTGGTTGGTTATCGCGCGGAATCGAAGTGGATGATACTCCAGAGATGGAGTCCTTTGCAGAGGGATATCAGCATGCTCAGCGGTAAGGTCAAGTGGTTCAACAACGCCAAAGGTTATGGATTCATCTTGGCCGACGGCCGAGATGAGGACCTGTTCGCCCACTACTCGGCCATCCAGATGGACGGATACAAGACACTCAAGGCCGGCCAGCCGGTCCGCTTCGAAATCGTGCAAGGCCCCAAAGGACTGCATGCGGTCAATATCAGCGCAGCTAGCGCCACTCAGGATACCCCCGTGGCGGTCACCCAGACGCAGAGTATCGAAAGCACAGTCGAAGCTTGAGCATTCCAGCGCCACGGCCTTATCAAGGCGCGAGGTGCCGGATACGAGAAGGCCGGTCATGTGACCGGCCTTCTTTATGCCTCTGAATCAGCTTACATATGGCTGATCATCGCATCGCCGAATTCGGAGCAGGACATCAGCTTCGCCCCCTCCATCAAACGCTCGAAGTCATAGGTCACCGTCTTGGCGGAGATGGCGCCGTTGGTGCCTTTGATGATCAGGTCGGCGGCTTCCCCCCAACCCATGTGGCGCAACATCATCTCGGCGGAAAGGATGACCGAGCCGGGGTTGACCTTGTCCTGACCGGCGTACTTGGGCGCCGTGCCGTGAGTCGCCTCGAACATGGCCACCGAATCGGACAGGTTGGCGCCGGGCGCGATGCCGATGCCACCGACCTCGGCTGCCAGCGCATCGGACAGATAGTCGCCATTGAGGTTAAGCGTGGCGATGACGTCATATTCAGCCGGACGCAGCAGGATCTGTTGCAGCATGGCGTCGGCGATCACATCCTTGACCACGATGTTCTTGCCGGTGCGCGGATTCTTGAACTGCATCCACGGACCGCCATCGAGCAACTCGGCGCCGAATTCCTCGCGAGCAATCTCGTAGCCCCATTCCTTGAAGGCACCTTCGGTGAACTTCATGATGTTGCCTTTGTGCACCAGGGTCACCGAACTGCGGTCATTGTCCACCGCATACTGCAGCGCCTTGCGCACCAGGCGCTTGGTGCCGGCCTCGGAAACCGGCTTGATGCCGATACCGCACATGTCGGTGAAGCGGATCTTCTTGACGCCCATTTCCTCAGTGAGGAACTTGATGACTTTCTCCGCCTCAGGGCTGCCAGCCTTCCACTCGACGCCGGCATAGATGTCCTCGGAGTTCTCGCGGAAGATCACCATGTCCACGTCACCCGGCTTTTTCACAGGGCTGGGCACGCCCTCGAACCAGCGCACCGGGCGCAAGCAGACATACAGGTCGAGCTCCTGGCGCAGGGCTACGTTCAATGAACGGATGCCACCACCCACAGGCGTGGTCAGCGGGCCTTTGATCGAGACCACGTAATCACGCACGGCCTCGAGGGTTTCTTTCGGCAGCCAGGTGTCCTGATCGTAAACCTGGGTGGCCTTCTCACCGGCATAAACTTCCATCCAGGATATCTTGCGAGCGCCGCCATAGGCTTTTTCGACGGCAGCGTCGACCACCTTGATCATCACCGGAGAAATATCGACGCCGATACCATCACCCTCGATGAACGGGATGATCGGATTGTCTGGAACGCTCAAGGACATATCGGCGTTGACGGTGATTTTGTCACCGCTGGCTGGCACCTGGATCTTTTGGTATCCCATGCTGGACTCCATCTCGTGGTTAGACAGTGTGCATCCCCGAGAGTAGCGCAAACCGCTCGACGAGACACATGTGCAAAGGTCTTATGCAACTGGGCATTCTGCGGCGAGGCGCCGCAGTGGTATACTGCTTAGGTGACTAACGAGTCATAAGGGGCGGCCTGTCCGGAACCGGATAGCAGCCTCTTGAAGCCGGCGGGGATACACCATCGTCCGCCGGATCGAAACGTTCGACACTCTACGGGTGCATCCAACATCACCGCGGCGAGTCCTCGACCCGGCTCCACCATCCCGGAGTTCGCGCCACACGCGCAGGTCGAGTTTCTATGCGCGCTCAGCAAAGAAGAGAGTTAACGCTAAATGTCCACCCCTTCGAAGATCATCTATACCTTCACCGACGAAGCCCCGGCCCTTGCCACCTATTCGCTTCTGCCCATCGTGGAAGCCTTTGCCGCCTCGGCTGACATCTCCGTTGAAACCCGCGACATCTCTCTTGCTGGGCGAATCCTGGCGAGCTTTGCCGACCGTCTGGACGCCGACAAGCGCATCGATGACGACCTGGCCAAGCTGGCTGAGCTGACCCTGCAGCCTGACGCCAACATCATCAAACTGCCGAACATCAGTGCCTCCGTCCCTCAGCTCAAGGCCGCCATCGCCGAGCTGCAGGCCCAGGGCTACAACATCCCGGACTTCCCGGAAGATCCGCAGAGCGAAGAAGACAAGGAAGTGCGTGCGCGCTACGCCAAGGTACTGGGCAGCGCCGTCAACCCGGTTCTGCGTGAAGGCAACTCCGACCGTCGCGCCCCGGCCGCGGTCAAGGCCTACGCCCGCAAGCACCCGCACAGCATGGGCAAGTGGAGCATGGCTTCGCAGTCCCACGCCGACTACATGCGCGGCGGCGACTTCTTCTCCAGCGAGCAGTCGATCACCATGGCCAAGGCCGGTGACGTGCGCATCGAGTTCGTCGGCCAGGACGGCAAGGTCGAGGTCAAGAAACAACTCGCCCTGCAGGAAGGCGAAGTGTTCGACAGCATGTTCATGAGCTGCAACAAACTGCGCGCCTTCTTCGAGAAGACCCTGCAGGACTGCAAGGAAACCGGCGTGATGTGGTCCCTGCACGTCAAGGCGACCATGATGAAGGTTTCCCACCCGATCGTCTTCGGCCACGCCGTCAGCGTTTACTACAAGGACGTGTTCGACAAGTACGGCGAGCTGTTCAAGGAACTGGGCGTCAACCCGAACAACGGCATCAGCAGCGTCTACGACAAGATCAAGTCGCTGCCCGCCTCGCAGCAGGAAGAAATCCTGCATGACATCCACGAGGTCTACGCTCATCGCCCTGAAATGGCCATGGTCGACTCGGTCAAAGGCATTACCAACCTGCACATCCCGAGCGACGTGATCGTCGACGCTTCGATGCCTGCGATGATCCGCAACTCCGGCCAGATGTGGGGCAAGGACGGCAAGCAGAAAGACACCAAGGCCGTCATGCCTGAGAGCACCTACGCTCGCATCTATCAGGAAATGATCAACTTCTGCAAAACCAACGGTGCGTTCGACCCGACCACCATGGGCACCGTGCCGAACGTCGGCCTGATGGCGCAGAAGGCCGAAGAATACGGCTCCCACGACAAGACCTTCGAAATGACCGCCGACGGCACCATGCGCGTCGTTGCCGCCGACGGCACCGTGCTGATGCAGCACGAGGTAGAAGCCGGCGACATCTGGCGCGCCTGCCAGACCAAGGACGCGCCGATCCGCGATTGGGTCAAGCTGGCCGTTACCCGCGCTCGCCAGTCCGACACCCCGGCCATCTTCTGGCTGGACCCGGAGCGTGCTCACGATCGCGAGCTGCAGAAGAAGGTCGAGCTGTACCTCAAGGACCACGACCTGACTGGTCTGGACATTCGCATGATGGGCTACAACGAAGCCATCCGCGTATCCATGGAGCGCATGATCCGCGGCCTGGACACCATCTCGGTGACCGGCAACGTACTGCGTGACTACCTGACCGACCTGTTCCCGATCATGGAGCTGGGTACTTCGGCCAAGATGCTGTCCATCGTTCCGCTGATGGCGGGCGGCGGCATGTACGAAACCGGCGCCGGCGGTTCTGCACCCAAGCACGTACAACAGCTGGTCGAAGAAAACTACCTGCGCTGGGATTCCCTGGGCGAGTTCCTGGCCCTGGCCGTGTCGCTGGAAGAAACCGGCATCAAGACCAACAACGCCAAGGCCAAGGTGCTGGGCAAGACCCTGGACCAGGCTACCGGCAAGCTGCTGGACAACAACAAGTCCCCGGCGCGCAAGGTCGGCGAGATCGACAACCGTGGCAGCCACTTCTACCTGGCGCTGTACTGGGCACAGGCCCTGGCCGAGCAGAACGACGACGCGGCGCTGAAGGCTCACTTCGCCCCGCTGGCCAAGCAGCTGACCGAGCAGGAAGCAGCCATCGTTGCCGAGCTGGCTGCCGTACAGGGCAAGCCGGCGGAAATCGGTGGCTACTACCGCTCCAACCCTGAGCTGACCAGCAAGGTGATGCGCCCCAGCGCCACCTTCAACGCTGCTCTGACTGCACTGAATGCCTGATAAGGCTTGAGTGTCAGAAGAACCCCGGCCTGGTGCCGGGGTTCTTTATTTATGGATATGGACAATCTTTGTAGGAGCGAGCTCTGCTCGCGAAAAGCTTCGCGAGCAGAGCTCGCTCCTACAGAATCACGCTGATCGTTTTTTGGAGCACCGAAATGGACTGGCAACCCCATATCACCGTGGCAACGGTGATCGAAGACGATGGCTGCTTCCTCTTCGTCGAAGAATTCAAGGCCGGCCGCATGGTGCTGAATCAACCAGCCGGACACCTGGAGGCCAACGAGTCGCTGCGTGAAGCCGCAGTGCGCGAAACACTCGAGGAAACCGGCTGGGACGTGGAGCTGACCGCCCTGCTCGGCATCTATCTCTATACCGCGCCGAGCAACGGCGTCACCTATCAGCGCGTGTGCTTCAGCGCCCGCCCCGTGCGCCATAACCTCGAGCGCGAGCTGGATAGCGACATCAGCGGCATCACCTGGCTGACGCGCGACGAGCTGGCCGCACAACCCGAGCGCTGGCGTAGCGAGCTGGTACTGCGCTGCGTCGACGATTATTTGGCAGGCGTCAGTGGGCCGCTGGAGCTGGTGCGTAACTAAGCGTAGCCCGGATGAAATCCGGGGATGCCTGTCGCGCTCTTCCCGGATTTCATCCGGGCTACGGGTACAGGCTTTCTGGTAGACTCGGCAGTTTTTCAGGCTTCACTCGCAGACTCCCATGCAAGCACCTAGCACCCAACGCGTGATCGTCGGCATGTCCGGCGGCGTCGACTCGTCCGTTTCCGCCCTGCTGTTGATGGAACAGGGCTATCAGGTCGAAGGCCTGTTCATGAAGAACTGGGACGAAGACGACGGCACCGAATACTGCACCGCCATGGACGACCTGGCCGACGCCCAGGCCGTATGCGACCGCATCGGCATCAAGCTGCACACCGCCAACTTCGCCGCCGAGTACTGGGACAACGTGTTCGAGCATTTCCTGGCCGAATATAAGGCCGGACGCACGCCGAACCCGGACATCCTGTGCAACCGCGAGATCAAGTTCAAAGCCTTCCTCGACTACGCCCTGAGCCTCGGCGCCGACCTGATCGCCACCGGCCACTACGTACGTCGCCGTGATATCGACGGCCGCACCGAACTGCTCAAAGGCCTGGACCCGAACAAGGATCAGAGCTACTTCCTGCATGCCGTCGGCGGCGAGCAAATCGCCAAGACCTTGTTCCCGGTCGGCGAGCTGGAAAAGCCGCAGGTACGCGCCATCGCCGAGAAATACGAGCTGGCCACCGCGAAGAAGAAGGACTCCACCGGCATCTGCTTCATCGGCGAGCGCCGCTTCAGCGACTTCCTCAAGCAGTACCTGCCGGCGCAACCGGGCGATATCGAAACCACGGAAGGCCAGATCATCGGCCGTCATCATGGCCTGATGTACCACACCATCGGCCAGCGCCAGGGCCTGGGTATCGGCGGCCTCAAGGACGCCAGCGACGATCCCTGGTACGTGCTGCGCAAGGACCTGACACGCAATGTGCTGATCGTCGGCCAGGGCAACGAACATCCCTGGCTGTTCTCCCGCGCCCTGCTCGCCTCGGACATCTACTGGGTCAACCCCGTGGACCTGAGCACTCCGCGCCGCCTCACCGCCAAGGTGCGCTACCGCCAGAGTGACCAGCATTGCACCCTGGAGAAAACCGAAACCGGCTATCGCGCCGTGTTCGATGAGCCGCAACGCGCCGTAACGCCGGGCCAGTCCGTGGTGTTTTACGACGGCGAGGTGTGCCTAGGCGGCGGCGTGATCGAAACAGCAGAAGCCTGGTACGAGGACGCCCGATGAGCCCGATGCAGGAACAGCTGGTCGCCCTCGGCGCCGTCTTCGAAGCCGCTTCCCTGGCCGACAAGATCGCCCGCACCGGCCAGGTCAGTGAAGCCTCGATGGGCTGCATGCTCGGCAGCCTGCTGGTGCGCGATCCGAAAACCACACTGGACGTCTACGGTGGCGACGATCTCAACCTGCGTGATGGCTATCGCGCGCTGATCAGCTCGCTGGAGCGCAACCCGTCCGCCCTGCAGCGCGAGCCGCTGCGTTATTCCCTGGCGATGATCGGGCTGGAACGCCAGCTGGATAAGCGCAGCGACATGCTGCAGGTGATGGGCAGTCGCCTGGACCAGATCCAGCAACAGGTCGAGCACTTTGGCCTGGTTCACGACAACGTCATCGCCGCCTGCGGTGGCCTGTACCAGGACACCATCAGCACCTTCCGCCAGCGCATCCAGGTGCATGGCGACATGCGCTTCCTGCAGCAGCCGAACAACGCCGCGAAGATCCGCGCACTGCTGCTCGCAGGCATTCGCTCGGCGCGCCTCTGGCGTCAGCTTGGCGGCCACCGCTGGCAGTTGGTGTTCAGTCGCGGCAAGCTGCTCAAAGAACTCTACCAACTGACGCGAAACTGACCATGGAGCCCGCCAGCCGCAGTGTCAAACCCCTCCAGGGTGCCCTGCTGCTAGCACTCTCGGCGCTGCTGTTCGCCTTTACCGGGGTCGGCATCCGCGAGATCTCCGTCAGCGTCAACAACGAGTCGGTGGTGTTCTTCCGCAACCTGGTCGGCGTGCTG
This sequence comes from Pseudomonas sp. UBA7530, assembly GCF_002479365.1. NCBI lineage: Bacteria > Pseudomonadati > Pseudomonadota > Gammaproteobacteria > Pseudomonadales > Pseudomonadaceae > Pseudomonas > Pseudomonas sp. UBA7530. Next base: position 228,825 of record NZ_DLMS01000001.1, read on the forward strand.
TTCTTCCTGCCCCTGCTGCTGGTGCGCGGGGTCCGCCCGCTGCGCACGACCCGCCTGAAATCTCATCTGTGGCGCACCACATACGGCTTGGCGGCGATGTACTGCTTCTTCTACGCCATCGCCCATCTGCCGCTGGCTGACGCCATGCTGTTCACCTACTCGGCGCCGGTATTCACGCCACTGATCGCGCACATCTGGCTCAAGGAGCCGCTAACCCGGCGCATGCTGATCAGCAGCCTGATTGGCCTGTGTGGCGTACTCTTAGTGGCCAAACCCAGCGCCGCGTTATTCGAAGGCCCTGCCCTGATCGGCCTGGCGGCTAGCCTGCTGGCGGCCTTCGCCTTCGTTTCCATCCGCGAAATGAGCGACAGCGAGCCGGCCACCCGTATCGTCTTCTATTTCTCGCTGTTCAGCGCGTTGTTTTCCGCCATCCCGCTGACCTGGAGCTGGCAGCCGCTGGACGCCAACCAGCTCGGCTGGCTGCTGGGTATCGGCCTGCTGGCCACCGCCAGCCAGGTGATCATGTCGCGCGCCTACGGCCTGGCGCCGCCCGGGCTGATCGGCCCGGTCGCCTACCTGGCCATCGTCTTCGCCGGCATCATCGCCTGGCTGCTCTGGAACGAGACGCCAGACAACCTCTCGCTGCTCGGCGCGGCACTGATCTTTGCCGCCAGTCTGTTATCGGTCGCAAGACGCAGGGCATAGGCGGTCATGCGCCGGTTTTCATGTATGATATGCGCCCTTTTCGTCAGAGGTCGTCCAGGCACCTGAGCTAGAGCCCGCTTCATCGAAGCCGGCGCGATGCACAGAGACCCCGGATGGCTTTTCAGCCCGACAGCTCGAGAACGCCTACATGCAGCTTTCCTCGCTCACCGCGGTTTCCCCCGTCGACGGCCGCTACGCCGGCAAAACCAGCGCCCTGCGCCCAATCTTCAGCGAATACGGCCTGATCCGCAGCCGCGTACTGGTCGAAGTGCGCTGGCTGCAGCGCCTGGCTGCCCACGAAGGCATCCCGGAAGTCGCGCCCTTCTCCGCCGAAGCCAACGCCCTGCTCAACGAGCTGGCCGAGAACTTCGCCGTCGAGCACGCCGAGCGCGTCAAGGAAATCGAGCGCACCACCAACCACGACGTCAAGGCCGTGGAGTACCTGCTCAAGGAGCAGGCCGCCAAGCTGCCTGAACTGGACAAGGTCAGCGAGTTCATCCACTTCGCCTGCACCAGCGAGGACATCAACAACCTGTCCCACGCCCTGATGCTGCGCGAAGGCCGTGACCAAGTGCTGCTGCCGCTGATGAAGCAACTGGCCGACGCCATCCGCGAACTGGCGGTGAAATTCGCCGATGTGCCGATGCTGTCGCGCACCCACGGCCAGCCGGCTTCGCCGACCACCCTGGGCAAGGAGTTGGCCAACGTCGTCTACCGCCTGGAGCGCCAGATCGCTCAGGTCGCTGCCGTGCCGCTGCTGGGCAAAATCAACGGCGCCGTGGGCAACTACAACGCCCACCTGTCGGCCTACCCGAGCATCGACTGGGAAGCCAACGCGCGCCAGTTCATCGAGGGTGACCTGGGCTTGACCTGGAACCCCTACACCACCCAGATCGAGCCGCACGACTACATCGCCGAGCTGTTCGACGCCATCGCCCGCTTCAACACCATCCTGATCGACTTCGACCGCGACGTCTGGGGCTACATCTCCCTCGGTTACTTCAAGCAGAAGACCGTAGCGGGCGAGATCGGCTCCTCGACCATGCCGCACAAGGTCAACCCGATCGACTTCGAGAACTCCGAAGGCAACCTGGGCATCGCCAACGCGATCTTCCAGCACCTGGCCAGCAAGCTCCCGATCTCCCGCTGGCAGCGCGACCTGACCGACTCCACCGTGCTGCGCAACCTGGGTGTCGGCTTCGCTCACAGCGTCATCGCTTACGAGGCAAGCCTCAAGGGAATCAGCAAGTTGGAGCTCAATGCGGGGCGTATTGCTGAAGATCTGGACGCCTGCTGGGAAGTGCTCGCCGAGCCGATCCAGACCGTGATGCGCCGCTACGCCATCGAGAACCCGTACGAGAAGCTCAAGGAGCTGACCCGCGGCAAGGGCATCAGCCCCGAGGCCCTGCTGGCCTTCATCGACGGCCTGGACATGCCGGCCGCCGCCAAGGAAGAGCTCAAGCAACTGACCCCGGCGCGCTACATCGGTAACGCCGTGGCCCAGGCCAAGCGTATCTAACAGTTTTCAGCCACGAGGACGCCCGGCTGAGCCGGGCGTTTTTGTTTTAAGGTTTTTATCCATTTCAAGGGCTTAGCGATGAATCCTGATACTCCGCTGCAATTGCTGGGTGGCCTCACAGCCCGTGAGTTCCTCCGCGATTACTGGCAGAAAAAACCGCTGCTGGTGCGCCAGGCCATTCCCGACTTCGAAGGCCCGATCAGCCCGGACGAACTGGCCGGCCTAGCGCTGGAAGAAGAAGTCGAGTCGCGCCTGGTGATCGAGCACGGCGAACGCCCCTGGGAGCTGCAGCGTGGCCCGTTCAACGAAGACACCTTCCAGGACCTGCCCGAGCGCGACTGGACCCTGCTGGTGCAGGCCGTCGATCAATTCGTCCCGGAAGTGGCCGAGCTGCTGGAAGACTTCAAGTTCCTGCCCAAGTGGCGCATCGACGACCTGATGATCAGCTTCGCTGCCCCCGGTGGCGGCGTCGGCCCGCATTTCGACAACTACGACGTATTCCTGCTGCAGGCCCACGGCCATCGCCGCTGGCAGATTGGCCAGATGTGCGATGCCGACAGCCCGCTGCTCCCCCACGCCGATCTGAAGATCCTGGCCGAATTCGAACCAACTGATGAGTGGGTACTGGAGCCCGGCGACATGCTTTATCTGCCGCCGTGCCTGGCCCACAACGGCATTGCCGAGGATGATTGCATGACCTATTCCGTGGGCTTCCGCGCGCCGAGCGCCGCCGAAGTGCTGACCCATTTCACTGACTTCCTCGGCCAGTTCCTGCCCGACGAAGAGCGTTACAGCGACGCTGACATCCAGCCGAGCGAGGACCCCCACCAGATCCAGCGCGACGCCCTGGAGCGTCTCAAGGCCCTGCTCAACGAACACATGAGCGACGAGCGCCTGCTGATGACCTGGTTCGGCCAGTTCATGACCGAGCCCAAGTACCCGGAACTGGTCGCCGGCATCGAAATCGAGGAAGACGACTTCCTCGGCGCCCTGGAAGATGGTGCGATCGTCATCCGTAACCCCAGCGCACGCATGGCCTGGTCGGAAGTGGGTGAAGACCTGGTGCTGTTCGCCAGCGGCCAGAGCCGCCTGGTGTCGGCGCGCTTGCGCGAGCTGCTGAAGCTGATCTGCAGCGCCGACGCGTTACATGTGGAAAACCTCGGTGCCTGGCTGGCCGACGACGAGGGGCGTACCCTGCTGTGGGAACTGGTCAAACAGGGCAGCCTGGGATTTGCCGATGAGTGAGATCACCGTCCGTGTCGCGGACTGGCATAAGGACATCGCCGAGCTTCGCCGCATCCGCGACAGCGTGTTCGTCGCCGAGCAATCGGTACCGCCGGAGCTGGAGTGGGACGCCGAAGATACCGAGGCCGTGCACTTTCTCGCCGAGGAAGGCGACTACCCGGTTGGCACCGCACGCCTGCTGCCGGATGGCCATATCGGTCGCGTCTCGGTGCTCAAGGACTGGCGCGGCCTCAAGGTCGGCGAGAAACTGATGCAGGCGGTGATCGCCGAAGCGGAAAAACGCGGCCTGCATCAGCAAATGCTCACTGCCCAGGTGCACGCCACACCGTTCTATGAAAGGCTAGGCTTCAGGATTGTCAGCGACGAATACCTCGACGCCGGCATACCGCACGTGGATATGGTGCGCACCAGCCAGTAGAGACCCAGATGAACGAAAAAGACGCCCCGGTCGAACCGAGCGATACGCCAGAAGCCACTGAGTTGGCGGCCATCGAATTCGAGTCGCCGGGGCGTTTTGCCGTGCACAACCCCGAACCCGTCACGGCGGACGCGGCGCAATGGGAGCCGGCGCCGTTCGTCCTCGGCCAGCATGAGCACCTGGAGCGCTTCAGCAAGCCGCAGGAGGCGCGCGCCCACGTTCTGGCATTGATCCAGCAGGCCCAGCGCAATCTGTGTCTATATACCGACGATCTCGAACCCTGGCTCTATCACCACAGCAGCGTGGAGCAGGCCTGCACCCGTTTCCTGCTGAACAGCCCGCGGGCGCGCCTGCGCATCCTGCTGCGCGATCCAACCCGTGCGGTGAAGGAAGGCCATCGCCTGCTCGCGCTATCGCGTCGGCTGTCCTCCAACTTGCATATCCGCAAACTCAACCCGGACTACGCCAGCGATGAACTGGCCTTCCTGATCGCCGACGACAGAGGGCTGCTGTTGTGCCCGGAACTCGATCAGCAGTCCGGCTACACCCTGTACAACGATCCGGCGCGCGTGCGCCAGCGTCAGGCCCAGTTCGACCAGGCCTGGGACACCAGCATTACCGACCCCGACCTGCGGAGCTTCCTGCTATGACCCTGCGCACGCTGTTCGCCGCCCTGCTTCTCGGCCTGTGCCTGCCTTTGCAAGCCGCTACCGAGGTGATCCCGCTGAACTACCGCACCGCCGACGACGTAATGGGCGTGGTGCAGTCGATGCTCGGCAACGAGGGCAAGGTCAGTGCCTACGGCAACCAGCTGGTGGTCAATGCCTCACCCGCCAAGATCGGCGAAGTTCGCGTGCTCCTGCAGCAGCTCGACACCCGTCCGCGCCGCCTACTGATCACCGTGGAAAGTACCGACAGCAACTACCAGAACGACCGTGGCTATCGGGCCGATGGCACCCTTAGCGCCGGCAATGCCGAAGTGCAGGTCGGCCGTGGCGAAGTCAACGGTCGCGACCAGGTACGCATCATCCGTCGCAGCACCGACAGCCGCGGCGGCGGCACCCAGCAGGTGCAGGCCACCGAGGGCTATCCGGCGCTGATCCAGGTCGGTCAGAGCGTACCGCTGACCAGCACCAGCACCGGCCCGTACGGCCAGGTGTACCAGGACACCCAGTACCGTGACGTGACCCAGGGCTTCTACGTAACGGCCAGCCTCTCCGGCGAGCTGGTGCATGTTTCCATCAGCAGCCAGCGCGACCGGATGAATGACCACCGCCCCGGCGTGGTCGACGTGCAGAGCACCGACACGCGCGTCAGTGGTCGCCTGGGCGAATGGATCACCCTCGGCGGCGTCAGCGAGCAAACCAGTTCCAGCGGCCGTGATGTGCTACGCCGGCACACCACCCAAGGCCGCGAAGACATGTCACTGCGCCTCAAAGTCGAAGCCCTCGACTGACGTCCCCGACCAAAGTCGAATGCCCTTGCGCCCTAGGTACGATGGACAGGCCGCGTAACCCGAAAAATGCCTGAAACGCCCGGGCCATGGGCTGCCGCGCATGACCAATCAGTCGCCGAATGAATATGTAGTAGTTTTGAAAAACCACTACAAAACGTTTGACGAAGTATTTTCCCAGAGGCATGATGGCCTCGCTCCCGCTAGCCAGGGGTCCTGAAAAGGATCTCCAGATCGTTCACGAAGTACTTCGTAGCGGTCCGTGTCCCAACAGCCCACAAGGCCGTACGACGAGGTTGCGACTGGAACGAAGTTGTCCTGAGGGACGGGGAAGCGTTTAGCGTCAAACAGATCGATGATGTAGCAGGTGCCGAGGTTTCCACGAGCCAAGGGCCCCAGACGAAGTTTTCGAACTGTTCGCCACACCCCCTCCTCGCGGTCAATCCTCGCCCAGCCGTTTCCTTGCCGTCAAAGTGGAAGCCTCTCGCAGCCGCTGCATCCGTGCACGCATTGCGTGGGTAGTCGGTGCTCAACCAACACATTCTTTGAAGGATTGACCATGTCCGCATATCAAAACGACATCAAGGCTGTAGCCGCTCTGAAAGAGACGTTCGGCAGCAGCTGGAGCGCTATCAACCCCGAGTCCGTCGCCCGTATGCGCGCTCAGAACCGCTTCAAGACCGGTCTGGAAATCGCTCAGTACACCGCTGACATCATGCGCAAGGACATGGAAGAGTACGACGCCGACTCCTCCGTCTACACCCAGTCCCTGGGCTGCTGGCACGGCTTCATCGGTCAGCAGAAGCTGATCTCGATCAAGAAGCACCTGAAGACCACCAACAAGCGCTACCTCTACCTGTCCGGCTGGATGGTCGCTGCCCTGCGCTCCGACTTCGGCCCGCTGCCGGACCAGTCGATGCACGAGAAGACTGCCGTATCCGACCTGATCGAAGAGCTGTACACCTTCCTGCGTCAGGCTGACAGCCGTGAGCTGGACCTTCTGTTCACCGCCCTGGATGCCGCTCGTGAAGCTGGCGACCAGGCCAAGGCTGCCGAGATCCAGAACCAGATCGACAACTTCGAGACTCACATCGTCCCGATCATCGCCGACATCGATGCTGGCTTCGGTAACCCGGAAGCCACCTACCTGCTGGCCAAGCGCATGATCGAAGCCGGTGCCTGCTGTATCCAGATCGAAAACCAGGTTTCCGACGAGAAGCAGTGCGGTCACCAGGACGGTAAAGTGACCGTTCCTCATGCCGACTTCCTTGCCAAGATCGCTGCCGTTCGCTACGCCTTCCTCGAGCTGGGCATCGACAACGGCGTCATCGTCGCACGTACCGACTCCCTGGGCGCCGGCCTGACCAAGCAGATCGCCGTGACCAAAGAGCCGGGCGACCTGGGCGACCTGTACAACAGCTTCCTCGATTGCGAAGAAGTGTCCGCTGCCGATCTGGGTAACGGCGACGTCGTGATCAACCGCGGCGGCAAGCTGCTGCGTCCGAAGCGCCTGCCGTCCAACCTGTTCCAGTTCCGCAAGGGCACTGGCGAAGACCGCTGCGTACTGGACTGCATCACCAGCCTGCAGAACGGCGCCGACCTGCTGTGGATCGAAACCGAGAAGCCGCACGTTGGCCAGATCAAGGCCATGGTCGACCGCATCCGCGACGTCATCCCGAACGCCAAGCTGGTGTACAACAACAGCCCGTCCTTCAACTGGACCCTGAACTTCCGTCAGCAGGTGTTCGACGCCATGGTTGCCGAAGGCAAGGATGTTTCCGCCTACGACCGCGCCAAGCTGATGAGCGTCGAGTACGACGAGACCGAGCTGGCTCAGGTAGCCGATGAGAAGATCCGTACCTTCCAGCGCGATGGTTCCGCTCACGCCGGTATCTTCCACCACCTGATCACCCTACCGACCTACCACACTGCTGCTCTGTCCACCGACAACCTGGCCAAGGGCTACTTCGCCGACCAGGGCATGCTGGCCTACGTGAAAGGTGTTCAGCGTCAGGAACTGCGTCAGGGTATCGCCTGCGTCAAGCACCAGAACATGGCTGGCTCCGACATTGGCGACAACCACAAGGAGTACTTCGCTGGCGAAGCTGCTCTGAAGGCGAGCGGTAAAGACAACACGATGAACCAGTTCCACTAAGAACGGTTCCCTGCTGCGGACCACGCATCCGCAGCAGACTTTTTGCCTAATCCGCCCCGGCTCTGCTGGGGCTTTTTTTCGTCCTGCATTTTCCCTCACGCCCCACAGCTCCTAAGCTCAGACGACGCCCTTTGGAGTCGCCCCATGCCCTCACCACGCCAAGCCCTGCTATTAGGCAGCTGCCTTCTGGTCGGTAGCGCGACCCTGACCTGGTATTGGCAACGCCCCACCGCTCAGGAACCTGTCATCGTCGATTCCGAGCAGAGTCAGGCGCCTGCAGCCATCCAGGACAGCGCCCCGCCAGCGTCGACGGACCTCAGCACGGAGCAACGCCAACTGCTGGCAAGGCCTGAGGTTCGCCAACAGGAGCGGCGCCTGGAATTTCATCAACGCTATAGAGCCTTCATCGAGCAGGCAAAGCAGTTCGATGAAGGCAGCCGGGAAGCTCAGGCGCAGGCGCTGAGCGAAGGGCTCGACGCCATGGAACAACAGGGAGAATTGGCATTGAGCGAAGCCCTGCTGCTGCAGATTGCCCTGATCAAGGCCGTCAGCGACGACGAAAACGAACAGAAGAGACGCGCCGAGGCGCTGATCGAGCGCTACCGGGCCATAAGCGCCGAACGCGAAGCCAGACTGGCACAGCGATCAGACCCGGATTTCGACCGTTACAAGGCCGAGGAAAAGCGCATCGTCGAGGAAGTCCTCGCCCTGCAGAACATCCCCGACGGGCTGACTCGCGACCAATATCTGCGCCAGCGCCTGCAACAGGCCCGCGAACGCAACTACCGGCAAGCTCCAGACAGTTGAGTATGGTGGCAAAGCTGTTCGTCACCGCGCCCGCTGACCATCAGAGCAGTTGATCGAGCAGGTAATACAGGAGGTTGAACGGCTTGTTGCGATCGGCCACATCGCTGCTTTCGGAAGCGTCGAGCACCTGTCCGCTGCCGTCCAGTACGCTACCGATGAAGTTGTCCAGTTGCAGGTTCTGCTCCTGAATATCGGCGTTGGCGAATTCGATGATGCTGGTGCAGTGGCTTTCGTTGACGTCTCGAAACTGTGGGAAGTAGCCGCCGACATTGCCCAGGTTGGCCAGTTGGCTGCGCAGACGCGTGGTATCGGTCGCCCAGCGCTGCTTGATCAGCGCCTCCCTGGCGGCCTGATTCGGCGCATTGACGATCTCCGGATAGAAACGCTCGTAGGAATAGGATGAATAGTTCAGGTCCTGCCAGAAATGCGTATGCCCCATTCGATCTCCCGGCAGGTTGCTCGAAAGCGCCGGATACAGAGTGCCCAGGTCGTTGCTGTTGAAACCGGGCAAGCGCGTCTGCAGGTACTGCAGCGGCCCCTCGGTGGCATCGAGGCCCCAGGCCTGACGAATGAAGGCCTGCAGCGGATAGGACGGATATGCCTGATTGTCGCCAGCCAGCGCGGTGTACACCGGCCCGGAGTCGTTGATCAGGTAACCGCGATCCGGGGCGATGTCCTGGCGCAGGTTGGCGTAATTGGTCAGGCTGCCCGCACCGCCGGCACTGCAACCGGTGGTGAGCATCTGCGTTGGCCGCGGCAGGTTGTCCTTCAGCCACCCTGCCACCGCGCGCATGTTGCGCAGGCCGTTGTGGTGCCACACCAGCGGCGGGTTTTCACCCTGCGGGTCCTGGTAGACCGCCACCTTGTCGCCGGAGTAGATATCCCCCGTGCAGTACGGCACGTAAACCATGTTCCAGTTCTGCGTCTTTACCCGCGTCCACGGGTGCAGGCGCACGACGAAGGGGCTTACCAGGCTGGCGCCGAGGTTGAGCAGGGACATGTAGTCGTCGGCGATGCCATCTGGGTTGCGCGCGCCGCGTATGCCGCTCTGGCCGCTGCAGCTGGCATAGTCCCAGCAAGCACCGCCGCCCTCCAGGTAAACGATGGTATTGCGCGTGTTCGGCACACGATTGATAAAGAATTTGTAAGGCGAGCCGTTGCCACACACCGCACCGGTTTGTGGCGCCATCTGGATCGTCTGCCAACCGTAATAGTTGCTAGGGTTGAAGCCGCTGGCGAAACCGCTCGGGTTGGCCAGTAGCGGGTATGGCCCGACACGTTGCGCGGGCGTCACCGGGTTATCGGCCTTGGGCGGCGAAACCAGATTGCTCAACCCCTGCCAGAAGCTGTAATCGCCCAGCTCCGCGCTGGCAGGCGCGCTCAGGGCGAGCAGCATGATGGCTGGGACAAGACGCGACTCGACAGGCATGGCAAACCCCTCATGTTGTTATGCGTACGAAGGGCCGGCATACCCAGGCTGGGGTAACTTCGCAGATCCAACGGGTGGTGGGCACTGCATGATTGGTACATCGCTTTTATCGATTCATGCACGCTAGTACAGGATCGGCGTAGCGGCCTCTCCCAGGGGATGACATTTGGTGATAAATCGCGGGCCGCTTTATGCGCTGAGGGAATTTTCCGTCGCGGCCAGTGCTTTGGGCCAAACACCAAAGGTGCAGCTGAATACGCATCTCGGCGGGGATAATCACGCAAGAAAATGATGCACATTAGGCGGATGAATGGCCGATGAATTGCCATACCAGCGTGCTTGGCTATAGTCCTGACGGCAGAGACGATGCTACTCGCGGCTGATTTGCATCATTGCGACAAATCGGTCAGAAGCTCGACACAACGGGCGAAAGTGCAGGATAATTTGCTTTGAAAAATTTACTTACAGTTACCTTGCACATAGTATTGTATACACACTTTGCGTCAGCGCCCTCGACGGCGCCTGGCCACTACTAAATTAAAAGCCGTTCCTTAGTTCAAGGAGTACCGGCATGCCTGATGCTGTAACGACCATGTCCCATAACTGGGCCTTCGCTGTTTTCTTGCTGGGTGTCTGCGGGCTCATCGCCTTCATGCTCGGCGTTTCCAGCCTGCTTGGCAGCAAGGCCTGGGGACGCAGCAAGAACGAGCCTTTCGAGTCGGGCATGCTTCCCACCGGCAGCGCGCGTCTGCGCCTGTCAGCCAAGTTCTATCTGGTCGCGATGCTCTTCGTGATCTTCGACGTTGAAGCCCTCTATCTCTTCGCTTGGGCAGTCTCGGTGCGCGAAAGCGGCTGGGCGGGCCTGATCGAAGCTACAGTTTTCATAGCAATTCTGTTGGCAGGTCTTGTCTATCTTTGGCGTATCGGCGCGCTCGATTGGGCACCGCAGGGACGTCGTGAACGGCAGGCGAAGCTGAAACAATGAGGCTTTGGCGATGCAATACAAACTTACTCGGGTCGACCCGAATGCGCCCAACGAGGCGTATCCGATCGGCCAGCGGGAGGTCGTCTCCGACCCGCTGCTAGAGGATCAGGTTCACAAGAACATCTACATGGGCAAGCTCTCGGACGTGCTTAACGGCGCGGTCAACTGGGGGCGCAAGAATTCCTTGTGGCCGTACAACTTCGGCCTGTCCTGCTGCTATGTGGAAATGACCACCGCCTTCACCGCCCCGCACGACGTGGCGCGTTTCGGTGCGGAAGTCATTCGCGCATCACCCCGCCAAGCCGACTTCATGGTCATCGCCGGCACCTGCTTCATCAAGATGGCGCCGGTCATCCAGCGCCTCTACGAGCAGATGCTGGAGCCCAAGTGGGTTATCTCCATGGGTTCATGCGCCAACTCCGGCGGCATGTACGACATCTACTCGGTCGTTCAGGGCGTGGACAAGTTCCTCCCCGTGGACGTCTACATTCCCGGCTGTCCGCCCCGTCCGGAGGCGTTCCTGCAAGGCTTGATGCTGCTGCAGGAATCCATCGGCCAGGAGCGCCGCCCGCTGTCCTGGGTCGTTGGCGATCAAGGCATCTACCGTGCCGAAATGCCTTCGCAGAAGGAACAGCGACGCGAGCAGCGAATCGCCGTTACCAACCTGCGTAGCCCCGACGAAGTCTGAGCCGATGCTTGCCTGCGCAAGCGTCACGCCACTTTCTACGTTGATCGACAGCGACCGAGACCATGACTCAAGACACCGTTGTGTCCATACCGCCTTACAAGGCTGACGACCAGGACGTCGTCGCCGAATTGCACGCCCGTTTTGGCGACGACAGTTTCACCCTGCAAGCGACCCGCACCGGCATGCCGATACTCTGGGTTGCCCGTGAGCACCTTATTGAAGTGCTCACCTGCCTGCGCAACCTGCCGCGCCCCTACGTGATGCTTTACGACCTGCACGGCGTCGACGAGCGCTTGCGCACCCAGCGTCGCAGCCTGCCGGACGCCGACTTCACGGTGTTCTATCACCTGATGTCGCTGGAGCGTAATAGTGACGTAATGATCAAGGTCGCCTTGTCCGAGCGCGACCTCAACCTGCCCACCGCCACCGGCATCTGGCCCAACGCCAACTGGTACGAGCGCGAAGTCTGGGATCTGTACGGCATCACCTTCACCGGCCACCCGCACCTGAGCCGCATCATGATGCCGCCTACCTGGGAAGGTCATCCGCTGCGCAAGGACTACCCGGCGCGCGCCACCGAATTCGATCCGTTCAGCCTGACCCTGGCCAAGCAGCAGCTCGAGGAAGAAGCCGCACGCTTCAATCCCGAAGACTGGGGCATGAAACGCGGTGGTGAGCACGAGGACTACATGTTCCTCAACCTCGGCCCCAACCACCCCTCCGCCCACGGTGCCTTCCGCATCATCCTGCAGCTCGACGGCGAAGAGATCGTCGATTGCGTACCGGAGATCGGCTACCACCACCGTGGCGCCGAGAAGATGGCCGAACGCCAGAGCTGGCACAGCTTCATCCCCTACACCGACCGCATCGACTACCTCGGCGGGGTGATGAACAACCTGCCCTACGTGCTCTCGGTGGAGAAGCTCGCCGGCATCGAAGTGCCCGCCCGTGTCGACTTCATCCGCGTGATGCTCGCCGAGTTCTTCCGCATCACCAGCCACCTGCTGTTCCTCGGTACCTACATCCAGGACGTCGGCGCCATGACCCCGGTGTTCTTCACCTTCACCGACCGCCAGCGTGCCTACAAGGTGATCGAAGCCATCACCGGCTTCCGCCTGCACCCGGCCTGGTACCGCATCGGCGGCGTCGCCCATGACCTGCCGCGCGGCTGGGACAAGCTGGTCAAGGAATTCGTCGACTGGCTGCCCAAGCGCCTCGACGAATACGAGAAGGCCGCGCTGAAGAACAGCATCCTCAAGGCACGGACCATCGGCGTGGCGCAGTACAACACCAAGGAAGCGCTGGAGTGGGGCACCACCGGCGCCGGCCTGCGCGCCACCGGTTGCGACTTCGACCTGCGCAAGGCACGCCCCTACTCCGGCTACGAGCACTTCGAGTTCGAGGTGCCACTGGCCGCCAATGGCGACGCCTACGACCGCTGCATGGTGCGCGTGGAAGAGATGCGCCAGAGCATCCGCATCATCGACCAGTGCCTGAAGAACATGCCGGAAGGCCCGTACAAGGCCGACCATCCGCTGACCACGCCGCCGCCGAAAGAGCGCACGCTGCAGCACATCGAAACCCTGATCACCCACTTCCTGCAGGTTTCCTGGGGCCCGGTCATGCCGGCCAACGAAGCCTTCCAGATGATCGAGGCGACCAAGGGCATCAACAGTTATTACCTGACGAGCGACGGCAGCACCATGAGCTACCGCACCCGGATTCGCACCCCCAGCTTCGCCCACCTGCAACAGATCCCCTCGGTGATCCGCGGCAGCATGGTGGCGGATCTGATCGCCTACCTGGGCAGTATCGACTTCGTCATGGCCGACGTGGACCGCTGATCATGAACACGCTAATTCAGACCGACCGTTTCACCCTCAGCGAAAGCGAGCGCTCAGCCATCGAGCACGAGATGCACCACTACGAAGACCCGCGCGCCGCCAGCATCGAAGCGCTGAAGATCGTGCAGAAGCAACGCGGCTGGGTGCCGGACGGCGCTGCTGACGCCATTGGCGAAATTCTCGGCATCCCGGCCAGCGACGTCGAAGGCGTGGCCACCTTCTACAGTCAGATATTCCGTCAACCCGTCGGTCGTCACGTGATTCGCGTGTGCGACAGCATGACCTGCTACATCGGCGGCCATGAGTCGGTGGTCAGTGAGATGCAGAAGCAACTTGGCATCGGTCTCGGCCAGACCACCGCCGACCAGCGTTTCACCCTGCTGCCGGTGTGCTGCCTGGGCAACTGCGACAAGGCTCCGGCGCTGATGATCGACGACGACACCTTCGGCGATGTTCAACCTGACGGCGTCGCCAAGCTGCTGGAGGAGTACAAATGAAGATGTTGACCTCCATCGGCCCAGCCAACCGCATCGCCCGCAGCGAAGAAACCCATCCGCTGACCTGGCGCCTGCGTGACGACGCCCAGCCGGTGTGGCTGGAGGAATACCAGCAGAAGAACGGCTACACGGCCGCACGCAAGGCACTGACCGAGATGGCCCAGGCCGACATCGTGCAGACCGTCAAGGAATCCGGGCTCAAGGGTCGCGGCGGCGCAGGCTTCCCCACCGGGGTGAAGTGGGGCCTGATGCCGGCCGACGAATCCATGAACATCCGCTACCTGCTGTGCAATGCGGATGAGATGGAGCCCAACACCTGGAAAGACCGCCTGCTGATGGAGCAGCTGCCGCACCTGCTGGTGGAAGGCATGCTGATCTCCGCGCGCGCCCTCAAGGCCTACCGCGGCTACATCTTCCTGCGCGGCGAATACGTCGACGCCGCCGCCAACCTCAACCGCGCCATCGACGAAGCCAAGGCTGCAGGCCTCTTGGGCAAGAACATCTTCGGCTCAGGCTTCGATTTCGAGCTGTTCGTGCACACCGGCGCCGGCCGCTACATCTGCGGCGAGGAAACCGCGCTGATCAACTCGCTGGAAGGCCGCCGTGCCAACCCGCGCGCCAAGCCGCCCTTCCCCGCTGCCGTCGGCGTGTGGGGCAAGCCGACCTGCGTCAATAACGTCGAGACCCTGTGCAACGTGCCGGCCATCGTCGGCCAGGGCGTGGAGTGGTACAAGGGCCTCGCCCTCCCGGGCAGCGAAGACCACGGCACCAAGCTGATGGGCTTCTCCGGCAAGGTGAAGAACCCCGGCCTGTGGGAACTGCCGTTCGGCATTACAGCGCGCGAACTGTTCGAGGACTACGCCGGCGGCATGCGCGACGGCTATCGCCTCAAATGCTGGCAGCCCGGCGGCGCCGGCACCGGTTTCCTGCTGCCCGAGCACCTCGAGGCGCAGATGTACGCCGGCGGCATCGCCAAGGTCGGCACGCGTATGGGCACCGGCCTGGCGCTGGCGGTGGACGACTCGATCAACATGGTCTCCCTGCTGCGCAACATGGAAGAGTTCTTCGCCCGCGAGTCCTGCGGCTGGTGCACGCCGTGCCGCGACGGCCTGCCATGGAGCGTGAAGATTCTCCGCGCCCTGGAGCGTGGCGAAGGCACCCGCGAGGACATCGCCACCCTGCTCGGCCTGGTCAACTTCCTCGGCCCGGGCAAGACCTTCTGTGCTCACGCGCCAGGCGCCGTGGAGCCGTTGGGCAGCGCGATCAAGTATTTCCGTGAAGAGTTCGAGGCCGGAATGGCCCAGGCCGGTGTGGCCAAGGTGGCGACTACGCCCCGCATGCCGGCAAGTGCGAGCTGAACAGACGAATTCCCTTAGCCAGCCGCTTTTATGAAGCGGGTAAACGAAGACTTAAAGAAATGGCCACTATCCACGTAGACGGCAAAGATTTCGAAGTCGATGGTGCAGACAACCTCCTGCAGGCCTGCCTGTCCCTCGGACTCGATATCCCCTACTTCTGCTGGCATCCGGCGCTGGGCAGCGTCGGCGCCTGCCGCCAGTGCGCGGTCAAGCAGTACAACGACGAGAACGACACCCGTGGTCGCATCGTCATGTCCTGCATGACGCCCGCCACCGACAACACCTGGATCAGCATCGACGACGAGGAATCCAAGGCGTTCCGCGCTAGCGTCGTCGAATGGCTGATGACCAACCACCCGCACGACTGCCCGGTGTGCGAGGAAGGTGGTCACTGCCACCTGCAGGACATGACGGTGATGACCGGCCACAACGCCCGTCGCTATCGCTTCACCAAGCGTACCCACCAGAACCAGGAACTCGGCCCCTTCATCGCCCACGAGATGAACCGCTGCATCGCCTGCTACCGCTGCGTGCGCTATTACAAGGATTACGCCGGCGGCACCGACCTGGGCGTCTATGGCGCGCATGACAACGTGTACTTCGGCCGTGTCGAGGACGGCACGCTGGAAAGCGAGTTTTCCGGCAACCTGGTGGAGGTCTGCCCGACCGGCGTGTTCACCGACAAGACCCACTCCGAGCGCTACAACCGCAAGTGGGACATGCAATTCGCCCCGAGCATCTGCCACGGCTGCTCCAGCGGCTGCAACATCAGCCCCGGTGAGCGCTACGGCGAGCTGCGACGTATCGAGAACCGCTTCAACGGCTCGGTGAACCAGTACTTCCTCTGTGACCGTGGCCGCTTCGGCTATGGCTACGTCAACAATGCGGATCGCCCGCGTCAGCCGCTGCTGGCTGGCCAGGCCATCGGCATCGATGCCGCGCTGGACAAGGCCGCCGAGCTGCTCAAGGGCAAGCGCGTGATCGGCATTGGCTCGCCGCGCGCCAGCCTGGAATCCAACTTCGCCCTGCGCGAACTGGTCGGCGCCAGCAACTTTTACAGCGGCATCGCCGCCAGCGAATTGGCCAATATCCGCCTGATCCGCGACATCCTGCAAAACGGCCCGCTGCCGACGCCGACCCTGCGCGATGTCGAACTGCACGACGCCATCTTCGTCCTCGGCGAGGACCTGACCCAGACCGCCGCACGCATGGCCCTGGCCCTGCGCCAGGCGGTCAAGGGCAAGGCCACCGAAATCGCTGCCGGTGCGCGTATTCAGGACTGGCACATGGCGGCTGTGCAGAACGTCGCCCAGCACGCCCTGCACCCGCTGTTTATCGCCAGCGTCGCGGAAACCCGCCTCGACGATATCGCCGAGCAGTGCGTGCACGCCGCACCGGCCGACCTGGCCCGTATCGGTTTCGCCGTGGCCCACGCCATCGACCCGAGCGCACCGGCCGTCGATGGCCTGGACGCCGAAGCCGGCGAACTGGTGCAGCGCATCGCCGATGCCCTGATAAATGCCAAGCGCCCGCTGGTCGTTTCCGGCGCCTCCCTGGGCGACAAGGCCGTGATCGAAGCCGCCGCCAATATCGCCAGCGCGCTGAAGAACCGCGAGAAGAACGGCTCGCTGAGCCTGGTGGTACCCGAGGCCAACAGCCTGGGGCTGGCACTTCTTCTGGATAAAGAGCAGGGCGGCGAGTCCGTCGATGCCGCACTCGATGCTCTGAGCAACGGCCAGACCGATGCCGTCATCGTGCTGGAAAACGACCTGTACCGCCGCGCCGATGCGGCCAAGGTCGACGCCGCGCTCAGCGCCGCGCAAGCGGTGATCGTCGCCGATCACCAGCGCACCGCCACCAGCGAACGCGCCCATCTGCTGCTGCCGGCGGCCAGCTTCGCCGAAGGCGACGGCACCCTGGTCAGCCTCGAAGGCCGCGCCCAGCGCTTCTTCCAGGTCTATGAGCCGAGCTACTACGACGCGGGCATTCTGATCCGCGAAGGCTGGCGCTGGCTGCACGCGCTGCACAGCACCCTGCAGGGCAAGGCCGTGGACTGGACGCAACTGGACCAGGTCACCGCGGCCTGCGCCGCCAGTAATCCGTTGCTGGCGGGCATCAAGGACGCCGCGCCGATTGCCTCGTTCCGCATCAAGGGGCTCAAGCTCGCCCGCGAGCCGCACCGCTACAGTGGTCGTACCGCCATGCGCGCCAATGTCAGCGTGCACGAGCCGCGTCAGCCGCAGGATCAGGACACCGCCTTCGCCTTCTCCATGGAAGGCTACGCCGGCAGCAAGGAAGATCGGCAGCAGATTCCGTTCGCCTGGTCGCCGGGCTGGAACTCGCCGCAGGCGTGGAACAAGTTCCAGGACGAGGTCGGTGGTCACCTGCGTGCCGGCGACCCCGGCGTGCGCCTGCTCGAAGCCGCCGGTAACGTCCTGCCGTGGTTCGCCGTGAACGCCGCGTTCAACCCGGCAGCCGGCACCTGGCAGGTGGCGCCGCTGCACCACCTGTTCGGCAGCGAGGAAAACTCCGCGCGCGCCAAACCGATTCAGGAGCGCATGCCCGAGCCCTACGTGGCCCTGGCCCGCGATGAAGCGGCACGCTTTGGCGTGAACGACGGCGCGCTGCTGGCCCTGCGCGTCAACGGTCAGGCACTGCGCCTGCCGCTGCAGGTGCGTGATGATCTGGCCGTTGGCCTGGTCGGCCTGCCGGTCGGCTTGCCAGGTATTCCGGCAGCCGTCGCCGGCGCCAGCGTGACCCTGCTGCAGGAGGCCGCGCAATGAGCTGGTTGACGCCCGAACTGATCGAGATCGTCATCGCGGTACTCAAGGCCATCGTCATCCTGCTGGTGGTGGTGGTCTGCGGCGCGCTGCTGAGCTTCATCGAGCGCCGCCTGCTCGGCTGGTGGCAGGATCGCTACGGCCCCAACCGTGTGGGGCCGTTCGGCATGTTTCAGATCGCCGCCGACATGATCAAGATGTTCTTCAAGGAGGACTGGACGCCGCCGTTCGCCGACAGGTTCATATTCATCCTGGCACCGATGATCGCCTTCTCGGCGATGCTGATGGCCTTCGCCATCATCCCCATCACCCCGACCTGGGGCGTGGCGGATCTGAACATCGGCATCCTGTTCTTCTTCGCCATGGCCGGCTTGTCGGTCTATGCCGTGCTGTTCGCCGGCTGGTCGAGCAACAACAAGTTCGCCCTGCTCGGTGCCCTGCGCGCTTCGGCGCAGACGGTGTCCTACGAGGTTTTCCTGGCCCTGGCGCTGATGGGCGTGGTGGCGCAGGTCGGCTCGTTCAACATGCGCGACATCGTCGATTACCAGGCGCAGAACCTGTGGTTCATCATTCCGCAGTTCTTCGGCTTCTGTACCTTCTTCATCGCTGCCGTCGCCGTGACTCACCGTCACCCATTCGACCAGCCGGAAGCCGAGCAGGAGCTGGCCGATGGTTACCACATCGAATACGCCGGGATGAAATGGGGCATGTTCTTCGTTGGCGAATACGTGGCCATCGTCACCGTGTCGGCGCTGCTGGTAACCCTGTTCTTTGGTGGCTGGCACAGCCCGTTCGGCATCCTGCCGCAGATTCCGTTCTTCTGGTTCGCGCTGAAAACGGCCTTCTTCATCATGATCTTCATCCTGCTGCGCGCGTCGATCCCACGCCCGCGCTATGACCAGGTCATGGCCTTCAGCTGGAAGTTCTGCCTGCCGCTGACCCTGATCAACCTACTGGTGACCGGCGCCGTCGTGCTGGCCACGGCCCAGTAAGGAGAAAAGCAATGTTCAAGTACATCTGGGACGTGCTGGTCGGTACCGGCACCCAACTGCGCAGCCTAGCCATGGTCTTCAGCCATGGCTTTCGCAAACGCGACACCCTGCAATACCCGGAAGAGCCGGTCTACCTGCCGCCGCGCTACCGTGGCCGCATCGTCCTGACCCGCGACCCCGACGGCGAGGAACGCTGCGTCGCCTGCAACCTTTGCGCCGTGGCCTGCCCGGTGGGCTGCATCTCGCTGCAGAAGGCCGAGACCGATGACGGGCGCTGGCACCCGGAGTTCTTCCGCATCAACTTCTCGCGCTGCATCTTCTGCGGCCTGTGCGAGGAAGCCTGCCCGACCACTGCGATCCAGCTCACGCCCGATTTCGAGATGGGCGAGTTCAAGCGTCAGGATCTGGTGTACGAGAAGGAAGACCTGCTGATCAGCGGCCCCGGCAAGAACCCGGACTACAACTTCTACCGCGTTGCCGGTATGGCCATCGCCGGCAAGCCCAAGGGCGCCGCGCAGAACGAGGCCGAGCCGATCAACGTCAAGGGGCTGTTGCCATGAGCCAGGGTCATGGGTTTTCCCGCCCTGTAGGAGCGAGCTCTGCTCGCGAACGCAGACAACGCCAAACGCTTCGCGAGCAGAGCTCGCTCCTACGGCTTTGGCGTCATATCCCGAGATATGCCGCTGCTTCTCATGAGGCGAGCGGAGTGAGGAGTTTCTGATGGAATTCGCGTTCTACTTCGCCGCCGGCGTGGCGGTGGCATCGACGGTCGGAGTGGTCACCAACACCAACCCGGTGCATGCCCTGCTCTATCTCATCGTCTCGCTACTGGCGGTGTCGATGGTGTTCTTCGCCCTCGGCGCCCCCTTTGCCGGCGCGCTGGAAATCATCGTCTATGCCGGCGCCATCATGGTGCTGTTCGTCTTCGTGGTGATGATGCTCAACCTCGGCCCGGCTGCCGCCGAGCAGGAGCGCAAGTGGATGACACCCGGCATCTGGGTTGGCCCGGCGATTCTCAGCGCCCTGCTGCTCGGCCAGTTGCTCTATGTGCTGCTCAACCACGTCAGCAACGCCCATATCGGCCACACCACGGTCGAGGCCAAGGCCGTCGGCATCAGCCTGTTCGGCCCTTATCTGCTGGCGGTGGAGCTGGCTTCCATGCTGCTGCTCGCCGCGCTGGTCGCCGCCTACCACCTGGGCCGCCACGACGCCAAGGAGCCAAACGCATGACCGGCATTCCACTCGAGCACGGCCTGGCTCTGGCCGGCGTGCTGTTCTGCATCGGCCTGGTCGGTCTGATGGTGCGGCGCAACATCCTGTTCATCCTGATGAGCCTGGAAGTGATGATGAATGCCGCCGCGCTCGCCTTCGTCGTTGCCGGTGCCCGCTGGGGCGCGGCTGACGGCCAGGTGATGTTCATTCTGGTGATCACCCTGGCAGCCGCGGAGGCCAGTATCGGCCTGGCGATCCTGCTGCAGCTGTATCGCCGCTTCAACACTCTGGATATCGACGCTGCCAGCGAGATGCGCAGATGAACCTTCTAGCCCTGACTCTATTCTTCCCGCTGCTCGGCTGGCTGCTGCTGGCCTTCTCGCGCGGACGCTTCTCGGAAAACACCAGTGCGCTGATCGGTGTGGGCTCCATCGGCCTGGCCGCCGCCAGCGCCGCCTGGGTAATCGCCGCGTTTCTCGGCAATCCGCCGGCCGGCGGCGCCTACAGCCTGACCCTGTGGCAGTGGATGAATGTCGAAGGCCTGGCGCCGAGCTTCACCCTGCATCTGGACGG
Source organism: Pseudomonas sp. UBA7530 (assembly GCF_002479365.1). Classification (NCBI taxonomy): domain Bacteria; kingdom Pseudomonadati; phylum Pseudomonadota; class Gammaproteobacteria; order Pseudomonadales; family Pseudomonadaceae; genus Pseudomonas; species Pseudomonas sp. UBA7530. The sequence continues at coordinate 249,485 of NZ_DLMS01000001.1, forward strand.
CCTGTCGGCAACCATGCTCGGCGTGGTCACCGGCGTGGGTTTCCTGATCCACCTGTTCGCCAGCTGGTACATGCGCGGTGAAGAAGGCTATTCGCGCTTCTTCGCCTACACCAACCTGTTCATCTTCAGCATGTTGCTGCTGGTTCTCGGCGACAACCTGCTGGTGCTGTTCTTCGGCTGGGAAGGCGTGGGCCTGTGCTCGTACCTGCTGATCGGCTTCTACTACAAGCACGTGCCCAACGGTAACGCGGCGCTCAAGGCGTTCATCGTCACCCGCGTCGGCGACGTGTTCCTGATGATCGGCATGTTCTTGCTGTTCATCAATCTCGGCACCCTGAACATCCAGGAGCTGATGGTGCTGGCGCCGCAGCAGTACGCGGCCGGCGACGCCTGGCTGTGGCTCGCCACGCTGATGCTGCTGGGCGGCGCGGTGGGCAAGTCCGCCCAGTTGCCGCTGCAGACCTGGCTGGCCGACGCCATGGCCGGCCCGACCCCGGTGTCGGCGCTGATCCACGCGGCGACCATGGTCACCGCCGGCGTGTACCTGATCGCCCGTACCCACGGCCTGTTCCTGCTGACCCCGGAGATTCTCGAACTGGTCGGCATCGTCGGCGGCGTGACCCTGGTGCTGGCCGGCTTCGCCGCGCTGGTGCAGACCGACATCAAGCGCATCCTCGCCTATTCGACCATGAGCCAGATCGGCTACATGTTCCTGGCGCTGGGCGTTGGCGCCTGGGATGCGGCGATCTTCCACCTGATGACCCACGCCTTCTTCAAGGCCCTGCTGTTCCTCGCCTCCGGTGCAGTGATCCACGCCTGCCACCACGAGCAGAACATCTTCAAGATGGGCGGGCTGTGGAAGAAGCTGCCACTGGCCTACGCCAGTTTCGTCGTCGGTGGTGCGGCGCTGGCCGCCCTGCCGCTGCTGACCGCCGGCTTCTACTCCAAGGACGAAATCCTTTGGGAAGCTTTCGCCAGCGGCCACAGCGAGCTGCTCTACGCCGGCCTGGTCGGTGCCTTCCTGACCTCGATCTACACCTTCCGCCTGATCTTCATCGCCTTCCATAGCGAGCAGAAGACCGAGGCACACGCAGGCCATGGCATTGCCCACAACCTGCCGCTAATGGTGCTGATCGTGCTGTCCACCTTCATCGGCGCCTGGATCACCCCGCCGCTGGCCGGTGTGCTGCCGCAAAGTGCCGGCCATGCCGGTGGCGAGGCCAAGCACAGCCTGGAACTGCTGTCGGGGCTGATCGCGGTGAGCGGCATCGTCATCGCCGCCCTGCTCTTCCTCGGCCAGCGCCGCGTTGCATCCGCCGTGGCGCAGAGCGCGCCGGGTCGCCTGCTGAGCGCCCTGTGGTTCGCTGCCTGGGGCTTCGACTGGCTCTACGACAAGTTGTTCGTGCGCCCCTACCTTGCGCTCTGCCACCTGCTGCGCCGCGACCCCATCGACCGCAGCATCGGCCTGATTCCGCTGCTTGCGCGCGGTGGCAACGCCGCACTGGTGCGCAGCGAGAACGGCCAGGTGCGCTGGTACGCCGCTTCGATCGCCGGGGGCGCCGTGCTGGTGCTCGCCGCCATCCTATTTTTGAGTTAAGGAAAACAGCCTGTCATGATTCTGCCCTGGCTAATCCTGATCCCCTTCATCGGTGGCCTGCTGTGCTGGCAAGGCGAGCGCTTCGGCCACGTTCTGCCGCGCTGGATCGCCCTGCTCACCATGGGCCTGCTGTTCGGCCTGAGCCTGTGGCTGTGGGTCAGCGGTGACTTCACCCTGGCGCCGGCGCCGGACGGCGGCCCGCGCTGGGCCCACGAGTTCGTCATCGACTGGATCCCGCGCATGGGCATCACCATCCACCTGGCGATGGACGGCCTGTCGGTGCTGATGGTGGTGCTCACCGGCCTGCTCGGCGTGCTCTCGGTGCTCTGCTCGTGGAACGAGATCCAGCACCGCGTCGGCTTCTTCCACCTCAACCTGATGTGGATTCTCGGCGGCGTGGTCGGCGTGTTCCTCGCCGTCGACCTGTTCCTGTTCTTCTTCTTCTGGGAAATGATGCTGGTGCCGATGTATTTTCTCATCGCGCTCTGGGGTCATAGCGGCAGCGACGGCCGCACCCGCATCACCGCCGCCACCAAGTTCTTCATCTTCACCCAGGCCAGCGGCCTTGTGATGCTGGTGTCGATCCTGGCCCTGGTGTTCGTGCACTTCAACCAGACCGGCGTGCTGACCTTCAACTACGCCGACCTGCTGAAGACCGAACTGGCGCCGGGCACCGAATACCTGCTGATGCTCGGTTTCTTCGTCGCCTTCGCGGTGAAGTTCCCGGTGGTGCCGGTGCACTCCTGGCTGCCGGACGCCCACGCCCAGGCACCGACCGCCGGCTCCGTCGACCTGGCCGGCATCCTGCTGAAGACCGCCGCCTACGGCCTGCTGCGCTTCGCCCTGCCGCTGTTCCCCAATGCCTCGGCGGAATTCGCGCCCATCGCCCAGTGGCTCGGCGTATTCGCCATCATCTACGGGGCACTGCTGTCGTTCGCGCAGACCGACATCAAGCGCCTGGTGGCCTACTCCAGCGTGTCGCACATGGGCTTCGTGCTGATCGCCATCTATTCCGGCAGCCAGATCGCCCTGCAGGGTGCAGTGGTACAGATGGTTGCCCACGGCCTGTCCGCTGCTGCGCTGTTCATACTGTGCGGCCAGCTGTACGAGCGCGTGCACACCCGTGATCTGCGCCAGATGGGCGGGATCTGGGCGCGCATGCCTTGGCTGCCGGCCATCAGCCTGTTCTTCGCCGCCGCCGCGCTGGGCCTGCCGGGCACCGGTAACTTCGTCGGTGAATTCCTCATCCTGATCGGTAGCTTCCCCAGCGCGCCCTGGGTCGTGGTGCTGGCTGCCAGCGGCCTGGTACTCGGCTCGGTGTACGCCCTGGCGATGATCCACCGCGCCTACTTCGGCCCGGTGCAACAGGAAGCGCCGCTGCCGGGCCTGAAAGCTCGCGAGCTGGCCATGGTGCTCGGCCTTGGCGTGCTGCTGATTCTGCTTGGCGTTTACCCGCAACCGGTGCTCGATACCTCTGCTGCCAGCATGCATGGCGTACAGCAGTGGATGGCTGGCGCCCTCGATCAACTCGCCTCGGGCCGGTAAGGGTAAGGATTAGAGACTCATGGAACATCACGCTGTCGAATTCACCCTGCAACACCTGATCGCCCTGCTGCCGCTGCTGGTGACCAGCCTCACCGCTGTCGTGGTGATGCTGGCGATCGCCGCCAAGCGTAATCACACGGTGACCTTCATCCTCTCGGTCGCGGGCCTGAATCTGGCGCTGCTGTCGCTCATTCCAACGCTGGACGTGGCACCACTGGAAGTCACCCCGCTGCTGCTGATCGACAACTTCGCCTGCTACTACATGGCGCTGGTGCTGGCCGCCAGCCTGGCCTGCATCACGCTTATTCATGCCTACCTGGGAGGTGAGTCGGGCAAGGGTTACCCACGCAACCGCGAGGAACTCTACCTGCTGGTGCTGCTGTCGGCTGCCGGCGGTCTGGTGCTGGTCAGCGCGCAACATCTGGCTGGTCTTTTCATTGGCCTGGAGCTGCTGTCGGTGCCGACCTACGGGATGATCGCCTACGCCTTCTTCAACAAGCGCTCGCTGGAAGCCGGCATCAAGTACATGGTGCTGTCCGCCGCTGGTTCGGCCTTCCTGCTATTTGGCATGGCGCTGCTGTACGCCGAGTCCGGCAACCTGGCGTTCGTCGACCTGGGTGTCAGCCTGGCACGCGAGAGCAGCCAACTGGTGCAGATCGGCATCGGCATGATGCTCATCGGCCTGGCCTTCAAGCTGTCGCTGGTGCCCTTCCACCTTTGGACACCGGACGTCTACGAAGGCGCGCCGGCACCGGTGGCGGCCTTCCTGGCCACCGCCAGCAAGGTGGCGGTATTCGCCGTGCTGCTGCGCCTGTACCAGATATCCCCGGCCATGAGCGGCGGTTGGCTGAGCGACCTGCTGACCCTGATCGCCATTGCCTCGATCCTGTTCGGCAACCTGCTGGCCCTGCTGCAGAACAACCTCAAACGCCTGCTGGGTTACTCCTCCATCGCCCACTTCGGCTACCTGCTGGTGGCGCTGATCGCCAGCAAGGGCCTGGCCGTGGAAGCGGTGGGCGTTTACCTGGCCACCTACGTGCTGACCAGCTTGGGTGCGTTCGGCGTGATCACCCTGATGTCCACGCCCTACAGTGGCCGCGATGCCGATGCACTGTACGAGTACCGTGGCCTGTTCTGGCGGCGCCCTTACCTGACCGCCGTGCTTACGGTGATGATGCTGTCGCTGGCCGGCATTCCGCTGACGGCAGGCTTCATCGGCAAGTTCTACGTGATCGCCGCCGGTGTCGAGGCGCAGCTGTGGTGGCTGCTCGGCGCCATGGTGCTGGGTAGCGCCATCGGCGTGTTCTATTACCTGCGGGTGATGGTCACCCTGTTCATGCGCGAACCCAACATGCATCGCCACGACGCCCCCTTCGACTGGGGCCAGCGCGCCGGTGGCATCATGCTGCTGGTGGTCGCCCTGCTCGCCTTCATCATCGGCGTTTACCCTCAGCCGTTGCTGGAACTGGTGCAACACGCCGGACTGGTTGCCCTGGCGCACTGAACGAAAAGCCCCGCAGATGCGGGGCTTTTCGTTTAAGGATCGCGGCTAAGCCCCTCCCACCAGTCACCACAAACCTGTGGGAGGGGCTTTAGCCGCGACAGCTTGCTGCGCTAGCGCCGAGCAACCAGGAACAACCGCGGGAACGGCAACAACACCCGGCCATCAGCCTGCGCCGGATAGGCCTCGGCGATCGCCTCTTGGTAACGCGCCAGAAATGCCACCTGCTGCTCAGCATCCAGCGGTTGCAGGAACGGCAATAGCGCCGTGGACTTGAACCACTCCACCACCGCCGCGGCATCGTCCAGCACATGGAAATAGGTCGTGCGCCAGATGTCCAGCTCGCTGGCATGCGCGCCGAGGATGTCGTAATAGGTCTGCGCACTGTGCCGCTCGGCATGACGCACCTGACCGATACGTGCAGCCCAGGGCTCATCGGCCGCCACTTCACGGGCCAGCCGATGCGCCGGCTCCTGCAGGTTGTCCGGCGTCTGTATCGCCAACCAGCCGCCGGGCGCCAACTGCGCGAGCAAGCGCGGATAGAGCTGCGCGTGATCGGGCAACCATTGCAGTGAGGCGTTGGCCAGGATCAGCTGCGGCGCGCGCTCGGCCTGCCAGTGCTGGATATCTGCCAGCTGGAAGCTGACCTGTGGCAGGCGCTCACGCGCCGCGCGCAGCATGTCTTCGCTGCTGTCGATACCGATCACTCGCGCTTGTGGCGCATGCGCCTGCAATACGCCAGTGGAATTGCCGGGGCCGCAGCCCAGATCGACGGCCAGTTCGATACCATCGCGAGGTACCGCCGCCAGCAGGTCATGCACCGGGCGAGTACGCTGGCGTTCGAAGAGAGAATACTGCTGCGCGGACCAACTCATTCGGGCACTCCTGCGTTCAGACGAGGAGACAGAATAACAGGCGAAGACAAGTCGCCTGCGCACCGGCAACTTTCCGCTCCCCGCCCGCCTGCACATGGCGGTTATCCGCCACCCGCTGTGCGCCAGATCACATGCTTTTTAACGACCCAAGCAGGCTGGCGGAAAATCGCCACAATGGCATAACCCTTGCCATGCAAGACCCAGCTCGGAGCTGTCCGGGGTGCTGCCTATCCCCGACAGAACAGCGGAGCGACCAACACGAGGCGCCTGCCAAGGCACCGCAACCGATAAGAAGAAAAGGAAGCAGTATGTTCAATCCAGTCCGCGCCCTGGCCGCTTGCGCCCTGGCGTTAGCCTCTTTCGGTGCCGCCACGGCACTGGCCGATGAACCTATCCTGATCAAATTCTCCCACGTCGTCGCCGATGGCACCCCAAAGGGCCAAGGCGCGTTGATGTTCAAACAACTGGTGGAAGAGCGTCTGGGCGGCAAGGTGAAGGTCGAGGTCTACTCGAACTCCAGCCTCTACGGCGACGCCAACGAGCTCGAGGCGCTGCGCAACAACGAAGTGCAGCTGCTGGCGCCCTCGCTGGCCAAGTTCGAGCAGTACACCAAGCAATTGCAGGTGTTCGACCTGCCCTTCCTGTTCGATGACATCGAGGCGGTCAACCGCTTCCAGAAACGTTCCAAGGGCCGCCAGCTGCTGCGCTCGATGGAAGATCACAACATCGTCGGCCTGGCCTATTGGCACAACGGCATGAAGCAGCTGTCGGCGACCCGCGCGCTGCATACGCCCGGCGACGCCAACGGCCTGAGCTTCCGCATCCAGCCATCAGGGGTGCTGGAGGCGCAATTCCGCCAGGTCGGCGCCAGCACCCAGAAACTGCCCTTCGCGGAAGTGTTCAAGGCGCTGCAGAGCGGCCAGGTGCAGGGCGCGGAAAATCCCTGGTCGAACATCTACAGTCAGAAACTGCACGAAGTGCAGCCCTTCATCAGCGAAACCAACCATGGCGTGCTGGACTACATGCTGGTGAGCAACTCACGCTTCTGGTACGGCATCCCGCATCAGATGCGCGTGGAGCTGGAAGCCATCATCGATGAAGTCACCTACGCGGTGAACAAGCAGGCCGAAGCCGCCAACCAGGCCGACCGCCAGCGCATCATCGAGTCAGGCCGTAGCCAGCTGATAACCCTCAGCAGCGAAGAGCGCGAAGCCTGGCGCGACGCCATGCGCCCGGTGTGGCAACAGTTCGAATCGGTGATCGGTAGCGACGTGGTCAAGGCCGCACAAACCGTAAATCGCAAGCAGCGCGATTGATGGCGGAAATCCGCCAGATATCGTTCAACTGGCAATTTGTTCGGCGGGCAGTGGAACGCCGAGCAAAAAGCCCTGCAGCGAATCGCAGCCGAGTTCGGTAAGAAACGCCTGCTGCTCGGGCGTTTCCACGCCTTCGGCGACGATGCGCAGGTCCAGCGCTTGGCCCAGGGCGACAATGGCGGAGACGATGGCGGCATCGTCGCCGTCATGCTGCAGATCCCGCACGAAGCCCCGGTCGATCTTCAGTTCGTTGGCTGGCAAACGTTTGAGATAGAGCAGACTGGAATAGCCGGTACCGAAGTCGTCAATGGCGATGTCCACGCCCATCTCGGCAAGCTGTTCGAGTATCTTCTGGCTGGTGCCCACGTCATGCATGGCGGTGCTTTCAGTGATTTCCAGGGTCAGGCAGTTGGCCGGCAGCGCATGTTTGGCCAGGGTCCGGCGCACGGTTTCGACCAACTCGCCGTGGCAGAACTGCAGCGCAGAGAGATTCACCGCCACACGCCAGTGGTGGTGGCCCTGGTCGTACCAACAACGCATCTGCCGACAGGCTTCATCCAGCACCCAGTCGCCAATCGGAATGATCAGACCGGTCTTCTCCGCCAGACCGATGAAGCGTACCGGTGCCAGCATGCCCTGCGTAGGGTGTTGCCAGCGCAACAAGGCCTCGGCACCGAGCATGCCGCCGGAGTCGCTGGCGAACTTGGGCTGGTAGTGCAAGCGCAGCTCACCACGTTCGAGGGCGACACGCAGATCCTGCAGCAGTTGCAATTGTTGCCGCGCATTGGTGTTCATCGAACTCTCGAAGAAGCTGTAGCCATTCTTGCCAAGGTTCTTGGCGTGATACATCGCCGCGTCGGCATTGATCAATAGCTCCTGCTGGTCGAGACCGTCCCCAGGGAACAACGCGATGCCCACGCTGGTGGAAACCCGCAATTCATGGCCGTCGACATCGAAGGCCTGGTTGAGCAGCCCCACCACATGGCTGGCAAGGTTTGCCGCGTCTTCTCGATGGCGGAGATCGGCCAGCAGCACGAACTCATCGCCACCGATGCGCGCCAGGCTGTCGTTGGCGCGCAGATGAGCACGCAGACGTTGAGCCACGGCTACCAGCAACTGATCGCCAACATGGTGACCGAACGCATCGTTGACCGGTTTGAAACCGTCCAGGTCCATGAACAGCAAGGCAAAGCACCCACCGTTGCGCTGTGTCTGGAGGATGCTTTGGCCAATGCGGTCTTCCAGCAGCAGGCGATTGGGAAGCTTGGTCAGCGCATCGTGTAGTGCCAGCTGGGTCAGTTCGGCATTGGCCTGGGCCAGCGAATTGTTCAACAGCTCCGTACGCACCTCCAGGCGCGCATCGAGCACCGAGGTCAGCAATGCGATGGTCAATACAGCAAGGGTGGTGACGATCACCAGGCTGGCCAGCCAGGCGCTGTCGAGGCCGCTGAAGGCGGCCCCACAAAAACTCCCCTCGGGAAAATTAGCCGCCGCCATACCGGTGTAGTGCATACCGATGATGGCCAGCCCCATGATCACAGCTGCCCCGGCACGCAGTAGGCGGATATGACGCCCGCTGCGGCGCAAGCGGAAGGCGATGAACAAGGCCGCTCCGGAGGCCGCGACGGCGATCAGCAAAGACAGTGCGAACAGCAACGGGTCATAGACGATGCCCGGCTGCATGCGCATTGCCGCCATGCCGATGTAATGCATGGCCCCGATGCCGCCCCCCATGGCCAAAGCGCCCAGCGCAAGATGCCAGGCAGGCAGCTGTGGCTGACTCACCAGCCACAGCGCGAAGCCCGAAGCGAGCACGGCGATGGCAAGGGACAACAGGGTAATGGTGAGGTCGTAGCCAAGGTCTATCGGCAGGCTGAAGGCGAGCATGCCCACAAAATGCATGGACCAGATGCCGATGCCCATGGCCACCGAGCCGCCACCGATCCATAACAGGCGCGCCCTGCCACTGGCACTGGCGATACGCCCCGCGAGGTCGAGGGCGGTGTAAGACGCGAGAATCGCCACGCACAGCGAGAGGAAAACCAGGGCGGAATCGTAACTACCAATCAGCATCGAGGACTCTGCGCAAAAAAGACGCACGGCCGAAAGGCGTATCCGCCCGACATCCCTGATAGCCAGTTGCGATCACTTAAGATTTAGATTGCGAATCTTAGCGGAAAATTTAGCTCACCGGTCAGGTTATGAATATGACCGGCAAGGCATCGCCCTACCGATCATGGCTAGCGTCGCTCTCGTGCAGTTGCCCAACCTGCCAGCCGCCACCCAGCGCAGCAATCAGCTGCACGCTGGCCGTCAGGCGACTGCCCAGCAGCGTGAGGTTGCTGCGCTCGTTGTTCAGCGCCGTGGCCTGGACGTTGACCACGCTGTTGAAATCGACGGTACCGGCGCGGTACTGGTTCTCGATCAGGCGCAGCGACTCGCGCGCCGCCTCCAGCGCCTCCTGCTGTACGCCGCTCTCCTGCTCCAGCACGCGCAGCTGCACCAGGTAATCCTCCACCTCACGGAAGCTGTCCAGCACGGCCTGACGGTATTGCGCCACGGTCTGATCGTAGGCGGCTTCGCTGCGCTCCAGCTCCGCACGCCGCGCGCCACCGTCGAACAGGTTCAAGGCCAGTTGCGGGCCCAGTGACCAGAAACGATTGGGCACTTCGATCCAGTCGGCGAAGCTGCTACCGCGATAGCCACCCGTGGCCGAGATCGTCAGATCGGGGAACCAGGCCGCTTCGGCGATGCCGATCTGCGCGTTGGCTGCCATCACCCGACGTTCGGCGGCAGCAACGTCAGGACGACGTTCGAGCAACTGCGAAGGCAGCGCCACGGGCACTTCGGGCAGCGCCGGCAGGCTATCGCGCGGTGCGATGGAAAGCTCTGCCGGGCTGACCCCGACCAGCACGGCAATGGCATGTTCGAGTTGCGCGCGCTGCCACTGCAGGTCGATGGCCTGCGCCTGGGTGCTCTTGAGCTGCGTAGTGGCCTGAGCCACGTCGGACCTGGGCACGATGCCGGCGCGGTACTGGTTTTCGGTCAGACGCAGCGAGCGCGCATAAGCCGCCACGGTAGCGTCCAGCAGGCGTTTCTGCTCATCGAGGATGCGCAGTTGCAGATAGTTCTGCACCAGTTCGCTCTGCAGGCTCAGACGCGCTGCGGCGAGATCGGCGGCGCTGGCATCGAATTCGGCGCGACTGGCTTCAAGGCCGCGGCGCAGCTTGCCCCAGATATCCAGCTCCCAGGCTGCGTTGAGGCTGAGGTCGTAGCTCTTGGAAATCCTCGATGCACCCGAGCCGCTGACGGTGACGCCATCGGCGGTGCGGATGGTGCTGTCGCCACCGCCCTGCCCGGCCCGGGTCACGCCGGCGTTGCCGGACAGCGTCGGGTAGAAGCTGGCCCGCGCACTGCGTACCAGCGCGCGCGCCTGGCGGTACTGGGCCTCGGCAGCCGCCAGGTTCTGGTTGGAAACATGCAGACGCTCGACCAGCGCATCGAGCTCGGCGTCGCCATACAGCGCCCACCAGTTGCCGCGCTCCAGCGCGTCTGCCGGCGCCGCACTCTTCCAGCCGTCGACCTGCTTGAACTGCACGGGCGCCGTCAGCTCGGGCCGCTGATAGTCCGGCCCCAGGGCGCAGCCCCCCAATACGCCAGCCAGCAGCAGGGAGACGAGTGTTCGGGCGAAAGGAGCTCGGTTCATAGCGGATTTTCCAACGAGGCATCGGTGCGCACGCCGCGCCAGCGGTTGACGCGATGACGCAGGCGGTCGAAGTAGAGGTAGATCACCGGAGTGGTGTAGAGCGTCAGCACCTGGCTCAGCACCAGGCCACCGACGATGGTGATGCCCAGCGGCTGACGCATTTCCGACCCTTCGGCGGTGCCCAGCATCAGCGGCAAGGCGCCAAGAATCGCGGCCAGGGTGGTCATCATGATCGGGCGGAAACGCAACAGACAGGCCTGACGGATGGATTCCTGCGGGGTCAGGCGCTCACCGCGTTCCAGTTGCAGAGCCAGGTCGACCATGAGGATGGCGTTCTTCTTGACGATACCGATCAGCAGGAACAGGCCCAGCAGCGAGATCAGGCTGAATTCCATGCCTACCAGCTGCAGCGCGAGCAAGGCACCGACCCCGGCAGACGGCAAGGTGGAAAGAATGGTCAGCGGGTGCACGTAACTCTCGTAGAGCACGCCCAACACCAGGTACACCACCACCAACGCCAGCAGGATCATCAGCGGCTGGTTGTCCTGCGTCTGCTGGAAGGCGGCGCCAGTGCCACCCAGCGTGCCCTGCACCTCGGTCGGCAGGTTGAGCTGGGCGATGGCCACGTCGATGGCCCGGGTCGCCTGATCCAGGCTGACGCCCTCGGCCAGGGAAAAGCCGATGTTCTCCACGGCGAACTGGCCCTGGTGGCTGACCCGGTCGTTCTCCAGGCTGCGCTCCCAGCGGGCGAAGGCCGAAAGCGGCACGCGCGCACCATCGTCGGTGATCAACTGGATCTGGTCCAGCGCTTCGGGATGCTGCGCGTACCTGGGATTGATCTCCATCACCACGCTGTACTGGTTCAGCGCCTGGTAGATGGTCGAGACCTGGCGCTGGCTGAAGGCGTTGTTCAGCACCGCGGTGATCATGTCCATGTCCACCCCCAGGCGGCGTGCCGTCTCGCGGTCCACTACCAGGCGAATCTGCTGCGCGCCCTCGGTTTCCCGCGCGTCGATACCGGTCAGTTCGGGCAGCGCGCGCAGCGCCTCGCGCACCCTCGGCAGCCAGGTGCGTAACGAATCGAGGTCATCGGACAGCAGCATGTATTCGTTTTCCGAGCTGCGCCCCTGGCGCCCGCCTATCTGCAGATCCTGGTCCGGCATGAGGAACATGCGTCCGCCAGGCACCTTGGGCACCGTGTTGCGCAGGCGGTTGATCACGTCCTGTGCCGAGTCGCTGCGCTGGGCAATGGGCTTGAGGCGCACGATCATGAAGGCGTTGTTGATGCCCCCGCTGCCGCCGATGAAACCGGCCACGCTTTCCACCGCAGGATCGGCCAGCACCGCGTTGCGGAAGATCTCCATCTTCGGCTGCATGACCTGGAACGACATGCCGTCGTCGCCGCGGATGAAACCGATCAACTGGCCGGTGTCCTGCTGCGGCATGAAGGTTTTCGGCACGCTGACGAATAGATAGACATTCAGCGCGATGGTGGCGAGAAAACTCAGCAGCATCAGCAACGCATGACGCAGCGCCCAATCCAGGCTGCGCGCGTAGACGGCCAGCACCCGCTCCTGCACGTGATCGCCCCATTGCTGCAGGCGGCTGCGCGATTGCTCTTGCTCGGGCTTGAGCCAGCGCGCACAGAGCATCGGCGTCAGCGTCAGCGACACCAGCAGGGATATCACCACCGCCACTGCCAAAGTCAGGGAGAACTCGCGGAACAGGCGCTCGATGATGCCACCCATGAACAGGATGGAGATGAACACCGCGACCAGCGAAAGGTTCATCGACAGCAGGGTGAAGCCCACTTCGCGTGTGCCTTTGAGCGCTGCCTCCAACGGAGGCTCACCATTGCGGATGTGCCGCGAAATGTTCTCCAGCACCACGATGGCGTCGTCCACCACCAGGCCGGTGGCGATGATCAGCGCCATCAGCGACAGATTGTTCAGCGAGAAGCCCAGCAGATACATAGCGGCGAAACTGCCGATCAGCGACACCGGCACCGCCAGCGCCGGAATCAGCGCCGCACGCCAGCGGCCGAGGAAGGCCAGCACCACCAGAATCACCAGGCCCACGGCGATCAGCAGGGTCTGCTCGGCTTCATGCAGGGTGGCGCGGATCACGGGCGAGCGATCCATGGCCACCTCCAGCTTGACGCTGGCTGGCATCACCTCGCGCAAAGCCGGCAGCTCGGCGCGAATGTCGCGGATGGTCTGCAGGATATTCGCCCCGCTCTGGCGGTTGATCACCAGCAGCACCGCCTCTTTATCGTTGTAGAAACCGCTGTTGTAGCGATTCTCGACGCCATCGGTCACGGTCGCCACATCGCCCAGGCGCACGGCGGCGCCGTCCTGGTAGCGAATGATCATCGGCATATAGTCGGCGGCCTTGGCCAACTGGTCGCTGGCCTGCACCTGCCAGCGGCGCTGCGGGTCTTCCACTGCGCCCTTGGGTTTCAGCGCATTGCTGGCGGCGATGGCCTGGCGCACTTCGTCCAGGGCGATGCCGTACTGGTCGAGCAGACGCGGCTCCAGCGCCACCCGCACCGCTGGCAGCGAACTGCCGCCGACCTGCACCTCGCCCACGCCGGTGACCTGCGACAGCTTCTGCGCCAGGATGGTCGAGGCCACGTCGTACAGCTGGCCCTTGTTCAGGGTATCGCTGGTCAGCGAGATGACCATGATCGGCGCTTGCGAGGGGTTGATCTTGCGGTAGCTGGGCATGGTGCGCATGCCGCTGGGCAACAGCTCGCGCGCGGCATTGATCGCCGCCTGCACCTCGCGGGCCGCGGTGTTGATGTCCTTGTCGAGATCGAACTCGACCATGATCCGCGTGCTGCCCTGGCTACTGCTGCTGTTCATCTGGTTGACGCCGGCGATGCTGCCCAGCGAGCGCTCCAGCGGCGTGGCCACCGTCGACGCCATGATCTGTGGACTGGCACCCGGCAGGTTGGCCTGCACGGTGATCACCGGAAAGTCCATGTTCGGCAACGGCGACACCGGCAGCAGGCCGAAGCTGACGCCGCCCAGCAGCATGATCGCCAGGCTCAGCAGCAGCGTCGCCACTGGCCGGCGGATAAAGGGGGCGGAGAGGTTCACGCCGCGCCCTCTGTGGGAGCGAATTTATTCGCGAAACGGTCTGGAAGGATCGCGAACAAGTTCGCTCCTACACGGTAATTGCCGTTCATACCGCCACCCCTGCCGCGCTACGTCCCGTCGCCCGCCGCGACAGGCGATCGAAGTACAGGTAGATCACCGGCGTGGTGAACAGCGTCAGCACCTGGCTGACCAGCAGACCGCCGACCATCACCAGCCCCAATGGCTGACGCAGCTCGGCGCCGGAGCCCGACGCGAGCATCAGCGGAATGGCCCCGAACAACGCCGCCAGGGTGGTCATCAGGATCGGCCGGAAACGCAGCAACGCCGCCTGGTAGATCGCCGGCTCGGGCGCCATGCCCTGGTTGCGCTCGGCCTCCAGGGCGAAGTCGATCATCATGATCGCGTTCTTCTTGACGATGCCGATCAGCAGGATGATGCCGATGATGGCGATCAGGCCCAGGTCGTTGCCCGTCAGCAGCAGCGCCAGGAGTGCGCCGACACCCGCCGATGGCAGCGTGGAGAGGATGGTGATCGGGTGGATATAGCTCTCGTAGAGCACGCCGAGCACGATGTACATGGTGACGATGGCAGCCAGGATCAGCAGCAGGGTCGACGACAGCGAGGCACGGAAGGCCTCGGCAGCGCCCTGGAACTGGGTGTTGATGGACAGCGGCAGGCCGATTTCCTGCTCCACCCGCTCGATCACCTCAACCGCCTCGCCCAGCGACACGCCCGGCGCCAGGTTGAACGACAGGGTCACTGCCGGGAATTGGCCGATGTGGTTGATCAGCAGGCTGGCCGGACGCTCCTCGATGTGCGCCAGGGATGACAGCGGCACCTGCTGGCCTTCGCCGGTAGCGACGTGGATCTGGCGCAGCGCGGCCAGGCCGATATGCCCGCCATCGCGGCTTTCCAGCACCACGCGGTACTGGCTGGCCTGGGTGTAGATGGTGCTGATCTGGCGCTGGCCGAAGGCGTCATACAGCGCGTCGTCGATATTGCCGACGCTGATGCCCAGGCGCGCGGCAGCGTCGCGGTCGATATCCAGGTACACCTGCAGACCACGGTTCTGCAGGTCGCTGGCCACATCGGTCAGCTCGGGCTGTTCGCGCAGTGCCTCGACCAGGCGCGGCGTCCAGTCTTCCAGCAGTTGGCTGTCAGGCGACTCCAGGGTGAACTGGAACTGGGTGCGGCTGATGCGATCCTCGATGGTCAGGTCCTGCACCGGCTGCATGAACAGCTCGATACCGGGAATCTTCGCCAGCTCCGGGCGCAGCCGTTCGATCACCTCACTGGCGGTGACATCGCGTTCGGCATGAGTCTTCAGGTTGATCAGCAGGCGGCCACTGTTGAGCGTCGGGTTATCGCCATCCACGCCTATCGACGAGGACAGGCTGGCCACCGCCGGATCACGCAGGATCACATCAGCCAGACGCTGCTGGCGTTCGCTCATGGCGGCAAAGGAAATCGACTGAGGCGCCTCGGAAATGCCCTGGATCACCCCGGTGTCCTGCACCGGGAAGAAGCCCTTTGGCACGACCAGGTACAGCAGCACGGTCAAGCCCAGCGTCGCGATGGCCACCAGCAGCGTCAGCGGCTGATGCTTGAGCACCCACTGTAGCCAGACGCCGTAGCGCTCGATCATGGCATCGATGACGCCACCGGCAGCCTGATAGAAGCGCCCTTCGTTCTCCGCTTTCTCCGCCTTGAGCAGGCGCGCGCACATCATCGGCGTCAGGGTCAGCGACACCACCAGGGAGATCATGATGGCCACCGCCAGGGTGATGGCGAACTCGCGAAACAAGCGGCCCACCACATCGGCCATGAATAGTAGCGGAATCAGTACGGCGATCAGCGACAAGGTCAGCGAAACCAGGGTGAAGCCGATCTGCCGGGCGCCCTTGAGCGCGGCATTGAGGGGTGTTTCGCCCTCCTCCAGATGGCGCGCGATGTTCTCCAGCATGACGATGGCGTCGTCGACCACGAAACCGGTGGCGATGGTCAGCGCCATCAGTGTCAGGTTGTTGATGGTGAAGCCGGCCAGGTACATCACGCCGAAGGTGCCGATCAGCGACAGCGGTACGACGATCGACGGGATGACGGTCGCCGATAGCTTGCGCAGGAACAGGAAGGTCACCATCACCACCAGGGCGATGGCCAGCAGCAACTCGTGCTGCACGTCGCGCACAGCGGCGCGGATGGTCTGCGTGCGGTCGGTAAGCACCTTGACCTCGACGCTGGCCGGCAGGCCCTCGGTCAGGTGTGGCAGCAGGGTCTGGATACGGTCGACCACATCGATCACGTTGGCACCCGGCTGGCGCTGCACGTTGACCAGCACCGCCTGATTGCGGTTGGCCCAGGCGGCCAGGCGCTCGTTCTCGGCGCCATCGATGATCTCAGCGACGTCCTTCAGACGCAGCGCGGCGCCGTTCTCATAACTGAGGATCAGCTCGCGGTATTCGTCGACGGATTTCAGCTGGTCGTTGGCATCGAGCTGGGAAACGCGTGTCGGCCCATCGAAGTTGCCCTTGGGCTGGTTGACGTTGCTGGCGGTGATCAGGCTGCGCACGTCGGCCAGGCTCAGGCCATAGGACGCCAGCGCCTCGGGGTTGACGCGAATGCGCACCGCCGGACGCTGCCCGCCGGCCAGGGTCACCAGGCCGACGCCACTGGTTTGCGCGAGCTTCTGCGCCAGGCGGGTATCGACCAGATCATTGACCTGCGGCAGCGGCAGCGTCTTTGAACTCACCGCCAGGGTCAGCACTGGCGTGTCGGCCGGGTTGACCTTGTTGTACACCGGCGGTGCCGGCAGATCGCCCGGTAGCAGGTTGCTCGCCGCGTTGATCGCCGCCTGCACCTCCTGCTCGGCCACCGCCAGGGAAACATCCAGGTTGAAGCGCAGGGTGATCACCGAGGCGCCACCGGAGCTGGTCGAGGACATCTGCTTGAGCCCCGCCATCTGCCCGAACTGGCGCTCCAGCGGCGCCGTCACGGCGCTGGTCATCACATCCGGGCTGGCGCCTGGGTACAGGGTCAGCACGCGGATGGTCGGATAGTCGACTTCCGGCAGCGCCGACACCGGCAGCAGGCGATAGGCGATCAGGCCGCTGAGGAAGATCGCCACCATCAACAGCGTGGTGGCGACCGGCCGCAGGATGAACGGGCGCGAGATGTTCATGCGTCGTTCCGTGCGCCAGCGCGGCCCGACTCGCCCTGTTCTCCAGCCTCGCTCGTCTGCGCCGCCTGCGGATCGACTACCTGCACTTCACTGCCGTCACGCAGGCGATCGGTGCCCTCCAGCACCAGCCGCTCGCCGGGCTGAACGCCGTCGGCAACCATGCTGCGCTCGGCATCGCTGGCAATGATGCTGACGGGACGGATGCTCACCTTGTTGTCGCCGTCTACCGCATAGACGAAGGTGCCGCGGGTACCGAACTGCACTGCAGCCGACGGAATGATGGTGGCCGCCTCGCGGGTATCCACGCGCAGGCGCACGTTGACGAACTGGTTGGGGAAGAGCATCTGCTCGGCGTTGTCGAAGCGCGCCTTGAGCTTGACCGTACCGGTGGCGGTGTCGATCTGGTTGTCCAGACTCTCCAGTACGCCCTCGGCCAGCTTCAGGCGCTCGCCGCGATCCCAGGCTTCGACCGCCAGGGTCGCGCCGTCGCGCCTGCGCTGCAGCACCGCAGGCAGGTCGCCCTCGGGGATGGTGAAAATCACCGAAATCGGATCGGCCTGGGTGATCACCACCAGCGGCGTGGTGTCGCCGCTGCTGACCAGGTTGCCGATATCCAGTTGGCGCAGGCCGAGGCGCCCGGCGATGGGAGCGCGAATCTGGGTGAAGTCGAGGTTGAGCCTGGCCGTGGCGACGTCCGCCTGGTTGCTCTGCAGGCTGCCGCGGTACTGATTGACCAGTGCCTGCTGGGTGTCGAGGGTCTGCTTGGCGATGCTGTCTTCGGCGTACAGCCCCTTGTAGCGCTGCAGATCCAGTTCGGCGTTCTTCAGTTGCGCCTGATTCTCCTGCAGCGCGCCCTGCGCCTGCTGCAGCGCGACCTGATAGGAACGCGGGTCGATCACCGCGAGCAGATCGCCGGCCTTGACCTGCTGCCCCTCTTCGAACAATACCTTGACCAGCTCGCCGTCGACCCGCGAGCGCACATTGACCGTGTTGTAGGCGGTCACCGTGCCCAGTGCCTTGAGCTCGATGGCGAACTCGCCCTGCACCACTTCGGCCACACGCACCGGCACCGGCCCCATGTCACCGAAGCGGCCACGGCCCATCTGTTGGGACTGCGGCTGACTTGGCCAGAACCACCACAGCAGGAGTAGCAGCACGGCGAGCAGCGTCAGGCCGATCAGCCATTGGCGGGAGGTGCGGGAGGCATTCGAGGAGGTGCTGGACATGGCAGGAAACGGATCACTTCTTTTAGGAGTCGGAACGATAAGCACTGGTCGGCTGCAAGCAAAGCCTATTTACCGGCTTTTTACTCTCTTCTTACGTAACCACTGTTTATCGCGGGGCCTGAACGAGACGCTCTGGTCTGCGGCTTCTGAAGCCGCACGCGGCTTTTTGCGCCGACAAATGAAAACGGCCTGCATGGCAGGCCGTTCGGTGTTTCCTGAATCTTACTTGAGTACGGCCAGGGCCGCGGCGTAGTCCGGCTCGTGGGCGATTTCGCCAACCAGCTCGCTATGCAGCACCTTGTCCTGCTCGTCCAGCACCACCACGGCACGCGCGGCCAGGCCGGTCAGCGGGCCGCTGGCAATCGCCACACCGTAGCTCTTGAGGAAGTCGGCACCACGCAGGGTGGACAGGTTGACCACGCTTTCCAGGCCTTCGGCGCCGCAGAAGCGCGCCTGGGCGAACGGCAGGTCGGCAGAGATGCACAGCACCACAGTGTTGTTCAGCTGGCTGGCTTCGGCGTTGAACGTGCGCACGGAGGTGGCGCAGGTCGGCGTATCGACGCTCGGGAAGATGTTCAGCACCTTGCGCTTGCCGGCCAGGCTGGCCAGGGTGACGTCGCTCAGGTCGCCAGCGACCAGGCTGAACGCCGGCGCCTGTTGACCGGCCTGCGGCAGTTGGCCGTCGACCTGCACCGGATTGCCTTTGAGAGTGACTTGCGCCATGGGAGTTTCCTTATCGTTCAGAGAGTTGAAGGGCAGATGTTAGACAGGGGCAACGCCCCATCGAATGGCAGGTCACGGCCCGACCAAGGCTCCAGCCTAGCGCAGAAGCGGCGTCGATACACCCGCGGCCCAGTAGGGATTTAGCCAAAGCTCGCACCGCCATCAGAAATCCCGCCGGTAGAACAGATC
Organism: Pseudomonas sp. UBA7530; assembly: GCF_002479365.1. Classification (NCBI taxonomy): domain Bacteria; kingdom Pseudomonadati; phylum Pseudomonadota; class Gammaproteobacteria; order Pseudomonadales; family Pseudomonadaceae; genus Pseudomonas; species Pseudomonas sp. UBA7530. The sequence continues at coordinate 268,442 of NZ_DLMS01000001.1, forward strand.
GAGCGAACTGGCCAGACCGCTGGCGGCCTCCAGGTACAGGCGTCGGGTCAGCTCGTAACGCAGGGCGATGGTGTTGGCTGGCTCGAATACGCCGACGCCGTAACGCAGGCTCAGGCGCTCGGTAATACTGCCGCTGGCCACCACGCTGGTGGTCACGCCGCTGCCCTCGGTATCGAGCTGGAAATCCTGAATCCCCAGGCTGTTGGCCAGGCCGGTAGTAATCGAACTACTGCCGGCCAGGCCGAGTGCCAGCGCCGCCTGGCCGAGCATGTTGTTGTCACCGCTGCTCTGCCCCAGCGGCCGCCCCAGCACCAGATAGGACAGCGCCTGTTCCTGGCTCATCGCCGGCTCGGCGAACACCGTGGTGCTGGGCTGCTCGGCATTACCGGAAAGGCGTATACCGGCCACGACATTGTCCACCTTGCGAATCGCCTCGACATCGAGGAACGGCTGATCGATCGGTCCGGTGAACAACAGCCGCGCACGGCGAATGGTCAGGCGCTGGCCGTAGGCACGGTAGCGACCATTGGCCAGATCCAGCTCACCACGGGTATCGAGGTTGTCGCCGATATGCACGCGCCCGCGCAGGTCGGCGGTCAGACCGAAGCCGCTGAAGGCCAGCTTGTCCTGCCCGACTTCGACGTCGACATCCATGGCGATGCCCAGACCCTGTTCGGTCTCGGGCACTTCGCGCCCGACCACCCGCGCGTCGCCGGATACCTTCACCGTCGATGGCGGCAGTTCACGGACGCTGATCAGCCCGCGTGGCACACCGACCTTGCCACTGACCGCCAGGCGCTGGGCACGCAGCTGCAATTGCAGATCGGGTTCCACTTCCAGCTCGGCATAGGGCTCGACCTTCACCGGCAGGCGCTGCCCCTGCAGTGACAGATCGCCGCTCAGGCCTTCGGCCCAGGCAATTTCACCGCGCAGGCTGCCGCGGCCCTGCTCGCCGCTGCGCCAGTCGCCGGACAGCTGCACCTGCTCACCCGCAATCAAGGCCTGCACCTGCAAACCCTCCAGGCTCACCGGCAGTTCGCTGCCGGACAGCTCGCCACCGTCAAGGCGCAGTTGCCCGTTAACCTGCGGTGCCAATAGCTGGCCGCTGATCGTGCCGCTGCCCTGCAGCGTGCCTTGAAGCCGTTCCGCCATGGGCACGAAGGGGCGCAGCACGGCCAGGTCGAAGCCGCTCAAGCGAAACTCGCCATCGACCGGTTTATTCGCCGGACGCGGATCGATGCGCGCCTGCAACAGCAGTTCGCCCAGGCGAGCGCTGACGAAGCGCAGCTCACTGTCCACCCGCTGCGGGCGCAGCGTGCTGTTCAGGCGCAGGCTGTCGTAGGGGAAATCCAGCCACTGCTCGTCATCCGGCTGGCGAATGCGCAGGGTGCCGCCGCCAGCATCGAGCGTGACCTGGCCGTTGGGGCCGCTGTCGGGCAGCTCGACCTTGAGCTGTCCATCCAGGCGCCCCTGCCAGGCGAAATCCTCGGGCAACCAGGGCTGCAGGCTGGCCAGCGGGAAGTTCTCCAGGCGCCAGTCCAGGCTGGGCTGCGGCATCAGCCGCTGTTGCCCGCCGCAGAGGCTGGCATCGCCGGATTGCCAGCAATGTGCACCCAGGTTCAGCCGGCCGCTGGCCAGGCGCTCCAGGCTCGCGGCCTGCTGCAGCTGCCAATCCTGCCCGCCACTCTGCACGCGACCACTGGCAATGCGCCCGCGCCAGTCGCCCTGCTCGCTCAAGTTACCGTCCAGCGCCAGCGCCAGTTGCAGCAGCGGGCCTTGCAGGTCGATGTCCAGCGCCTGGCGACGCTGATCGCCACGGCCCTCGGCCTGCAGGCGGCCAAGATAGGTTTCGCCGATACGGATACCGCGCAGGTTCAGGTCGATGCGCGCCTGCTGGCGAGCATCCAGTGTCGCGTCCAGCTGCAGCCGACGCAGGCTGGGGTCGCCGAACGCCAGACGCTCACCGGTCAACGCCAGTTGCCCTTGCGGGGCCTGCAAGCTGCCGGCCAGCGAAAGCGTACCTTGCATCTGGCCCTGCAGGCCGGGCCAGAGTTGCCCCAGGCGCGGCAAGGCCAGCTCCAGCTGGCCGCGCAGGCGCTGATCCAGCGCGCCCTGCCCGCTGACCCGATTGTCGCCCAGGCGCACCAGCAGGCGCTGCAGCTGCCACTGTTCTCCACTACCGGCGCCCTGCACCTGCAATTGCGCCGGCTGGCCACGCAGGCGGCCATTGAGGTAGATATCGGCCTCGGCCTGCAGCTTACCGGCGTTGAAGCTGCCCGAGGTGCTCAGCGGACCAGCCAGATTGCCCGGCATTTCCGCCAGCCAGTAACCGGGGTCGAGGGCGCTGAGCTGCAACATGGCCTGCCAGTCGATACCTTCGGCAAAGCCCAGCTTGAGCACGCCTTCAGCGCGGCCCTGACCGGCCACCAGTTGCAGTTGCGGCAGGCTGACCTGGCCCAGATCGCCACTGACCGGGCTGCTCAGGCTGAAATTACCCGCTGGGCCCTGCAGTTGCGCAGCGAAGTTGCCCAGGTAGTTGCCCCCGCTATAGCTGACTTCGGCCTGCATGGCGCGCAGTGCCACCGGCGGCGGCTCGTCCATCGGGTAGAGACGCTGCCAGGGAAAATCCAGCCAATCCAGCTGCGCATCGATGGTGAGCGCTTCGCTCCAGGCCAGCTTGCCCTCGACCTGGACATGCTGGGCTTCGGCCTGGATACGCAGCAGTTCGATATCCGCACCGGCGGCATCGACCCGCCCTTTCAGTTGCAGCGGCATCGGCACCTGTTCGGCGGGCAGGCTCGCGGTGCCTTCGACGCGATAGCCGGCCGCCAGATCGCCTTTGGCATGCAGTTGCAGGTCCTGCAGGCGCAGGGTCGGCGGCAAGGCATTGCTGGCCTGGAAGTCGCGGCTGGTCAGGCGCAACTCGGCCGGCAGATTCTCGGCCAGGGCCTGCACCTTGCCTTGCAGGCGTGCGTCGAGATAACCACTGCTATCCGCGTCGATCTCCAGGCTGCGCTGCAGCTCGCCGCCGACCTGCAGCGCGACCTGCCAGGGTTTGCCGTCGACTTCCGGCAACTGCAGGCGCCCACTCAATGCCAGCGGCCAGTCGCCATGCGGGGTCAGGCGACCGCTGGCATCCAGGCGCAGGTCATCGCGCTGCAGGGCCAGACGCTGCAACTCGACGCCCTGCTCGTTCCAGCTGGCGATCAGTTCTAGATCGCTCAGTTGCGCCTGGCCGTCCAGGCGCAACTCGCCCAGCTGGATATCGCCCAGTTGCAGGCGCAGCGGCAGATTCAGGTCTGGCAGGCTGAACGGCTCGTTGCTTGGCTCAGCGCTGGGCGGCAGGTCGAGCGCCGCCTGCTGCAAATGCAGGCGGTCGATGCACAGCCTCAGGCGCAGCAGGCAGGACGGCGACCAGGCCATTTCCAGTTGCTGCAGCTCAACACGCGTCGCGTCCTGCTGCCAGAGCAGCGCATCGGCCTGCCAGGCGCCGCCCAGGCGTCCCTGGAAGTTGTCGGCTTGCAACCCCGGCACCTGCGCCAGCAGCCAGCGACTGCCACCTTGGGTACCAAGCAGCACCCACAGCGCAGCGGCGAACAGCAGCACCAGGCTGAACAGGCCGATGGCCAGCCATTTCAGCACACGCCGGATCATAGTTCAGGCCCCATGGAGAAATGCAGCCGCACGCCGCCATCGTCATCCAGTGCATGGGCAAGATCCAGACGCAGCGGGCCGACCGGCGACACCCAGCGCACGCCGAAACCGACACCGGTCTTGAGAGTGGGGAAATCCAGCGAGTTGAACGAATTGCCCTGGTCGATGAAGGTCGCCAGGCGCCACTTGTCGGTGAGGCTGTACTGATACTCGGCACTGGCCGCGAACAGGTAGCGGCCGCCGATCTTGTCGCCGCGATTGTTCTCCGGCGACAGGCTCTGGTAATCGTAGCCGCGCACGCTCTGATCGCCGCCAGCAAAGAAGCGCAGCGACGGCGGCACCGCCGAGAAGCCATTGGTTTCGGTCCCGCCGAACTGCACGCGACCGAGCAGACGATGATTGTCAAATACCGTGGTCAGGCCCTTGAGCATGACGTTGCCGTGCAACACATTGGCGTCGGACAACACGCCTTCTACGGCGCCGCGCAAGTCGAACTGCACGCGGTAACCCTGGTTCGGATCGAGACGATTGTCGCTGCGCAGCCGCGAGTAACTCACCCCCGGCATCAACAAGGTGCTCAAGCCGGAATCGTCGCCCAGGCGGTATTCCTCGCGCTGCCATTTCACCGACAGCACGCGCTGCCAGCCACCGGGGCGCTGGCTGTGCCACTCCGGGCCGAGGGTGAGCAGACGGCTCAGGCTGTCGTTGCTGGCCAGCTCTTCATATTGATAGCCACCGGCCAGGCGCAGCTTGTCGGTCAGCGGTGGATCGCCGGGAATGTCGTACCACAGGCCGACGTTCTGCCGGGGGGCGGAGAGCTCGGTTTCCACCCCGTAGCTGTGCCCCTGCGGGTTGCGCCAGTGACGCGTCCAGTTGGCGCGCAGGCGCGGCCCGACATCGGTGGAGAACCCCAGGCCCAGGCCCATGGTACGCGGCTCGCGTACCTGCAGCGCCACCGCTACCGGGATGCGCAACTGATCGGCCTGGGTGGGGATGGCGTCGACCCTTACCGACTCGAAATAGCCGCTGGACTGCAGCGCCTGATACAGCTCGGCAATCAGCTCGGAATCGTAGGGGGTGTCCGGGTCGAACGGCACCATGCGTAGCAGCAGTTCTTCATCGAACGGGAAGTCGCCGCTGAAAGCGATATCGCCCAGGCTGTAGCGCGGCCCGCTGCTGAACACCAGCTCGATGTCGGCCACGCCGGCAGCCGGATCGATCTGCAGACTCTGGCGGGTGAATCGGCCGTCGAAGAAACCGTAGCGCGAGGCCTGATTCTGAATCAGCCGCTTGGCATCCTCGTAGCGTCCGTGATTGAGCACCGAGCCTGGCTGCAGGCGGCTGGCGTTGGGGACGCGAAAGGCCGACAGCTCGCTGGCCGGCCCTTCGATGCGGATGTCGACGTTGCGCAGGCGAACGCGCTCGCCCGGCTCGACTTCAAGTACCAGACGCGGTGTTTCGCCCTCTTCGATACGGCTGCGAATGCGCGCTTGGTAATACCCCAGGGCCTGAACCGCCTTGTCCGCTTCGTTCTCGGCGATACGCCGCAAACGCCGCAACGACTGCGCGTCACGCCCATCGAGGCTGCCGACGTAACCTTCGATATTGGCCTTGAGGGCCGCATTGTTCGGGGTGATCCGTACGTCCAGCTCGCTTGCAGCGAAGGCCCCCGTACTGATCAGCAGCAGCGCCAGGCTGCGCTGGAGATGTCCATATACGCTCATGGCGAAGGATGCTACCACGGCGCACAGCCCACGCCAGAGCCGCCACGCTTCTGCCAGACAGCCGGAGTTCAGGCGCTGGCCCGGACCACGGGTTGCGGGTTGGGGTGGAAGAATACGTGCTCGACCACCGGGCCAATGGCCAGCTCACCGACTTCCTCGTAGCCCTGACGCCGGTAGAATTCCAGGTAGCGGGCATCGCCAGTGTCCAGCACCACACCTTGCGAGCCGCTGTCCTGCGCGCACCAGTCGTGCAGCGCCTCGAGCAGTTGCTCGCCGCGATGCTGCCCCTGGAACTCCGGGTGAATGCCCAGCAACGGCAGCACGTGATAAGGGCCTGGCGGCAGACAGGCGAGCACCGCATCGTGGTACTCCAGATAGCGTTTGGTGCAACCGAAGCCGGTGCTCAACAGCATGCGCAGGCGCCAGCCCCAGCTCTCGGTGATATCCAGGCGCCGTTGCGGCGGCGCGATCAGTGCTGCGCCGATCAGACGGTCGTCGATCAGCAGACCGATGGCCGGCAGATCCTCGGCGAAATGCTGCTGCACCAGCTCGCGAATCGTCGCGCGCACGCGCTGGTCGAAGCCGGGGCGTTCGGCCTCGAACAGGTAGGCGAAGGTCGGCTCGTGGCGATAGGCGTGGTAGAGCAGCGAGCGAACCTCGCGGGCGTAACCACCATCGAGCATGCGCACTTCAGCTGGGGCGTTATGGGGCATGGTGGACCTCAACTCTAGTTATTGTATGGAGCGTCACAGCCAACTTAGCACCGCCGCCCGGCACCTGCCAGGCGCTGGCCGCCAGCGCCGAGGATCGGCTAGCATCGCCTTTTGCCCAGGACCCGCTGCCCATGAAAATCGTCTCCTTCAATATCAATGGCCTGCGTGCGCGCCCTCATCAATTGCAGGCCCTGATCGAGAAACACCAGCCGGACGTGATCGGCCTGCAGGAAACCAAGGTGGCCGACGACCAGTTTCCGGAAGCGGAGATCCGCCAGCTCGGCTATCACGTGCACTACCACGGTCAGAAGGGCCACTACGGCGTCGCCCTGCTCTCGCGCCAAGAGCCGCTGAGCCTGCACAAGGGCTTCCCCGGTGATGGCGAAGACTCCCAGCGACGCTTCATCTACGGCACCTTCGCCGACACCAGCGGCAACCCCGTCACCGTGATGAACGGCTACTTCCCTCAGGGCGAGAGCCGCGACCATCCGGTGAAATTCCCGGCCAAGCAGCGCTTCTATGCCGATCTGCAGCAATTGCTGGTGGAGCGCTTCGACCCGCAGCAGGCGCTGGTGGTGATGGGCGATATCAACATCAGCCCCGAGGATTGCGACATCGGCATCGGTGAACCCAATCGCCTGCGCTGGCTGAAAACCGGCAAGTGCAGCTTCCTGCCGGAAGAGCGCGAATGGCTGGCGACCCTGAAGAACTGGGGGCTGGTGGACAGTTTCCGCCACCTCAACCCCGAGGTGAACGACCGCTTCAGCTGGTTCGACTACCGCAGCCGAGGCTTCGAGGACGAGCCCAAGCGCGGCCTGCGCATCGACGTGATTCTCGCCAGCCAGCCGCTGCAGGCGCGCTTCAAGGACGCCGGCATCGACTATGACCTGCGCAGCATGGACAAGCCGTCCGATCATGCGCCGATCTGGCTTGAGCTGAACTGAAGCACGGGCGCGTGCAGATGACGCGCCCTGTCACAAGACTGCAACCTGACTGACTTAATCTGCGCGGCACCTTGTCCCACCCACTAGAAGGTGCCTGCCGCATGCCGCGCGCCCTGTCCGCCGACCGCGACCTCTGGGGTCGTACCCTGTCTCTGCTACTGATCGGTTTCATCTGCTACGCCCTGCCCCTTTCCGTTTTCGCTGCCGCTCTGCCCGCTTCCGAGGGCAACCGGGCGGTGCTGCGCATTCAGGGTTCCAATACCATTGGTGCCAAACTCGCCCCGGAGCTGGTCAAGGGACTGTTCGAGGCGCAAGGCCTGCAAGACATTCGCAGCGAAGCCGGCACCCGGGAAAACGAACAGCGCGTGCTCGCACGCCGGAGCGATGGCCGCCAGGTAATCGTCGAAGTGGCCGCCCATGGCTCGGGTACCGGCTTCACCTCACTCAAGGATGGCAGCACCGACCTGGCCGCCTCGTCGCGACCGATCAAGGACGGTGAAGCTGTCAGCCTGGCAGCGCTGGGCGACTTGCGCAGCCCGCAGAGCGAACAGGTCATCGCCATCGACGGCCTGGCGATCATCGTCCACCCGTCCAACCCTGTCGGCACGCTGAGCGTCGAGCAGATCGCGCAACTGTTCTCTGGCGAGATCGACAACTGGGCGGCGCTCGGCGGTAAACCTGGTAAGGTCCACCCCTACGCGCGCGACGACAATTCCGGTACCTACGACACCTTCAAGGAGCTGGTGCTGGCGCCGGGCGGACGCAGCCTGACGGCCAGCGCGCAACGCTTCGAGTCCAGCAATCAGCTGTCCGACTCGGTCAGCGGCGATCCCAACGGCATTGGCTTCATCGGCCTGCCCTACATTCGCCAGGCCAAAGCGGTTTCCATCGCCGCCGGCGATTCCCAGCCGATGCCGCCGAGCACCACGCTGATCGCCACCGAGGACTACCCGCTGGCGCGCCGCCTGTTTCTCTACAACGATCCGCAGTTGAGCAATCCCTGGGCGCGCGCGCTGATCGACTTCGCCCACAGCCCGCGCGGACAGGCCATCGTCGACGCCAACGGGTTCATCGCCCAGACCGTCCAGGCAGTGAAGGTCGCCGCAGACGCGCAGATGCCGGCCGATTACAGGCAACTGGCGCAGCAGGCGCAGCGGCTTTCGGTGAACTTCCGTTTCCAGGAAGGCAGCGCGACGCTGGACAACAAGGCCCACCGCGACCTACAGCGCGTGCTTGATTACCTCAAGCAGCACGACAAGCTGCAGCACAAGGTGGTGCTGGTCGGTTTCGGCGACCCGAAGAGCGACCCCGAGCGTGCCGAACTGCTGTCGAAACTGCGGGCCATGGCGGTGCGCCGCGAGCTGGCCAAGCAGGGCGTGCTGTTTCGCGAGATCACCGGCCTGGGCAGTGAGCTGCCGGTGGCGGCCAACGATCAGGACAACGGCCGCATCCGCAATCGCCGCGTCGAAGTCTGGGTTTACTGACACCAGAAAATATTCCTCTCCGGGGGCTTGGCAGTCTGTCGACGCGGCGTTAGCCTTTGCACCGCGTGACGCCGGGCCCCTCTGGCGGTGAGCATTCTCACCGTGATGTCGGAGTCACTGAGTGGATTTCTTTCAACTCAGGCAGACATAAGGGAGGGCTCATGGACGCTCTACTTGCCTTTTTGACATCCCCCATCTTCGGTACACCCGGCTGGTTCTGGCTGGCCTTCCTCGTACTGATCATCACCCTTCTGGTGCTCGACCTCGGCGTGCTGCATCGCGATCAGCATGAAATCGAGATGCGCGAAAGCCTGTTGCTGTATTCCGGATACTTCAGCGTCGGTGTCGCCTTCGGCGGCTGGATCTGGTGGCAGCTCGGCGGCACCAAGGCGATGGAGTACTACACCGGCTTCCTGGTGGAACAATCGCTGTCGATGGACAACGTCTTCGTCATGGCGATGATCCTCGGCTACTTCAACATCCCGCGTAAGTACCAGCATCGTGTGCTGTTCTGGGGCATCCTCGGGGTCATCGTGCTGCGCGCGATCATGATCGGTCTGGGCACGGCCCTGGTGCAGCAGTTCGACTGGATCCTCTACATCTTCGGTGCCTTCCTGCTGTTCAGCGGCATCAAGATGCTGCGCAGTGGCAGTGATGAAGAATCGCATCCGGACCTGGCGCAGAACCCGGTGATCCGCTTCGTGCGCAAGCACATTCGTGTCACCGACGACCTGCATGAAGGCAAGTTCCTGGTGCGCCTGAAGGATCAGGTCAGCGGCAAGCCGCTGCTGTACGCCACCCCGCTGCTGCTGGCACTGGTGCTGATCGAACTGGCCGACCTTGTGTTTGCCGTGGACAGCGTACCGGCCGTGCTGGCCATCTCGCAGGATCCGTTCATCGTCTACACCTCGAACATCTTCGCCATCCTCGGCCTGCGCGCGCTGTACTTCGCCCTGGCCGCGCTGATGCACCGCTTCATCTACCTGAAGTACGCACTGGCCCTGGTGCTGATGTACATCGGCGGCAAGATTTTCCTGCACGACCTGATCAAGGTTCCCGCCCTGCTCTCACTTGGCGTAACCTTGGGCCTGCTGGCCGGCGGTGTGCTGCTGTCGCTGCTGAAAACCCGGGACAAGGCCAGCGCCACCTGAGGAGAGGCGATGCGCGAAGTCTGCATAGAACTCATCGAGCGCCAGGGCCAATGGCTCTGGCAGGTACGATTCGCGCGTCGCGCACTGACCTTCCAGGAAGAACTGGCGGCACGCACCTTCGCCGCGCAATTGCATATGCGCCTCGGCTGGCTGGGCCAGGCGCAGCGCTCGGACGATAGACTGCCCTGACCTTGCAGATATAAAAGAAAGAGGCCCGCATCAGCGGGCCTCGTTTCTTTCAGTCACTGGATCAGCGGCTGGCCTTCATCACGTCACGCGGCACGTATTTGCCGATCTCGTACTTGCCGATGGCGGCGCGGTGCACCTCGTCCGGGCCGTCGGCCAGGCGCAGAGTACGCTGCATGGCGTACCAGTAGGCCAGCGGGAAGTCGTTGGAAACCCCGGCGCCGCCGTGCATCTGGATCGCCCGGTCGATCACCTTCAACGCCACGTTGGGCGCCACTACCTTGATCTGGGCGATTTCGCTGGCGGCGATCTTGTTGCCGACGGTATCCATCATGTAGGCCGCGTTCAGCGTCAGCAGGCGAGCCTGGTTGATCTCCATACGCGAATCGGCGATGTGGTCGATATTGCCGCCCAGGCGCGCCAGCGGCTTGCCGAAGGCGGTACGGCTCACGGCGCGCTTGCACATCAGTTCCAGGGCACGCTCGGCCATGCCGATCGAACGCATGCAGTGGTGGATACGCCCCGGGCCGAGGCGCCCCTGGGCAATCTCGAAACCGCGCCCCTCGCCGAGCAGCACGTTCTCGTAAGGCACGCGCACGTTCTCGAACAGCACTTCGGCGTGGCCATGCGGGGCATCGTCGTAGCCGAATACCGGCAACGGACGCAGCACAGTGACACCTGGCGCGTCCATCGGCACCAGGATCATCGAGTGCTGCTGATGGCGCGGCGCGTCCGGATTGGTCAGGCCCATGAAGATCATCACCTTGCAGCGCGGGTCGCAGGCGCCGGAAGTCCACCACTTGCGACCGTTGATGACCCACTCATCGCCCTCGCGGCGAGCGTTGGCCTGCATGTTGGTGGCATCACTGGAGGCCACGCCTGGTTCGGTCATGGCGAAGGCGGAACGAATCTCGCCAGACAGCAGCGGCTCCAGCCATTGCTGCTTCTGCGCCTCGTTGCCGTAGCGCACCAGCACTTCCATGTTGCCGGTGTCCGGTGCGGCGCAGTTGAAAGGTTCCGGCCCGATCAGCGAGCGGCCCATGATTTCCGCCAGCGCGGCGTATTCGGTATTGGTCAGGCCCGCACCGTAGTCCGATTCGGGCAGGAACAGGTTCCACAAACCTTCGGCTTTGGCCTTGGTCTTCAGCTCTTCCATGATCGCGGTCGGCTGCCAGCGGTCGCCCTCGGCCACCTGCTGCTCGAACACCGCTTCAGCCGGATAGACGTGCGCTTCCATGAATGCGCTGACGCGTTCACGCAGCTCTTGAACCTTCGGGGAATAGGCGAAATCCATGGGGTTACCTGTTTTGTGACAAGGGGTGAGAGGTTGTGGAAATGATGCTAGAACAGCGCTTAAGATTTATCGAACCTATTTTCAGCGTGTATGAACATTCATAACCGATATATGATCGATTGATATCGACGCCCCTGGAGCACTACCGGCATGAACCTGACCAAGGTGGATCTGAACCTCTTCATCGTCTTCGACGCCATCTACACCGAGGCCAACCTGACCCGTGCCGGACAGATCGTCGGCATTACCCAGCCGGCGGTGTCCAATGCCCTCGCCCGCCTGCGCGAAACCTTCAACGACCCGCTGTTCGTGCGTACCGCTCAGGGCATGGTGCCGACGCCCATGGCGCAGAACATCATCGGCCCGGTGCGCAACGCCCTGCAGCTATTGCGCGTTTCCGTGCAGGAAAGCCGTACGTTCAACCCGCAGCAGGCCGGCAAGACCTACCGCATCAGCATGACCGACCTTTCCGAGCAGATCCTCCTGCCGCCGCTGTTCCAGCGCCTGCGCCGCTTGGCCCCAAGCGTGTGCATCGAGAGTTTCCTGGCCAAGCGCCGCGAAACCACCAAGGAGCTGGCCGCCGGCCGCCTCGATTTTGCCGTCGACGCGCCGCTCAACACCGACCCGCAGGTTCGTCACGTCAAGCTGCTGGATGATCACTACGTCTGCGCCATGCGCCCCGGCCACCCGCTGGCCAAGGAAAAGATCAGCCTCGACGAGTACCTGTCGTTCTCTCATATCCACATTTCCAGCCGCCGCAGCGGTCTCGGTTACGTCGACCTGGCGTTGGGCAAGATGGGTATCCAGCGCAAGATTGCCCTTCGCTCGCAGCATTACCTGATGGCCAGCAGCGTGATGCAGCAGACCGACATGGTGATGACCGTGCCGGCGCGCTTCGCCCGCCGTCACAATCTGCACCACGTGGCGCTGCCGGTCGGTGACGTGCCGGCCCTGGAAACCCACCTGTACTGGCACGAGAGCACCGACCAGGACCCAGCCAACCGCTGGATGCGCGAACAGATGATCGAGCTGGCGCAGCAGGTTACCGCGCAGGAGAAGAAGGCCGAGCAGGCGCCGGCCTGATCATCTACGCGCAAAACGTTTCGCGGACAAGTCCGCTCTCACAAGAGCAAGGCAGCCACTGTACCTGTGGGAGCGGACTTGTCCGCGAATGGGTTGCCCCCCGACAAAAAAACGCCGCGAACCTTCATCAGGTTCGCGGCGTTTTCGAGTGTGCAAAGGGGTTCAGGTCACTTCACCTTTACGATGGCGTCACGCCCCAACCCGTGCCTGGCCTGATCAGCGGGCGAGCTTGCTATCGATCGACAGCTTGCCGGCACCTTCGAACACCAGTGCCACGCTGATGGCCAGCAGCGCCAGGGCGAACTCATAGCCGTTGTTGCTCATGAAGAAGCCGTTGGCCAGGTGCACGGTGAAGATCGCCACCAGCATGGTCACCGCCAGCACCGCCGCCGCCGGACGTACCAGCAGGCCGATGATCAGCGCCACACCACCAAAGAATTCGGCACTACCGGCCATCAGCGCCATCAGGTAGCCCGGCGCCAGGCCAATGCTTTCCATCCATTGTGCGACACCCGCCAGGCCATAACCGCCAAACCAGCCGAACAGCTTTTGCGCACCGTGAGCGGCGAACGTGATGCCGGCGATAATGCGCAGTACGGTGATACCGAAACCGGCCTGGCTGGCGGTGATGCTTTTGATCAGGTTGTTCATTGCAAGGCTTCCTTTGGTGTGTGGGTTGGATGGCGCACAGAATATCCAATTTATTCGATAATAAAATAGCAAAATACCGGTTATATAAATCGAATTTATAGATATTTAATTGGCCGTCAGACGCCGCCCCTGCGGTTCCAGCAAATAGCGCTCACGGTCATAAGCAAGGTAGTACTTATTCACCGCGTTCACATAGCTCACCACACCCATTCCCATCTGTTCCATGGCCACACGCTCGACCTGAAAGAACCATTGATTGGGATTGAGTCCCCGCCTGCGCGCCTCGGCGCGCAGGCTCTGCACCCGTTGCGGGCCCAGGTTGTAACCAGCCAGCACGAAAGCCATGCGTTCGCGTTCGTTGAGCTGCGGGCTGTTGAAGAAGTTGCGCCGAATCATCGCCAGGTACTTGCTGCTGGCCTGAACGTTGCCGTTGAGGTTCTGGATGTTGCTCACCCCGACACTGCGCGCCGCTGCCGGGGTGATCTGCATCAGCCCGGTCGCACCGCTCGCGCCGCGCGCCGATGGGTTCAGGGTCGACTCCTTGAACGCCAGCGCAGCCAGCATCAGCCAGTCGAAGCCCTGCTGCTCGGCATGCTGCTGCAACACCGGGCGCACCTTCTCCAGACGCTGCCGCTCGGCGCGCCCCAGCGGCGAGTGCACCTTGTACAGACGGCGATAGACGCGCTGGAATGCCGCATCCTGGTCGGCCGGAGACTGATAGCCGTTGAAGAAGCGGTCGATGCTGGCACGCAGCATCGGCGCATCCGGGCGCACGAACCATTTCATGTCACCGTCGCGTGCCAGAACCAGATGCCTGTCGACGCGCAGCCTGGGCATGACCTTGGCCCAGCGCTCGGCGATCGGCAGTTCCACCGCGGTACGCTCGAAGATGCCGGCCTGGACCATCTCCAGCACATCCTCGACCGCCAGGGTAGGATCGACCCACTCGACCACTATCGGTGGCAGCTTGCGGTCGGCAAGTTGCCGGTTGATGCGGCGCAACGCCTCCCCCACAGCGCTGCCAGCCGGCAACGACAGGCTGCGCCCGGCCAACTGCTCGAGGCTGCGGTAATGTCGGTTGCCCTGCTTGGACACCAGCACCAGCGGCACTTCGCGGCGAATCGCCGTGCTGGCACTGACATCGTGCCCGGTCCGCACATCGAGCAACTCGCCAGGCGCGACCAGATCACCCTCGCCGCGCTGCAATGCAGCGAGCAACTGATCCTTGGCCTTAGGGATGATCTTCAACGTGAGGCTACGGCCATCGCGGGCATTGCGATTGAGGTATTGCTCGAAAGCGCGCAGGCGGTGGTATTCGATGCCGATGCTCTGGCCCTTGACCGAGCCGGAACTGTTGCGGCTCTGGTTGACCAGCACGCGCAATTCGCCACTGCTGCGGATAGCCGGCAGGTCGCGAGCGCTGCGGGTCTGGCTACCGACCTCCGGAGGGCCGGCCAGGCGCGCGCTGACGGGCAACGGCAGCACGGCCAACAGGCACAGGATCAGCAGCAATCGCGACATCGACTCTCCAGGGAAGGCGGTGACCGCCGAAGCCTCTTGATGGCCTGCTGCTCGCCGATGCGCGACAGACGGCTTCAGACCCTAAACCGCCGGACAACAAGGCGGGCGCGGAGATTGGCACAGCCGAGCGTTGCCGCGCCACCCCGCAACCTTGCATCAACCTTAAAAACAGCCAACAACCTATTGTTTTAAATCGACTTCCTGACGAACGGACGGCTTCTGCTATTCTGCCCCTTCGCGTCCTACAGGTGGCACCATGCAGCTCATCGATATTGCCGTCAATCTCACCCACCCCAGCCTCGCGGTGCAGGCCGAAGCGCTGGTCGAGCGTGCCTACGCCGCTGGCGTGTGCCAGATGGTGCTGACCGGCACCAGTCTGAACGAAAGCGAGGCCAGCCTCGCACTTTGCCGACAGCTGGACGCCAGCGGCGAACGTCTGTTCTGCACCGCCGGGGTCCATCCACACGACGCTAGCTCATGGAACGACACCAGCAGCGCTGCCCTCAAGTCGCTACTGGCACAACCACAAGTACGCGCCGTCGGTGAATGCGGGCTGGATTTCGATCGAGATTTCTCCCCGCGCCCCGCCCAGGAAAAGGCGCTGGAAGAACAGCTGGCGCTGGCCGTCGAGTTGCAGATGCCGGTGTTTCTTCACGAGCGCGAAGCCAGCCAACGCATGCTGGAGATTTTGCGCAACTATCGCGACCAGTTGCCTGCAGCCGTGGTGCATTGTTTCACGGGCGAGCGTCGGGCCCTGTATGCCTATCTCGACCTCGACCTGCATATTGGCATCACCGGCTGGGTTTGCGACGAACGCCGCGGCACGCACCTGCACCCGCTGCTCAAGGACATCCCTGGCGAGCGCCTGATGCTGGAAACCGATGCGCCCTTCCTGCTACCGCGCAGCTTGCGGCCAAAGCCCAAGAGCGGGCGTAACGAGCCGGCCTACCTCGGCGAGGTATTGCGCGAGGTGGCCCTGCATCGCGCTGAAAGTGAACAGGCGCTGGCGGCGCAGACCACGGCCTGCGCCCGGGCGTTCTTCAACATGCCAGCCATACTCGAGAGTCCGGCACCGGAGTCTTGATTGACGTCAAGACTCCGGTTGTTTTCCACGGCATACTGCTGGCATATAGCCAACAGTGAATGCAGCGACACGGATAACCACAGCATGGGCGCCTGGATCAGCAATCTTTCTCTGAAGTACAAATTCTGGGCGGTCAACGCCGTTGCCTTCGTCATCAGCCTAATGCTGGTGTTGTTCGCCCTGCATACCGAGCAACAGGCCCGCAGTGCCGATGCCAGGCTGGCTGCGCTGGAGCAGGCGCGCCTGCTGCAACAGTGGCCGCAACAATCGCCCTTGCCCAGCGCGGCCAATATCCAGGTGCTGCAAGGCAGCCTGCCGGGCGCCCAAGGTGCCCCCGATGCCAGCGGCTGGCAGCCACTGGAGCATGACGCCCGCTTCGGCGACTCGCCGGTAATCGGCGCGCAGCGCGTCACCCTCAGCGATGGGCGCAACCTGGCGGTCACCGCTCGCGCACCCAGCCTGCTCGATCTGTTCGCCGAGCACGCCCTCACCTACGCCCTGGCGGTCGCCGTGCTGATGCTGTTGCTGCTGGCAGCCTCGCAGCTATTGATCCGCTTCCTGCTCAGCCACCTCAACACGCTAAAGGACGTCATGCTGCAGGCCGAGCGCAGCGGAGACCTGTCGCTGCGCGTGCCGCTGGAGAGCCGCGATGAGGTCGGCCAGATGGCCGCCGCGTTCAATGCCATGCAGGCCGGCTACCAGCGTGTGGTCGGCACGGTTGGCCAGGTCGCCAGCGAGTTGAACAGCGGTACGCGCAACATGGCCGAACGCATGGGCGCCGTGCGCCAGGGCATGCTCAGCCAGCAGAGCGAAACCGACCAGGCCGCCACCGCGATCAACGAAATGTCGGCGACGGTTCAGCACATCGCCGATCACGCCGGCACCACCCGCGATCAGTCGCTGAACGCCGACCAACTGGCCCGCGCCGGCCAGCAGGTGGTCGAACGCGTCGAGCAGTCCATCGCAGCCCTGTCGCGCGGGGTGCAGCAGAGCGCCGGCAGCATTGAGCGCCTGGCCGAAGATAGCCAGCACATCAGCCGCGTGGTCGGCGTCATCCACGGCATCGCCGAGCAAACCAACCTGCTCGCCCTCAATGCCGCCATCGAGGCCGCTCGCGCCGGTGAAATGGGCCGTGGATTCGCCGTGGTCGCCGACGAGGTGCGCAACCTGGCCAAGCGCGTGCAAGACTCGACCGACGAGATCACCCAGATGATCGGCAACCTGCAGGGCGGCACCCGCGACGCCGTGGAGTTCATGCGCGAAAGCTCGGAGAACGCCAACCACTGCGTGCAACTGGCGCAGGAGGCTGGCGAGTCGCTGGCTGCGATCACCGCCGCCGTAGCGCTGATGCGCGACAGCAATACGCAGATCGCCGTGGCCGCCACCCAGCAGAGCCAGGTCGCCGAGGAGATGAGCCGCTCGGTGGTCGGCATCCGCGACGTTACCGAGCAGACGGTCGGCCAGACCCTGGAATCGGCGGCCACCAGCCAGCAACTCGCACAGCTGGCAGGCGAATTGAACAAGGCCATCGGTCAGTTGCGTCTGTGACAGCCCCCGATGAACTATCTGCCCGATAGCCAGGAGCAATTCGTCGTGCGGCAATGACAGCCCTAGACTCGGACCATCGAGTCGAGGACTGCATCATGAGCAAACGTCATCCCAATCTGCTGGCCTGGCAGTGGCGCCACTACGCCGACCAGCACAGGCACCCCACCAACCTGCTGCTGCACCTGATCGCCGTGCCGCTGTTTCTGCTATCGCTCCTGCTGCTATTGATCGGCCTGTGGCACCTAGGCTTCGTCCCGCTCGCGCTTGGCGCCATCGGCCTGTATGCCGCACTGGCCCTGCAGGCCCAGGGTCATCGCCTGGAACGGAATCAGCCGGAACCCTTCATCGGCAGGCGAGATGCCTGCAAGCGTCTGTTACTGGAACAGTGCATCACCTTTCCCCGCTTCGTGTTCAGCGGTGACTGGTGGCGTGCCTGGCGCAAAGGCAGGTAGCCAGCGGAGCCACAAACTTGCTGGCGCCCATCGGCTGCCTGGCGACTCAGCCGAATACCGTTACGGTCTGCCGGCTCAGGGCGATCAACTCGCCTGCCGGGCTCCACATCGCCGCGGCCACATGACCGTAGCCATCGCGGGCGTATTCGATGTCCGCGCGATACAAGCACCAATCTTCAGTGCTGAGGCTACGCAGTGGCTGGACGAACTCGATGGTCCAGGTCAGCGAACTGCCCGGCGCCGGACTTTTCAAATGCGCCAGCACCGCTGGCGGCCAGGCATCGACCAGCGCCAACAGATGCGCTTCGCTGAGCGCCTGCGGTTCGCCCTCGCCGCGCAAGCGCACCCAGCCGCCCATCTGCCGCGAAGGATTGTTGGTGAACGGCATGCCGCCGATGCCCCAGCGCATGGCCAGAAAGCGAGTGAACTCGGGCGTGACGTTGCGGACGTAGGGCAGTTCCTGGCACTGCTCGACCGGTGGAACCTGCGGTGCGGCAAGAGCCTCCACGGCGATCACCGACTGGCGAGACGCGCCGAAACTGCCCTGCACCACCGTCACCACCTGGCCATCCTGGACCGCGCGCAGGAGCATCTGGCTGACTGCCTTGCCTTCGCGCAGCACCTCGGCCTGGAAGCTCACCGGTACATCCGGCGCCACCGGCCCGACGAAGGTGATGGCCAGCGAGCGCACCGGCCGCCCCTGCGACACCTGGGCGCGCATCGCCTCGAAAGCAAGCGCGGCTACCAGACCACCGAAGCTGGCACGCCCCTGCCCCCATTCGGCCGGAATCGTCACGGCATTGGCATCGCGACGCACCGCGTCGAGCATCTCGGAAAAGACCATACGCACCTCAAGATTCATCGATGGCGACGATCTTAGGGTATGGGCACAGCGCAACGATAGCCTGGAAAAGTGCCTAAACGGTCATATTGCCGGCGAGAATGTCGTCTTATCCCGGGAAGTCGACATACAGCGCCAGCAACACCTCGTCAGCTCGGCGTTCAGCCGCTTGCTCGGCGCGCCGCCAGGCATCCAGACAAGGCTGCAGCGAAGGCGACGCTTCGGCCTGCGCCAGCCATTGCACATGATCGTGCCAGTCTCCCAAGGCGCTTTGCGCACGCTTGAGTCGCTGCCGTGCTGCCTTGTCCAAACGACTTTGCGCCGGGTAGGTTTCAGCGCCGTAACGCACTCGCTTGATCAGCAGGCGCAGGCGATGGCGGTCATGGGCAGGATCGCGCAATGCTCGGGCCAGTTGCCTTTGCTGACGGCGCAAACGACGCCGGATGCGTTTTTTTACGTCGTGCAATTGTCCCTGTCTGGCGGCGTCGTGCCAGTTGCTCGGCCAGCTGTCGAGCAGCAGCATCAGATCCGCAAGCTCACCGCTGCGAGCGATCGCGGCATAGCCGGCAGCACGCTGCGCCTCATCGGCCGGAGCCAAATGCGCCATCCCGCGGCGTTCCAGCTCGGCCACCAGCACCTCGCGATCACGCAGCGGCCCGCTGAGGCGTCCCAACACCGCTGCGCCCTGCTCCAAGGCATCCACCGCCGGCAGGCCGCGCAGCGGACGCAACAGGCTGCGCAGTTGGCGCAGGGCGATGCGCAGATCGTGTAGCGCCTCCGGGTCGGTGCAGTCAGCCAGCCGCGCCTGACAGGCATACAGGCGCATATGCAGAGCCAGAACGCGGCCCAGGCAATGCTCGATGAAATCGCTCATGCTCGTTCCTCCGATGACGATGGCCGCAGCTAACAGCCTGGCCATGCCCTGACGCAAGTGACCAATGGTCGCTAACGCGACAGGCGCCAGGGCAATGCCCGGCGCAAATCGCTCAATGCCCGTTGCAGGGCCGCCCGCGAAACCGGCTCGCCGGCGTAACGCTGCTGCTCGAAGCAACGCGCGAAAGCCTCGATGTGCGCCGCTTGCTCAGGCAGCTGCTGCGCAGCACGCAACGCGAAGGAGCGCGCACCTTCGCCCGCAGTTCGCTGCACGCCATGACGCGCCAGCAGGCGCTCGAACTTGCGGAACACCTGCCGCTGCGGGTCGGCACGCTGCTGCCAGGGCTTGAGTAACCACAAGGCCAGCAGCCCGAGTAATAATCCGCCCGTACCCACCAGTGCCAGGGCGAGCCGTTGCCAGTCAAGGCTGCCGAACCAGTTCTGCAGCAGCTTCAATTGCTGCTCGCCCTGATAGCCCAGCACCCAACGCTGCCAGCCGTAATTGAGATTCTCCCAACTCATGCGCAGCTGGTTGAGCCAGGCCAGCTCGCGATAGCGCAAAGGCGAGAACGGTTGATCGTCGAGAAAGCCATCCTCTTCGGCCAGGGCCTCTTCCAGGCCCTGCTCGATACGCTCTGGGGCGACCTGGAAAGTGGGGTCGACGCTGCGCCAGCCCTGCCCGGGCAGCCAGTACTCGACCCAGGCATGGGCGTCGAACTGGCGCACCTGGAGGTAGTTGCCGTTGGGGTTGAACTCACCGCCCTGGTAACCGGTGACCACTCGCGCTGGAATGCCCGCCGCTCGCAGCACGAAGGTCATGGCGCCGGCATAGTGCGCGCAGAAGCCACGCCGGGTGTCGAACAGGAACTCGTCGATGCTGTCACGCCCCAGCGGCTGCGGACGCAATGTATAGACGTAGGGCTCGCGGTTGAAATGCTGCAGCACGGCCGCCACCAGCGCATCGCCCTGCGGGTACTGGGCCTTCAGCTCGGCGGCCCAGGCACGGCTGCGCGGATCACCCTGCTCGGGCAACTGCAGCGCCTGGCGCACGCCAGGCGGCTCGGCCTGCGCCTCACGCACGGCCTGCGGCCAGGAACGCACCTGGTACAACAGAGGCCGATCCACCGGGCGCAAGCGCTGCCAACGGAAGTCGCTCATCATGCGCCCGCTTTGCTGCGCCATCTCGCCAACGTCCAGAGCGAACAGCCAGCGCTTGCCACTGGGCTGCATGATGACGCTGTAATCGAGCGGCTCTCCGGCCTTGCTCCACTGCGGCGCGACCGGCACTTCCGCGTAATTGGACTGCGACCAGCGCCGACCATCGAAGCGCTCCAGCGTCAAAGCGCGCCAGTACAGCTGCACCCGCGGCGGCACTTCGCCCTCGAAACTGGCACGAAAGGCCAGCGCCGAGGAACGGCTGAGTTCGGCAATATCGGCCGGCTCCATGCTGTCCGAAAGCCCGGTGACGCCCTTGTCGTTGGGCAGCGGCAGCGACCAAAGCGGCCCCATGCGCGGAAAAAACACGAACAGCAGCACCATCAGCGGTATCGCCTGCAGCATCAGGCTGCAGGCCAGGCGCAGGGTCGGCCAGGGGCGCTCGGCAAAACCGCTGTGCTGCAGGCCGACCAGTGCAGCCAGCAGTGCCGTGACCGGCAACAGGCTGTAGAGCGCGGCCAGAATGCCGTCCTCGAACAGGTAAGCGGTCACCACGCAGAAGAAGCCGAGGAAGATCACCACCAGCGCGTCACGCCGCGTACGCATCTCCAGCAATTTGAGGGTGAAAGTGGCGATCAGCAGCACCGCTGCCGCATCCAGCCCCACCAAGGTGCCACGCGACAGCAGGATACCGGCCAATACCAGCAGCACCAGGCCGCCCTTGGCCCAGCCTCTGGGGTAGCGCGCACGCATGCGGAAGATCTGCACGCGCCAACCGGCAGCGCCGAGCCACAGCGCGACCATCCACATAGGCAGGTGCACCAGGTGCGGCACGATCACCAGCACCTGTGCTACCAGCAACCAAATCAGGGCGACCCGCGGGATACCTGGCAAGCTGCTCATGGCCGCGCTCCGAACAGCGCCAGGGCACGCAGACAGGCGTCGCGATGGCCGTCGCCGTAATCCGGGGCGATCACCTGCCCCGGCAGTTGCAGGCCGAATGCCTGCTGCCGCTCGGAAAACTGCAGCACCCAGTGACAGAGCAGCGACAGGCGCATTTCGCTGTCGCCAGCCAGGCTGTCATAGTCCAGCCACAGGTCACGCCCGCTGAGCATGGCGAAATCCTTGACCAGCAGGCCCTGGCCACGCGAATAGGCCTTCCAGTCCAGGCGCCGCTTCGAGTCACCCGGCTGATATTCGCGCAGGCCCTGGAAATCGTCGGCGCCCTGGCCACGGGCACGCATGCCCTCTTCCTGCTCCTCATCACCCAGGCCCGCTGACAGCGGCAGGTCGCCTTCCAGCGGCCGCGGGTAGACCAGCACCGCCTGGTCCAGATCGACCCAGCTCCAGGCCACCAGCAGCCCCAGGGGGAAGCGACTTTCCACCCGCAGACGCTCGGGGCGCAGCCAGCCACGCCGCGTAGCGGCAAGATTCAGATCCACTTCGGTCTGTCCTTCACGCGGCACATCGCGCACCACCAGCTCCGCAGGCGGCCAACCCAGGGCGATGGCCTGGTGCTGGCGCGCGCGACTTTCCAGGCGCACGCGAAAACGCGCCTGCTCGCCGACGAACACCGCCCCGCCACCGCCTGCCTTGAGCACCAGCCCGGCCAGGTTGCGATAGGTGTGCAGGATGGTGACGACGAACACCGACATCAGCAGGAAGGTCAGGCCATAGGCCAGGCTGTTCTGGTAATTGATACCCACCAGCAGCATCAACAGCAGCACCACGGCGAACGCGCCGCCCATCCGGCTGGGCAGAATGAAGATGCGCCGCTGATTCAGGCGCACGCTGGCTGCCGGAGGAATGCGCCTGGCCAGCCAGCGCCGCCAGAGCGGTTTCAGCGCTGCGCGCATCAGAGTGCCGGCACTTCGCGCAACAGCCATTGCACCAGAGCGCCACCGCCATGGCCGGTGGGATCGGCGCGCTCGCGCAGACGATGGCCGACTACCGACGGCAACACCGCCTGCACATCCTCGGGAATCACGTAATCACGTTCGGCCAGCAGTGCCCAGGCCCTTGCCGCGGCCAGCAGCGCCAGGCTGGCGCGCGGCGACAGGCCCCAAGCGAACTGCGGCTGGCTGCGCGTCGCCTCGACCAGACGCAGCACGTAGTCGACCAACGCATCGCTGGCCCGCACCTTGGGCACCTCCGCCTGCAAACGTGCCAGCTCGGCATGGTCGAGAATCGGCTCGATGCGCGGCAGCAGGTCGCGCCGGGCGTCGCCCAGCAGCAAGGCCCGCTCTGCGGCCTGGGCCGGATAGCCCAGCGACAGGCGCATGAGAAAGCGGTCGAGCTGGGATTCAGGCAGGGCGAAGGTGCCGCCGCTGCTCACCGGGTTCTGCGTGGCAATGACGAAGAACGGCTCGGGCAGCGGCCGGGTCGCGCC
The DNA here is from genome assembly GCF_002479365.1 of Pseudomonas sp. UBA7530. NCBI lineage: Bacteria > Pseudomonadati > Pseudomonadota > Gammaproteobacteria > Pseudomonadales > Pseudomonadaceae > Pseudomonas > Pseudomonas sp. UBA7530. The sequence goes on from NZ_DLMS01000001.1 coordinate 291,189, forward strand.
CTCGATGGTCACCTGCCCTTCCTCCATGGCCTCGAGCAACGCGCTCTGACTTTTCGGGGTAGCGCGGTTGATCTCGTCGGCCAACACCAGCTCGGCGAAGATCGGCCCGGGATGAAAGACGAACTGGCCACTGTCCTTGTCGAACACCGAGGTGCCGAGGATATCGCCAGGCAAGAGGTCGGAGGTGAACTGGATACGCTGGAAGCTCAGTCCCAGCACGCGCGCCAGGGCATGACTCAAGGTGGTCTTGCCCATGCCAGGCAAGTCTTCGATCAGCAGGTGACCGCGCGCCAGCAGGCAGGCCAGCGCCAGACGCACCTGCGCCTCTTTTCCCAGCAGCACCTGATTGACCGAGTCGAGACAGGCGTCGAGTTTGCTTCGCATCGTTCGCTCCTTATGCAGAACGTCGATGCTACTGGCGTGCCGGCATGCGGCATAGCGCCATGAAATTTTTACTCACGAAACTGTGAGGCCAACCGCTATGCCAGTCGAAATTGCCCGGCCATGGCGTGCAGTTCCCGGCCCAGCTCGGCCAGTTGGATGCTCGACGAGGCGGTTTCGTCCATTGCCATGGCCGACTGATCGGCAATGTCGCGGATCGAGGTGACGCTGCGGTTGATCTCCTCGGCCACCGCAGTCTGCTGCTCGGCCGCCGCGGCGATCTGCTGGTTCATCTCCGAGATCAGGCCCACCGCCTCGGCAATGGCCACCAACGCGCCTTCGGTCTGGTTGGCGTCACCAACCGTCAGGTTCACCAGGCTGGCGCTCTGCTCCATGTCGGTCACGGCACGGCGGCTGCCTTCGCGCAGCGCCGCGATCAGCGATTCGATTTCCGCCGTGGACTGCTGGGTGCGCTTGGCCAGCGCACGCACCTCATCGGCGACCACCGCGAACCCGCGCCCCTGTTCACCGGCACGCGCCGCCTCGATGGCGGCATTGAGCGCCAGCAGGTTGGTCTGCTCGGCGACGCTCTTGATCACATCGAGCACCGCATCGATACGCTGGGTGTCCTGGCTCAGGCGCTGGATGCTCTGCGTGGTGGCGTCCATCGCCCCGGCCAGCTGCACGATGCGCTGCAAGGTCTGACGCACCACCTGGCTGCCCGCGCCGACCCGCTGGTCGGCCTGTTCGGTGGAGGCCGCGGCCGCTTCGGCGTTGCGCGCCACCTCATGCACCGTGGCGGTCATCTCGCTCATTGCGGTGGCGACCTGATCGGTTTCCAGCTTCTGGCCGTTGACGCCCTGGCGCGTCTGCTCGGCCGTTGCCGAAAGCGTCTGGGCAGAACTGGATATCTGCGCCACACCGCCCTGCAGGCGGCCGACCATCTCACGCAGGTTGCCGGCCATGCGCTGCACGGCTGCGAGCAACTGGCCGATCTCGTCGCGGCGATCCTGCTCGATGCGTACCCCGAGGTCGCCAGCGGCGATGGCTTCGGCCAGGCCGATGACCCGCTTGAGCGGACGCACGATGGCCAGGCTGATCATGAGCGCCGCACCGAGGCCGAACAGCAGGGCCAGGGCCGCTGCGGCGATGATCAGGCCGCTGCTGGCCTGACGCTCGGCCTGCATGCTCAGGCGCTGGGTTTCCAGGGCCAGTTCGACCTGCTGCAGCAACTGCTCGACCTGAGCGACCAGCTGTCCGTAAACCTGCTTTTGCTGCTGCAGCTGGCTGGCGTACTCCTGCAGGCGCTCGTTGAAGGAATCGACGTTGACCACCACCTCGCCGAGCACCGCGGCATAACCGGGGTCCTCCAGTGCATCGCGCAGCTCGGCAGCCAGTGCCTGTGCCTCGCCGGCCTGGGCGATTTCGCTCTGCTCGTCGGCATCGCTGCGCCGGCTGGCCTCCAGGCGCTGGCGCGCCTGGTCCAGCGCCTGCAGCAGCAGCTGGTGAATCTTGCCGACCTTGCCGGCCTGCAGCACCGAATCGCCGCCCTGCTCGCCCTGGGAGCTCTTGAGCAGGTCGACGCCATCCTCGGAGAGTCCTTCCTGCAGTAGATCCAGGCTGTTGGCGGCGCTGACCACCAGCCAGTCGGCGGCCTGTAGCGACAGCTGCATGTTGTCGGTGAGTTCGACGTAGCGGGCGAAGGCGCTGCGGTAATCCGCCAACGCCGGCTCGACCTGCGCCATGATCGTGGCCGTGTCGCTATCCAGCTCGGCCTGCAGGGCCTGGCCGGCCTGCAAAATCGCCTCGGCCTGCTGCGCCAGGCGCTCGGCATGCTGTTTGTCGCCGCTCAGGGCAAACGCCTGTTCGCTCTGGCGCATGCGCAGCACCTGCTCGCCAAGGGCGCTCATGCGCTGCTGCAATTCGGCGCCGGCACTGACCTCACGCAGCGCCAGCAATCCGGTGGCAGCCACCAGAGCGGTGAGCATCAATACCAGAGCGAAACCCAGCATCAACTTGCTGGCCGTACTCAGACTGGCCAAGCGCTTGCCCAATGAGCCACCCATGACATCCCCCTGCCTACCGCAGCCAGCCGCGAATTCTGGAACATAGGAGTGCAAGGCTGCTGGCGACAAGCCATCAACCAGCGAGATGGCCGGGAAAGCTAACTGGACGTCGTTTTCAGAACGGGATCAGGGGCGTTGCATCTGGAACAGGTCCCGTGTGCGGCAATAAGCGCTGCCACCCAGGCGCCCGATCAGGTCGAGCTTCAGAGGATCGAGACGCCCCTGCTCGTTGAGCACCTCGTCATCGATATGCGCCAGCAACACTTCGGCGAAGATCAGATGGCAGTTGGGCTGCTGCGCCGGATAGGGTTGGATCTGCGCCACACGGCATTCGAAAGTTACCGGCGCACCAGCGACACGCGGCACGTCGATGCGCTCGCACGGCTGGCTGGCGATGGCGCAGTGGCTGAACTCGCTGACCTCATGCGGCAGGATCTTGGCGCTGGCATTCATCGCCTCGGCCTGAGCGAAGCTGACCAGCTGAATCGCCAGCTCGCCGCTGGCCTGGGCATTGCGCAGAGTGTCCTTGAGGCTGCCATCGTCACGGGTGTTGACGTTGACCAGCACGGTCGGCGGGCTGTCACTGATCACCTGGAAGAAGCTGAACGGCGCCAGGTTGGCGATGCCTTCGGGCGAACGGGTCGAGACCCAGGCGATGGGGCGCGGGGTGACACTGGAAGCCAGCCAGCGATAGGCCTCGAGCGGACTCAGCTCGGTGAAATCAAGCTGCATCAACGCCCCGCTCGCGATTCGCGGATGTAGAAGCGTGCGCGCTCGGCCTTGCTGACGCAGCCTTCGTAGGCTTCGAACTGCTGCTGGGTCTTGGCGGCGGTCAGCAGCGAGAAGGCCTTGGAATAACTGACGGTACCGGCGAAGCCTTCGGCCTCGGCGATGCTCAGCTCTTTCCAGGCGGCATCCAGCTGATTGGCACAGGTCTCGCGGTAAACGGTCTTGCCGGCGCAGCCGGTAAGCGCCACCGCAAGCAGCGGCAAACAGATCCAGTGTTTCATCGACCACACTCCTCGGATGGATAGGGACTTCGGGTTGGCCCAGTCTATGACGCTACGGCAGGGCGAAAGTGCCCGACTCACCCGCCGTTTCGCTTGCGCAGGTATTCCACCACAGCCTGCTGCTCGCCGGCGAACTCGATGCGTCCGGATTTGCTCTCGCGCTGGAACACGTACATGGGATCGTAGTACTCCACCAGCAAGGCTTCTATCCAGCCACGATGGGTATCCACCTGCCCGTTGACCTGCTGCTCCTGTAGCGCCTGGTCCATGATCGCGGCCAGCCGTTGGTAACGCTCGCCGCCCAGGCGGCGGGTGATGTTGCCCAGGCTCTCGCGCAGACGCGCGGCGAATGCCACGAAGCCCTCTTCCTCGCCCAGAGCCGCGACGAACTCGGCGCACAGCTCGATCACGTAGGCCTGCAGAATGCGCTCCACACGATTGGCCACGCTGTCTTCCAGCCACACCAGCGGGTGGTGCTGCATCGCCTGGTGCAACGGCAGCGGCAACGAGCAGCGACCGATCAGACGCGCCTCGTCTTCCAGGACGAATTGCTGCTGGCCCGCGGCGCGGCGCTTGAGAAAATCGATGGCCAGCGCGTTCTCGAAGTCGATCTGGGCCGGCTGGCCACTGGCGCGCTTGCCGAAACTGGAGCCGCGATGATTGGCGTGAGCTTCCAGATCCACGGCATTGTCGAGCTGACCTAGGACCTCGGTCTTGCCGGTGCCGGTCATCCCGCCAACCAGCACGAAGTCGCATGCCTGCACCGCGTCGTCGCTGGTCTGCAGCAGGAAATTGCGCATGGCCTTGTAGCCACCGACCACCCGCGGGTAGTCGATACCCGCCTCGCTTTTCAGCCACTGCTGGACGATCTGCGAACGCAGGCCGCCACGGAAGCAGTACAGATAACCGTCGGGATTGGCCTTGGCGAAGGTCGCCCAGGCTTCGATGCGCTCGGCCTTGCTGCGGCCGCTGACCAGTTGATGCCCCAGCTCGATGGCTGCCTGCTGGCCCTGCTGCTTGTAGCAGGTACCGACCTTCTGCCGCTCGATATCGGTCATCAGCGGCAGGTTGATCACGCCGGGAAAGGCGCCCTTGTGGAATTCGACCGGCGCCCGGGTATCCATCATCGCCCGGTCATTGAGGAACAGTTCGCGGTAGTCGGTGCAATTGTCGCGCATCACAGCACCTCGACCGCGTAGCGCTGTCGCTCGACCATCTCGCCAATGGGCGCCAACGCCAGCCCCAGTTCGGCGGCCACGGCGAGAAACTCGGCCTCGCCTTCCGGCGCCACGGCAACCAGCAGGCCGCCACTGGTCTGCGGATCGCACAGCAGCAGCTTGGCCAGCTCCGGCAACGGCGCGATCCTGTCGCCGTAACTGTCGAAATTGCGCAAGGTGCCGCCGGGCACGCAGCCCTGCTCGAGGTAATGCTCGACGCTGTCCAGACGCGGCACGCGAGCAAAATCGACGCGCGCGCTGAGGCCACTGCCATCGGCCATTTCCACCAGGTGGCCAAGCAGGCCGAAGCCGGTCACGTCGGTCATCGCCTGCACGCCGGCGAGTTTGCCAAAGCGGCTGCCGGGCTTGTTCAGGGTGCACATCCAGTCACGCGCCAGGCCGACGTCCGCATCGCGCAACCTGGCCTTCTTCTCCGCCGTGGTGAGGATGCCGATGCCCAGTGGTTTGCTCAGGTAGAGCCTGCAGCCAGCCGTGGCGGTGTCGTTGCGCTTCATGTTGGCCTTGCTCACCAGGCCGGTCACGGCCAGGCCGAAGATCGGCTCCGGCGCATCGATCGAATGCCCGCCCGCCAGCGGAATACCGGCTTCGTCGCACACCGCACGACCGCCGCGGATCACCTCACGCGCAACTTCGGGGGCCAGCACATTGACCGGCCAGCCAAGGATGGCGATGGCCATCAGCGGGTCGCCGCCCATGGCGTAGATGTCGCTGATGGCATTGGTGGCGGCGATACGACCGAAGTCATAGGGATCATCGACGATCGGCATGAAGAAGTCGGTGGTGGAAACCACGCCGCGCTCTTCATCGATCGCGTAGACCGCCGCGTCATCGCGCGAGGCATTGCCGACCCAGAGATTGGGATCGAGATTCTGCGCGCCGCTGCCGGCGAGGATCACCTCGAGCACCTTCGGTGAAATCTTGCAGCCGCAACCGGCGCCGTGACTGTACTGGGTCAAACGAATGGGTTCGCTCATGGTTTCACTCTCGCCGCGTTTACTGGCGGCGGATTCTAGCAAAGACTGCCTTGGCTCCGCTCCGCTGGCCGAGTAAGGTCGAAGCTTGCTAGGGGGGAGACAAACAAATGAGCAAGAAAGTAGCGCTGGTGCTGGGATCAGGCGGCGCGCGCGGTTATGCGCACATTGGCGTGATCGAGGAGTTGCAGGCGCGCGGTTATGAAATCGGCTGCATCGCCGGCTGCTCGATGGGCGCGGTGGTCGGCGGTATCTTCGCCGCCGGCAAGCTGCGCGAATACCGCGAATGGACGGAGAGCCTGGATTATCTCGATGTGCTGCGCCTGATCGACGTCAGCTTCCGCCTCGGCGCCATCCGTGGCGGGCGGGTATTCGGGCGGATTCAGGAGATCGTCGGCGAGGTGGATATCGAGAACCTGAACATCCCCTTCACCGCGGTCGCCACCGACCTGACCAACCAGCAGGAAATCTGGTTCCAGGAAGGCTGCCTGCATCAGGCGATGCGCGCCTCGGCGGCGATACCCAGCCTGTTTACGCCAGTCGTCCAGGGCAAACGCATGCTGGTCGATGGCGGCCTGCTCAATCCATTGCCGATCGTGCCGGTGGTGTCCAGCCACTGCGACCTGATCATCGCGGTCAACCTCAACGCCACCAACCAGAACCACTACCAGTTGCCGGTCATCGAGCGCCCGGCCGCCATCAAAGGCCGCATCGACCAGTTGATGACCTCGCTCGGCTCACGCCTGCCGAGCTTCCGCCGCAAGAGCGAGGACGAAACCCTGCTGCTTGCCGAGGAGCAACGCGTTGCCGATGACGTCAGCCCGGCCGCAGCCCCGAGCCGCAGGGAAAATGAGGACGAACCCGCGCCTAAATCCGCCAGCGGTTCGCGGGTCGCCGAATTCAGCGGGCCGGCGTCGCTGCTGGAGCTGGTCAACCAGAGCTTCGAGGTGATGCAGACCTCGTTGGCGCAATACAAGATCGCCGGCTATCCGCCGGATGTGCTGATCAATGTGCCCAAGCGCGCCTGCCGTTTCTTCGAGTTCTACAAGGCGCCGGAGCTGATCATGCTGGGTCGGCAGATCGCGAGCGACACCCTCGACAAGTACGAGAGCGAACGCGGCTGATCAGCCGCGTGGTTCCTCGCCCGGCAGCGGCTTGTTCACCAGCGCTTCGGCCGGCGGCGTCTTGTCCGCCACCCAGTCGCTGAGCAGGCTGTAAGCTACTGCCAGCAAGGTCGGGCCGAGGAACAGGCCCATGAAACCGAAGGCCAGAATGCCGCCGAACACGCCCAACAGCACTACTACCAGCGGCAGGTTGCCGCCACGGCTGATCAGGTAGGGTTTGAGGATGTTGTCCACGCCACTGATGATGAAGAAGCCCCAGATGCCCAGGAAGATCGCCATGCCGATCTCCCCCTGCCACACCAGCCAGGCCACGGCCGGGCCCCAGATCAACGGCGGAATCATGATGAAGCTGAAGGCGAAGGTCAGCAGACCGAGCACCAGGGCGCCCGGCACGCCGGCGATGACGAAGCCGATATAGGCCAACACAGCCTGCGCTGCGGCGGTGCCGATCACGCCGTTGACCACGCGCTGCACGGTGCCGGCGACCAGCTCCAGATAATGGTCGGCACGCTCGCCGATCAGCCGCTCCAGCAGGCTGTGCACGAACACCGCCAGGCGCGGCCCGTCTCGGTAGAAGAAGAACACCAGCACCAGGCTCAGGGCCAGCTCGACCATGCCTGCGCCGATCTTCGCGCTACGCGCCACCAGCCAGTTGCCGACCTGGCCCAGATAGGGCCGCAAGGTGTCGAAGAAGGCGGCGCCCTGCTGGTCGATGGTGCGCCACAGTTCGACCAGGCGATCGCCCACCAGCGGAATGCTGCCCAGCCAGCTCGGCGGCGGCGGCAGGCCTTCGACCTGCAGATCCCTGACCAGGGCGTTGGCGTCCTTGATGTGATCGGCCAGGTTGAAGCCCAGCCACACCAGCGGCACCGCCACCATGATCACCCAGACGCCAGTCAGGATGCCCGCCGCCAGCGACAGGCGCCCGTTGAGCAATTGCGTCAGCAGGCGCATCAGCGGCCAACTGGCGAAGGCCAGCACCGCGGCCCAGAACAGCGCCGACCAGAATGGCGCCAGCACCCAGAGACTGGCTGCCAGCAGGCCAAGCAGGAGAATCTGCACCAGCAGACGATCATTAGTGGCCATCAGGCAAAACTCCCTTCGACGAAACGACAGAGCGCCCTTGCGGGCGCTCTATAACAGGCGATTGCGAGCGATAGCTTAACGCAACAGACGCACGCTCAGAGCATCATCCGCAGCATCCCCAAGTTCCAGGCGCGCCTCGCGCACACGCTGCTCGATCAGCGCCTCGCGCCAGGCTTCGGCCTGACTGCCTGCCAGGGCGACTCGCAGGGTGCTGTCGAGGTTCAGGCTACGCGCCAGCACCGCCACCCAGGCGCTGTCGGCCTTGGCCTCGTCGGGCAGCTTCAACTGCCCATCGGTGCGCAGCTGACGCAGCAGGGTCGCTGGTGTCGGCAGCAGCTCGCCCAGTGCCGCGTCGGCATCCAGTTGCTCGGCGTGCAGGTAGGCACGGCGGTTGCCGCGGGTGATGCTGTACAGCGCCAGCAGACTTTCGTGATTCGGTTCGGCCAGGCGCAACAGAGCATAGGCCTGCTGATCGTCGGAGCCATACAGCGTGGCATTACCGAACACCGCGTTGGCCCACAGGTTGCTCGCACCACACTCGCGCCCCTGGCACCAATAGAGCAACTCGGCGCCCTGCTCCAGCAGCGTTTCCCGCGCCGCGGTAAATACCTGATCGGCGCTGTGAGTGCGCGGCAGTTCGTAGGTCACTGCGCTGTGCTGGCCCTGCACCAGGATCTCCCGCTCGTAACGCAAACGCCCGCTGATGCGGCGAATCGAACCTTGCGGGTAGATGCGCTCGACGTCGGGCGCCTCCTTGAATGCAACGATTTGGCTGGCAGGAAAGCGCGGCAACACTTCAAGGTCTCGGCTGCCGGGCAAATCCGCCGCCAACGCTACACCACTGCAGAGAGTGGCAAGCACAACGGAAAAAAGCTTCATACGCCCCATCATCCAGAGGTGCCCCGTACCAGGGAAACGGCAGGTGAACTTGCGAAGCAATGAATGGCGACGTTGAACGGGTCGATCATGCGATCCTCCATGGCAGACCGCCACACCTTTCCCCAGGGCCGCAGGCAAGTCAAGAAATGCGCAGGAATGGATTGAAACAATCCGCTACACGTTGTGCGCCCGCCTCGTCATCCAGGTGCAGGTGGTGGCCGCCCGGCAGACGGTGAATCTCGAACGGCAGATCCTCGAGCAGCGTCTGCAGCGCAGGCTGCGCACCCATCATGCCCTGCTCGGCCAGCACCAGGCTCACCGGGCACTGCAGCGCGCGGACGAATGTCTGGGCGTGCGCCCAACTCAGACGCAGCGGCGAAGGCAGTGTCAGACGAGTGTCGGTGCGCCAGGTGTAGCCGCCCGGCACCGGCATCAGGCCGCGCTGGGCGAGCAATTCGGCCGCCTCGCGGCTGACCGCACCGACGCCCTTCATGCGCGCTTCGACGGCTCGCGCCATCTCGGCATACACCGGCTTGCGCTTGTCACTTAGCGCCTGCCTGGCTCGCAACGCCTCGCCGAGCTTGGCCGGTGCCTGTTCGGCTTCGCCGGTGTATGGCACCAGACCATCGATCAACGCCAGTCGCGCAATCCGCTCGGGCATCGCCCCTGCCAGCAGCACCGCAGTGATTGCGCCCATGGAATGCCCGAGGATGGAAAACCGCTGCCAGCCAAACTGCTCGGCGACCTGCAGCACATCGAATGCGTAGTCCCACAGCGCATAACCGGCGCCGGCCGAACGGTGATCGGAGTGGCCGTGGCCGGCAAAATCCAGGGCGACGATACGCAGCCCCTCCAGCTTCGGCGCCAGGCGGGCGAAACTCGCTGCGTTATCCAGCCAACCATGCAAGGCCAGCACCGGCAACCCATCCTCCGGCCCATAGAGATGCGCCGCCAGTTCGATATGCGGCAGACTCAGGCGAACTTCTTCGAAACCTGCGTTCATGCGCTTTGCTCCTGATCGGCATCCCAACGGCTGAACAGCTGACGCAGCAGCTCGGCGGTGGCCTGCGGGCGCTCCAGTGGAAACATATGGCCGCCCGGCAGGTGGTGGTATTCCGCACGCGGCATGCGCCTGAGCAGCCGCGCATGGTGCGGCAGCACGACGCGACTGTGGCGCCCGCGCACCATGGCCAGCGGCACGGCCAGCTGCTGCGGCCGCCCCGGAGCGGTATGCGGCACGCTGCGATAGATGCTGATCTCGGTGGCAGGATCGAATTTCAGACGCAGGCCCTCCTCACCCGATTGCAGACCGTGACTGACATAGGCGTCCAGGCATTCCGGATCGAAACGGCGGAACAAACTTTTGCCGGCGAAGTAGGTACGCGCTTCGAGCAGATCGGCGAACGCCTCGCGGCGCCCCAGCGTGCGGCCGGCGGGCGTGATGCGGTCGATGAACCCGAAACGTTTGGCAGCACGGATCACCATGCGGTCGGCCAGGGTCAGCACCGGTGAATCGAGCATCACCACGCCGCGGTACAGCTCGGGGCGGAGCAAGGCGGCGTGATAGTGCAGCACGCCGCCAAGGGAATGGCCGACGCCCCAGACCGGCTCGCCACCACCCTCCAGGTGATGGATCAACTCATCGACCAGGTTGGACCAGTTGTCATTGACCGGAAAACGCGGGTCGTGGCCGTGTTGCTCCAGGTGCTGCACCTGGAAATCCGGTGCCAGCGCGGCGAACAGCTTGCCGTAGGTGGCAGACGGGAAGCCGTTGGCATGGGCGAAGAAGATCGGCTGCGGCATGCATCAAACTCAAGCTACGAATATGCCGAGATTCTCCGGCAGCCACCGGCCTGCGGCAATGACCGTAATGGCCATTGATGGCGGCGCAATGGTCAGGGCTATAACACCAGCCTGCCGATGATGCTCGCCGCCACCAGCAGAAACACTAGGCCGCAGACGAAGTCGATGGTCGGCGCCACCTGCAGCAGCCGCTGGCGCATCAGCGGGCGGCTCAGGGTGATACCAAGCAGGCTGAACCAGAACAGACTGAGGCCGAACAACAGCGCAGCGCAAGCCACCTTGCCGGGCAGCGACATGTCCGCCGGCACCAGACTGCTGAGCAGCGCCAGGAAGAACACCAGGGCCTTGGGGTTGCCCAGGTTGGTCAATACACCGCGCAGCCAGGGACCGAACAGCGAAGGCGCCAGCTCACCGTCCAGCCGCGTGGGCCCGGCGGCGCCGCGCCACCAGGCCTGTACCGCACCAAGGCCCAGCCAGCCCAGATAGAGCGCGCCGCCAACCTGCACCAGGTCGAACAGCCACTCGGTGCGACTGAGCAATAACGCCACGCCACTGAGCACCAGCGTGCCATGCAGAAGAATGCCGCAGGCCAGGCCCAAGGCACTGAGCAGGCCTGCACGCTGGCCCTGATGCAGGGAAGTACGCACCACCAGCGCCACATCGGGGCCGGGGCTGATAAGGGCCACCGCGAACACGGCAGCCAGCGACAGCAAGACGGACGTCTCCTGCATGGACGATCTCCAGGAAATTGAAAGATGAAATGTGCGGTTGAATCAGCCCTGGCGCAGGCGCGCCGGAGGCAGGCCGTAAGTACGGCGGAACAACCGCGAGAAGTGCGCCTGGTCGTAGAAGCCCAGGCGCAACGCGATCTCACTCAGGGGCTGCCCTGCCAGCACCAGCGGCAACGCCCGCTGCAGACGCAGCTGGGTCAACCACTGATGCGGCGGCAGGCCGGTATGCTGACGAAAACGCCGGAGCGCCTGCCACGGGCTCATGGCGCAGAAGGTGGCGATTTCCTCCAGCGAGGGCGGATCGTCCAGGCGACTTTCCAGCCAGTCGCGCAGCCGCTGCCAGGTGCGCTGATCGAAAACGCGATGCGGCTCGCTGACGCGCAATGTCGAGCCCATCTCCAACAGATGGGCCAGCGCCTGCCAGAGCGCCTCCTCCTGGGCCAACTGCGAACCGCCCAGCATCGCCGCATGAAAATGCTGCAGGTGCTGCGACAGCAAAGGGTGGCGCAAGCTGCTGGTAGTCAACCTCGGCGCCCCCTGGCGGCCGTCGCTCAGGGTTCGACTGGCTTCGTCCAGCCAGAAGGGATCGAAGGCCATCACCCGAATGCGGTAGCTCTCTCCATCCAGGCAGGCGCCGTCATGAATGCCTTCCGGCGCCATCAGAAGCACATCCCCTGCCCCGACGTGCCGCCGCTCACCACCATAGACGTAGCGATGCTGCCCCTGGATCAGCAGGCCGACGTGGTACTCCAGATGAAAATGCCGGGGAAAGGCAAAGCGGCGATATTCCGCGTCGATCAGGCGAACGCCGGGCAAGCTGCTCTGGATGTGAGTGATCTGGTCCATGGCGCGTACTGTAGCGCCACGGATCGGACAAATCTTGGATGAAATTGCAGATCATATAGCTTGGTCAAAGGCTAGCGAGCTAGCGCCAGGCAAGGCGAAACTAGGCGAAAAAGCGCAGTTTACAAGCTGTAAATGAGCATATTGAGGCTAGTTTCAACGCAGTATGGCCGACGCGCAGCAGCCTTTGCTCTCACAGCTTCGGCGGCTGCTCGCCCAACGGCACTATGGCCATGGTCAGCCGTGAAATGCAGCTGGGTTTGCCATCGTCGCCGCTGAGGCGGATGTCCCAGACATGCGTGGTACGCCCTAGATGCACCGGCCGGGCCACAGCATGCACGCGCCCGCTGCGCAGACCGCGCAGGTGGTTGGCATTGACCTCCAGGCCAACGCAGTAGAAGCGACTGCTGTCGATGCACAGGTAGCTGGCGGTAGAGCCGAGGGTTTCCGCCAGTACCACCGAGGCGCCACCATGCAGCAGGCCGTAAGGCTGATGAGTGCGCGGGTCGATCACCATGCTGGCGCTGAGCGATTCGTCGTCGAAGGACTCGAAACGAATGTCCAGCACCTCGCCGATGCTGTTCTTGAGCGTGGCGTTCAGTGCCGCTATGTCGGGGGTTCGTTGCCAGAGAGCCATGGACCTTTCCTTGGGCAAAAGGGAAAACAGGGCCGGCGTCACCGACCCGGCGACACTCAGTCGTGCCAGAGCACCGCTTCGCTGCGCTGCTGCCACTCGGCGAAACGCTCGCCGTAGGTGCCTTCGATCATCGCGCGCTTGATCTTCAGGGTCGGCGTGAGGAAGCCGTTCTCCACGGCCCAGACCTCCTTGACCAACACCAGGCCCTGCAGCCGCTCATGCTGGTCGAGGCGGTCGTTGACCTCGGCAAGCAACGCCTTGAGGCTGCTTTCCAGCTCATCACGGCTGTCGTTGGCCGCCTCCTGGCGCCCAACGTCGGACAGCACGCACAGCGCGATGGGTTGCGGCAAACCATCGCCGACCACGCAAACCTGCTCGATGCGCGAGTGTTCGCCGATGCGATTCTCGATCGGTGCGGGGGCCACGTACTTGCCCTTGCTGGTCTTGAAGATTTCCTTGATGCGCCCGGTAAGGCGCAGGTTGCCCTCGGCGTCCTGCTCGCCCTTGTCGCCGGTCCGCAGAAAACCATCGTCGGTCAGCGTCTCGGCGGTCTTGAGCGGATCCTTGTAATAGCCCTGCATGGTCGCACCGCTGCGCACCTGGACTTCACCATCCTCGGCGATGCGCACCTCGACGCCCGGGTTGTTCTGGCCAATCCAGCCCTGCTTGAACCGGCCGGGTAGGCAGACGTGGGAATACCCGCAGTTCTCGGTCATGCCGTAGACCTCCTGGATCTCCATGCCCAGGCGCCGATACCAGTTGAGCAGCGCCTCGGGTACCGGCGCTGCGCCGGACAACGCGTAGCGGATGGCGTCCAGCCCCAACCCGGCGAGCACCTTGCGGCCGATGAAGTGACCGATGATGGGCAGGCGCAGCAGGCGGTCCAGCTTCTGCGCCGGCATCTTGCTGTACACGCCCATCTGGAACTTGGTCCAGATGCGCGGCACCCCGAACATCACGGTCGGCCGCGCGCGCTTGAGGTCTTCGAGAAAGGTGTCCAGGCTCTCGGCGAAGAAGATCGTCTGCCCGGCATAGATCGAGGCCAGCTCGACGAACATGCGCTCGGCCACATGGCACAGCGGCAGGTAGGAGATAAGCCGGTCGTCCTCGCCCACCCCGAACAGCTTGATGGCATTGCTCGCCGCAAAACCGAAATTGGAGAAATTGTGCATGACGCCTTTCGGCGTACCGGTGGTGCCGGAGGTGTAGATGATGGTGGCCAGCTGGTTGGCGGCAGGCTTGGGGTCATCCTGGATCGGTGCGCTGCGCTGCAGATCATCCCAGCTGTAATCGAAATCGCCAGGCGGATGCAGTGGCAGGCTGACGGTAGGCAGGCCCTGCGGCAGCCCTGGCGCCATCGAGGCCCAGTCATCGAGTTTGCCGATGAAGGCAAGAGCGGCCTCGGAATGCTCCAGCACCTGGCGCATGGAGTCGGCGGTGAGGTTGGGATAAAGAGGGACTGAAACATGCCCCGCCATCCAGATCGCCAGATCGGTCACGATCCAGTGCGCGCAGTTCTTGGAAACGATGGCGATACGACTGCTCGGCGGCAGCTCGCGGCTGCGCAGCCAGTTGGCGACACGGCGCGCCTGTTCGCCGACATCGGCCCAGCTCAGCTCGAGCAGTTGGCCGCCCCCCAGAGGTTGCACCATGTAGCGTTTGTTCGGGTGCCTTGCTTCACGTTCGTAGAACAGCTCGAGCGGCAAACGGATTGCATCAGCCACAGGGCTTCCTCCTTTGTTGTTTTTGTAGGAATCAACCAAGCACTTGCTTGGTTGAATATTCCACGCAGACAAAAGAGGTGCAAGTTAAGAAATGTTTCTGGTTTAGGCAGACGGCAGGCGTGCCAGTGTGTGACCCCGACACATTAGTCGAGCTTGAGCTCCTGCCTGTAGCTTGGGGTTTGCCTCAATGCGGATGAATCAGCGCCAGCAGTTCCATCAGCCCGGCAGCCGGGATATCACCTTCCAATTCGGCCAGGCTGGCGGTGCGCATGGGCAACGGCTCCTGACGGTGGCCGTGGACCAGCAAGCCACCCAGGGCACCGATCAGCGGCTGGTGGCTGACCAACAGCACCTCGCCGCCCTCTCGCTCATCGAGAAATTTCAGGGCATCACGCGGATCACTGTCCGGCGTCAGCCAGGGCACCGTATTGATCTTACCGGCGAACCCCAGCGAGCTGCGCACCAGCTCGGCTGTCTGCTGAGCTCGCACGTAAGGACTGGCGATGATGGCGGTCAGGGGCCGACCGGCGAGCTGCGTGGCGGCCTGCTGCACTTCCTTGCGTCCATAAGCGGTGAGCTCGCGGGCGGCATCGCTGGCAGCCTGCGGTTCGGCCTCGCCATGGCGCAGCAGCCATAGCCTCACAGTTTGGGCTCCTCGTCGCGCACCGGGTGCGGCGCCGGCGGAATGCTGTGTGCGGTTTCGCCTTCCGGGGGACGCGGCGTCGGCCAATCGGCGAACGGCCAGGGCTTTTCATCGGTATTGAAGGTGCCGAAGCGGCCGATCTGCGCCAGGTACTGGCTGAGACTGTCGCCAAAGCCCAGCAGGCCGGCGTTCGGCGCAGCGTAGAACAGGCGGTAAGCCAGTTGCAGTAGCACGACCGCACCAAGCAGCAGCTCGGCCAGTTGCCAGACGATGAAGAAAATCACCATCCACAGAATGCGCAGCAGAATCGACTCGCGCTCCAACTCCTGCTTTTCGTCGCTCATGACTCACTCTCCTTGATTGATTCAGAAACCCGCAGTAGGGATGAAATCGACGTCGGTCTTGGGCTCGCCACGCATCAGCAGCTCGATGACCTGAGCCAGCGTACGCCCCTCAAAAAGGATGGCATGCAGGCCGGCGACCAGCGGCATGTAGACTTCCAGCTCTTCGGCGCGCGCCTTGAGCACCTTCAGCGTATTGACGCCCTCGGCGACCTCGCCAAGGCGCTGCACCGCCTCCTCCAGGCTGAGGCCTTCGCCCAGAGCGAAACCGACCTGATAGTTGCGGCTCTTCGGTGACGAACAGGTGACGATCAGGTCGCCGACGCCCGCCAGGCCGAGGAAAGTCATCGGATTGGCGCCGAGCTTGACTGCGAATCGGGTCATTTCCGCCAGGGCGCGGGTGATCAGCATGCTTTTGGTGTTCTCGCCCATGCCGAGCGCCGCCGCCATGCCGGACATGATCGCGTAGACGTTCTTCAGCGCACCGCCGAGTTCGACACCGAAACGGTCGGCACTGGCGTAGACGCGGAAGGTTCTGCCGTGCAGCGCTTGCTGCACGCGCAGACACAGTTCTTCGTCCTCACTGGCGATCACCGTCGCGGTCAGGGCGTGATCGGCCACTTCCTTGGCCAGGTTCGGCCCCGACAGCACGCCAATGCGCGCGTCGGGAGCGATCTCCTCGAGGATCTGGCTCATCAGTTTGAAAGTTTTAGCTTCGATGCCCTTCGTCGTGCTGATCAGCATCTTGCCCGCCAGTTGCCCCGCCACCGGCTGCAGGGCATCGCGCAGGGCGCTGGAAGGGAGCGCCACCAGTACCAGCTCGGCCTGCTGTAGCGCAGCGCCAAGATCACTGGTCGGCTCGATACCACGGTGCAGCTTGACGCCCTTCAGATAGCGCGGGTTTTCGCCACTCTGGCGCATCTGCTCGGCCTGCTCGGGATCGCGCATCCATTGCAGGACACGCTGGCCGTTCTCCGCCAGCAGGTTGGCCAGGGCGGTGCCGAAGCTGCCGCCGCCGAGGACGGCAATGGGTTGGGGCTGAGTCATAGTTCTTCCGAATGAGGCCATGCGTGATGGCGGTCTGCGGGCATTATACGGAGCCGAGAGTGCCCGGCCAGGGCAAAAGTTCAGTGGCGGCCGCACGTTGACGGGCGCTAACGAGAATTAGCGCAGAGTGCGCGCGCCTGGCACTGGCAAAGTGCGACGGGTCGGTTAACATGCTGGATCGACGTTAATTGCCAAGGACGATTCGTGCCCACAGGCAGCCCCTTGCCCCCGCCCTGCCCCTCTCGCCAACAGGCGGCAGAGCCGCAGCCCACCAGGGATGGTATAGCCACTGGGCAGCGCCGTGGCTGGAATATCCATACCCGCACCCAGCTGATCAGCGTCGGCCCGGCACTGCTGCTGACGCTGTTGCTGACCGGTTTTCTCACCTTCACCCGCCTGCAGGACCTGCGCCAGGAGCAGGGCCATACCGGTCAACTGATCGCCAATCAGCTCGCACCGGCCACTCAGTACGGCGTGCTCAATGACAACCTGGACACTCTGGAAAGCCTGTTGCGCGCTACCCTGAGCACGGCCGACGTGCGCTTTGCCGAGGTTCGCGACCGCGACGACAATATTCTGGTCTACGTCGAGCGCCCCAAGGAACCAGGCCACAGCACGCCGGAGGTGGAGGTGTTTCAGGCGCCGATTCACCTGCAAGGGCCGCCAGGCCGCGGGCTGGCCTTGCCACCGTTGGGCAAGGCGATCGGCGATGGCTACCTGGGTCGGGTCATCGTGGGCATGTCCAATGACACCTTCAATACCCGCCAGCAGGAAATCCTGCTCAAGGCCGGGGTTCTCTCGCTGTTCGCCCTGCTGCTCACCTTCCTCCTCGCCCGCCGCCTGGCCAGACGCCTCGCGCAACCGCTCAGCGCCATGGGTCAGGCTCTGGAACGCATTCAGAGCGGCGATTACCGCCCCTCCCTGATCGAGCGTGGCAACGACGAACTGACCGATCTGGCCAGGCACATCAACAACCTAGCCTGCGCACTCGAAAAAAGCGGCCTGGAACAACAACAGGCGATCGCCCAGCTGATCCAGGCCCGCGAGGAGTCGGAGCAGGCCAACCGCGCCAAGTCGGACTTCCTGGCCATGATGAGCCACGAGCTGCGCACCCCGATGAACGGCGTGCTGGGCATGCTGCAGTTGCTGGAAACCACCAGCCTGAACGACGAGCAGAGCGAGTACGCGGCGCTGGCGACAGAGTCCACCGAGCACCTGCTCAAGGTGATCAACGACATTCTCGATTTCTCGCGCATCGAACGCGGGGCACTGGAACTCGAAGCCATTTCCTTCAACCTGCTGGACCTGTTGCAGGGCTCCATTCAGGTCTTCCAGCACAGCGCCCAGCAGCGCGGCCTGCAACTGCTGCTGGACGCTCAACCGGGCCTGGAGGGATTGGAGGTAAGCGGCGACCCCACACGTATACGGCAGATTCTGGTCAACCTGATCGGTAACGCGCTGAAGTTCACCGAAGAAGGTCACATCCGCGTGGAAACACACTGGCAGCCACTGGACGACCAGGTGCTGTGGTTCACCTGTGCCGTACGCGACAGCGGCATCGGTATCGACGGCGAACGCCTGGAACATATGTTCGATGCCTTCCAGCAGGCAGATACGTCCATTTCCAGACGTTACGGCGGCACCGGTCTCGGCCTGCCGATCGCCCGCACCCTGGCCGAGCGCATGGGCGGTACCCTGCGTGCAGAAAGCCAATTGGGCGAGGGTTCGGTCTTCACCCTCGAGGTTCCGCTGCCATTTCGCACCTGCAACGAGCAGGCTCAGCGCAGTGACATCCTGACGCTCGGCAGCGGTGAGGGTCAGGCAGTACTATTGGTCGAGGACAATCCGGTCAACCAGACGGTGATCGAGGCCATGCTGCGCAGCCTGGGCTATCAGGTCAGCCTGGTCGGCGACGGCCAGCAAGCCGTGCAAAGCTGCAGCCAGCACGACTACGCAGCAATCCTCATGGACTGCCGGCTGCCGCTGATGGACGGCTACGAAGCGACGCGGCAGATCCGCCAGCTCGAACAGGGGCAGCAGGTGCCGATCATCGCCCTGACCGCCAACGCCCTGCAGGGCGACCGCGAAGCCTGCCTGGAGGCGGGAATGAACGATTACCTGGCCAAACCGTTCAAACGAGCAGATCTGCAACGCATTCTGCTGCGTTGGCTACCTGCTCGATCCTAAGCGCGATGGGCCCGTGACAAGCTGGAGTTACAAGGGGAAACTGCTGGGCCTGTGACAACGCACAGCCAGCGGAGTACAACTGTACTCACAGCGCTGTGACTTTCACCACAACGCAACAGTCTATGACTAGGCTGCCGGCAGTCGCCCCTATTTTTCAGGCGCGCCGGCCAGGACGATTCGCCCAGCCTTAGAAGCATGGGGATAATTGAGGAGCTCGCATGACAAAACAAAACGCCTACTCTCGGGAAGACCTGCTCGCCTGCGGCCGCGGCGAACTGTTCGGCCCCGGGAACGCGCAACTGCCCGCCCCGAACATGCTGATGATCGATCGCATCGTTCACATCAGCGAGACCGGCGGCAAGCACGGCAAGGGCGAAATTGTCGCTGAGCTCGACATCAACCCGGACCTGTGGTTCTTCGGCTGCCACTTCGAAGGTGACCCGGTCATGCCAGGCTGCCTCGGCCTCGACGCCATGTGGCAGCTGGTCGGCTTCTATCTGGGCTGGCAAGGCAATCCCGGCAAGGGCCGCGCCCTGGGCTCGGGTGAAGTGAAATTCTTCGGCCAGGTACTGCCGACCGCCAAGAAAGTCACCTACAACATTCATATCAAACGCACCATCAACCGCTCGTTGATCCTCGGCATCGCCGATGGCAGCGTCAGCGTCGACGGCCGCGAGATCTACAGTGCCGAAGGCCTGCGCGTTGGCCTGTTCACCTCTACCGACAGTTTCTGAAGGACTTGCACATGCGTCGTGTCGTGATTACCGGTCTGGGCATCGTTTCCTGCCTGGGCAATGACAAAGAAGCCGTTGCCGACAGCCTCCGCGCGGGCAAATCCGGCATCCGTTTCAACCCGTCCTACGCTGAAATGGGCCTGCGCAGCCATGTTTCCGGTTCGGTCAACCTGAACCTGGAAGAGCTGATCGACCGCAAGCTGTTCCGCTTCATGGGCGACGCCGCAGCCTACGCCTACCTGGCGATGGAGCAGGCGATCCAGGATTCCGGACTCAGCGAAGAGCAGATCTCCAACCCGCGCACCGGCCTGATCGCCGGTTCCGGTGGCGCTTCCACCGTCAACCAGATGGAAGCCATCGACACCCTGCGCGAGAAAGGCGTCAAGCGCGTCGGTCCGTACCGCGTGACCCGCACCATGGGCAGCACCGTATCGGCGTGCCTGGCCACGCCGTTCAAGATCAAGGGCGTCAACTTTTCCATCTCCTCGGCCTGCGCCACCAGCGCACACTGCATCGGCCAGGCCATGGAGCAGATCCAGCTGGGCAAGCAGGACGTAGTCTTCGCCGGTGGCGGTGAAGAGGAACACTGGAGCCAGAGCTGCCTGTTCGACGCCATGGGCGCCCTCTCCACCCAGTACAACGAAACCCCGGAAAAAGCCTCGCGCGCTTACGACGCCAAGCGTGACGGTTTCGTCATCGCCGGCGGCGGCGGCATGGTCGTGGTCGAGGAGCTGGAACACGCCCTGGCCCGTGGTGCCAAGATCTACGCGGAAATCGTCGGCTACGGCGCTACCAGCGACGGCTACGACATGGTCGCCCCGAGCGGCGAAGGTGCCATCCGCTGCATGCAGCAGGCCCTGGCCACCGTCGACACGCCAATCGACTACCTGAACACCCATGGCACCTCCACTCCGGTCGGCGATGTCGCCGAAATTCGTGGCGTACGTGAAGTGTTCGGCGACAAGGCCCCGGCCATCAGCTCGACCAAGAGCCTGTCCGGCCACAGCCTCGGCGCTGCAGGCGTGCAGGAAGCGATCTACTGCATGCTGATGATGGAAGGCAACTTCATCGCCGGCTCGGCCAACATCGACGAGCTCGACCCGGAAGTCGCCGACCTGCCGATCCAGCGCAAGACCGTCGAGAACGCCAAGCTCGACACCGTAATGAGCAACAGCTTCGGCTTTGGTGGCACCAACGCCACCCTCGTGCTCAAGCGCTGGGCCGGCAAGTAATTGCTGCTGCGGTAAAGAAACGGCGCCTTCGGGCGCCGTTTTCGTTTGTCCCGCGCCTCAGACTTTGAAGCGCGCCACCAGGTTATTGAGGTCGACTGCCAGGCGCGATAGCTCCTGGCTCGCTGCGCTGGTTTGATTGGCACCAGCGGAAGTCTGCATCGACAAGTCGCGGATATTCACCAGGTTGCGGTCCACCTCGCGCGCCACCTGTGCCTGCTCCTCGGATGCGCTGGCGATAACCAGGTTGCGCTCGTTGATCGAGGAAATCGCCTGGGTGATCTGCTCCAGCGCGACGCCTGCGGCCTGGGCCACTTCCAGCGTCGAACGGGCGCGGCCATTGCTGCTCTGCATGGCGTTGACGGCGCGATCCGTACCGCTCTGGATGCCGCCGATCATCTGCTCGATCTCCTGGGTCGACTGCTGGGTGCGATGCGCCAGCGCGCGTACTTCGTCCGCGACCACGGCGAAGCCGCGCCCGGCATCGCCAGCACGGGCCGCCTCGATGGCCGCGTTGAGCGCCAGCAAGTTGGTTTGCTCGGCAATCGAACGAATCACGTCGAGCACCTTGCTGATTTCGTGCACGCGCTGCGCCAGCTGTTCCACCTCTCCCGACGTGGTGGTGACATCGGCGGCCAGCTGGCCAATCGAGTCGACGGTCTGGCGCACCTGCTCGCGTCCTTGCTGCGCAGTGACGTTCGATTCACGCGACGCCTCGGAGGTGCTTACCGCATTACGCGCCACCTCTTCGACTGCCGCGGTCATCTCGTTGACCGCCGTAGCCGCCTGCTCGATCTCGGTGTTCTGCTGATGCAGCCCGCGGGTCGAATCCTCGGTCACCGCGTGCAGCTCCTCCGACGCCGAGGCCAGCTGGTTGGACGAATCGGCAATGTTCTGGATGGTGGTGCGCAGGCTTTGCTGCATGGTTTTCAGGGCAGCGAGCAGACGTGCTGGCTCGTCCTTGCCCTCGATCTGGAAATTCTGGGTCAGATCACCCGAAGCGACGATTTCTGCAGCTTCGACCGCCTGTTTCAGCGGCGCGACGATACTGCGTGTCAGCAGCATTGCGAGGATCACGGTCGCGATAGCGGCCAGTACGACCGCCAGGATGACCCCGTAACGCGCATTGTCATTGGCCGCAGCGATGTTGGCTACCGCGCTGCTGACCCCGGTGTCGTTGAGCGTAGCGAGTTCGGTCAATGCAGCAGCCAGAGCGTCGGCATGCCGACTCAACACGTCGGTAGCGAACCTGGCCGTGGCAGCATCGAAGTTACCGCCCTGAGCCAAGCGCAGAATCTCGGCGCGCTCTGCCAGGTAGTTCTTTTCTGCATCCAGGAATCGCTGAAAGACCTGCCGCTCTTCCTGAGAGCTGATCAACGCTTCGTAACGCTCACGCACGCTGCTGGCGTGATCGAGCATCCCATTGGCGCGCGCAATCCCCTGCTCGGCCTTTTGCGTATCGCGTTCGACCAGTATGCGCAGGGTCAGGGCACGCACGCGCAGGATCGTCTGAGACAGATCGTTCAGCGCCATGATGCTAGGCACCCAGTTCTTCTCGACTTCCTGCGATTGCTTCTTGATGTTGTCCAGCGTCAGTAGTACCCACGCGCCCATCAGCACCATGAACAAGGCGACCAGACCAAAACCGAGCCCGGAGCGAGGGGCGATTGATAGATTCCGCAGCGACATGTTGTGAAACTCCCATTGCACGCAAAAATTGAGTCATCCTCAGCCATACCTGGCGGAGAATCAGATAGGACGGTGCTTGCCCCTCTTTTTTATCGGCGACATTTCCGTGCACTTGATCACGAAAAAAAGAGAATTTACCGACGCAAGGCCCTCGCCATCGTTTGATCGACATGCCGACGCCATTCCTGGTCGCGCCAGTGGTCCTCTCGGCGCTGCTCCCAGTCATCGATACGTTGCGCGTTTTCGCACTGCTGAAATCCATCGTCCCAGCCCTGTGCGTACAAAAGTTCGTACCGGTACCGCGGCACATCCTTGGCGAACTTACCGAGCGGGCCAGCCGCCGAGCGACCGCTGCTGCAGCCGGCTTCGAAACCATCGACGAAAGCTGACGGATAATTGGCCGCCTGCATCTGCTCACGCAGGCTCTGGCAGCCGCTAATGGCCAGGAGAAACAGGCCGCCAAGCACAAGACACGGAAGTTTCATCGGTTCACGCCCTCTCGATCATGCCCAGCAAGCGCTCGCTGAATGCGCACATTGCCCACCGGCTGGTGCTGCACGCGCCGCTGGCCAGTGCCGAGCGCAACGCCGGGATATCGGCGTGGCGCAGGTAACGCTCGGCATCATCCATGCGCGACTCACCACCAAAGCCGCCGCCGCGCATTTCCGCCAGTGCCTGCTCCTTGCTCCAGTGCTGGTAGATCACCCGGTAAAGGGCGGCGACCAGCCCGGTTCTGTTCTGCCCGTGCTTGCAGTGAATCAACACCGGACCACGGCTCTGCGCCTGACGAATGCTGCGCAGCACTTCGATGACGTCGACATCGTCGATGCGGTCGGTACGCAGCGGCAGATGCACCTGAACAACCTTGGGATTCTTCAGCCAGTGCTCATCGCCGCGCTGATAGAAGTTGATCACCGTGGCGATGCCCAGCGTCTGCAGCTCAGGCAAATCCCTGGCCCTCGGCAAGGCGCTGCGATAGAGATTTGGCACCATGCGATAGAGGTTGATGCGGCTGTCCAGCGGCTGCGCCCAGCTGGCCGGACGCACGGTTTGCACCGGCACTGGCGCAGTGGTGGCGGCCCAGGCCATGCTCAAGGGCAGCGCCAGCAGCGCACCAAAAAATACCAGCGTGGCCAACGCCAGACGCAGCCCCGGTAGGAATCTGTTCATCGGCAGGTTTCTCTCCATTCAAGCGAGTTGCGCGATGGCTGTTCGGCAGGTGCGCGATAGAGCAGCCAGCGGTAAGTCAGCACGCAGATGATCCAATCGATCAGCAGCGTCCACAGGTTGTGCGAGAGAAAGTGTGCGCCTTGCAGCATGCGCCCCAGGGAGAACAGCGAGCCGAGCCCCAGCGCCACCAGCAGCGCGATACGTGCCATCCGCGGCCTGCGGTCACGCAGGACGAAGAACAGCGCCAGCAGCGAGAACCCCGCCGAAGCATGGCCGCCTGGCCAGCAGCGGCCGGGATTGGCGGTCGGCGCGCGCTCGGCCAGCAGCGGCGTGAATTGCTCCTGGCCGCCGAACTCGCTCAGGCTCCAAGGGCAGTGCATGCCGGTGAGCGTTTTCAGCGGGGTGACCAGGGAAGTCGACAGCCCCAGTGCCAGCACCAGGTAACCGAGCTGACGACGCCAGACGCGCAGCCGCGTCGGCAGCAGGCTGAGCACAAAGCCTGCGATAGCCAGCGCACCGAGCAGGATCAGCGCCTGCTTGGCGCGGTCATGCAGGATGTCCTCGAGCCAGAAGCTGCTACGCCCGATGAAACCCAGTCCGGGTTCGTAGAACAGCCGCGCCAGGGCAAAATCCACCGGGCTGGGATCGAACGCCAGCAGCAGCGCCATCAGCAGTACCGGTATACTGAGCGCCACGCGAAAGTCGAAATAACGGGACGACATTTCCACTCCTTAGCGCGCGCTGAGTTGCTGGCTGGATTGGGCGTCTGGATGCCAGGCCATCAGGTGTTTACCGAAGGCATGACTGGCACCCTGGTAATAGGCGATGTCACGACGCAGCAGCGGATCGTCGCCATCGCTGCGCGACTCATGACTCAGCCCCAGGGCGTCGTCATGGCGGCGCATGCCCCGGCGCGGGCTGAGGATCGCCAGGTCCTTGCCGTCGAACAGTCCAAGATGCTGGTAGTTGCCCAGCAGCGCGCGGCCTGCGGGATGATCAGCGCGTAACAGGTTGCGGCCGAAGAAGGTGGAGACGTAATCCAGATTGAGCAGGCCGAGCAGCGTCGGCGCCACGTCGATCTGGCTGGCGACGTCGGCGTATTCGGCCGGTTTGACGTATTTCGGGGCGTAGATGAACAGCGGGATGTGGTAGTTGGCCACCGGCAGATCCTCACGCCCGGCGCTACCGGCGGTATGGTCGGCGACGAAGACGAATAGCGTCTGATCGAACCAGGGCTTGCTGCGCGCCTCGGCGAGGAACTGGCCGATGGCGTAATCGGTGTACTTCACTGCCCCTTCGCGCCCCTCGCCGGAGGCAATGTCGATGCGCCCGTCCGGGTAGGTGTAGGGACGGTGGTTGGAGGTGGTCATCAGTTGCAGGAGGAACGGCTTGCCGGCGGCGTGATCGGCATCGGCCACCTTGATCGCCTGGCGATAGAGGTCCTCGTCGGCCATGCCCCAGGCGTTCTGGAAGCTCATCTCGGCCTCGTCGACGCTGCTCTGGTCGACGACGCGATAACCGTTGCCGCCGAAGAAGGCGTTCATATTGTCGAAATAGCCGCGGCCGCCGTAGACGAAGACGCTGTCGTAGCCCTGAGCGCTCAGTTGCTGGCCCAGGCTGGCGTAACCGGACTCATGGCCGATGCGCTTGACGATGGAGCGCCCCGGTGTCGGCGGTACCGACAGGGTCAGCGCCTCCAGACCGCGGTCGGTGCGCGTGCCGGTGGCGTAGAGGTTGGTAAAAACCAGGGCGTGCTTGCGCAGCTCATCGAGGTTCGGGGTCAGCCCGCGGGTGTCGCCGAAACTGCCCAGATACTTGGCACTCAGGCTCTCGATGGTCACCAGCACCACATTGAGCTTACGCGGCGAGCCGGGGTTGTCGATCAGCCGGCGGATGTCCTGCGGATCGCTGCCGATGAAACGGGCATTGGGCTCGGCCACCTCGGTACGCAACTGAGCGGCCACCGTCTGTTCTGGCAAGGTGGCGTAGAACTGCTGGTAATCCAGCTCGTTGTTACGGAATGCGGCGAAGAACTGGTACGGCCCGTTGCTGGCCAGCTCGCGCTGGTAGGTGTTGCCACCCAGGCCACGCGGCGCGTCCTGCCCGACCAGGCCACTGCACAGGCCTGCCAGCAACGCCAGCATGACCAGCGTACAGAAAGCCTGCAGCGCAGGCAGGCGCGGTGCCTCCAGTGCGGCCCGCAGCGGTCGTCGCAGCGCCAGCGTCAGGCCTATGGCCAGGATCGCCAGCAGGGCCAGCAAGGGATAGATCGGATAGGACTCAAGGATGTTGTCCACCACTTCCTTTGAATAGACGAGGTAGTCCACGGCGATGAAGTTGAAGCGCACACCGAACTCGTCCCAGAACAGCCATTCGGCTACGGCAGTGAAGAACATCGCGAACAGGCTGACGGCCACCAGGGCGACCAGCAGGCGCTGATGCCAGCGACGGCGCCATAACCAGGCCGGACAGAGCATCAGGTACAGGGTCAGCGGCAGCGGCAGCGCGGCGTACACCAGGAAGCTGAGGTCATAGACCAGGCCGACGCCATACAGGCCAAGCAGCCCCGGCAGCGTCACGCCCGCATCGCCCAGGTGCCCGAGCAGCAATGCGCTGCGGGTGAGAAAAAACACTGCCAGCCAGGCCAGCAGAATTATCGACAGATAACGAAGTTGCGCGCAATGAAGCCGTGGCATCGTATGATCCTTGCAGAATGAACGAGCCGCAGTCTGCGAGGCGCACCGTGAGCCTCTCGTCAAAGCCGTGTGAAAAAATCGTCAAACCCAGGAATTACTCGCGATGCGCATTCTGGTCATCGAAGACAACCGAGATATTCTCGCCAACGTGCTCGACTACCTGCAGCTCAAGGGCTTTTCCGTCGATTGCGCACAGGACGGCCTGAGCGGCCTGCACTTGGCCAGCAGCGGTCATTACGATTTGATCGTGCTGGACATCATGCTGCCGGGCATCGACGGCTATCAGGTATGCAAGCGCCTGCGCGAGGATGGTCGCAGCGAAGTACCGATCCTGATGCTCACTGCGCGAGATGCTCTGGATGATCGCCTGAAAGGACTCAATGCCGGCGCCGATGACTATCTGATCAAGCCCTTCGCGCTGTCCGAGCTGGTTGCACGTATCGAGGCGATCCTGCGCCGCAGCCGCGGCAGCCGCACACGCCAGCTGCAGGTCGCCGACCTCAACTACGACCTCGACACCCTGCACGTCAGCCGCGCCGGCCAAGCGCTCAAACTCAACCCGCTGGGCCTCAAGCTGCTGGCCATTCTCATGCAGCGCAGCCCGGCGGTGGTGCGCCGTGAGGCGCTGGAAGAAGCGCTGTGGGGCGACGACTGCCCGGACAGCGACAGCCTGCGCAGCCATGTCCACCAGTTACGCCAGGTGCTCGACAAACCCTTCCCCACGCCGCTGCTGCACACCATTCACGGTATCGGTTATCGCCTGGCGGAGAGCTCCGATGCTGTCTAGGCAGCCGTTCGAGCGGCGCATCCTGATCGCCTTCATCCTGATGACTGCGGTGGTCAGCGGGCTGTTCTCGTTGAGCATCGTCGGCGTGGTGCATTTCATCGAGGAACACCTGGTTTCCCAGGAGATGAGCCGCGAGCTGGGCGAAACGCTGAACGAGGACATTCGCCAGGGACGCCCCCCGCGCCTGGATTCCAGCACCCGCTTTTTCTCGTCCAATTACCCCGACTATGCAATCCCGCCCGAATACGAGGGTCTGCAGGAAGGTTTCAACGAGGTCGTCAGTGGCGACGAGGCGTATTACGTTTACGTGCAGCAGATCAATGGCGAGACCTACCTGCTGGTGCAGGAGCAGCAGGAGTTCGAAGCCCGCGAAAATGCGCTGTTCAATGTAGTGCTGGCGGGTTTCCTGCTGACCGTCATCGCCGCCTGGGGTCTGGGCCTGATCATGGCGCGCAAGGTGATGGCGCCTATCAGCCGCCTGGCGCAGCAGGTGCGTCACCGTGATCAGCTGCATCCGCTGGCGCCACCGCTGGCACCGGATTACCCCAATGATGAAGTCGGCCAGTTGGCCGCCGCCTTCGACAGCACCCTGGGCCAGGTGCGCCAGTCATTGGAACGCGAGCGCCTGTTCACCAGCGATGTCAGCCATGAGCTGCGCACGCCGCTGATGGTCATCGCCACCTCCTGCGAGCTGCTCGCCGAGGCGCCATTGAGCCCGCGCGAGAAGGAACAGGTAGCACGCATTGCCCGCGCCAGCGAAGAGATGCGTGAGCTGGTACAGACCTTCCTGCAGCTGGCGCGGGACAAGAGCAACGAAGCGGCATTCGTTGGCGACCGCAGCCTGGCCGCCATCGCCAATGAACAAGCCAGCCGCTGGGGCGCACTGATGAAGGAGAAGGGGCTGGATTTCCAGCTGATCGAGGAAGGCCAGGATGACGGGCGCTACAATGCGACCTTTCTCGCCACGGTGATGGCCAATCTGCTACGCAATGCCCTGCACTACACCGAGCGCGGCGAGGTGCGCCTGATTCTCGAGTCCGGCGCCTTTCGCATCGAAGACAGCGGCACCGGTATTGCCGCCGAGCAGCGCGAGCGCATCTTCCAGCCCTTCGTGCGCGGCGACCAGGCCCGCGGAGAGGGCCTCGGCCTGGGCCTGTCGCTGGTCAAGCGCATCTGCGCCAAACAGGGGTGGCAGGTCAGCCTGGAGAGTGAGCCGGGCCATACGCGCTTTCGCGTGACACTCAACAATGGCGCTTGACGAAATTTTCACATCCCTTTGACGGGACCTTGATGCACGACTCCCTAAGGTGGCGAACATCTCCATCAAGGGACGTTCGTCATGCCCAAGCCCAGCCCCATCGAACTGGATTTTTCCCGCAAGTACGATTTCGACCACGCCCAGCAATACCTGCACAAACATCAGGACGGCTTGTCCCGGCGCCTGTCGCATTGGCGTGATGTACAGGTGGCGCGTCGTGCATTGCAGCTGGCCGCTCAGCCTAACCTGGTACTCGACCTGCCCTGCGGCGCCGGCCGCTTCTGGGCGATGCTTTGCGAACAGCCGAACCGGGTGATCCTCGCCGCCGACAACTCTGCCGACATGCTTGCCACCGCGCGTGCCGCGCAGGCGCCCGAGGTGGTGGCGAGAGTCAACAGCCTGCGCACCTCGGCCTTCGCTATCGACCTGAGTGCCAATGCAGTGGACTGCATCTTCTGCATTCGCCTGCTTCATCACATCGAGTCGGCCGAGCACCGTCTGGCCATCCTTCGCGAGTTCCATCGAGTCAGCCGCGACACGGTGATCGTCTCGCTGTGGGTCGACGGCAACTACAAGGCCTGGAAACGTCGGCGCCTGGAGGCCCGGCGCGCCGCTCAGGGCGGTGCAGAGCCGAATCAGAACCGCTTCGTCGCTCCTCGCAAGACACTGGAGGATGAGTTCCGCCAGGCCGGCTTCGCCATACTCGGCCACCTGGACTTCCTGCCCGGCTACGCCATGTGGCGCACCTACGTGCTGCGCAAGGTGGCCTGACATGGGAGTCCTCAGCGAACAAGCGCTGGCCGCCCTGCCCTCTACCGAGTTCGATCGCTGGTGGCACAGCCCTGGCGAATGGGTCGAGGCAGCCAACCAGCGGCGCGGCGGCGAAAGCGGCGTGCGTCTGTTGCAACACTGGGATAGCAGCAGGCCGCTGCTTTACTGCAAACGCCAGAGCGGACACACCTGTCGCTCGCTGCGTCACCCGTTAGGCAGGCCTACCATTCTGCGTGAGCTGCAGGCCTATCGCGCCTTCGCCCGCCTCGGCATTCGTACACCAAACATCGTTTACTGCGCGGCCCGCAAACAGGCCGGTCGCTGGCAGGCGTTGCTGGTCACCGAAGCATTGCCAGGCTTCGTCAGCCTGGAGCAGTGGTACAGCGAGCCCCGAACGCCGCAGCTCAACCAGGCTATGTTGCAACGCCTGGCCGCGACCCTGGCACGCCTGCACCTGGGCGGCTGGCAACACGGCTGCTGCTATGCCAAGCACCTGTTCGTCAAAGCCCGTAGCGATGGCGATGTGGAGGTCGCCCTGCTGGATCTGGAGAAAAGCCGGCGACGCTGGCGTGTCGCCAGCGCCTCGCGGCGCGACCTGGGCCAGTTGGACCGACATCGCGGAACCATGCCCGACGCGGACCTGAGTTACCTGCGCCAGGCCTACCAGCAGGCCATGAACGATCCCTGGGGTGGGCTGCATCCATGAACGACAGCTCCGATCTGGACGCCCTGTCCTTCAAGGGGCGCCGCGGCCTGGCACGCATCCTCGACGCCACCGGCTACTCGCTGGCCGGGCTGTGCGCGGCGTATCAGGGTGAAGCGGCGTTCCGCCAACTGGTCTGGCTGAATCTGCTACTGCTGCCGCTGGCCTGCCTGGTCGATGTCAGCCGCGCGGAGCGCGCGTTGCTGGTGCTCGTGCCGCTGCTGGCACTGGTGGTGGAGCTGCTCAACTCCGCCATCGAGGCAGTGGTCGACCGCATCTCGCTGAACCTGCACCCGCTGTCCAAGCAGGCCAAGGACATGGGCAGCGCGGCGCAGATGGTCGCGCTGCTGATGATCGCCCTGACCTGGGCGACCATCCTGCTCTGATCAACCGTTAAACGCTGCCCGGCGAGCCTGTGGTCGCCGGGCACCACTGCGGCGTTCGGTGACTTCGAAGGCCATCACGTCCTGCGGCGCACCGCCCCCGCTTAAAGTCTGAAGACTGCGCCGCTAACGATCCAGCTCGGCCTGCACGCGCCGCGGCAGAATGGAAAGGAAGTTGTCACGCGCGACCTTGTGCGCGACGTCCTCGGGCAGCGCATCGAGGAAGGCATCGAAGCCTTTCATGTACTCGCCCAGGTTGCCGAAGCGCCCAACCACGTCGGAGCCGAGCATGAAGCGCTCCGGATAGCTGCTGACCAGATGCACCCATTTCTCGTCGGGTTTGCCGTTCTCATCCAGCAGATAGGGCCGCAGCATGGTCCAGGACAGGTCGATGTACAGGTTCGGGTACTGGCCCAGCATCCGCTCGACGGTATCCATCAGGAAGTCGAGCTTCTCCTGATGGCGATGAATCTCGGCACTTGTGC
The DNA here is from genome assembly GCF_002479365.1 of Pseudomonas sp. UBA7530. Classification (NCBI taxonomy): domain Bacteria; kingdom Pseudomonadati; phylum Pseudomonadota; class Gammaproteobacteria; order Pseudomonadales; family Pseudomonadaceae; genus Pseudomonas; species Pseudomonas sp. UBA7530. Next base: position 321,805 of record NZ_DLMS01000001.1, read on the forward strand.
CGGCATGCGCCCAGATGAAACGCACATGCGGATGATTACGCAGCGGCGCCTCGATTTCCTCCAGGTAGATCGGCTCACGCTCGCGCTTGGAGGTGATGTTCGAATGCAGCATCACCGGCAGGTCGTATTCGGCTGCCAGGTGAAACACCCGCGCCAGCGCCTCGTTGTTGGCGCGCGGCGCACTGCCGTGGATCAGCGCGGTGAGATCGTCATGCCGGGTGAAGACTTCACCGATGCCCTGCCACAACCCGGGGTCCAGCTCGAGCATGCGGCGGATATGGGCATCGGCGTTCTTGTCATTGGGGTTGAAGCCGGAAAGAAACGGATGGAAGCGCTTGCGCTGCTCGGCCGGCAGGCGCTTGTAGGCAGCGGCGATGAAGACATCGGTCGCGCTGTACCAGTAGGCATTGGCATCGTCCCCCGCGTAATAGCGTGGGCGCTTGGGCTCGTCTTCGTCCCACTTCTTGGCCACCGGAATGCCGGAGAACATCACATGATCGACGTTGTTCTCCGCCATCTTCTCCAGCAACTCATCCATGCCGGCGCTTTCCTGGAAGAAGTCGACATAGTGTAGATGGGCGTCGCTGTAGCGGTACTCCCTGGCCTGGGCGCTGCAGGCGATCACCGCACCGAGCGCAAGTATCCATGGCATCGTTCGAGATTTGAGCAAGGCAAGTCCTCCTGACGGTTCGAGCAGCATAGACCGCCGACTCGCTGGGCAAGTTCGGCGGGCCAACGGCGCGCCGGCGCACTTCGATGAAGCGTGCGGGCTAAGCGCGCACCAACGCCGCACATCGATAGCCAGCTCAAGGCGCGGAACGGGCCACGGAAAACGCTGGCAGATAGTGGCACCTGGCTTGCAATGCCCTCGTCAGACCAGACAGGGGAATCATCATGTTGCAGTTACTGCGCAGGCGGGCCCGCCAGAGCGAAGGCGAAACCGCATTGAACGCGCTCTTTCACCGGCACGACCTCACCACCCGCCTGCCCGAGCACCATCAGTGGATGGTGCGCCTGAACGATTTCAGTGCCAGCCTTCAGGAACGCATTCGCACCAGCCTTGGCGCTGCTGTCGGCATTGCTGCACATGCGCCGCAACTGGCGCGTATCGCCGCCGCCAACCAGCAGAGCGGGCAGACCCTGGCGCAGTCCTCGGAACTCATCGCCAGCGCCAGCGAGCAAGTCACCACTACCCTGGATGTCGAGCTGGTGCCGGGTACCGGAGAAGTCGCGCGGCTTTCCGCGCAAGTGTCGGCAACCCTGCACCAATGTCAGCAAAGTGGCGAGGCGGTGCTGCGCCAGGTCGAAGTGATCGATGCCAGCGAGGCGCAACTGGCTCAGGTCATCGGGCAACTGGCCGGGCAGCTGGACGAAGTGAGCAAGGTCATCGGCGTGATCGCCAGCATCTCTCAGCAGACCAATCTGCTGGCCCTGAACGCCGCCATCGAGGCCGCTCGCGCCGGCGAACATGGCCGTGGCTTCGCCGTGGTCGCCGAGGAAGTTCGCCGCCTGGCCGGCCACACCACCGATGCCACTGGCCAGGTCAGCGGCATCATCGAACGCTTTCGTGAAGGCATGCACCAGCTCGGTGATGCCGGCCAGCATATGAATCAGGCCGTGGCCGACGGCCGCAGCGGCATTCTCGCGGTCAGCCAGGGCCTGGACAGCACGCGCCAGGCCATGGACCGTCTCGACGCTCAGGTCGGGCAGATCGCCGCGGGCACCGAGCAGATCGGCCAGGCCGTGCGCTCGATCAACGGCGACGTGCAAAACATAGCCCAGGTCGCAGGCGAGCTGCTTGGCAAAGCCGGCCAGGTGCTGCATCACAGCAAGGCCGTACGCGAGGACGGCGACCGCCTGCTCGCCGGGCTTGGCGACTTCCGCCTGGAAATTCACGCAGCCGTGCGCGCCAGCGTCGAGCAGCTGGCGACACGCTCCGAACTGGCCGGCGACATGACGGCCGCCGAACGCCTGCTTGGCGAAACGCTCGCGCGCGACAGCCGTTTCGAGCTGTTCTACCTGGTCGACAGCCGCGGCGTGCAGATCTCCGAAAACATTTTCGCCGCCGACGTAGCACACGACGAAAACACCAGTTGCCGCGGCCGCGACTGGAGCCAGCGTCCCTGGTTCCGCGCCGCTGCCGAGCAAATGCAGGCGCATATCACCCAAGTCTATCGCTCTTCGGCGACCGACGATTTCTGCTTTACCGTGTCGATGCCCATCATCAATGGTCAGGGACGCCTGCTGCGGGTATTGGGCGCCGATGTAAGGCTCTCGGCACTGGTGTGATCGGGCCTGCCTACGCTAGTCTGGCGGCCATTGCCGTCACGCCTACCAAGGAAGCGTCATGATCCGCATTCACAACAGCAAGGGTCTGCAGCAGCAGATCGAAATCGGTTCTCACCAGTTGCTCGGCGACGTTTCGACCGAGCTTGGCGGTGACGGGGCCGGCCCCGACCCACACGATCTGTTCGACGCCTCGCTCGGCACCTGCAAGGCCATGACCCTGCTGCTCTATGCGCGCCAGCGCGGCCTGCCGCTGGAAGGCATCGACGTCAGCGTCGAGCGGGACGACAGCGAAGAGCGCGAAGGCAACTATCACCTGATCATCGAACTGTCGCTCAAGGGGCCGCTGGACGATGCGCAGCGCCAGCAACTGCTGCGCGTCGCCGACAAGTGCCCGATACACAAGCTGATGACCACCACCGATATCCAGGTGGAAACCCGCCTGGCCGGAGCGCAGGCATGAGCGAACTGCAGCTTATCCGCCCGCGCGCCGAAGACATCTCCGGCCAGCCGATTCTGCGCCCCCTGCCCTCGGCACGTTTTCGCAGCATCGGCCCCTTCGTTTTCTTCGACCACATGCTCGAGCAGGACTATCCCGCCAGCAGCGGCATGAACATCGCTCAGCATCCGCATATCGGCCTGTCCACCCTCACCTACCTGTTCGAAGGCCAGTTGCAGCACAAGGACAGCCTCGGCTCCGATCAGCTGGTCGGCCCCGGCGAGGTCAGCTGGATGACGGCCGGGCGCGCCGTTGCTCACGTCGAGCGCACGCCGCCCGAGCAGATCGGCCAGAACAAGCGGATGCACGGCCTGCAGGTGTGGCTGGCGCTGCCGGAAGCCGATGAGCAATGCGAGCCGGCTTACAGCCACCACCCGGCCGATTCGCTGCCACGTAGCGAGGCCATGGGCGTGCAGATCACCCTGATCGCTGGCGCCGGCTTTTGCCTGGAATCGCCGGTACCGGTTCGCTCGCCAACGCTCTACGCCGAGTTGCGCCTGGCTGCCGGTGCCAACCTGCTGATCCCGGACGAGTACAGCGAACGCGCGCTGTATCTGATCACAGGCGAAGCCGAGCTGGACGGCGAAACGCTGCCGGCGCACACCATGGCGGTGATCCCGGCTGGCGCGACCCCGCTGCTCAGCGCCTGCGGCGAATGCCATCTGGCACTGGTCGGCGGCGAGCCAATCGGCCCTCGGCGGATGAACTGGAACTTCGTCGCCAGCACGCCGGAACTGATCGACCAGGCCCGCCAGCGCTGGGCCGCCGGGGACTGGCCGCAGGTACCTGGCGAAACCACGCGCATCGAACTGCCGCGCTGACGCCAATGAAGACAGGCGCACAAAGCGCCTGTCACTCGCAAAGGACTGCCCTCTTGCCTCTCTATCTCCCCCTCTTCGGCCTGCTACTGTTGCCCACGCTGGCCCTGGCCGACCTTCCCCATTTCGAACCTGAACCAGGACAACATGCCCAGGTACAGCAGCAAGGCGAGCGCTATGTCCTGCAGCAGCCAGACGGCACTCGTCTCGAACTAGACATCCCCGAAGGCAACGAAGTGGAAGCGCCGAGCTTCTACGTCGAGGACTATGATTTCGACGGTCATCTCGACCTGGCCATTCGCGTACCGGTGGGGATGGTCAACTCCGTCTACCATCTCTACCTATATCGCCCCGCCGAGCGCCGCTTCGAACTGCTGCAGCTGCCGCCCGAACTGAGCGAGCGCGCCAATTGCTCGCAACTGTCGGAGCTGCAGCCCAACCTCGACGAACGCGCGCTGTACAGCCACTGCCGCAGCGGGCCGCGCTGGTATCACGACGCCTATCGCTTCGATGACGCCGGCGTCCCCTGGCTGTACAAGACCCTGCAGGTCAACCACGCCTATGACCCGAACGCCCCGGTATTCTTCCCGCTGTTCGAGAAGACGCTCGACCCTCAGGGCAGGATCATCGCCAGCCGCGCCCTTGACGATGATGACCAGCCACGGACCTGGACCGTGCCCAACGCGCGCCTGTACCTGCACCAGCGCCCGGACGCAACGAGTCGGACCAAGGCCTACCTGATCGAGGGTGACGTCTGCGAGGTGCTGGACCAGCAGGGAGACTGGCTACTGATCCGCTACGCCTCGCGCAAGGGCCCGCTGGAGCGCTGGGTTTCGCTCGGCGAAGCGTATGGGCTGTGAACGGCGATTGTATTCTGCAGCGGATTTTTTGTTACGCCGGCGTGATCCGGCACGCCCGCTGGCGGGTATAAGCTGCATGCGGATTTCTCAGGCCAACGGATGACCCATGGCAGATCGCGAGTTCGATTACGAAAGCACCCTGGAAGCCTGCGCACGCGGAGACGAGCGTGCCTTCCAGGCGCTCTATCGGCAAGAGGCCGGGCAACTGCTCGGCCTGGCCATCAGCATGCTGGGCCGCCGCGACATCGCCGAGGATTGCCTGCACGATGCCTTCGTACGCATCTGGCAACACGCCGTGCGTTATCGACGCGATCTGGGCAGCGGCCGTGCCTGGGTGCACAGCATCCTGCGCTATCGCGTGCTCAACGCCCTGCGCAGTGGCGGCCGGCATGCCGAGGTCGACGATGAGTTCATCGAGCGCGTGCTGGACGACAGCCCGCAGGCCGAGGCGCAGGCGCTGGAGCGATCCGAACAGCGCTTGCTGCGACGTTGCCTGCAACGTCTGGAAAGGCCGCGCCGCCACCCGATCCTGCTGGCGTTCTACCGTGGTCTGACCCACGAGCAGATCGCCAGCCGCCTGAGTACACCGCTGGGCACTATCAAGGGCCGTATCCGCGCCGGCCTGCGCGCGCTGCAGGAGTGTCTGCAAGCATGATTCCGCACGACCGCGAAGAACGTCGCGCCCTGATCGGCGAATACCTGCTCGGCTTGCTCGAGGAGCCTGAAGCCACCGAGGTGCGCCAATTGCTCGAAGAGGATGAAGATGCCGCCCGCATCGCCCTGGAGTGGGAGCGGCACTTTCTCGAACTGAGCGACCGACTGCCAGCGCACGCACCCTCCCAGGCGCTCTGGCCGCGCATCCGGCAGAGTCTGGGTCTGCACGAAACTCCACGGGCCAGCCCATTGGCCACCTGGTGGAACAGCCTGCTGACCTGGCGCCTGACCGCTGCCGCGCTGGCCATGGCGCTGCTCGTCGCTGTGCTGATGCCGCTGTTGCGCGCCCCGGATATCACCGGCGAGCGCTACACCGTGGTGCTGCAGCAACCTGGCGAAGCGGCCAAGCCTGGCTGGGTCATACAGGTCTCTCGCGATGGCACGCTGACGCTCGACCCGCTGGTCGCCGACCAGGTGCCTGAGGGCCGCGCCCTGCAGTTCTGGACGCTGATCGATCCGGCCGACGGTCCGCGCTCGCTGGGCCTGGTCGAAGCCGGCCAGCCGCTGCGCCTGCCAGCCGAGCAGATCGGTACCGTGCAGGCCGGCCAGCTGTTCGAGCTGACCCTAGAACCGGCCGGCGGCTCGCCGTACAACCGTCCGAGCGGCCCGGTGCTGTATATCGGCCGCGCCGTGCTGGCCAGCACCAACTGAACGGGTGCCGGCTACACAGCCGGCAACCTTTCAAACGACCGATCACGCGGCGGAAAATATTTTCATCTGCGGACATCCAACCCCGTTCCTCGCGGGTATAGCTCACAGGTGTTTCGTCGAGGCACCTGCGAAGCCGGCTCGTCGGCTTCGTCTCGATGCTGAATCCTTTTATGAGGAACAACCATGAAACGCATCATTAGCTTCTGCACCGCCGGCCTGTTGACCCTCAGCGCAGGTGCCGCCAGCGCCACCGAACTGCTCGCACTGGGCGCCAATGGCAAGCTGTTCAAAGTCGATGTCGCCAGCCTCAAGGTTACCGGCAGCATGACCGTCAGCGGCGCCAGCGACTTGCGCGGCCTGGATGTGCGCCCGGCCAGCGGCCAGGTCTACGCCCTCAGCGGCACCGATCAGCTCTACACCCTGGACGCAGCCAGCGGCAAGGCAACGGCAGGCAGCAAACTGCAAACCGCACTGGCTGGCAGCGGCCAGGCTGTGGTCGACTTCAATCCGGTAGCCGACCGCCTGCGCCTGCTCGGCCCGGACGGCACCAGCCTGCGGGTAAACGTCGATACCGGTGAAGTCGCCGTAGACGGCAAGGTCGCTTACGCCGCCGATGGCCCTTACGCCGGCAAGCAACCCAAAGTGGTGGCCGGTGCCTATACCAATGCCTATGCCGGTACCCAGAGCACCGCGCTGTACAACATCGACCTGGCCAGTGGCAGCCTGATGCTGCAAAACCCGCCGAACGACGGCGTGCAGCAGGAAGTCGGCAAGGTCGCCGATGGTCTTAAGGCGGCCGCCATGGACATCGCCAGCGATGGCAAGGGTGGCAACACGGCCTACGTGCTGACCGGCAAGACCCTGCACCAGCTGGATCTGGATAGCGGCAAGCCCACCACGTTGGGCGACATCGCCGAACTGCCGGACGGCATCATCGACATCGCCGTGCTGCCTGCGAAGTAAGACAAAAAAAGGCTGCGCCCAGCCGGCGCAGCCTTTCGTTCGACGCCTGACAAAACCGCTGTCACTGCTCGGCGAACACCTCATCGAACAGATCGTTCATCGCCTTGAACGCGCGCGCCGCCACCACCGGGTGGTATTCGTTACGCCCCGGCACATTCGCCTTGGGGTTGGTGAACGAGTGCACCGCGCCACCGTAGCTGACCAGTTGCCAGTCGGTCTTGGCCGCCTTCATCTCGGCGATGAAACCGTCGACCTGCTCCTGCGGTACGGCCGGATCGTCCGCGCCATGCAGCACCAGCACCGGCGCCTTGATGTTCTTGGCATCGGCCGGATTGGGTGTGTCCAGGTTGCCGTGGAAGGACACGAAGCCCTTGAGCGGCGCGCCCGAACGGGCGAGTTCCAGCACCGTGCCGCCGCCGAAGCAGAAGCCGATGGCGCCCAGTTTGTCCAGATCCAGCGCCACCTCGCTATCTTGCGCCTTGAGCACATCCACTGCAGCCTGGGCGCGCTTGCGCATCAGCGGACGATCGGCGCGGACCTTGCTCGCCGCGGCGCCGGCCTCTTCGGCATTGCTCGGGCGAATCGACTTGCCGTACATGTCGGCGACGAACACCACGTACTTGTCACCGGCCGCACGGGCGGCCTTGGCAACGGTGTCTTCATTCACCCCCATCCAGCTGGGAACGGCGAGCAGCCCCGGACGCGGCGTGGTCACCGAATCGTCGTACACCAGCACGCCCTCGAAGGCTTCGCCATCGATCTCGTAGGGAATCGTCTTGGTCACGACAGCTGCATCGGCGAGACCGGCGAACGCCGCGCACAACAGGGGAACCAGTGTTTTCTTCTGCATGGTGAGGCCTGCCCTTGGCAATGGTAGGCCCCTAACAATAGCCGCGCTGACGCTAATGGCCAAATCGCCGACGCGCGGGTTTTAGACAGAAGGTTTCAGGCGGCAGATTGCTCGGCCCAGCGTTCCTTGATCTGCAGGATCTCCGGCAAGCATGCGATGAACAGCTCGACCAACTGCGGATCGAAATGACGGCCACTCTGCTCGCGGAGAAAGTCGAGCGCGGCCTCCACGGACCAGGCCTGCTTGTAGGGGCGCACGCTGGTCAGCGCATCGAACACATCGGCGATGGCGACGATACGCCCCTCCAGGGGAATGTCTTCGCCACGCAGCCCCTTGGGGTAGCCGCTACCGTCCCACTTCTCGTGGTGCGACAGGGCGATCCGATGCGCGGTGCGCAGCAGCCCCGAGCTGTGCTCGCCGATGATCCGCGCGCCGATCTCCACGTGCTGACGCATCACCTGCCATTCTTCATCGTTGAGCTTGCCCGGCTTGCGCAGCACGGCATCGGGGATGCCGATCTTGCCGACATCGTGCATCGGCGCAGCGTTGAGCAACTCCTCCGCGGCGCTTTCGCTGAAGCCCGCGGCCAGCGCCAGCACCTTGGAAAAATGACTCATGCGGATCACGTGCAGACCCGTCTCGTTGTCCTTGTACTCGGCCGCCATGCCCAGGCGCTGCACGATCTGCAGGCGCGTCTGCCTGAGTTCCTCGACACGCACCAGCGATAGATGGGTGCGCACGCGAGCACGCACGATGGCCGGGCTGACCGGCTTGGTAATGTAGTCGACCGCACCTACCTCGAACCCGCGGGCCTCGTCATCGATATCGCCCAGGGCGGTGACGAAAATCAACGGAATGGCCTCCAGCAGCGGGTTGGCCTTGAGCGCCTGGCACACCTCGAAGCCGGTCAGGCCCGGCATCATGACATCTAGCAAGATCAGGTCAGGCCGTTCGCGCTCGACCATTTCCAGCGCACGAGCACCTTCCTTGGCGAACAACAGGCGATAGTCGTCCTGCAGGATGTGACGCAGCACCTGCAGATTGGTGGGCTCGTCATCGACCAGCAGCAAGAGCGGACGTGCATCGGCAGCGAGAGTCATAATCAGGTAATTTCCTCGCCCTGCAATCGCAGGGACAGTTGATCGAGCAACAACAGCGCCTGATCGAAGTCGAAGTCATCCAGCGCTTGGCGCAGGTCGTTCACAATGCCAGCGCAGACCGTGCCGCGTGCAGCCCGCTCCATGCTCGCCAGCGCCGTGTCGTCGAGGCTGCCACGCTCCAGGGCGATACGCAGCTGAGCGGCGAGCTCACTCAGCAGGCCAAGGTCGACGCTCGCAGCCTCTGCCGCGCGGCCGTGTTCCGGCACCAGCGGCACCCTCTCGACGACAGCCTGCAAGGCCTGTTCGAGCTCGCCGAGCAGTTCGCGCAGGCGATGCTCGTCTCTTGCCTCGAACGCCTGGTCGATGGCCCGGCCAAGACCGCTCAGATGCATCAACGCCAGGTTGCTCGCGGCACCATGCAGGCGATGCGCAAGGGCCTGCCCTTCATCCCATCGCTGCGTCGCCAGCATTTGGCTCATGCGCGCCACCAGGTCGCCCTGCTCGGCGACGAACGCTGCGATTGCCTGGGCCATGCGTAACGGCCCGCCCCACAGGGCGCTGCCGCGGACCCAGTCGAACATGTTGGCATTGGCGGCGCCGCTGGCAGCACTCGCCACGGCGCTCGGCGCTTCGTTCAAACCTAGCAGACGCGCGATTTCCCACATCAGCCCGTCGAGGTCCAGGGGCTTGGAGGCAAAAGCATTCATCCCCGCATCCAGCGCCGCCTGGCGATCACGATCGAGCACACTGGCGGTCAGCGCGATGATCGGTACCGGCTTGCGGCCCTCGCCGGCTTCCAACTGACGGATGCGCCGCGACGCCTCGAGACCGTCCACACCCGGCATCTGCACATCCATCAGGATCAGGTCGAAGCGTTCCTCGGTGAAGACCTGCACGGCGCTTTCACCATCGCCGACGCTACGCACGCGATGCCCGAGGCTTTCCAGCAACAGTTGCAGCAGCTCCAGGTTCTGCGGCACGTCATCGGCAGCGAGAATGTTCAATTGCCCCAGCTCCGGCAGCGCCGCGCGCTGCTGCGTGGCCAGGCGCTTGCCGGTGCGCAGCGGCAGCTCGACGCTGAAGCAGCTACCCTGCCCTTCGCTGCTTTCCACCCGCAGACGCCCACCCATCAGTTCGACCAATTGCCGGGAAATCGTGGTGCCGAGCCCGGTACCGCCAAAGCGTCGGCTCATCGAGGCATCGGCCTGAGCGAAGGGTTCGAAGATCTTCTCCAGGCGGTCGGCGGCGATGCCGATGCCGGTGTCGATGACGGCCAGGCGCATCGCCCCCGATTCGCCGGAAACCTTCAAGCGCACTTCGCCCTTTTGGGTGAACTTGACCGCGTTGCCCAGCAGATTGGTCAGCACCTGCCGCAAACGCAACGGGTCACCGCAGAAGAAGTCGCCGGCCGTCGTCAGATAATCCAGATGCAGCTGCAGCCCCTTGCTTTCGGCTGTCAGGCGCTGCGTTGCGACCACCTGATCGCACAGTTCGCGCAGGGAGAAGTCCAGTTGTTCCAGTTCGATGGCGCCGCGGTCGAGTTTGGCGGTATCGAGGATGTCATTGAGCAACCCCAGCAGCGAGCGCGACGAATGCTGCACGGTACTCAGGTGACGGCGCTGCTCGGCCGACAGCTGGGTTTCCAGCAGTAGGTCGGTAAAGCCGATGATGGCATTCATCGGCGTGCGGATTTCATGACTCATGTTGGCCAGGAAGCTGCTGCGCGCGGCGGCGGCGGCTTCGGCGCGATCGCGCGCGGCACGCAGCTCCTGCTCCATCACGCGCCGCGGGGTCAGGTCGGTAGCCAGCTTGACCACCTTGAACGGCTTGCCGTCGCCATCGAGGATGGGGTTGTAGCTGGCTTGAATCCAGACTTCCCGTCCGCCCTTGCCGATGCGCTGGTATTCGCCGGTACGGAAATGCCCGGCGCGCAGGTCCGCCCACAACTGACGGTAGGCATCGCTGGTCACCAGTTCGGCGGCGCAGAACATGGCGTGGTGCTGCCCGACCACTTCTTCCCGGTCATAACCGAACAGGGCCAGGGCATTGTCGTTGATGTCGAGGATTTCGCCGCTCAGGTCGAACTCGATCAGCGCCATCGCCTTGCTGATCGCCGTGACCTTGCCCTCGTACTCGGCATTACGCCGCTTGGTTTCGGTCTGATCGATGAGAACACCGTCGATCCAGTGCGGCACGCCCTGCTCGTCGCAAACGGCGCTGCCGCTCTCCCAGATCCAGTGCTCCCGGCCCTCGCGGTCGAACAGCCGGTACTCCACCGTGTAGTTGCTCCCCTGCTCGACCGCCAGGGCCACCTTTTCGGCGGTGGGCTGGTAGTCGTCCGGGTGATACAGGTCGGCGATCGAGCAGCGCCGCTCAATGAAATCCTCGGCGCTGTAGCCGGTCAGGTTCTGCACCGCGTCGCTGATGAACAGCATGCTCCAGTCGCGGTCCAGCAGGCAGCGGAACGAGACGCCGGGAATGTTGCTGATCAGCGAGCGGTACTGCTGTTCGCTGTCACGCAGCGCCCTCTCCATACGCTGGCGTTCGCTGATGTCGGCGACGAACACCACGAACAATGGGCGGCTGCCGGCATGTGTGATACCAACGCTGATGCGCACCGGCTTCTCTTCGCCGTCGCGGGTCAGGCAGACCAGCTCCTGCTCGCCCGCCACCATGGTCAGCCGCCCGGTCCTGAGGTAGTCGGCCAGCAGCGTTTCAACCTGGTCGATATGGCGAGCCGGCACCAGCATGCTCATGTGCTGACCATCCAGCTCCTGCGGCGTCCAGCCGAACAGGCGAGACACCGAACGGTTGGCCGAGCGCAGCGTACCGGTGTGATCGACCGTGATGATCGCATCCAGCGCCGTATCGAAGATCGAGCGCAGATGCTGTTCGCTGGCCTTGAGCTGGAGGCTCATGTGCCGGTAACGCAGCAGCGTGTTGGCGGCCACGACGAAGATCGTCAGCGCGACGGTCAACAACGTGATGCCAATGGCGATGTAACCGCTGTCGACCACAGCCGTCGGCGTTTGCGACTCGGGGGCACCTACGAAACGCGCCGCCGCCATGCCGGTGTAATGCATACCGCTGATCGCCAGGCCCATCACCAGGGCGCTGAGCAATAGCGCCCAGCGCGTTGGCAAGCGCCCCTCCAGGCCGAAACGCACCCATAGCGCCAAAATGGCCAGGGCCACCGCGACAATGATCGACAGGGCGAACATCCAGGGGTCATAACGCAGCAGCGGCGCCATCTGCATCGCCGCCATGCCACTGTAGTGCATGGCGCCGATACCGGCGCCGACCAGCACGCCACCGACGCACAGTTGCAGCAGACTCAGATCGCGGCGCGCCAGCAGGCTCAGCGCGACCCAGGAAGCGGCCAGGCTCGGTAACATGGACAGCAGGGTTATGCCCAGATCGAAACGCACCGCCGCGCACAGCTCGAACGCCAGCATGCCGAGAAAGTGCATGGACCAGATGCCGCCGCCGAGGGCGAGCGAACCGGTGAAGATGGTGATCTGCCGAGCGAGCGGATGCGAGCTGTCGCGTGCCTCGCCGGCCAGTTGCAATGCCATGCCGGCGGCGAACACGGCAATCGCCAGTGACAACAGCACCAACTGGGGATCGTAGCGACTGAGCACGAGGACACCGGGATCCGCGCCCATGATGAAGAACAGCTCGAAAAGCGACATACAACCCCAGGACGCGACAGAGCGCCGGCTATTTGCCAGCATCTGAAACGACGGCATCGCACTTGTCAATTAAAGCCGATCAATCGCACCCATAGAAAAGCCCGCCGAAGCGGGCTTGTCCTAGCACCTGACCGATCAGGCGGAGAGTTCCACCAGCAGTTTATTCAAGCGCTGCACATAAGCGGCCGGGTCTTTCAGGCTGTCGCCCGCGGCCAGCGCGGCCTGGTCGAAGAGAATGTGCGACAGGTCGGCGAAGCGATCTTCGTCCGGCTCGGCGTCCAGGCGCTCGATCAGCGGGTGGCCGGGGTTGAACTCGAAGATCGGCTTGGCATCCGGCACCTTCTGCCCGCTGGCTTCGAGAATCTGGCGCATCTGCAGGCCCAGGTCCTGCTCACCGATGGCGAGAATCGCCGGGGAATCGGTGAGGCGGTGCGAGACGCGCACCTCGGCCACCTGCTCACCTAGCGCACCCTTGAGGCGCTCGATCAGTCCTTCCTTGGCCTTGGCTACCTCTTCCTGAGCCTTCTTGTCCTCTTCCGAGTCCAGCTTGCCCAGATCCAGATCGCCACGCGCCACATCGACGAACTGCTTGCCGTCGAACTCGGTCAGGTAGCTCATCAGCCACTCGTCGATACGATCGGTGAGCAGCAGCACTTCGATGCCCTTCTTGCGGAATACTTCCAGGTGCGGGCTGTTCTTGATCTGCGCGTAGGATTCGCCGGTTAGGTAGTAGATCTTGTCCTGGCCTTCCCGGACGCGGCCGAGGTAGTCGGCCAGCGACACCGACTGCTCGTCGCCCTCGCCTGCAGTGGAGGCGAAACGCAGCAGGCCGGCAATCTTTTCCTTGTTGGCGAAGTCTTCCGCCGGGCCTTCCTTGAGCACCTGGCCGAAGGCCTTCCAGAACGCCTTGTAGTCGTCCGGCTTGTCCTTGGCCAGCTTCTCCAGCATGTCCAGCACGCGCTTGGTCAACGCCGACTTCATCGAAACGATGACAGGGCCGGACTGCAGGATTTCGCGGGAAACGTTCAGCGACAGGTCGTTGGAGTCGACCACGCCCTTGATGAAGCGCAGATACAGCGGCAGGAACTGGTCGGCCTGATCCATGATGAATACGCGCTGGACGTAGAGCTTGAGGCCCTTGGGCGCTTCGCGATGGTACAGATCGAACGGCGCACGAGCCGGCACGTACAACAACGAGGTGTACTCCAGCTTGCCTTCGACCTTGTTGTGGCTCCAGCTCAGTGGGTTCTCGAAGTCATGGCCGACGTGCTTGTAGAACTCCTGGTATTCCTCGTCCTTGATCTCGGTACGCGGGCGGGTCCACAGGGCGCTGGCACGGTTGACGGTTTCCCACTCGACTTCCGAGGGTTTGTCTTCACCGTGGTGCTCCTTCGGCAGTTCGATGGGCAGCGCGATATGGTCGGAGTACTTCTTGACGATATTGCGCAGGCGCCAACCATCGGCGAACTCTTCTTCGCCGCTCTTGAGGTGCAGGACGATACGTGTGCCGCGCTCGGCCTTGTCGATGGTGGCAACTTCGAACTCGCCCTCGCCTTTGCTCGACCAGTGCACACCCTCGCTGGCCGGAGTACCGGCGCGGCGGCTGAACACCTCGACCTGATCGGCGACTATGAACGCCGAATAGAAGCCCACACCGAACTGACCGATCAGGTGCGAATCCTTCTTCTGGTCACCGGAGAGGTTCTTCAGGAAGTCAGCCGTGCCGGACTTGGCGATGGTGCCCAGGTGCGCGATGACTTCCTCGCGGTTCATGCCGATGCCGTTGTCTTCGAGGGTAACGGTCTTGGCATCCTTGTCGAAGGACAGGCGGATCTTCAGCTCGGCGCCGCCTTCGAGCAGCTCGGGCTTGGCCAACGCCTCGAAACGCAGCTTGTCAGCGGCGTCGGAAGCGTTGGAGATCAACTCGCGCAGGAAGATTTCCTTGTTCGAGTACAGGGAATGGATCATCAGGTGAAGCAGTTGCTTCACCTCGGTCTGGAAGCCCAGGGTTTCTTTTTGAGTTTCCACACTCATGGTCGTCTAACTCCACATGCAGGACTATGCCGCTCAAGCGGCGGATGTCCTGCAGATGGGGGCAGCGTGATCAATTTCAAGGGCTTAGGGTTCGAGCAACTCCAAACGGCCAATTTCTTCCGGCTGGAAACTGAAGCTGGCCTGGCCACCGCCGCTGCCCATCTGCTGGCTGAGGCGAATGCTGCCGTCGGCGTCGACACCGACGAAGCGGCCCTCGACCGTACCGCCGTTGGCGCGGCTCAGGCGCATGCTGAGATTGCGGTATTGCTCAGGGTTGCGCTGCAGGCGCGCCAGGCTGAAGCGCTGCCGGCGGTCGGCCGGGCGACTCAGGCGTTCCTCGACCGGCGCCGCCTCACGCGGCTGCGCAACCTGGGCCGTGGCAACGGCGGGCAGTGCCGGGAAGCGATCGCCCTCCACAGCCCAGCCGGACTCGGCACGCTTGAGCAGGCGCACCGGCAGGCGCTCGCTACGCCCGTCAATCCGTGCGTCGACCTGCAGCTCCAGGGTATCGCCTTCGAAGGTGAACAGCGGCAGTTTCAATTCGCGTACCTCGCGCGTGGCGAAGCGCCGTTGCAGATAGTCCTGCAGTACATGGGCAATGGTGTCACGGGAATCGAAACGCGCATCGACCTGGCCGTCGACATAGCGCAGACGATCACGGTACAGCTCGACGCGACCGCTGAGGCTGGTCTTGAAGCGCGGTGGCAAGACCAGATGGAAGTCGCCGGCCAGGCGGTTCGGCGCCTGCGGCTGCAGGTCCAGATGCAGGGTGTAGCCACGGCTCAGGCGCCGCGCCTCGGGCAGGTCCTGCTCCGGCAGCAGCCAGCTCAACTCCACTTCCGGCAGGTCGCCGCTGTCCTGCGGCAGCACGTCGACACGCACCGGGCCGTCGATGGGCTGCGGCAGGCGAATGCTCAGCTCACGCAAGGCGAAGAAATCCAGCCCCTCGCGCAGCACCAGCACGCCATCGATCAGCTCGCCCTGCTGCGGCCGGAAGGGCTGACCGTTGAGCTCACCGCCTAGCTCGATGGCCAGCTCTGCCGGTGCCTGTACCTCGGGCCTGAGCCAGTCCAGGCGAATGATCGCCGCCAGACGCTCGGCATCCTTGCTGGCGAGCAGCGTCATGCCCACCACCAGGGGGATCACGCCAAGCCCAACCAAGGCGACCGCACTACGCGCACGTGCCCAGTGACGCATGATGTAGAACAGCGTGATCGGCGGTATCAGGCTGCCCCAGCCCCACAGCAGACTGGTGGCGAAAGCGCGCATCACCAGCCAGACCAGACCGGCCAGCACCAACACCAGGCCACCAATAATCAGCAACGCATCCATCTACAGAATCCTTGTTATCGTTTCGCTGCGCTGCCAAGCCGCTCGGCGTTCCGCGCGCACTCAGGGCTCATCGACCTTGAAGTGGGCACGGGCGGTGGCGATGGGCTCGCTCTGGGTGGTTTGCCAGGCGGTGATCGCCACGTTGGC
Organism: Pseudomonas sp. UBA7530; assembly: GCF_002479365.1. Lineage (NCBI taxonomy): Bacteria > Pseudomonadati > Pseudomonadota > Gammaproteobacteria > Pseudomonadales > Pseudomonadaceae > Pseudomonas > Pseudomonas sp. UBA7530. Next base: position 337,751 of record NZ_DLMS01000001.1, read on the forward strand.
CACCCGTCGCCCCTGGCGCCAGACCTGGCATTGCGCGTAGGTGTCACGATAATGGCCGGCGCGTAGGTAATCTATCGAGAAGTCGATGATTTTCGGCAAATGTGGAATGCCCATGAACATCAGCAGATGGAGCATGGCGGCATGTTCCATGAAGCCGGCGATCACCCCGCCGTGCAGCGCCGGCAGCATCGGGTTGCCGATGCAGTCCTGGTTGGCTGGCAGGCGCAAGACCATGTCCTCGCCCAGGCGCAGGCACTCGATACCGAGCAGCTTGGCGTAAGGGATCAGGTTGATCAGCGGGTCGTAGTCGTTTTCCTGGTGGGCGCGCGCCACCAGTTGCTCGAGATTCAGCTCGCTCATGCCCCTGCCCCCTTGCCCGCATTGATCTTGCCCATGCGCATGAAGGTCCCCACCACATGGGCGATGGGTTGCTCGGGATCATCCTGGTAGGCGTAACCGCGGGTGAAGATCACGTGCGGCGTAACCCGATAGCACTCGGCAAAACCGAACACGTCCTTGCCTGGCTCGGCCGGGTGCATGTAGTCGATGCGTAGGTCCAGCGTCGGGCAGATTTCGAAATCTGCCAGCACGCACACAGTGGAGATGCCGCAGGTGGTGTCCATCAAGGTGGTGATCGCACCACCGTGGATCACCCCGCTATCCGGGTTGCCGACGATATGCTGGCTGTAGGGCAGGCGCAGGGTCAGGCCTTCGGCGCTGGCCGCATGCACCTGCATGCCGAGCACCTGGCAATGACGCAGGGCCGACAGGAAGCGCTGGGCGCGCTCCAGAACGGGGGAAGTGCTCATCCTCATACCTCGTGATGGCGACGCAAAGTCGCGCATGATAGCGCCAGCCGGCAGATGCGGCACGGCTTGCCGAACGCAACGACAATGAACTTCTGGCGCTCTGCTCTTTCGAAAAAATGTACTGGCATTTTTTCCAAGGAGAACAACATGCAGAAAACATTCGCTTATGCCGTCATGCTAGCCGCCACACTGGGCCTCGCCGCGTGTGACAAGCCCTCCGAGGACGCCGCCGAAGACGCCCGCGAAGCGCGCTCCGAGGCGCAGGAGTCGATGAACGAAGCAGCCGAACACGAGAGAGAAGCGGTTGAAGAGCGTACCGAGGAAAATCGCGAGGAAGCGCTCGAGCAGATGCCGCCACCCGATAGCGAACCGACCAACCCGGTGCCTCCGCCAGCGGCTCCCGCCGGCCAGACCAATCAGTAATACTACTGATTTACCACGAAACGAAACCCGCGCTCTGCCGCGGGTTTCGTTTTTTTCAGGCCCAGGAACTTCGCTTCGCTTGTTCGCTCCAAGTCGCACGGATGGCGCCACACGGCATCATCCGCACTACACATGGAGATGTAACCATGCAAAAATCCCTTACCTATGCCCTGCTGCTCGCGGCCACGCTGGGCCTGGCGGCCTGTGAACAATCCCCTGAAGACAAGCTGGAGTCCGCCAAGGAATCCGTTTCCGAAGCGGCCGAGTCCATGGGTGAAGCGGCCGAACAAGCCGGTGAAGGCATTGAACAGAAAACTGATGAAGTGATGGGCACCGAGCCTACCACTGGCGAGAAGATCGAAGATGCGGCCGACGACGCGGCCGATGCGATCGAGGACGCCGGCGACGAGATCGGTGATGCGGCCGGCCGATAAGCCCCGTCACAGGAACGACAAGGCCCGCTTGAAGCGGGCCTTGTCGTTTCTGCTCGTCGCCTTTTACAGCGCCGGGCTGAGCATCAGCAACAGGCTGCAGACCAGACCCACCATCCAAACCAGACTACGCTGCCAGTGCAGGTCCCACCAGTAGAACAGCAGGTACAGCACACGGCTGACGACGAAGGTGATCGCCAACGCGTCGATCAGAAAGCCGTAGGTCTGGGTGGTGTGCGCCATCAGCACGCCGGCCGCGAATAACGGGAACGCCTCGATGCTGTTCAGATGAGCGGCCAGGGCGCGTGCGCCGAAGCCGGTCAGGCGTGCCTGCTGCGCGCGCGGATGATGGTTGTCGTAGCGCCCGCCACCCTCCGCAGCCATGGCCTTGGCCAGCGGCGCCTTGGCGACGAAGATCAACAAGGCGCTGATGAACACGCACCAGAACGGAATGCTCATTCACTCTTCTCCTTGGCCACATCGGCGGCCGGCGTTGGGGTATAGACCATCACTTCCAGCACATCCGAATGAAACTCTCGGCGATAAAGCACCAGGACCACACCCGAGGTCACCAGCATGAAAAACCACGGATTGATGAACCAGGCCAGCGTCGCCATACCGAAATAATAGGCGCGCAGGCCGAAGTTGAACTGGTTGGCGGCCATCGAGATCACCCGTGCCGTGCGCTCGCCGAAAGCCTTGCGCTCCTGCTCGGTCACGTGCCGCTCCCCCACCATCGGCGCCGAGCCCACCAGCACCGCAGCGAAGTTGTACTGACGCATGCACCAGCTGAAGGTGAAGAAGGCGTAGACGAAGATAATGCCCAGGCACAACAGCTTGATTTCCGACAGCCCACGGCTGGCCTGCTGCACGAAGGGTATATCGGCCAACAGCGAAAGCGCACGGTCGGAGGCACCCAGCACGGTGAGGATGCCGGCCAAAATGATCAGCGTGCTGGAGGCGAAGAACGACGCGTTGCGCTCGAGGTTGCCGATCACGTTGGCATCGGCAATGCGGTTGTCACGCAGCAGCATGCGGCGCATCCAGTCTTCGCGGTAAAGATGCAGGACGCTGGCCAGGCAGGGAGTGGTTTGCGCCTTGACCGAGGCGTAGCGGGTGTAGCCGCCCCAGCAGATGACGAACCAGAGTGCGGCCAGAACATGAGGCAGGTACGGATAGCTGTTGAGCATGCCAACTCCTTGTAAGACTGCTGCCGATTATAGCCAGGCCACCCGTTTTCTTGTTCCACAAAAAAGGCCGCCTTGTGGGCAGCCTTGTTTGTTTCGAGCCTGCGTCAGGCGGTAGCGCCCTGGCGCAGTCCGCGAAGGCGATCGAGCACCACCACCAATGCCAGGGTTATCGCCACCGGCAGCAACCAGCCCAGGCTCTGCCCGGCCAGCGGCAGTTGCCCGAACCAGGCTGGAACCTTGTCGGCCCACGGGGTCGCGGCCACGCCATCGGCAATGCCGAAAACCAGCGTAACGGCCATCACCGGCATGAACACCAGCGATTGGCAACGCCACAGGCGATTGGCCAGGCTCAGGGCGACCAGGACGATCGCCAGCGGGTACAGGCCAACCAGCACGGGAATGGAGAAGCTGATCAACTGCGTCAGGCCCTGATTGGCCACGCCGAGACTGAACAGCCCGAATACGATCACCACGCTGCGGTAAGACACCGGCAGCAGCTTACTGAAGAACTCGCCGCAGGCAGTCAGCAGGCCCACCGCGGTGGTCAGGCACGCCAGGGTGATGACCACGGCCAGTAGCAGGCTGCCAGTGGTGCCGAAGGTGTGCTGTACATAAGTGGTCAGTACCTGCACGCCATTTTGCGCATCACCGGCGATGCCCTGGCTGGTGGCACCCAGGTAGAACAGCGCCAGATAAACCAGCGACAGGCCGGTGGCCGCGATGATGCCGGCAATGACCGAATAACGGGTAACCAGCCCTGCATCGCTGATGCCGCGATCTCGGATGGCGCTGGCGATGACGATGCCGAAGACCAGTGCGCCCAGAGTGTCCATGGTCAGGTAGCCCTGCAAGAAGCCCTGTACCAGCGGCGCCTCGCGATAGCTCTCGGCAACCACGCCGATCTCGCCGGCCGGAGCGAACAAGGCAGCGCCACCGAGTACCAGCAGCGCAGCCAGCAGTACCGGCGTGATGAACTTGCCGATGCGATCGACCAGTTGCCCTGGATTGAGGGAAAGAAACAACACGGCAGCGAAATACACCAGGGTGTAAATCAGCAGCGGCGCGCCTTCGTCACCGGTGAATGGCGCGATGCCCATCTCGAACGACACCACGGCCGTACGCGGCGTAGCGAACAATGGGCCGATGGCCAGGTACACCGCTACCGCGAGGATGGCGCCGGCGATCTTGCCCAAAGGCGCGGTGAGCAGATCCATCCCCCCGCCAACACGTGCCAGTGCAACGACCGTCAGCAGCGGTAGACCGACGCCGGTCAACAGAAAGCCGATTGCCGCGGGAAGCAGGTTCTCGCCAGCGGCCAGACCGGCGCTGGGCGGGAAGATGATATTGCCGGCGCCCAGAAACAGGGCAAAAGTCATGAAGCCGAGGGCCAACAGGTCCGGGCCTTTCAAACGAGTCATAAGAAGAAATACCACAGGCAGGAAATCGAAGAGTTGCGGGGGTTTCCTTGAGGGATTCAGGAAACGTCGCCCGAGCGTTTGGCTCGAACCACTGCATGCATCGCCAGGCGCTTGTGGCGCCACGGACACGGTAAGCCGCGGATATTAACGAAAAGCGTCCTGCATCAGCACAGTTGCCGGGCGAGCTGTCGAACTGGCATAACTGACTGTCGCATGCTCGACAATAGCGCGGCGACGACAGCAACTGACCTGCCCGCCCTCTTTCCACCAAGAGCATGGGCGTCGCTGTGCTTGATTCACGATTTCGCTGCGAGCTTCGCGGAAATTCATGTCTACCCGAGCCTTCACAACCTCAACAGGCACCAAACAAAAAGGCCACCCTAAGGTGGCCTTTCTGCGAGAGTCAGAAACGCTTAGGCGTTCTTGACTTCCCAACCGGTCAGCTCGGCCAGGGCCTTGCCGATGTCAGCCAGGGAACGCACGGTTTTCACACCAGCGTCCTGCAGCGCAGCGAATTTCTCGTCTGCAGTGCCCTTGCCGCCGGAGATGATGGCGCCAGCGTGGCCCATACGCTTGCCGGGAGGAGCGGTCACACCAGCGATGTAGGAAACTACAGGCTTGGTGACGTTGGCCTTGATATAGGCAGCCGCTTCTTCTTCAGCCGAACCGCCGATCTCACCGATCATGACGATCGCTTCGGTTTTCGGATCTTCCTGGAACAGCTTCAGGATATCGATGAAGTTGGAGCCCGGGATGGGGTCACCGCCGATGCCCACGCAGGTGGACTGGCCGAAGCCGGCGTCGGTGGTCTGCTTCACGGCTTCATAGGTCAGGGTGCCCGAACGGGACACGATACCGACTTTGCCTGGCAGGTGGATGTGACCCGGCATGATGCCGATCTTGCACTCGCCGGGAGTGATCACGCCCGGGCAGTTCGGGCCGATCAGGCGTACGCCCAGCTCGTCGCAGATGACCTTGGCATCCAGCATGTCCAGGGTAGGAATGCCTTCAGTGATGCAGACGATCAGCTTGATGCCGCCGAAAGCAGCTTCCAGGATCGAGTCTTTGCAGAACGGAGCCGGTACGTAGATGACCGAAGCATCAGCGCCGGTGGCTTCCACGGCTTCCTTGACGGTGTTGAACACCGGCAGGCCCAGGTGGGTGGTGCCACCCTTGCCCGGAGTCACGCCGCCGACCATCTGGGTGCCGTAGGCGATGGCTTGTTCGCTGTGGAAAGTACCCTGCGAGCCGGTGAAGCCCTGGCAGATGACTTTGGTGTCTTTATTGATCAGGACGCTCATTACTTGCCCTCCGCAGCTTTGACGACTTGCTGAGCAGCGTCGGTCAGGCTGGTTGCCGCGATGATGTTCAGGCCGCTTTCAGCCAGGACCTTGGCGCCCAGCTCAGCGTTGTTACCTTCCAGACGGACGACCACTGGGACCTTCACGCCGACTTCTTTAACGGCGCCGATGATGCCTTCGGCAATCATGTCGCAACGAACGATACCGCCGAAGATGTTCACCAGAACGGCAGCGACGTTGCTGTCGGACAGGATGATCTTGAAGGCTTCGGTCACGCGCTCTTTGGTTGCGCCGCCACCTACGTCGAGGAAGTTGGCTGGCTTGCCGCCGTGCAGATTGACGATGTCCATGGTACCCATGGCCAGGCCGGCACCGTTGACCATGCAGCCGATGTTGCCTTCCAGGGCCACGTAGTTCAGCTCGAAGCTGGCAGCGTGGGCTTCACGAGGATCGTCCTGCGACGGGTCGTGGAAGGTCTTCAGCTTCGGCTGACGGTACATGGCGTTAGCGTCGATGTTGATCTTCGCGTCCAGGCAGTGCAGGTCGCCGTCGGCCTTGATGACCAGCGGGTTGACTTCCAGCAGGGCCAGATCGTGATCTTTGAACAGCTTGGCCAGACCTACGAAGATCTTGGCGAACTGAGCGACTTGCTTGCCTTCCAGACCCAGCTGGAAAGCCAGCTCGCGACCCTGGTACGGCTGAGCGCCGACCAGCGGATCAACGGTGGCCTTGAGGATCTTCTCAGGGGTTTCGTGGGCCACTTTCTCGATGTCCACGCCACCTTCGGTGGAAGCCATGAACACGATGCGACGGCTGGAGCGGTCCACTACAGCGCCCAGGTACAGCTCCTTGGCGATGTCGGTGCAGGATTCGACCAGGATTTTGCTGACCGGCTGACCATTGGCGTCAGTCTGGTAAGTCACCAGACGCTTGCCCAGCCAGTTGGCGGCGAAGGCCTTGGCGTCTTCTTTGCTCTTGACCAGCTTTACGCCACCGGCTTTGCCGCGGCCACCAGCGTGGACCTGAGCCTTGACGACCCACTCGCTGCCGCCGATTTTTTCGCAGGCTTCTGCGGCTTCTTCCGGGGTGTCTACCGCGAAGCCCTTGGATACGGGCAGGCCGTATTCAGCGAACAGCTGCTTACCCTGATACTCGTGAAGATTCATGCTTGTCTACCGTCTTCGTTTAGGTATTGCGCATTCGGCGCTGTACTTGTGATACCGCGCCACCTGTGACTGCCGAAGCAGTCCGCCGGGCCTTCCGCTGCGAGTCGAACTCGACGCGGGCCACCCGACGTGGTTCTGCTTGCAAACACCACCGTAGCGATGAGGCGATTACGTGACGCCCCACCTACCACGGCGGCTTACAACAACTTGAGTGGCCGCACGCGGCGGCCACCTGTGACGCTTAGCGCTTCTTGCGGTTGGCGATATGGATCGCACCACCGTTGACCGCCAGAGCCGCTTCGTGCAGCGCCTCGGACAGCGTCGGGTGGGAGAAGACCATCATGCCCAGGTCTTCGGCACTGGTGCCGAATTCCATGCCGATCGCGCCTTGCTGTACCAGCTCGGCGGCGCTTGGGCCGATCACGTGAACGCCCAGTACGCGGTCGGTTTTCGCATCAGCGATGACCTTGACCAGACCACCGGTATCGTTGGCAGCCATGGCGCGGCCGCTGGCTGCGAACGGGAAGGTGCCGACGTTGACGGCAACGCCTTCAGCCTTCAGCTGCTGCTCGGTCTTGCCGACCCATGCGATTTCCGGGTGGGTGTAGATTACCGACGGGATCAGGTCGTAGTTCATCTGTGCCTTGTGGCCCGCGATGCGCTCGGCAACCATCACGCCCTCTTCCGAGGCCTTGTGCGCGAGCATGGCACCACGTACCACGTCACCGATGGCGTAAACGCCCGGAACGCTGGTTTCGCACTGATCGTTGACGAAGATGTAGCCACGCTCGTCCAGATCCACACCGCTGTCGGCAGCCAGCAGATCGGTGGTCACCGGACGACGGCCTACGGCCACGATCAGCTTGTCGAAGGTCATCTTCTGCTCGCCATTGGCGTCGGTGAAGCTGACAACGACCTGCTTGTCCTTGACTTCCGAACCGGTCACGCGGGCGCCCAGGCGGATGTCCAGGCCCTGCTTGGTCAGGGTCTTCTGGGCTTCCTTGGCGATCTGCTCGTCGGCAGCGGCAAGGAACTTGTCCATGGCTTCCAGCACGGTCACCTGCGAGCCCAGGCGGGCCCAGACCGAGCCCAGCTCCAGACCGATCACGCCTGCGCCGATGACGCCGAGGGTTTTCGGTGCAGCCTGGAATTCCAGAGCGCCAGTGGAGTCGACGATCACGTCCTGATCAACCGGGGCCGGCGGAATCTCGACCGGCTTGGAGCCCGAGGCGATGATTACGTGAGCAGCTTCGACCACCTGAGTATTGCCGTCATTGCCGGTGACTTCGACCTGCTTGCCAGCCAGCAGCTTGCCGTGGCCTTCCAGCAGGGTCACGCCGTTGGCCTTGAACAGGCCGGCAACACCGCCGGTGAGGTTCTTGATGATGGTGTTCTTGCGCGCCACCATCGCCGGTACATCGATGGTCACGTCCTTGGCCTGGATACCGTGTACGGCGAAGCCTTCTTTCGCTTCATGGTACTTCCAGGAGCTGTCCAGCAGCGCCTTGGAGGGAATGCAACCGACGTTCAGGCAGGTGCCGCCGAGGGCGATCTTGCCGTCGCTGCCCTGGTATTTCTCGATGCAGGCGGTCTTCAGACCGAGTTGAGCTGCTTTGATGGCGGCTACGTAGCCACCAGGGCCGGCACCGATGACTACCACGTCGAATTTCTGGGTCATAACGTATTCCTTCTCGAATAAACCGGACGGCCCTGAGAACAGGGCCGTCGTGGAGGAGACTGGCTTTTAGATTTCCAGCAGCAGACGAGCCGGGTCTTCAAGCAAGTTCTTGATGGTCACCAGGAAGGTCACGGCTTCCTTACCATCGATCAGGCGGTGGTCGTAAGACAGCGCCAGGTACATCATCGGACGGATCACCACCTGACCATTGATCGCCATCGGACGCTGGATGATGTTGTGCATACCCAGGATGGCGGCTTGCGGCGGGTTGACGATCGGCGTCGACATCATCGAACCGAAGGTACCACCGTTGGTGATGGTGAAGGTGCCGCCGGTCATTTCTTCGATGGACAGCTTGCCGTCTTTGGCTTTCTTGCCGAAGGTGGCGATGCCGCTTTCGATTTCAGCCAGGCTCATCTGCTCGGCGTTACGCAGTACCGGAACCACCAGGCCGCGGTCGCTGGACACGGCAACGCCAATGTCGGCATAGCCGTGGTAAACGATGTCGTTGCCGTCGATCGATGCGTTGACTGCCGGGAAACGCTTCAGCGCCTCGGTAGCGGCCTTGACGAAGAACGACATGAAGCCCAGGCGCACACCGTTGTGGGACTTCTCGAACAGATCCTTGTACTTAGAACGCAGCGCCATGACTTCGGTCATGTCCACTTCGTTGAAGGTGGTCAGCATGGCCATGGAGGACTGGGCTTCAACCAGTCGCTCGGCGATCTTGGCGCGCAGGCGGGTCATCGGCACACGCTTCTCGGTGCGATCGCCAGCGGCAACGACCGGAGCGGCAGCAGCCGAAGCGGCGGCCGGCTTGGCAGCGGCGGCAGGAGCGTTCTTCTTGGCTTCGACAGCAGCGACCACGTCTTCCTTGGTCACGCGACCACCTTTACCGGTGCCGGCGATGCTGTTCGGGTCGATGCCGTTCTCTTCAGCCAGCTTGCGCGCGGCCGGCGAGAGGATGGAGTCGTCGCCAGCAGCGGCAGCCGGAGCAGCAGCCTGAGCCGGAGCGGCGGCAGCGGCCGGAGCGGCAGCCGGAGCAGCGGCACCAGCGCCACCTTCGGTCAGCTTGCCCAGCAGCTCGTTGGAAAGGACGGTGTCGCCTTCGTTCTTGATGATTTCAGCCAGGACACCATCGGCCTCGGCCAGGACTTCGATCACCACCTTGTCGGTTTCGATGTCGACGATCAGCTCATCGCGCTTGACCGCTTCGCCCGGCTTCTTGTGCCAGGTGGCCACGGTGCCGTCGGCAACCGATTCCGGGAAGGTTGGGGCTTTGATCTCGATAGCCATTGTATGCGTTTCCTTAAATTCGGTTTACCGGTAGGCGGCACCTGCCACCTACCGGATGAAGGCGTTAAACAGTAAAGGCGTCCTGCAGCAGTTTTTCCTGCTGCTCGGCGTGCATCGACGCGTAACCGCAAGCTGGCGCTGCCGACGCATCACGACCGGCATACTCCAGGAACAGCGACTTGTTGTGCGCAGTAGCGACGCGACGCATGTGGTGCTGGCTGCAATACCAGGCGCCCTGGTTCATCGGCTCTTCCTGACACCAGACGATGTGCTTGAGGTTCTTGTACGGCGCCAGTACCTCGGCCAGATCGTCTTCCGGGAACGGATAGAGCTGCTCGATGCGAACGATGGCGATGTCCTCGCGACCCTCGGCGCGACGCTTCTCCAGCAGGTCGTAGTAGACCTTGCCACTGCACAGCACCATACGCTCGACCTTGGCCGGATCCAGCGAGTCGATCTCGCCGATCACGGTCTGGAAGGAGCCTTCGGCCAGATCTTCCAAGGTCGAGATTGCCAGCTTGTGACGCAGCAGCGATTTCGGCGTCAGGACCACCAGCGGCTTGCGCAGCGGGCGGATCACCTGGCGACGCAGCATGTGGTAGACCTGCGCCGGGGTGGTCGGCACGCAGACCTGCATGTTGTGCTCGGCGCACAATTGCAGGTAACGCTCCAGACGCGCCGAGCTGTGCTCAGGCCCCTGCCCTTCATAACCATGCGGCAGCAGAACGGTCAGACCGCACAGACGGCCCCACTTGGTCTCGCCGCTGGAAATGAACTGGTCGAACACCACCTGAGCGCCGTTGGCGAAGTCGCCGAACTGGGCTTCCCAGATCACCAGCGCGTTCGGCGTAGTGGTGGCGTAGCCATATTCGAACGCCAGCACCGCTTCCTCGGAGAGGTAGGAGTCGTACAGCTCGAACTTCGGCTGACCTTCGTACAGGTTTTTCAGCGGAACGTAAGCCGAGGCGTCCTTCTGGTTGTGCAGCACCGCGTGACGGTGCGAGAAGGTGCCGCGGCCGATGTCCTGGCCGGTCATGCGAATCGGGTGACCTTCGACCAGCAGCGTGGCGTAGGCCATGGTCTCGGCGAAGCCCCAGTTGATCGGCAAACCGCCCGCGCCCATCTTCTGGCGGTCTTCGAGGATCTTCGAGACCTGACGCTGAACCAGGAAACCCTCGGGGATCTCCAGCAGCTTGGCGGACAGGTCCTGCAGGGTCTTCAGGTCGAAACGGGTGTCGTGACGCGCGGTCCAGGCATGGCCCAGGTACGGACGCCAGTCGACGAACAGCTCCTTGTTCGGCTCCTTGACCAGGCTCTTGACCACGTGCTGGCCGTTGTCCAGCGCAGTACGGTAGTCGTCGATCTTGGCCTGCACGTCGTCGCTGCTCTGCGCGCCGGATGCAACCAGGGCGTCGGCGTAGAGCTCGCGGGTGGTGCGCTGCTTGGCGATCTGCTGATACATCAGCGGCTGGGTGCCATTCGGCTCGTCGGCCTCGTTGTGGCCGCGACGGCGGTAGCAGACCAGGTCGATGACCACGTCGCGCTTGTACTGCATGCGGTAGTCGACGGCCAGCTGGGTAACGAACAGCACGGCTTCCGGATCATCGCCATTCACATGGAAGATCGGCGCCTGGATCATCTTGGCGACGTCGGTGGCGTACTCGGTGGAGCGCGCATCTTCCGGACGGCTGGTGGTGAAGCCAACCTGGTTGTTGATCACGATGTGGATGGTGCCGCCAGTCTTGTAGCCGCGGGTCTGCGACATCTGGAAGGTTTCCATGACCACGCCCTGACCGGCGAACGCCGCGTCACCGTGGATGGAGATCGGCAGAACCTTGTCGCCACTGGCGTCGCTACGACGGTCCTGACGGGCACGTACCGAACCCTCGACCACCGGGGAAACGATTTCCAGGTGCGAGGGGTTGAACGCCAGCGCCAGGTGCACTTCGCCGCCGGCAGTCATGACGTTGGAGGAGAAGCCCTGGTGGTACTTCACGTCACCGGAGGACAGACCTTCGGTCTTCTTGCCTTCGAACTCGTCGAACAGGTCGCGCGGGTTCTTGCCGAAGGTGTTGACCAGGACGTTCAGACGGCCACGGTGGGCCATGCCGATGACGATTTCTTTGGTGCCGTAGGAGCCCGAACGCTGGATGATTTCGTCCAGCAGCGGGATCAGGCTCTCGCCACCTTCCAGGCCGAAACGCTTGGTGCCCGGGTACTTGGTGCCCAGGTACTTTTCCAGACCTTCGGCAGCGACGACGCGCTCGAGCACGTGCGCCTGCACCTCGGCGGAAAACTGCGGACGACCGCGCACGCTTTCCAGGCGCTGGGCGAACCAGTTGCGCTGACCGGAATCGACGATGTGGGTGAACTCGGCACCGATGGTGCGACAATATGTCTGCTGCAGCGCATCGCGGATTTCGCGTAGCGTTGCCTCTTCTTTGCCGATGTACAGCTCGCCGGTGCGGAAAGTAGTGTCCAGATCCGCGTCGGTCAGGCCGTAGTGATTGATCGACAGGTCAGACGGCGCAGTGCGCACCCACAGACCCAAGGGGTCAAGCTGGGCGGCCTGATGGCCACGCATGCGGTAGGCCTGGATCAGGCGCAGTACTTCCACCTGCTTCTTTTCGTGCTCGCTGCTGACGGCCCCGGCGGAAACCGGCTGGGCGCGACGCGAATTCTTGGCGAGCAGGACGAAATGATCGCGAATGGTCGAATGCGATACGTCCGTTGCAGCGCTGCCGTCGGTCGGCAACTTCTGGAAGTAAGTGCGCCACTCTTCTGGCACAGCGTTGGGATCGTGCAGGTAGAGCTCATAGAGCTCTTCCACGTAGGCAGCGTTGCCACCGGATAGGTGGGCACTGTCCCACATGCGCTGCATCACGCTTTCTTGCATGCTTGGTCACCCTCGGTAAGGGGACACCACCGGCGCGAATACCGCATGGCTCCAATCAAAGTCATGTTGCTGCGACTCGGATGAAGCCACTTGGGTTCCCGCAGATAGTCCGGGTACCAGCCCGGATGCCCCTGCTGGTCGTCATATTTTTCGAGTATGAGCCGCGGCTTTGTGGGCTGCGGCTCTGGCTTTACTGCGAGCCGACCGGAGCCGGACCCGCAGGTGTTACAGGTATAGCAACTTGCGAATCAAGTACCGCTTTGCAGCAGCATGTTACGCACGTGGCCGATGGCCTTGGTCGGGTTCAGACCCTTCGGGCACACGTTCACGCAGTTCATGATGCCGCGGCAGCGGAACACGCTGAACGGATCGTCCAGCGAGGCCAGACGTTCGGCGGTCTTGGTGTCACGGCTGTCAGCCAGGAAGCGGTAGGCCTGCAGCAGCGCAGCGGGACCGAGGAACTTGTCCGGATTCCACCAGAACGACGGGCAGCTGGTCGAGCAGCACGCACACAGAATGCACTCGTACAGACCGTCGAGCTTCTCGCGCTCTTCCGGCGACTGCAGACGCTCGATGGCCGGAGCCGGCGTATCGTTCTGCAGGAACGGCTGCACCTTCTCGTACTGCTTGTAGAAGATGCTCATGTCGACGACCAGGTCACGAATGACCGGCAGACCCGGCAACGGGCGAATCACCAGCTTGCCGCCCTTGAGGCCGGCAGCGGAGATCGGCGTGATACAGGCCAGGCCGTTCTTGCCGTTGATGTTCATGCCGTCGGAGCCACATACGCCTTCACGGCACGAGCGACGGTAGGAGAAGCCTTCGTCCTGTTCCTTGATCAGCGCCAGCACGTCGAGGACCATGATGTCCTTGCCGCCGGTGTCGACCTGGAAGTCCTGCATGAACGGAGCGGCGTCCTTCTCCGGGTTGTAGCGATAAACACTGACTTGCAACATATCAGTCACCCTTAATAAGTCCGAACCTTGGGTTCAAATGCCGGAACGGTCTTCGGCGCGAAGTTCACGTCACGCTTGGCTACGCGCTTCTCGCCTGGGAAGTACAGGGAGTGGCACAGCCAGTTCTGATCGTCGCGCTCCTCGAAGTCTTCACGAGCGTGCGCACCACGGGACTCTTTACGAGCCTCGGCAGCCACAGCGGTCGCTTCGGCGACTTCGAGCAGGTTTTGCAGTTCCAGCGCTTCGATACGCGCAGTGTTGAACGCCTGGCTCTTGTCCGCGATTTTGACTTTCGCGATGCGCTCACGCAGGTCGGCCAGTTGTTGGATGCCCTTCTGCATGTATTCGCCGGTACGGAATACACCGAAGTAGTTCTGCATGCACTGTTGCAGCTCTTTACGCAGCGGTGCCACGTCTTCGCCAGTGCTGCGCTCGTTGACGCCAGCCAGACGCGACAGCGACTGCTCGATGTCGGTTTCGCTGGCACCACGGACTTCCACGCCTTCTTTCAGCGCTTTTTCCAGGTGCAGACCAGCGGCGCGACCGAATACCACCAGATCGAGCAGCGAGTTGCCACCCAGACGGTTGGCACCGTGTACCGATACGCAGGCGACCTCACCGACAGCGAACAGACCTTCGATGATGGTGTCGTTGCCGTTGGCGTCCTGGGTGATGGCCTGACCATGAATGTTGGTGGCAACGCCGCCCATCATGTAGTGGCAGGTCGGGATGACCGGAACCGGCGCGACGACCGGGTCGACGTGGGCGAAGGTCTTCGACAGTTCGCAGATACCCGGCAGGCGGCTGTGCAGCACTTCCTCACCCAGGTGATCGAGCTTCAGCAGTACGTGATCCTTGTTCGGGCCACAGCCGTTGCCGGCGATGACTTCCTTGACCATGGAGCGCGCAACCACGTCACGGCCGGCCAGGTCTTTGGCGTTCGGCGCGTAACGCTCCATGAAGCGCTCGCCATGGGCGTTGATCAGGTAACCACCCTCGCCACGGCAGCCTTCGGTAACCAGTACACCGGCGCCGGCAATACCGGTCGGGTGGAACTGCCACATCTCGATGTCCTGCACCGGCACGCCGGCACGCAGGGCCATGCCCACGCCGTCGCCGGTGTTGATCAGAGCGTTGGTGGTGGAGGCGTAGATACGGCCAGCACCGCCAGTGGCCAGAACCACGGCCTTGGAGCGGATGTAGACGGTCTCGCCGGTCTCGATGCAGATGGCGATGATGCCGACGATGGCGCCGTCCTGGTTCTTCACCAGGTCAACGGCGTACCACTCGTTGAGGAACGAGGTGCCGGCCTTCAGGTTGGCCTGATACAGGGTGTGCAGCAGCGCGTGACCGGTACGGTCGGCAGCAGCGCAGGTACGGGCAGCCTGGGTCGGATTGTCCGGACCTTTCGACTGACCGCCGAACGGACGCTGATAGATGCGCCCCTGCTCGGTACGGGAGAACGGCAGGCCCATGTGCTCGAGCTCGAACACGGCTTCCGGGCCGACGGAACACATGTACTCGATAGCGTCCTGGTCACCGATATAGTCGGAACCCTTGACGGTATCGTACATGTGCCAACGCCAATCATCGTTCGGGTCGGCCGAAGCGATGGCGCAGGTGATGCCACCCTGAGCGGAAACGGTGTGCGAACGAGTCGGGAACACCTTGGTGACCACGGCAGTCTTGTGACCACCCTGAGCCAGTTGCAGCGCAGCACGCATGCCGGCGCCGCCGCCACCTACGATGATGGCGTCATAGGAAAGAGTACGGATGCTAGCCATGAATCAGAAACCCCACAGAATCTGCACGCCCCAGACGAACATCGCGAACATGGCGATGCCACACACGGCCTGGAACAGGAAACGCACACCAGTCGCCCACTTGCCCAGCGCCATCGGCGTCAGGTAGTCGGTGGAGATGGTCCACATGCCAACCCAGGCGTGCACGCTCAGTGCAACCAGGGCCAGCAGGCTGAAAATGCGCATTGCGGTATGCGAGAACAGACCGTGCCATTCGGCGTAGCCCATGCCCGGATTGCAGATCACATAGCCCAGCAGAAACAGCGTGTAAGCCGCGAGAACGACCGCAGAAACGCGTTGCGCCATCCAGTCATAGAGGCCCGAACGCGAGAAATTCGTGACATTAGTTACCATATCCACACCCCCAGCAGCACGATCACGACCGCCGCAACGGCGATGACGATTTTCGAGCCCAGCTTGCCGCCTTCCAGCGTCTCGCCGATGCCCATGTCCATGATCAAGTGGCGCACGCCGGCCACCAGGTGATACAGCAGAGCGGACAGAAGACCCCAGATCACGAACTTGGCCAGCGGACTGGCCAGGCATTCTTTCACCTGGGCGAAGCCCTCTTCGGAGGTCAGCGACTTGTCGAGGCCGAACAGCAGGATGGCGATACCGACAAAGAGGATGACACCGGAGATACGGTGGAGAATGGAGGTGTAAGCGGTGACTGGGAGCTTGATAGTCCTAAGGTCTAGGTTTACAGGTCGTTGGCTATTCACGGCTTTTTATCACACTGAGAGCCCCTAACTATCAGGGCAAAGTTGTTGGGAAGTGCACTGGTCAGGTACCCATCACCCAAGGAGTGACGACCGCCATGATATGGCCGCAAAGCCCCTGGCGGTCGGGCGCAGAGTATAGACAGTTAGCAGACTAATGACAATGCAATGCCCTACCCCAAAAAGCGCATTGCAGCCTTTATTCAAATGGCGTAAATAGCGGCCTTTTTTCGTTGATAATCCCGCGCAAACCCTTCTACTGCCTGGGTTCTCGCAAATTGACTTTCGGATTTATCCCACTATAGTGGTGCGGGCCCTGCGTGGGGGGCCGTCTGATGATTTCAAGCATAACTAGGAGGCCACATATGGCTGACAAAAAAGCGCAGTTGATCATCGAGGGCAATGCCCCCGTCGAACTGCCCGTTCTGACCGGCACTGTTGGTCCCGATGTAATCGATGTGCGGAACCTGACCTCCACGGGTCGGTTCACATTTGATCCTGGTTTCATGTCGACCGCCTCTTGCGAGTCGAAGATCACCTACATCGACGGCGACAAGGGTGTTCTGCTGCATCGCGGCTACCCCATCGAGCAGCTCGCCGAGCAATCCGATTACCTGGAAACCTGCTACCTGCTGCTTAACGGCGAACTGCCGAGCAAGGAAGAGAAGGCCAAGTTCGTCAGCACCATCAAGAACCACACCATGGTTCACGAACAACTGAAGACCTTCTTCAACGGTTTCCGCCGCGATGCCCACCCGATGGCCATCATGTGCGGCGTGGTTGGCGCCCTCTCCGCCTTCTATCACGACTCACTGGACATCAAGAATCCGCAGCACCGCGAAGTATCGGCCATGCGCCTGGTGGCCAAGATGCCGACCATCGCCGCCATGACTTACAAGTACTCCATGGGCCAACCCATGATGTACCCGCGCAATGACCTGAATTACGCGGAAAACTTCCTGCACATGATGTTCAACACCCCGTGCGAGATCAAACCGATCAGCCCGGTGCTGGCCAAGGCGATGGACAAGATCTTCATCCTCCACGCCGACCATGAGCAGAACGCCTCCACCTCCACCGTACGCCTGGCAGGCTCTTCGGGTGCCAACCCGTTCGCCTGTATCGCTGCCGGCATCGCCGCGCTGTGGGGCCCGGCACACGGCGGCGCCAACGAAGCGGTGCTGACCATGCTCGACGAGATCGGCAGCGTGGAGAACATCGACAAGTTCGTGGCCAAGGCCAAGGACAAGGACGATCCGTTCAAGCTGATGGGCTTCGGCCACCGCGTCTACAAGAACTTCGACCCGCGCGCCAAGGTCATGAAGCAGACCTGCGACGAAGTACTGGCCGAACTGGGCATCAACGACCCGCAGCTAGAACTGGCCATGAAGCTGGAAGAGATCGCGCGCAACGATCCTTACTTCAAGGAGCGCAACCTCTACCCGAACGTGGATTTCTACTCGGGCATCATCCTCAAGGCCATCGGCATCCCGACCTCGATGTTCACCGTGATCTTCGCCCTGGCGCGTACCGTAGGCTGGATCTCGCACTGGAAGGAAATGCTCTCCGGCCCTTACAAGATCGGCCGTCCGCGCCAGCTGTACACCGGCTACGAGCAGCGCGACCTGCCCGCCGACCGCGACTGATAGCGCCGCGAAACCAAGAAGGCTGCCAATCTGGCAGCCTTTTTTATTGCCGAACGACTTGCCTCAACGCCCTTCCACTTTCGCCCGCAAGCCTTGCAGCGTCTGCAACGGCGCATCGACGACGAAACTGTTGGCCAACCACGACGGCACGCTGCCGCCCGGCTCGGTATGCGCCTCGTACGTCACTTCCACCTTGCCGCCGTCCAGCGGCTTCAGGTGCCACTGGCCATCGACACGCTGCACGCGCACGAAATCCTTTTCCTCCGGCAAGCGCTCTGGCACTGCCTTGAGCAGACGGGTAACGCTGCCATCGGCTTCGGTTCGCGTCTTCACCTGAATCACCGAATCTCGCGCCTTCACCGGCCAGGGCGTCTCGAAGCGAGCGTACAACTCGCTGACATCGCCCCTGGTCTCGAGCAAACGCTGCTGCTGGCAACTGAAGATCCAGGCGCAGGAGCCCTCGACATCTTCCTGAGCGGCCTGCACCGCGGCCAGATCGCCATCGATCGTCACGACACCGCGATAGGCCTTGTATTTCGACCCCGGCACATCAGCCAGATACACGCTCACGCCATCCTCTTCACGCTCCAGCTGCCACTGCCTTTCGGCAGCCTGGGCGGTGATTGCAGTCAGCATCATGAGCAAAACGGAAAAACGCATCATCGTCAGGCAACTCCCGTCAGGACTGTTTGCTTTTCGACCGGCGCAGAACGCAGCCGGTTCAGATCCTCAGGCCGTCGCCTGCTCCAGCCAGCCCAGCATACGAATGGCGCTGTCGCGATCGTCGGCGCACAGGTCCACGTCTGCCTTGAAGCCACCACACACGGCGGGGCGTTCCGGGCGACCAAAAATGGCGCAGAGAAACTCGGCAGTGAGATGAATGCAGCGCACGCCGGCCGGCTTACCGTTCGGCATGCCTGGAATCGGCGAGCTAATGGAAGGCGCGATGCAGCAGGCACCGCAACCGGCACGACACTCCATGAAACGACCTCGACAACAAACGAACGGCGGCGATCCTAATGAGGCGCGCGCCGTCCGTCGAGACCTTTCGTGATCAGCGGTTACGCTGCAAACGCGCCAGCAGGCTGGACGTATCCCAGCGCCCGCCGCCCATGCCCTGAACGTCGGCGTAGAACTGATCGACCAGCGCCGTCACCGGCAGCTGCGCACCATTGCGACGCGATTCCTCAAGCAGGATCGACAGATCCTTGCGCATCCAGTCGACCGCGAAGCCGAAATCGAACTCGCCGGCAAGCATGGTCTTGTAGCGATTCTCCATCTGCCATGACTGCGCGGCCCCCTTGCTGATCACATCGACGACCGCATGGCCATCGAGCCCCGCGCACTGGGCGAAATTCAGCGCCTCAGCCAGCCCCTGCACCAGGCCGGCGATGCAGATCTGGTTGACCATCTTGCTCAGCTGGCCGCTGCCGGCCGGCCCCATCAGACGCATCATGCGCGCGTAGCACTGGATTACCGGCTCGGCGACCGCATAGGCTTCGGCTTCACCACCGACCATCACGGTCAGCACGCCATTGACCGCACCGGCCTGGCCACCGGACACCGGCGCATCGAGAAAACCCAGGCCACGCTCGGCCGCGACGGCAGCCAGTTCACGCGCCACGTCGGCCGAAGCGGTGGTGTGATCGACCAGGATGGCACCCGGCGCCATGCCGGCGAAGGCGCCCTGCTCGCCGAGAATCACGCTGCGCAGGTCATCGTCGTTACCTACGCAGCACATCACCAATTCGGCGCCCGCCGCCGCCTCGCGCGGGGTTGGCGCGCTGCTGCCGGCATACTCCCCCATCCACTGCTCGGCCTTACCCGGTGAACGGTTATAGACCGTCACCTGATGACCCTTGCGGGCGAGATGCCCGGCCATCGGATACCCCATAACGCCCAAGCCGATAAATGCGACCTTTGCCATAACAACCTCCTGCGGACATAGGTCGCAGAGCCTAACACGACGTTTGCCCCGGCCGGAAAGGCCTTCCATACTGCCTGCCAATCGGCCCCGAGCAAGGCCTTGCGAACGATTAGGAGCACCAATGGGACATTGGTTGGTCATCGACCTGGAAGCCACCACCGACGAAGGCGGCTGGCCGATGGAAGAAATGGAAATCATCGAGATCGGTGCCAGCCTGGTTGGCGCTGACGGCCATGAGCGCGATCACTTCCAGCGCATCGTCAAACCGCAGCGGCGCCCGTGCCTGACCGATTTCTGCCGCGAGCTCACCCACATCACCCAGGCTGACGTCGACGGCGCCGCATCGATGCCGCAGGTCTGGAGCCAGTTCGAGCGCTGGCTGTCACAGCATGCGCCGCGCCTGATCGGCTGGAGCAGCTGGGGCGACTATGATCGCCGCCAGCTGGAGCAGGAATGGCGTCAGCATAGGCTCGATAGCCTGCTGGCTGACGTACCCCACCTGAATCTGAAGCAGGCGTTCGCCAAGGCCCGCCAACTGCAACGCCCGGTCGGCCTGCACAGTGCCTTGCAGTTGGCCGGCATGCAGTTCCAAGGGCAACAGCACCGTGCGCTCGAAGACGCACGCAATACCGCGCGCCTGCTGCCACTGGTACTTCCTCTCAAAGACAGATGACGAAGAAAAGCCGCTTGGGCATACTGGCGACCCTTTTATCGCCTGCCATCCGTAGCGACCGCCCCTCGGGCCGTCGCCGCGCGACGCGAAACATGGCTCTCGGCGACTTTTCCAACCCTCCAAGGAATCGCAGATGTTCAAGGTCAACGAGTACTTCGACGGCACCGTCAAATCCATCGGCTTCGCCATGGCCGAAGGCCCCGCCACAATCGGTGTGATGGCTCCGGGCGAATATGAGTTCGGCACCAGCCAACTGGAAGTCATGCATGTCGTCGCCGGCGCCCTGACCGTCAAACTGCCGGGCAGCGACAGCTGGAACACCTATGAGGCCGGCAGCCAGTTCACCGTTGAGGCCAACAGCAAGTTCCAGCTCAAGGTCGCCGTCGACACCGCGTACCTGTGCGAATACCACTGACGGACCAGCGCCCGTTAAAACACCGGCCCTGGCAGCCAACGCCAGGCCATCAGGAAAGAAGCCGCGACTGTTTTGCCCGATTGCGGCTGTTCTTGACCCAAGGGTAGCGAAAGCTGCCCATTTCGCGGACAAGTCCGCTCCTACAGAAGCGCTGCTCGTGGTAGCGGACTTGTCCGCAAAGTTTTACCCGTCGCATCCCTTGCAGCAGTCATGCTTCCACACAAGCCGTTACTGACCGGTATCTGCCCCTAGCAGGGCACTTAACGCGGCCAGGGCAGAAAAAAAGCCGTCCTCACGGAAAACGGATAGCCCGGCCACCTAACAGCCCCCTGCGATTTCATCAGGACACCTTCATGCCACGCTCCGCCCTTCTTGTCCCCATCGCTCTGCTGGTGGTGGCCATGGTCTCTATCCAGAGCGGCGCCTCGCTGGCCAAGAACCTGTTCCCGCTGGTCGGCGCCGAGGGCACCACAGCCCTGCGCCTGGTGCTCGGCGCGATCATTCTGTCGCTGGTGATGCAGCCCTGGCGTGCCCGGCTCGACCTGCGCAAATGCCACGCTCTGCTGGCCTACGGCCTGGCGCTCGGCGGCATGAACCTGATGTTCTACATGGCGCTGCAGAGCATCCCGCTGGGCATCGCCGTAGCGCTGGAATTTACCGGTCCGCTGGCCCTGGCGCTGTTTTCCTCGCGTCGCCTGCTGGATTTCGTCTGGGTGATTCTGGCCATCGCCGGCCTGTGGATGCTGCTGCCGACAGGCGCCACGCAAAGCGCCATCGACCCGCTCGGTGCGGCTTTGGCGCTCGGCGCCGGCATCTGCTGGGCGCTGTATATCGTCTTTGGGCAGAAGGCCGGCGCCCAGCATGGTCGCCACACCGTCGCACTGGGCACCTGGGTCGCCGCGCTGCTGGTCTTGCCCATCGGCGTCTGGCACGCGGGCAGCGACCTGCTCAGCCTCGACCTGCTGCCCATCGCCCTTGGCGTCGCGGTGCTGTCGTCGGCCCTGCCCTACAGTCTGGAGATGGTCGCCCTGACACGCCTGCCAGCGCGCACCTTCAGCGTACTGATGAGCCTGGAACCGGCAGTCGCCGCAATGTGTGGCCTGGCCTTTCTCGGCGAGAAGCTGCTCTGGGGCCAGTGGCTGGCCGTGGGCGCCATCATCGTCGCCTCGGCCGGAGCGGCCGCCACTATCAGACCCAAGAGCTAGTTGCTGAACTGCAGCTCGGCCAAGCGCGCATACAAAGGGCTGCTTTCGATCAGCTCGGCATGATTGCCAATGGCAGCGACACGCCCCTGTTCGACCACGGCGATGCGGTCTGCCTGCTTCACCGTGGCCAGGCGATGGGCGATCACTAGCGTGGTGCGCCCGGCCATCAGCGATGGCAGCGCCTGCTGGATCAGGTGTTCACTCTCTGCATCCAGTGCGCTGGTGGCCTCGTCGAGCAGCAGGATCGGCGCATCGGCGAGCAATGCCCGGGCAATCGCCAGACGCTGGCGCTGCCCGCCGGAAAGTCCCAGACCTGCTTCGCCCAGGTGGGTCTGGTAGCCCTGCGGCAGACGCTGGATAAATTCATGCGCGTGCGCTGCCCGCGCGGCGGCTTCCACCTCGGCCTGACTGGCATCGAGGCGGCCATAGCGAATGTTGTCCTCCACCGAGCCAAAGAACAGCGCCGGGTTCTGCGAAACCAGGGCGAAGCAGGCACGCAGCTCACGCGGGTCCAGTTGGTCGATCGGCACGCCATCGATGAGGATGCGCCCGGCCTGCGGGTCGAAGAAGCGCAGCAGCAGATCGAACAGCGTCGACTTACCAGCTCCGGACGGCCCCACTAGCGCCAGCGTTTCCCCGGCCGCCACCTGCAGGTCGATACCATCGATGGCGTAACTGTCCGAACGCGACGGATAGGCGAAACGCACGCCCTGCAGCTCGATACGGCCCTGTACCGGCTGCGGCAGATGTTGCGGCTGCTGCGGCGCGACGATGGCGTTGCTGGAGCGCAGCAGCTCACCGATACGCTCGGCTGCGCCTGCCGCACGCTGCAACTCGCCGATCACCTCGCTCAGGGTGCCGAAGGACGAGCCGACGATCAGGCTGTAGAACACGAAAGCCGCCAGCTCACCGCCGGAAATGCGCCCGGCGATCACATCCATGCCGCCGACCCAGAGCATTACCCCCACGGCACCGAGCACCAGCACGATGACCACGGTGATCAGCCAGGAACGCTGGGCAATGCGCTTGCGCGCCACATCGAAAGCGGCCTCGGCGGACTCGCCAAAGCGCCGCTTGTCCTCGTTCTGGTGGTTGTAGGCCTGCACCGTCTTGATCTGCCCCAGCACCTCACCGACGTAGCTGCCGACATCGGCCACGCGATCCTGGCTCTGCCGCGACAGCGCGCGCACGCGGCGGCCGAACAGCAGGATCGGCGCAACCACCAGCGGCAAGGCCAGCAGGACGATACCGCTGAGTTTCGGGTTGGTGATCACCAGCAGCACGCTGCCGCCGATCAGCATGATCAGGTTGCGCAGCGCCATCGACAGCGACGAGCCGATCACCGACTGTAACAGCGTGGTATCAGCCGTCAGTCGCGACTGGATCTCCGAACTGCGATTGCGCTCGTAGAAACCAGGGTGCAGCTCGATCAGGTGATCGAACACTCGCCGGCGGATGTCGGCCACCACCCGCTCGCCGATCCACGACACCAGGTAGAAACGCGTGTAGGTGCCGACGGCCAGAGCCATTACCAGCACGAAGAACAGCAGCAGCGACTGACGCAGCGCAGCCGGCGATTGCGTGGCCAGCCCCTGATCCACCAGCAGCTTGATACCCTGCCCCATGGACAGCGTGATCGCCGCCGTGAACAGCAATGCCAGCAGCGCACCCAGCACCCGGCCGCGATAAGGCACGATGAAACGCCAGGCCAGGCGCATCGCGCCGCGCTGACGAGAAGACAGCAACGAGATCATACGGGCCTCAGGAGTCGGTAGCCGTGGGCGCCTCGGCCAGCCAGGCCACCGCGCATAGCGCCAACGCAGCCAGGTTGGTAGAAAGCGGATTGAACGCCTGGATCAACAGATGGGGGCTGAGCAGCGCCACATCAAGCAGCAGCGCCAGCAATGCTGCGCCGGCGACCAGCAGAGGCCAGCGCTGCCGGCGTAGGAGCAGCAACACGATGCCCAGCAGGATCTCGGCGACACCGCCGACAGCCGCGATCAACTGCGGCGCGAACAGAGGATGGTCCGGCAGGCCGTGGGCAGCGATCATCGCCACCTCGTCGGGGCTCAGCCAGAGTATCTTCGGCGCCAGGCCATGCCAGATGAAGACCGCTGCCAATGCCAGCCGTGCAAGCCAGGCGATATGCGCCAGGCGCCGCTCAGTCATGCAGAAAACGCTCGGCATGATCGGCCGTGGGCAGCATGCATACGTCATGTCGACCGAATAGGCGATAGCGATTCAGCGCAATGCGGTCATAACACCAATCGCGCAGCGGCCTGGGCACCAGGCGCAGCATCCTCAGCGCACGCCAGGGTAGCGGCAAGCCCGAGAGAATGCGCAGCAGCGCCGTGGAGCGCACATGCAGCCCCGCCTCGTCGATCAGGGCCATGGTGTCGAAACGATCGGTCGGCAGCCCGTACCAGGCCAGCAACGCCTGCCCCTGGGCGGACTGCACGGACGCCAGGCGAAACTGCCTGGTACGGTCATGGCGGATAAGAAACGTCGCCCAGCCATTGCACAGTTTGCACACGCCGTCGAACAGCACGACGCGCTCGCCAGCGGCGAGACCAGGCGCCCGTTCGGTCATTGGCCGGCACTCACCTGCTGGGCGACTGGCCGATAGTGCCCCGTGATGCGGTAGGCGAACAGAATGTCTTCTTCCTGCGTGCCACGGCCGATGTTGTGCAGGATCAGCGGTGCTGCACCGGGCGCCTGGCGATCACTGACGATGCCGATATGAGTCAGGCCGCGCCCCAGATCCCAGGTGACGATATCGCCAGCCCGGTAAGCCGCAGCGTCCTGACTGACCGGCAGCGACCAGCCCTGGCGCTTGAACCAGGTCATCAAATTGGGCACGCGGCGGTGGTCGATATTGCTGTCCGGCCGGCTCAGCCCCCAGTTTTTCGGGTAGACGGCAAAGTTGCCACGCATATCGCGATGCACCGCCTCCTGCAGATCCAGTCCCTGCTGACGCAGCGCGCGGACCACCACGTCGGTGCACACGCCGGTAGCCATGGGCACGTCGCCACCGGGGTAACTTAACTGGCGGTAGGCAGGGTCATAACCCAGAGTCACGCCGACCTGCTTGCGTGCATCCAGCACCAGCCTGTCAGCCTCGATGGCCTGCGCGGCAAGCGCCAGCGACCAAGCCAGCAATAGAACCAGTATGCGCATTCGCTCTCCTATCGGCTCAGGGGATAGAGCAACTCTTCCTTGTAACCCGCCCAGACCCGCACGGCATCGGGGAAGGCATCATCCAGCGCCACGTCACCACTATCGACCAACAGCGGCCGGCCCTCCAGCGTCGCCAGCTTGCGCTTGGTGGCGACTACGCGCAGGCGCTCCAGGCCGACGGCGCGCAGCACACGCGGGCTGATCTGCTGATTGCCGCGGCCGATGATATGCCCCTGGCCGCCGATTGCGGTCACCAGCAGGTAAGTCGGGTGCCCCTCGACCAAGGCGAACAGTTGGGCTTCGTTGACGTCGCGGGCAATCACCTGGCCGCCCTCGATCACATCGACACCGAGCAGGGTAGTTTCCAGCCCGAGATTCTGCGCCAGACCGTGCAGGGTCGAACCGGGACCGAACACGTAGCGAGCATCCGGCTGCCACTCGCTCTCCAGCCAGGCAGCCAAATCGGCTAGCACCAGTTCCTCGGATTCCATCCCACCTTGCTTGACCGCCTGCACATAACCGCCCTCTTGCGGCACGCACAGCTCACCATACCAGCGCGCGGTGACACGCCCTTCGCGCAGCGCGGCCTCGTCGATATCGCGCACTTCACCGCTGGCCAGGCGCACCAGGCCACCTTCGACCAGTCGCGCGGTCAACTCGCCCGCCGCACGTGGGCTGATGGCGTAAACACCGGACTGGATCTTTACCCCGGCCGGAATGCCCAGCACCGGCTGCGACGCGTTCACCACCGTGCAGACGTCACGCGCGGTGCCGTCGCCACCGGCGAACAGAATCAAGGCCACGCCGGCGTCCTGCAGTTGCCGCACCGCACGCTGAGTATCTTCGGCGCTTGTCGCGCCCTCGCCCAACTCACCCAGCAGACGATGCGCGAAGCCCATCTGCGCTAATAGATCTCCACCCATCGCCCCTGGGTAGCTGACGAACTCGACGCGCTCGCGCAGCGGCAGCAATTGTTCAAGCGCGGTGCGCGTACGTTGCGCGGCCTTTGCTTCGACACCCAGAGCCAGCGCCTGCTCGGCCATGCCGTCGCTGCCCTTGAAGGCGGCCGGGCCGCCCAGCCCGGCCAGGGGGTTGATGATCAGACCAATATGAAAACGCGCCATGTATTCCTCGTTCCAGGCAAGCTGGCACGCAGCCTGCACTACGACTTTCGCCAAATGTTATGTGACGGAGTTCCGCCGTTGCAGTTGTCACCGCGCCTTCATCTGATCGATCTAGACTGGCGCGCACTACTGATGAGGAGACAGGCCATGAGCTTGCAGAACAATGCCCAACACCACCCCGCCACCACCCAGCAACGGCAGCAACCGGTGGGCGGTTTTATCATCGATGGTCAGGGCCGCGAAGTACCAATCACCGAAGACATGATTCAGCAGGCCTGCAATGCCCTCGAGGAGAGCCGCCAGGGCTCGCCTCTACAGGGTTGAGCGGCGTGCGCCAGGCACGCAAGGTGCCTGGCATGCCATATCAATCGCGCGGTAGCAGCTTCAGCGACAGCGAATTGATGCAGTAACGCAGCCCGGTCGGGCGCGGGCCATCCGGAAACACGTGCCCCAGATGAGCATCGCACTTGGCGCATTTGACCTCGATGCGGTGCATGCCATGGCTGTAATCGTCGAGGCTGGCGATCACCTCGTCGTTGATCGGCTGGAAATAGCTCGGCCAACCACTGCCGGAATCGTACTTGGCGTCCGAATCGAACAGGGCTTCGCCGCAGCAGGCGCAGTGGTAGATACCTGGGGTCTTTTCGTCATGGTAAGCGCCAGTGAACGGTCGCTCCGTGCCGCCCAGGCGACACACATGGAACTGCTCGTCCGTCAGTTCCTCACGCCAGCTGTCCAACGACTTGTCGACTTTATCCACGAACGGATACCTCCTCGGTAATAGGCAACACGGGGCTTCGCATACGACGTCAGCATCACATCAGGCGCTCGCCCCGCAAACTGCGACTGCTAGTTTTCCGGGCCGCGACACGAATGTGCGCAGCGTGGCAGGCCAGAAAAAAGCAGGCCCGGCACCTTTGCCGCGCCCAGGTCGCCACGTATGATTCGACCCCAGTCTGTCACCCACGTTAAGGGCTGCCAAGATTCCCCGCCGGGAGAATTTTGCAGCGTGCTTCAGTGGGTTCTCCTTAGCTCGGGATTTCTTACATGCAGGTCAGCAAATCGAACAAGCTCGCCAACGTCTGCTACGACATTCGCGGGCCGGTGCTCAAGCACGCCAAGCGTCTGGAGGAGGAAGGCCAGCGCATCCTCAAGCTGAACATCGGCAACCCGGCACCGTTCGGTTTCGAAGCGCCCGAGGAGATCCTCCAGGACGTCATCCGCAACCTGCCTACCGCCCAGGGCTACAGCGACTCCAAAGGGCTGTTCAGCGCGCGCAAGGCGGTGATGCAGTACTACCAGCAGAAGCAGGTCGAAGGCGTCACCATCGAGGACATCTACCTCGGCAACGGCGTGTCCGAACTGATCGTCATGGCCATGCAGGCGCTGCTCAACAACGGTGACGAGGTGCTCATCCCGGCGCCCGACTATCCGCTGTGGACTGCCGCCGTGGCGCTGTCCGGCGGCAAGCCGGTGCACTACCTGTGCGACGAGCAGGCCGGCTGGTTCCCCGACATCGCCGACATGCGCGCCAAGATCACGCCGAACACCAAGGCACTGGTGCTGATCAACCCGAACAACCCCACCGGGGCGGTGTATTCCAAGGAAGTGCTGCAGGATATCGTCGAACTTGCGCGCCAGCACAACCTGGTGATCTTCTCCGACGAGATCTACGACAAGATTCTCTACGACGAAGCCGTGCATATCAGCACGGCCTCGCTGGCACCCGACGTGCTCTGCCTGACCTTCAACGGCCTGTCCAAGAGCTACCGCGTGGCCGGTTTCCGCTCCGGCTGGGTGGCGATTTCCGGGCCCAAGCACAAGGCGCAGAGCTATATCGAAGGCCTGGATATCCTCGCCAACATGCGCCTGTGCGCCAACGTGCCGAGCCAGCATGCGATCCAGACCGCGCTCGGCGGCTACCAGAGCATCAACGACCTGGTGCTGCCCAACGGCCGCCTGCTGGAGCAGCGCAACCGCACCTGGGAATTGCTCAACGACATCCCTGGCGTTAGCTGCGTGAAACCCATGGGGGCGCTGTACGCTTTTCCGAAGATCGACCCGAAGGTTTGCCCGATCCATAACGACGAGAAGTTCGTCCTCGACCTGCTGCTCTCGGAAAAGCTGCTGATCGTCCAGGGCACCGCCTTCAACTGGCCGTGGCCGGACCACTTCCGCGTGGTCACCCTGCCCCGCGTCGACGACCTGGAGCAGGCCATCGGCCGTATCGGCAATTTCCTCAAGACCTACCGTCAGTAGGCCGGCATGGACCTGCAGATCGACGACTTCTACAAGGACGCCGCCAGCGGCCTGCTGATGCTCTATCAGGCCTTCCCGCGCAAGATGGCGCTGTACGTGGAAGACCTGATCGGCCGTGAGGAGCCGGATGAATTCGGCCTGCCCAGCAAGCGTCACCAGGCCTGCCTGGGCGCGTTGCTGTGGCTGGCCGAGGAAGGTTATCTGCGCTTCGAATCGACCATCGCCTACGACGCTCTCGATCAGGCGGTGCTCAGCGAGAAAGGCTTTCTGCGCCTGTCGCGCGCCATTCCTCACGCCCTCGGTGATGGGGAAACGCTGCCGGCGAGCGTGCGCCGCGTGCATGCCACGCTGGCCTTCCAATTGCGCGAGGCGCTCGCTCAGCAGCACGGGGAACGCACCGCTCGGCTTACCCGTCTATTGTTTGGCGCCCAGCCCGCCGGCACAGGCGACATAGTTTGAAATAGTCGCCAGTTGAAAGCCCCTGGGGGGCGCCCTTATATAGCCGGCATTAGTAAAAGTCTTTCCCCGTGAGGAGTCCGTTCACACATGATGCGCATTATGTTGTTCCTGGCCACCAACCTGGCAGTGCTGGTTATCGCCAGCATCACCCTCAAGTTGCTGGGGGTTGATCGCTTCACCGGCCAGAACCATGGCAGCCTGCTGATCTTCTGCGCCGTGTTCGGTTTCGCCGGCTCGCTTGTGTCGCTGTTCATCTCCAAGTGGATGGCGAAGATGAGCACCGGCACTCAGATCATCACCCAGCCGCGCACCCGCCACGAACAGTGGCTGCTGCAGACCGTCGAAGAGCTGTCGCGCGATGCCGGCATCAAGATGCCGGAAGTCGGCATCTTCCCGGCCTACGAGTCCAACGCCTTCGCCACCGGCTGGAACAAGAACGATGCGCTGGTCGCCGTCAGCCAGGGCCTACTGGAGCGTTTCTCCCCCGACGAAGTGCGCGCGGTGCTGGCCCACGAGATCGGCCACGTAGCCAACGGCGACATGGTCACCCTGGCGCTGATTCAGGGCGTGGTGAACACCTTCGTGATGTTCTTCGCGCGCATTTTCGGCAACTTCGTCGACAAGGCGATCTTCAAGAATGAAGACGGCCACGGCATCGGCTACTTCATCGCGACCATCTTCGCCGAATTGGTACTGGGCATTCTGGCCAGCATCATCGTCATGTGGTTCTCGCGTAAACGTGAATTCAAGGCCGATGAAGCCGGGGCTCGCCTGGCTGGCACCAACTCGATGATCGCCGCCCTGCAGCGCCTGCGTGCCGAACAGGGCGTACCGGTGCAAATGCCCGACAGCCTGACCGCGTTCGGTATCAACGGAGGCCTGAAGAACGGCCTGGCCGGCCTGCTGATGACCCACCCGCCGCTGGAAGATCGTATCGAGGCGCTGCGTCGCCGCGGCTGATCGATAGCAAACGAAAAAGGCGACCTGCGGGTCGCCTTTTCTTTCTTAGCGCCGTCGCTAGCGGCGCGTCAGATGGAAAACTCGCTCATCCACTGCGGCAAGGCCACTGTCGGTGAAGCGCGGATTGCCCGCCAGCACGTCCTTTTCCTCGACCATACGCAGCGCCCAGCCGGCCGCGAAATGCTGCGTCACTTCGGCGTCCTCGACCGAAAATGGCGGGCCGTCCATGCGCTGCTGGTCATACACCAGAGTCACCAGCAGCCCCTGGCAGCGCGCCGGCAATATCGCCTGCAGGTGGGCGACATAGCGCTCGCGCATTTGTGGCGGCAGGGCGATCAGTGCGGCGCGATCGTAGAAGGCCTGGCAATCGGCGACGTCATCGGTGCTCAGGGCGAAGAAGTCGCCGCAAAGAACCTCCAGCTTGCCCGCCTGATAAACCTTGAATGCACCGCGCTGCGATACCTGCGGCTGCACCTCGCGCTCGGCGAAGAAATCCTCTACCGCCCGCTCGGCCAGCTCGACGCCAATCACCCTGTGGCCCTGCTCCGCGAGCCAGGCCAGGTCCAGGCTCTTGCCACACAGCGGCACTAGGACTGCCGCATCGCTGGCCAAGCCAAGCGTGGACCAATGGCGACGCAGATAGCCGTTGACCTTCTCTTGATGGAAACCGATTTGGCTACGCGCCCATCGATCCTGCCAGAACGCTTCGTGCATGGATCAAACCTCCATTGATTCGATAGGAATGCTCAACTATTTATGCTGGAAGTCGATAGATCCAGCAACGAACATGGCAACATCCTAATTCAGGAGCTGATCGCCATGTTGCCCTCGCTGTTCATTTCCCACGGCTCGCCCATGCTGGCATTGGAGCCGGGCGCCAGTGGCCCGGCCCTGGCCAAACTGGCCGCCGAGCTGTCGAGACCCAAGGCCGTTCTAGTGGTGTCGGCGCACTGGGAAAGCCAGCACCTGCTGCTGACCGCTGGCGAGCAACCGCAAACCTGGCACGACTTCGGTGGCTTTCCGGCCCGTCTCTATGCGTTGCAGTACCCCGCGCCCGGAGCGCCGCAACTGGCCGGCGATATCGCCCGGCAATTGAACGAGGCCGGGCTGCCGGCCGAGCTCGATACGCAGCGCCCGTTCGACCATGGCGCCTGGGTGCCGCTGTCGCTGATGTATCCGCACGCCGACATTCCCGTGCTGCAGTTGTCGCTGCCCAGCCACGCGGGCCCTGAACTGCAGACCCGTATCGGGCGGGCGCTGGCCAGTCTGCGTGAGCAAGGCATCCTGCTGATCGGCTCCGGCAGCATCACTCACAACCTGGGCGAACTGAACTGGCGCGCCGGCCCAGACGTCATCACGCCTTGGGCCAAGGAGTTTCGCGACTGGGTGGTGGAAAAGCTTGAAGCGAACGATGAACAGGCCTTGCACCAGTATCGTCGCCTGGCACCGAATGCCGTACGCAATCACCCCAGTGAAGAGCACCTGCTGCCGCTGTTTTTCGCCCGCGGTGCTGGCGGCACCTTTTCCGTGGCGCACAGTGGTTTCACCTATGGTGCGCTGGGTATGGATATCTATCGCTTCGACTAGCCGCTGCTTTTCACGCTGTCCCAGGCGATCTGCGCCAGCAGCTCGCGGCAGTCTGCCAGCTCGCTCAGGGTGCGGCCAGCTAGCCAATTGCGCGCCAGATCCTGGGTAGGCCCAATCACCACCGAGGCGAAACAGTCATCCGGCAGCGCCTTGAACAGCCCCTGCAGACGGTACTCGGCGAGCGCCGAGAGAATCTGCGCAAAATGTTGGCGATTGGCTTCGCGCAGGGCATCACCCATTTCCCCAGCTTCGACCCGGCTGCGACTGTGCAGGATAAAGCGCGCCCAATCCGGATTGGCCACCACCCAGTCGATATAGCTGGTCACCAGCAGCTTGACGCAGGCTTCGGCGCTGGCTGCGTCGGCGAAACCGCGCTGTAGCAGCTCGGCGTATTGCGCAGTGCCGGCCAGATAGAGTGCGGCGATGATCCGCTCCTTGTTGCCGAAGTGGTGATACAGGCTACCGATGCTCGCGCCAGAACGGTCACGAATCATCTCGATAGTGGTGGCGTCAACGCCATGCTCGGTGAAACAGGCCAGCGCAGCCTGCAGGATCTCGTCTTTGCGTGATGGACGGGCCATGTCGCTCTCCATGACTAGAATATTTTTCTAGAATAAATTTCTAATGCTCGTATACTGCCTCGGCGCGCGCTCATCTTCAATCGCCAATACGCAGGAGAGAGTCATGAGTCAGATGTTGCAGATGTTTCAGCAGGCCGGCGCTGCCCAGTTCAGCGCGATGATCGGTCAAGTCGCCCCCTATTTCGCCAGCATCGCACCGCAGATGGTCGAACTGCGCCCAGGCTATGCCGAGGTGCATTTCGCCAAGCGCCGTGAGGTGCTGAATCATATCGGCACGGTACATGCCATCGCGCTGTGCAATGCCGCCGAGCTCGCCGCCGGCAGCATGACCGACGCCTCCATTCCTGCTGGGTGCCGCTGGATTCCCAAGGGCATGACGGTCGAGTACCTGGCCAAGGCCGATGGCGATATCCGCACGGTGGCCGACGGCAGCGAAGTAGATTGGGGTCAGACCGGCGACATCAAGGTGCCGGTGATGGCGTACGTCGGTGACAAACCGGTACTGCGCGCAGAAATCACCATGTACGTCAGCCAGGCCTGAAAATGCAGAGGCCCGTCATCGACGGGCCTCGCTCAGTGCTCAATCGAGCCGCACCAGGATGCGCCCGACCATGCCGCCAGCCAATATGCGCTCGATGGCCTCGGGCAGCTCCGCTAACCCGACTTCCCGGCGCAGCGGGGAAAGATCGAGTTTCCACTGCAGCGACAGCTTGTCCCACATCGATGCCTTGACCACCAGCGGCAGTTCCACCGAGTCCACGCCCAGCAGGTTGACCCCGCGCAGGATGAACGGCAGTACGCTGGCCTGGAAGCCGACGCCAGCGGTCAACCCGCAACAGGCCACGCTGCCGCTGTGGCGCAGCGACTTGACCACGTTGAACAGAATGTCGCCGCCCACCGTATCCACCGCAGCCGCCCAGCGCTCCTTGAGCATCGGCCGCTCGCTGCCCTGCTGCAGCTCTTCACGACTGATGATTTCCTCAGCACCCAGGCCGCGCAGGAACTCAGCCTGTTCGGCCTTGCCGGTCGCGGCGGCGACGCGATAGCCCAACTGCTTGAGCAGCACCACGGCAATGCTGCCGACACCGCCCGTGGCGCCGGTGACCAATACGGTTCCGGCCTCGGGCGTGACGCCAGCCTGCTCCAGCTTGTCCACGCACAGTGCAGCGGTCAGCCCGGCAGTACCGAGGATCATCGCCTCGCGCAGCGGCAGGCCTTGCGGGCGCTTGATCGCCCAGGCCGCCGGCACGCGGATGTACTGGCCGAAGCCGCCTGCGGTGTTCATGCCCAGGTCGTAGCCGGTGACGATGACCTCATCACCAACGGCGAACTCGGCCACGCTGGAAGCCTCGACTACACCCGCTGCGTCGATGCCGGGCGTATGCGGATACGCCTTGGTCACGCCGCGATTGCCACTGGCGGACAGCGCATCCTTGTAGTTCAGCGATGAATAGCGCACGCGAATAAGCAGTTCGCCTTGCGGCAGTTGCTCGACGTTGCGCTGAACGACTTCACGCTGGAAGCTGCCGTCGGTGCCTTCACTGACCAGCAAGGCCTTGAACTCGGTCATCACCCTCTCCTCTTGTCGTGGTTCGCTGCGCAGCGCGAGTCGGCCACGCAACCCGTCCTGAACGAAGCGTTACCAGAAGCGCTGCTGGTTGAGCCGGCTCAACCAGGTCAGCACGAAGCGATCCAGCGCCATGCTCGCGGCCAGCCCGACACGTTCCTGCAGGCTCTTTTTCTGAGCGAAGTGCAGGTGGAACAGTTCAGCTTCGGCGGCACGTTCGGCCAGGTACTGGTCGCTGGTCTTGAGCTCGTCCACCAGCAGCCGCTCCTGCGCGGCCATGCCCAGCCAGACTTCGCCAGTGGCGATGGCGTCGATATCCAGCTGCGGGCGATAACGCGCGACGAAGCCCTTGAACAGCTCGTGCGTGGTTTCCAGGTCTTCCTGAAACTTCTCCCGGCCCTTTTCGGTGTTCTCGCCGAACACGGTCAGGGTGCGCTTGTATTCACCAGCTGTCAGCACCTCGAAATCGATTTCGTGCTTCTTCAGCAGGCGATGCACGTTGGGCAGCTGCGCCACCACGCCGATGGAGCCGAGAATGGCGAACGGCGCACTGAGAATTTTCTGGCCGATGCAGGCCATCATGTAACCACCGCTGGCGGCCACCTTGTCCACGCACACAGTCAATGGGATGCCGGCATCGCGGATGCGCACCAGCTGAGAGGATGCCAGACCATAGCTGTGCACCATGCCACCACCGCTTTCCAGGCGTAGCACCACTTCATCTTCGGCCTTGGCCATGGACAGCAGCGCAGTCACTTCATGGCGCAGGTTGTCGGTAGCCGAAGCCTTGATGTCGCCATCGAAATCCAGCACGAACACGCGCGATTTACTCGGCGGTGCTTTTTTGTCCTGCTTGGCGGCCTTGGCCTCCGCCTTGCGCGTTGCCTTGAGCTGATCCTTGGGCAGCACGCTCTGTTCCAGGCGCTCGCGCAGGTCCCTGTAAAAATCATTGAGCTTGTCCACTTGCAGCTGGCCGCCTGCGCGCCGCCCTCGGCCACGGGTGGCGGCGATGGCCACCAGCGCCACGACGATGGCGACCACCAGGGTCAGGGTTTTCGCCAGAAAGCTGGCGTACTCGCTAAGAAACTCCACGGATCCCCCTCGGACATTGCAGTAGCGCCTGGGCGCACGAAGGCTCAAGCATACCGGCGCAGCGCCTCGGCGGCCAAGCGCGTCAGCGCTACAGAAAGGCCACACGAGCGATTCAAACAAGCGTATGTTTTTTCGTTGACAGCCCTCGAGCTTCCTCATAACCTCGCGAAACATTCAACGTGCCGGGATCGATACGGACGTGGGCAGCATCTATCTGATTCGACATGGCCAGGCCTCATTCGGTGCAGACGACTACGATGTCCTGTCTCCTGTCGGCGTGCGCCAAGCCGAAGTGCTGGGCGAACATCTCGAACGCCTCGGCATCACCTTCGATCGCTGCATCAGCGGCAGCCTGCGCCGCCAGCAGCACACGGCCGACGCGGCGCTGCAACGCATGAGCAGCCCGCCGGCACTGGATATCGACGAAGCCTTCAACGAATTCGATGCCGACGCGGTGATCCGCACCCTGCTGCCGGATATGCTGCCGGAAGAACCCGAAGCGCTGCACATCCTGCGCAATGGCGCGCAAAACCGAGCCGAGTTCCAGCGTCTGTTCGCCAAGCTGATCCATCGCTGGATATCCGGCGAACATGACAAGCCCGGCCTGCAAAGCTGGCAAGCCTATGTCGAGCAGGTCGAAGGCGGCCTGCGGCGCATCCTCGAGCAGGCAGGCAGCAAACAGAATATCGCCGTGTTCACTTCCGGCGGCACCATCACCGCCCTGCTCCGCCTGATCACCGGCGTGCCTTCGGCAAAGGCCTTCGAACTGAATTGGCAAATCGTCAATACCTCGCTCAGCCAGCTGAAATTCCGCGGCCACGAGGTGAGTCTGGCTTCCTTCAACAGCCATGTGCATTTACAGCTGCTGAAGGCGCCGGAGCTCATCACCTATCGATGAGCTCCAGCCCAATGCGGCCGCGAGGCTGCGCGAAAAAACCGAAAAAAGGATAAGACCATGAGTGTTGCTGACATCGCCCAAACCATGCAATCCAAGTTCAACGCCAGCGCCGCTGCAGGCCTGGATCTGGTGTTCCAGTTCAACATTGAAGATGGCGAGAACTACGCGCTGATCGTCAAGGACGGCACTTGCGCCCTCGAGCAAGGCGACAACCCGAACGCCAACGTGACCCTGATCATGGACAGCGAAACCCTCAAAGGCATCGTCAGCGGCGAAACCGACGGCATGCAGGCTTTCATGGCCGGCAAGCTGCGCGCCGAAGGCGACATGATGCTGGCGATGAAGCTGGGCGAGCTGTTCCCGGTCTGATTGGTTAGCTGATCGCATCAACAAAAAACCGGAGTCCTGGCACTCCGGTTTTTTTTGCCCTGCGCATTGCTGACAGCCCCGCTCCAGCAGGCTGAAAGTGACTGATCAGGCAGCTTGATTGTGGTGCAACACGCCCGCCTATATCGGCGCGTATTGCTTGTGACGGCTTGGGTGCAGCATTAGATTAACCAATTATCTAGGGCACCCATCATAAGTAGAAGGGATAAGTATGGCGCTCACCGACCAATCCACCCGCATCCGCACAGGCGAAGAGCTCGACGCCAGCGTCATCGACAGTTACCTGAAGGCCAACATTCCCGGCCTGAGCGGCGAAGCGAAGATCAGCCAGTTTCCCGGTGGCGCATCCAACCTGACCTACCTGATCGAATACCCCGAGCAGGAATTCGTGCTGCGCCGCCCGCCGTTCGGCCACAAGGCCAAGTCCGCTCATGACATGGGCCGCGAATACCGCATTCTCAATCAGCTCAACGCCGGTTTTCCCTACTGCCCCAAGGCCTACGTGCATTGCACCGACGAGTCGGTGATTGGTGCCGAGTTCTACGTCATGGAACGGGTCAAGGGCATCATCCTGCGCTCGGACATGCCGGCCGCGCTGAACTTCAGCGCCGAGCAGACTACCGCGCTGTGCAAGAGCTTCATCGATAAACTGGTGGAGTTGCACAACGTCGATTACGACGCCTGCGGCCTGGGCGATCTGGGCAAGCCCGAGGGCTATGTCGAGCGCCAGATCAGAGGCTGGAGCGACCGCTACGAGAAGGCTCTGACCCCGGATGCGCCGACCTGGGAGCAGGTCAGGGCCTGGCTGAACGACAAGATGCCGGCCGACCACCACAAGCCGGGCATCGTGCACAACGACTACCGCTTCGACAACGTGATCCTCGACCCGAACAACCCGATGCAGATCATCGGGGTGCTCGACTGGGAGATGACCACCATCGGCGATCCGCTGATGGACCTGGGCAACACCCTGGCCTACTGGATCGAGGCCAGCGACCCGGCGCCGGTACAGCTGATGCGGCGCCAGCCGAGCAACGCACCGGGCATGCTCACGCGTCAGCAGTTCGTCGACTACTACGCCGAGAAAGCCGGCATCAAGATCGACAACTTCGACTTCTACTACACCTACGGCCTGTTCCGCCTGGCCGGTATCGTCCAGCAGATCTATTACCGCTTCTATCACGGCCAGACCCAGGACAAGCGCTTCGCTCAGTTCATTCACATGAACAAGCTGCTGGAGCAGATGTGCCTGCAGGTCATCGGCAAATCCACTCTCTAACCCCGGGGTAATTACAATGTCCAAGACCCAACTGTTCGACCTCGATGGCAAGATCGCCTTCGTCTCCGGCGCCAGCCGCGGCATCGGCGAGGCCATCGCCAAGCTGCTGGCCCAGCAAGGCGCGCACGTGATCGTCTCCAGCCGCAAGATCGACGGCTGCCAAGCCGTGGCCGATGCCATTACCGCCGAAGGCGGCAAGGCCACCGCCATCGCCTGCCACATCGGCGAGATGGAGCAGATCACCAATGTCTTCGCACAGATTCGCGAGCAGTTCGGCCGCCTGGACATTCTGGTCAACAACGCCGCTACCAACCCGCAGTTCTGCAACGTGCTGGACACCGATCTGGGCGCCTTCCAGAAGACCGTTGACGTGAACATCCGCGGCTACTACTTCATGTCCATCGAAGGCGGCAAGCTGATGAAGGAAAACGGCGGCGGCTCGATCATCAACGTCGCCTCGATCAATGGCATTTCGCCGGGCGAGTTCCAGGGTATCTACTCGGTGACCAAAGCGGCGGTGATCAGCATGACCAAGGTATTCGCCAAGGAATGCGCCCAGTTCGGCATTCGCTGCAACGCCCTGCTGCCAGGCCTGACCGACACCAAGTTCGCCTCGGCGCTGACCAAGAACGACGCCATCCTCAAGCACGCCCTGCAGCGCATCCCGCTCAAGCGCGTGGCCGACCCCAGCGAGATGGCCGGCACCGTGCTGTACCTGGCCAGCGACGCCTCCAGCTACACCACCGGCGTGGCGCTGAACGTGGATGGCGGCTTCCTCTCCTGAGGCCGGATGACACAGGCGACAAGGTATTAAGTCGGTTAATGCCCGTCAGCTACAGAAGGCCGCGACCGCGTTGCAGGATCGCGGCTTTTTTGCTTGATAGAGGTGAACGCTGACAGTTTTCGCGGACAGGTCCGCTCCCACAAGAGCAACTGTGCCAGTCGCGTTTACGCTGATCGCCTGTGGGAGCGGACTCGTCCGCGAAGCTTTTTACCCCTAAGGCCGGCTATAAAAATGGCATCCGCCCTGCTGCCCCACCGCCGCTACCGGCTTTGTAGGGTGGGCTTCAGCCCACCAATCACTCTGTGGGCTAAAGCCCACCCCACATCTACCTGCCTGCTGGCCGCTACCAGTCCTTCAACGCTGCTTCCGCCGCCGGATTCATCGGTTCGGCCAGCAGCCCGGTTGGTGTAAGGCTGACGCTATACACCGCATCAGCGGCAATCGGCAGGTAGGTGACGCGCAGCGCCTGCGGGTCGAACAGCAGCAGGTCGCGCTGGTTCAGGCGCAGCCAGCGCCACAGGTCGACACCATAGGGGCTTTCGGCCAACTGCACGCGGCCATGTTGCGCCAGCGCCTGCTGTTCGATGGCGAGAAAACGCCCGGACAGGCGCTCGAGACGGTAACCCGGCTCGAGACCTATCAGTTCGGCCAGGCCTTTCCAGCGGATCAAGCGGCCATCGAGTTGCCACATGTCGCCCTCGAGCGTGACCGTACGCTCACGGCTACCTTCGAGCAGCGTCACCTGATAACGCTGCGGACCATCGGCCTTGAAGCTCAGCGTGACCAATGGCTTGCCCACCTGCAGCGGCTCATACGCATACAGGTCGTAGGCCACCAGGCCGACCAGCCCGGCCAGGGCGAGAAATGCCAGACCACAGGTGCCACGCAACCAACCGAGGAACCAGCCCGTATTGAGCAGAATGCGCAATGCCACCAGCAGCGCCAACACGGCCAACAGCGCCACGGCCCAGGCCAACCCGTCGTATTGCATTGATTGCGTTCCTTCTCTGACGAAATCCCGGCATTATGCGCAGCTCTCTCCACGACGAACAGCCGGCAGGCTGCGCACTCGCCCACAAGTCGACACTTTGATATGCCTTTCGCCCTCGAGCTCGCCATCGATCCCAGCACACTCGCCATTCTCGCCCTGGTCGCCTTCGCCGCCGGCTTCATCGACGCCATTGCCGGTGGCGGCGGTCTGCTGACCATCCCCGCACTGCTGACCGCCGGCCTGCCGCCGCACCTGGTGCTGGGCACCAACAAGCTGTGTGCTACCTTCGGCTCGGGCACCGCTGCCCTGACCTTCTACCGGCGCAAGCTGTTCGACCCCAGGCAATGGCGCAACGCACTGCTGGCGACCCTGATCGGCGCCCTGCTCGGCGCCGTCATCGCCCACTGGATGCCGGCTGCCTGGCTCAACCAGATGTTGCCGGTGATCGTCTTCGCTTGCGGCATCTACCTGCTGTTCGGCCGCATGCCGGAAGCGCCAGCCGAGCACGATCTGCCGATCGCCCGCGGCCGGCAGTGGCCGCAGGGGCTGGGCCTGGGACTCTACGATGGCGTGGCTGGCCCTGGCACCGGCGCGTTCTGGACGGTCAGCAGCCTGCTGATGTATCCGCTCGATCTGGTGCGCGCCAGCGGTGTGGCGCGCACCATGAACTTCGTCAGCAACGCCGCGGCGCTGGCGGTATTCATCGCCTTTGGCCAGGTGGCCTGGGTGCTGGGCCTGAGCATGGGAGCGGCGCTGATGGTCGGTGCCTTCCTCGGCGCGCGCACGGCGATCAAGGGCGGCTCGAAGTTCATTCGCCCGGTGTTCATCACCGTGGTTCTGGCGCTGACTGCACGCCTGGTCTGGCAGCACTGGTTTGGCTGATCCGGCGGACTATCCAGGATCCTGTAGGAGCGGCTTCAGCCGCGAAATGGTCGGTGAGATTCGCGGCTGAAGCCGCTCCTACATAAGGTTCTTTACACCGACAGCGTCGGCTCGGGCAGGCCCAGGCGCCTGGCGACGTAGAGATCGATCAGATGGCGGGCGATGGAGCGCGATGCCGGCAGCGGCGGCAGGTCATCGACACGGAACCAGCGCGCATCCTCGATTTCGTCTTCCTGCATGACGATATCGCCACCGGCATATTCGGCGTGGAAGCCGAGCATCAGCGAATGCGGGAACGGCCAGCCCTGGCTGCCGATGTAGTGCAGGTTCTTCACCTCGAGGCCGACTTCCTCGCGCACCTCGCGCGCCACGCAATGCTCCACCGACTCGCCCGGCTCGACGAAGCCGGCCAGCGTGCTGTACACGCCGGTCACGAAGCGCGGCGAGCGCGCCAGGAGGATCTCGTCGCCACGGGTGACCAGCACGATCATGCTCGGCGCCAAGCGCGGGTAGTGCTGCGACTCGCAGCTGTCGCAGCGCATCGCCCGCTCACCGGGAAGCTGGCGAGTCGGCGCCCCGCAGCTGCCACAAAAACGATGGTCGGCGTACCAGGTGCCGATCTGCGCGGCATACGTAAGCATGCGGAAGGTTTCCGCCTCGCCCTGCAACATGAACTGGCGCAGGCTCTGCCAGGTGCAGCCCTCCAGAGTGGCAGAGGGCTTGAGCTGCAGAAGGTAAACGGCATCCTCGCCAAAATGGCCGATGCCCTGCTCACCGATGATCGGCAGATCCTGGCGCTTGATCCAGTCGCGCGGGAACAGCACGCCGTTGCTGTCGACAAGAAAGTGCTGCTGGCTGTAGAGCACTGCCCAGCCGCCGGGCTGGGCCGGGTCGAGAAAGGCGTTGCGCCAGACCATCAGGCCGCCACCGGCATGCCCAGCGCCTTGACGCTGTCTTCAGCCAGGTCGAGCACGCTGGGACGGGTTTCCGGACGCATCACCGCGCCCGCTTCCAGGTAATACTCCAGGCTGCTGAGCGCGTCGGCCAGGGTTTCCAGCATCTGCTCCGAAGGCATCTGCCCCGATTCGAGCATGCGCGTCTGGATATAGTCGGCGCAGGCGCCGACCAGCATCGCTGCACGGCGCTGTTCGAGGAACCACAGGCCGCCGCGTACCGCCTGCAGGCTGAACGGCACATTGGACAGGTGCATCTTGTCGCCGCCCGACTCCAGATAAGCCGTGATGGCGCGCTTGGCCAGGGCCAGGCCGGCCTGCGCTTCATCGACCACGACGATACGGGCTTCGTTGAGCTGGTGGCTGGCGAAGGAATCGGCCTCGTTGCCGGGCTCAACGGCAGTTGGCCGGCTTTCGCGCCCTTCGCCACGCTCCAGACTGGCGACCATGCCTTCGACGTAAAGCACCGCATCGGCCAGCTTGTGCAACTGCTCAGGTGCGGGC
The DNA here is from genome assembly GCF_002479365.1 of Pseudomonas sp. UBA7530. Lineage (NCBI taxonomy): Bacteria > Pseudomonadati > Pseudomonadota > Gammaproteobacteria > Pseudomonadales > Pseudomonadaceae > Pseudomonas > Pseudomonas sp. UBA7530. Next base: position 379,186 of record NZ_DLMS01000001.1, read on the forward strand.
GGCGAGTCTTCGCTCCAGGCGGCGACCTGCGGCAGTTGCGCGTTGAGCGAGTTACCGGCGGAGCTCAGGCCGACCATGCCGAGGGTCTTGGCCAATTTGCCCAGCAACGCATGCAGCGTCCCCAGGGTTTCGCCTTGCAAGGTGCCGCGCTCGAGCAGATCGAGCATGTCCTTGACGCTGGCCAGCTCTTCGCGGATCGCCGTGGACAGCGAACGCATCACCGCCTGGCCGGGGCCCGCCAGGCGCTGGTATTCCTCTTGCAGCAGGTGGTCGGTAAACGGCAGCGGCGTGAGGCCGAACACCTCGCGCATGGCAGTAGCCAGCGGCCCGTGACTGTCGGCCAGCGCGACCAGGTACAGCAATTCCTTGAGCAGGCTGCGCGGCGCCTCGTACTGGGAGTTGCCGAGCATCAGCTTGAGTTCGCGGTCGAGTCGCGAGAACAGCTGCTTGCGCGCCTTGCGTGGCAACAGTTGACCGTCGCACTGCGCTTCGATGGCGGCCGCGCCGATCCAGCACATGCGCCCGCGCGGCTCGTTGGCGAACAGGCTGTCCAGACGCGCCATGGCGCGCACCATCAGCTTGAGACTGGCCTGCGGATTCTGCTCGCGGATGAAGCCGAGCAAACCGACCTGATACATATGCCGCAGGCGCTTGCCTTCGGCCAGCTTGGCGGCGCCGTCGAGCGGCTGAGTCGCGCTGTGCGGCCGTGCATGATCCAGGCGCACGCTGAAGAAGAAACTCTCCGGCAGCGGCTGTTGCGCGCCAGCCTGACGCAGATCATTGATCGCCGGCAGCAGCAGCTCGGGCATTTCCTGCCGATGGGCATCAACGCTTTCCAGATAGCGGCGCAGCACATGCAGCGCATTACTCAGCGCGGCCAGCTGTACGTCGCGCTCTTCACCGGCACCCGCGGGGATGTCGGTGGCCTGATCGAGCACTTCCTGCGCCAGCAGCTCGGCGCCAGCCAGTTCGATCAGGTTGAGCGTACCGCGCACCTGATGCAGGCTTTCCACCGCCTGTTGCAGCAGGCTGCCGTTATGCCGCTCGGCGATGAAGTGTTCAAGGCTCTGCTCGGCCTCTTCCATGGTGACGAACAGCTCGTCGCGCACCAGGTTCAGCGATGTAGCTCCACTTACCATGCTCTAGGCCTCGCAACGAACATCAGCGAATACGGCATCAGTCGACGAACTCCGGCTTCTGCTTGGTCATGTGCGCCGCCATGGCCAGGCGCAGGTCTTCGGATTGCAGCATGGCGGCGTTCCAGGTGGCGATGTACTCCAGGCCATCGTCGACGCGGTGGTCGCGCATGTAGCGAATCATTTCCTTGGTACCGCGCACGGCAATCGGCGACTTGGCAGCGATCTGCCCGGCCAGTTCCATCACACCGGCGAGCAAGCCTTCCTGATCGTCGTAGGTGCGGTTGACCAGGCCGATACGGGCCGCCTCGTGACCGTCGATGCTGCGCCCGGTATAGGCCAGCTCACGCATCATGCCGTCGCCGATGATGCGCGGAAGGCGCTGCAGGGTGCCGACGTCGGCGGCCATGCCCATGTCGATTTCCTTGATCGAGAACTGCGCATCGACCGTGCAATAACGCATGTCACAGGCGCTGATCAGGTCGATGGCGCCGCCGATGCAGTAACCCTGGATGGCCGCCAGCACCGGCTTGCGGCAATTGTCGACCGCGTTGAACGAGGCTTGCAGTTCGAGAATCTTGCGGCGTAGCGCCGTGGCATTGCGACCGACATCCTTGCCCAACTGGGCGCCAACCGAGGCCAGCAGCATCAGGTCGATACCCGACGAGAAGTGTTTGCCCGCGCCGGAAAGCACCACCACGCGCACCGCATCGTTGTCATCGACCCACTGGAAGATCTCGATGATCTCGCGCCAGAAGTCGGCATTCATCGCGTTGATCTTGTCCGGGCGGTTGATCTGTACGTGGGCGATCTTGCCCACCAGCTCGACGCGGAAGGCTTGGTAGTCGGACATGGCAGGCATCCTTGGCCGCGGCTTGGCAGCGCAGTAACTATTTTGTGATTAATAACCGAGCAACTATAACAAGCACGGCATAAAAGTCGATGCTTGCCACTGTGACGCAGGGCACGCCCCAGCACGTTAGCAACTGCTTTGAATGACAGAGATAAGGGATTGATCTGTCGAGGATCTTGCGCCTCGACAGATCCGCACACGCTTATTCGACCAGGCAGTCCACGCAGTACTCGCCCGTTTCGGTTTGCAGGCCGTGCACATCGATATCGAAACCCGGAAACGCCTGATCGAAGGTCCTGGCGAACGCCAGGTAATCGAGAATCGAGCGCGTGGCGGCGGTAAAGCGCTCACCCGGCATGATCAGCGGAATGCCAGGCGGGTAAGGCACCAGCATCACCGCGGCTATACGCCCCTGCAACTGGTCGATGGGCACCGCTTCCACCTCGCCGCGCACCAGGCGGTCGTAGGCATCGGCGGGCTTGATCGCCAGCTCCGGCAATGCCGTGTACATGCTCCTCAGCGCCTTGGCCGTGGCATTTTCGCGATAGCAGCCATGCAACGCGTCGCACAGGTCACGCAGGCCCATGCCCTGATAATGCCCGCCGCCAGCGTGGGCAATGGAGGGCAATACGTCGATCAGCGGCAGATTGGCGTCGTAGCTGCGCTTGAACTCCAGCAGCTCGGTCAGCAGCGTGCTCCACTTGCCCTTGGTGATGCCCATGGAGAACAGCACCAGGAAGGAGTACAGACCGGTCTTTTCCACCACCAGGCCACGCTCCCAGAGAAACTTGCTGACCACCGCGGCGGGAATGCCCTGCTGTTCCAGCTTGCCGGCGGCATTGAGGCCGGGCATCACCAGGGTGACCTTGATCGGATCGAGCAGCACGTAATCGCTGGCCACTTCGCCGAAGCCATGCCAGTCGGCGTCCGGCTGCAACACCCAGTCCGCGGTCGACAGACTGTCGGCGCCGTCCGCCTCGCCCGGTTGCCAGATGCTGAACCACCAGTCCTCGGCTTCGAGGTTGCGCCGTACGTTGGCCAGGGCGCGACGGAAGCTCAGCGCCTCGTCGAAGGTCTCCTGAATCAGCGAGCGCCCGGCCGGGCCTTCCATCATGGCCGAGGCTACGTCCAGCGAGGCGATGATGCCGTACTGCGGCGAGGTGGAAATGTGCATCATGAAAGCTTCGTTGAAGCGGTCGCGGTCCAGCTGGCGCTGGCCACCATCCTGCACGTGGATCATCGAAGCCTGACTGAAGGCCGCCAGCAGCTTGTGCGTGGAATGGGTGGTGAATACCAGCGGCGAATGCTCGTCGCACTGCGTACCCATGCCATAACGGCCGGCGTAGAACTCATGGAATGCCGCGTAGGCATACCAGGCTTCATCGAAATGCAGCACCTCGACCGAGTCGCCAAGGGCCTGCTTGACCATCTCGGCGTTGTAGCAGAGCCCGTCGTAGGTGGAGTTGGTCACCACCGCCAGCTTGACCTTGGGCGCCCGGCCGCGGGCCAGCGGGCTGGCATCGATCTTGGCCTGGATCGATTCGCGGCTGAACTCCGACAGCGGAATCGGCCCGATGATGCCCAGCTCGTTACGCTCGGGGCACAGATAGAGCGGGATCGCGCCGGTCATGATGATCGAGTGCAGAATCGATTTGTGGCAGTTGCGGTCCACCAGCACCAGGTCATCGCGCCCGACCATCGAATGCCAGACGATCTTGTTCGCCGTCGAGGTGCCGTTGATCACGAAGAAGGTGTGGTCGGCGCCGAAATTGCGCGCCGCACGGGCTTCGGCCTCGGCCAGCGGGCCGGTATGGTCGAGCAGCGAGCCCAGCTCCGGTACCGAGACGGACAGATCGGAACGCAGGGTGTTCTCGCCAAAGAACTGGTGGAAAGCCTGGCCCACCGGGCTCTTGCGGTAGGCCACGCCACCGCCGTGGCCCGGCGTGTGCCAGGAGTAGTTGGACTGGGCGGTGTGCTGCACCAGCGCCTTGAAGAACGGCGGCAACAGACCATCGAGGTAGTTGTGCGCCGCGCGCGCCACCTGCCGGGCCAGGAAGGACACGGTGTCTTCGTAGAGATAGAGAATACCGCGTAGGTGGTTGAGATCAGCCATGGCCTCGGCCGGCGCATTCTCGATGGTGACCTGCTCGCCCAGGGCGAAGATCGGCAGCTGCGGCGCCCGCACCCTAGCCACGCGAATCAGCTCGACCATGTCCTGCAGCAGCCGACTGTTCTCCCCCGCGCCCTCGGCAGCCACCAGAATGCAGGCCAGGCCATGGTGGGTGGAGGCGACGATACGCCCCTCGGCGGCACTGGCCGTGGGCAGGATGCTGAAGCCGTCCTGGGTGAGTTCCTGAGCGATGGCGCGCACACGATCACCGGCCACGGTGTCGGCCTTGATGTCGCGGTGCACGATTAGGACGGGGAACTTGAGATCTTTATACATTGTGACGTCCTGAAGGCTGGCAGGCCGGGCCTGCCCATCGCTTCAGGTTAGAGGCTCGCCCTGATCGGCGGAACCCCCTGCGCATCACGCTATAAGAAAAGGTCGCAATTGCGCTGTTCGGTTATTCAGGCGCCTCCATCTGCGCCCAAAGCGAGGGGCCGCCAGCGGCTTTTTCGATCACTGCCAGACGCGCCAGGTGCGCCGCCAGCTCTTCCTCGCTGGCACGAATGACGCGAGTACGCGGGCGTGCAGGGTCCAGGCGACGAATCGGCGTGGCCTGCTGACGCCCGCTGCCATCGCCATCAGCACCCTCTCCCGCCAGCGACAGATTGGTCTGCCCACCGGTCATCGCCAAGTAAACGTCGGCGAGGATCTCCGAGTCGAGCAAGGCGCCGTGCAGTTCGCGGTTGGAGTTGTCGACGCCGTAGCGCTTGCACAGCGCATCGAGACTGTTGCGCTGGCCCGGATGACGTTCGCGCGCCATCATCAGGGTATCGAGCACCGAGCAGTAATCGCTGACGTCGGCGCGCTCGCTCTGCCCCAGCAGGGCGAACTCGTTGTTGATGAAGCCGACGTCGAACGCCGCGTTATGGATGATCAGCTGGGCGCCCTTGATGAACTCGTAGAATTCATCGGCGACCTCCTTGAACCGCGGCTTGTCGGCTACGTACTCGTTGGTGATGCCGTGAACCGCGATGGCGCCTTCATCGATCTCGCGATCAGGGTTGAGGTAGACGTGGAAATGACGCCCGGTCAGACGACGCCCCAGCAACTCGACACAACCGATTTCGATGATGCGGTGCCCGTCGGTGACCGGCATACCGGTGGTTTCGGTATCCAGCACCACGTAGCGCTTGACGGTGTTCTCGGTTGTCACGCCTTGCCTCTCTCATCTATTCGGGTTGTCGCACATTCAAGCGCGGCATATTAACTCATGTAGCTCAGCGCGCCGAACGCACCTCGTCGACCCCGCGATTGGCCAACTGGTCCGCCCGCTCGTTGCCGGGGTGGCCGGTATGGCCGCGCACCCACTGCCAGCTCACCTGATGACGATTCACTTCCTCGTCCAGCTTCTGCCAGAGGTCGGCATTTTTCACCGGCTCTTTGGCGGCGGTCTTCCAGCCGCGCTTCTTCCAGTTCGGCAGCCATTCCTGGATGCCCTTCATCACGTACTGCGAGTCGGTCACCAGCTTGACCGAGCAGGGCCGCGTCAGTGCGATCAGGCCGGCAATCGCCGCCATCAGTTCCATGCGGTTGTTGGTAGTGCTCGGGTCGCCGCCCCACAATTCCTTTTCCACACCTTTATAGACCAGCAACGCCCCCCAGCCTCCGGGGCCAGGGTTGCCCTTGCAGGCGCCGTCGGTGTAGATCACCACTTCATCGGTTTCGGACATTCATAAGCTCTGTTACAGAATTGACGGGCCGGGGGATGGCCTTCAGTTGTCGACGTCACGCCGGCTGACCTTGGCCACTGGCATTGGCAGCAACTTGCCCATCGGCTCGCGGCGCGATTGCCGCAAGGGGCGCAAGCCGACCACCAGTTTGCGCGCCACCAACAGGTAGAAACCGGCCCCAGGCAACTGCCAGGCGTCACCCCAACCCTCCATTCGCCGCAGGCGCATTTGCCAGGCCAGCGAAGCGAGCGGCGGACGATAGCACCCGAAGCGACGTTTCTCCAACGCGAAACCCAGCAAGCTCAACCAGTCACCGACGCGGCTCGGCGCGATGCAACGCGCCCTGGCCAAGCCGTCCTGAGCGAACAGCCTGCGCACGCCCCAGGTACTCCAGGGATGGATGCCCAGAATCAACAGATGTCCGCCAGGCCTAACGCTGCGGGCCGCTTCACGCAAAAGCCCATGCGGCGACAGGCTGAAATCGAGGCCGTGCTGCAGCACCACCACATCGGCAGCGTGCTCGCCCAAGGGCCAGGATTGCTCCTCGCAGACGATCTGCACCCCGGGCATCGGTGCGCCGAGGCGCACGTTGTGCTGAATCTGCCCGGCCTCGGGCGGGCCTTCGGCACCGGGCCCGTAACTCACCAGATACCCGCCGAAGAAACGTGCCAGCTCTTGCTCCAGCAAGCGCCGTTCTTCTTCGAGCAACAGTTGCCCGAGTGGCCCGGCAAGCCAGTCGCGCGCCTCGCCGATAAGCTTGAGCCACTCCGGGTCGGCCTGGGCGAATGCCTGATCAGTCATCGCTGCCTCCGCATGACAGGTTCTGCATGTCGTGTCTAAGATGCACCTTTATCACCAGCTTAGCGACCCGCAATGATTCAGATCGACGCGCTGCCCGCCTTCAATGACAACTATATCTGGCTGCTGCAGGATGCCGACACCAGGCGCTGCGCCGTGGTCGATCCCGGTGATGCAGCGCCGGTACAGGCATGGCTGCAGGCTCATCCGGATTGGCAGCTCAGCGATATCCTGATCACCCATCATCACTTCGATCATGTCGGCGGCGTCGAGACGCTGAAGAACGCCACCGGCGCACGTGTCGCCGGCCCGGCCGCGGAGAAGATCCCGGCCCGCGACCTCGACCTGAGCGACAACGATGAGGTCGAGGTGCTCGGCCTGCGTTTCCAGGTCATGGCCGTGCCGGGCCACACCCTCGGCCACATTGCCTACTACCAGGCGCAGCAGAATTTGCTGTTCTGCGGCGATACGCTGTTCGCTGGCGGTTGCGGCCGCCTGTTCGAAGGTACGCCGCAGCAAATGCACCAGTCACTGAGCCGCCTCGCTGCCCTGCCCGCCAGCACGCAGGTGTACTGCACCCACGAGTACACCCTGAGCAACCTGCGCTTCGCCCATGCAGTCGAGCCAGACAATACGCGCCTGAGCGAACGCCTGGCCGAAGTGACTCGCTGGCGTGAAGAAGGCCGTATCAGCCTGCCATCGAACATCGAACTGGAGCTGGCGACCAACCCCTTCCTGCGCACCGGCGAGCCTTCGATCATCGCTGCGGCAAAAGGACGCGAGAGCGGACAATCGAGCGAGCCGAGCGGCGTATTCGCTTGTCTGCGCTCCTGGAAAGACAGCTTCTGATCCCTGCAAAGACCCGGCGATGATGTCGCTGGCTCACTTCGCTCGCGGCATCGCCGTGCCAACCTGAATGCAGGTCACAAAAGGCTGGCGAAAACTTGACCACCCCCGCTTCGGTTCCTAGAATCGCCCGACCTTTTCGCCGGGACAGCCCCCTCGCCCAATGCCTGCATCATCACCTAAACCATTGAAATTAAAGGCATTGGTGCGAAGCGCTCGAGCGCTCGCGGTGATGTGCAGCCTGATCCTGGCCGGCTGTCAGAGCCTACCCAGCGACTCGCCGGATCGCTCTACCGACACCTCCCGGGCCGTGGGCTTGCAGCCTGAGCCTGAGTGGCTCGACAGCGAAGTCAAACCGCACGAATACAGCGACATTTGGGATCGGGTGCGCGACGGTTTCAAGCTGCAGGATGAAATCGGCATCAACCCGCGCATCGAACGCGTGCGCCTGTGGTACGCCAGCAACCCGAAGCATGTCGACACCGTGAGCGAGCGCAGCGCGCCTTATATTCACTACATTGTCGAGCGCCTGGCCGAACGCGACATGCCGATGGAGCTGGCGCTGCTGCCAGTGATCGAAAGCGCCTACGACCCACAGGCCTACTCCTCGGCCCACGCCGTCGGCCTCTGGCAATTCATTCCCTCCACCGGCCGCCACTTCAACCTGCGTCAGACCAATTGGTACGACGGCCGCCGAGATGTCACCGCCTCGACCGAGGCTGCACTCAACTATCTGAGCCGCCTGCACGAAATGTTCAATGGCGACTGGCTGCTCGCCCTGGCGGCCTACAATGCCGGCGAAGGTCGTGTCAGCCGCGCGATCGAGCGCAACGAGAAGCTCGGCCTGCCCAGCGACTACTGGAACCTGTCGCTGCCCAAGGAAACCGAGGACTACGTGCCCAAGCTACTGGCGCTGTCGCAGGTGATCCTGACGCCCGAAGCCTTCGGCGTGAGTCTGTCACCGATCGCCAACGAGCCCTACTTCGAACAGATCGCCATCAAGCAACACATGGATCTGGCCCGCGTGGCCAAACTGGCTGACCTGGAGGAGCAGCAACTGCTGCAGCTCAACCCCGCCTACAAGCGCGGTATCACCCTCGACGGCCCACAGCACCTGCTGGTACCGACCGATAAAGCCGAGCTGCTCAGCGCCAACCTGGCTCTGATGAAGCCGCAGGAACTGGTCGATTGGCAGAGCTACAGCGTACGCTCCGGCGACAGCCTGCACGCCATCGCCAACCGTCATCACCTGTCGGTGAAAATAATCAAGGACGTCAACCGTCTGAGCAGCAACAACCTGAGAATCGGCCAGGTGCTGACCATTCCCGCCAAGCCCGGCAGTATGCCGAACGAGCCGCTGTACCAGCAGCGCAACGTTGCGCAAAGCGCTGCCAGCCGTACCTATCGGGTGAAGAATGGCGACAACCTGTGGCAAATCGCGCGCAGCAATCAGGTGGCTGTGCATGACCTCAAGCGCTGGAACAAGCTGCAAGGCAATCAGCTGAAAGTCGGCCAGGTGCTCACCCTGGCGGCCAACGCCCCTCAGGCTCCCGCCACAACGCGCAGCAGCGCCAGCTCGCGGGACAAGGCCACCTACTATCGCGTGCAGAGTGGCGACTCGCTGTACGTGATCGCCAAACGCTTCAAGATCGATCTCAAACGCCTGCAGGCCTGGAACCCGCGCAGCAACAAGCTGCGTCCCGGGCAGATGCTGACCCTCTATCTGCCCTGATCAGCGCTTGCTGATGGCCTCCAGGCAGCGCCCCGTCAACTGGGTGAAGCGCTGAAAGGCGACGAACTGCTCGTGTCGTAGCGCTCGCCCGGAAAGCCGACTGTCGGCGTAAAGCACGCCGATCTCCCGCGTGCCGGCGATGATCGGGGCGATGAAGAACATGCCATTGCCCAGGCTGCGCCGAATAGGCTGGGTCACCAGCTCGGCGAGGTTGTAGCTGGCAGGCACCCCCATCCAGATCGCTTCACGATGGCGCAGCGCATAACTGAAGATATGCGGCTGCTCTGCCTGCTCGGCCGGCAGCACGAAATCCTGCAGCCATTGCTCGCTCTTGTCGCCAATCACGCGCTTGGCGCGAAAGCGGCTTTGCCCTTCGGCCAGCACCGTGAGCATCACCCGCTCCAGGCCAGCGCCACGGTGTAAGCCCTTGAGCAGGGTATCGAGCACCAGGCCGACATCGGCCCGGGCGCTGATCATCAGGCCCAGGTCCTGCAATGCCTGCTGCATCACCAGCAGGTCGGGTTGCAGCAGACGCGCCTTGCGTTCTTCCTGCTGCAGGCGGATCTGCTCGGGATCGGTATTGGGAATAAGCCGGCACAGCTTGCTGGCGCCAAAGGTCGAGGCCACCTTGACCGCTTCCTCGGCGCTGGCCAGCACCTGCTGTAGGGCGTCCTCGGCGCTGAGGTCGACGAATGCCGCCATCTTCGCCAGCACCGCCTCCATCTCCGGCGACTCCCAGCCCTGCAGCGCGGCCTCGCTGATGCGTACCCCCAGCTGCACAGCGTATGCCGCCGGGTCGTGCTGGTTGGCGCCGGCATGGGCGAGGCTGACCGTCTCACCGAGGTTCCAGCTTTTCACCAGCCCTTGGGTGAGCTGCCGGAAGCTGGTGCCGAGCACCTCGCGCACCACCTCCTCGACCTCGACTCCGGGCTGCGCCAGGGCTGCGGCCAACTCGTCCGCCTGCTCGCCGCCACAGCCCCAGAATGCCAGCTCGCCCAGATGATGGAGCAAGGCGGCAATGAACACTTCCTCGGCATGCCTGGAGAGCACGTAGCCGGCAATGTTGCGCGCCTGCACGGCGGCGTGAAAGGAGCGTGCAAGCAACTCCTGCAGTTGCTCGCGCGGGGCGCGCGTGAGCAAGCCGTCGATCAGGCTCACCGACAAGCCGATCAGGCGCACGTTGTCGAAGCCGATCAGCACGATGGCCCGCGAGATGGTCTTGATGGTTTCCTGGGACGGGTTGTAGTAGACGCTGTTGCCGACTCGCAGCACCTTGCTGGTCAGCGCCGCATCACGCAGCAACACCTCGGCCAATTGCTGCACCGAGGCAGAATCCTGCTGCGCGAGGCGTTGCAGATCCTGCACCACGGCAGCCAGTGCGGGCAGTTCTGCTTGGTTCAGGCGATCGATCCATGACTGCAAACCATGGCTTCGTTCCGACAATTTCGTACCCTCATGGCGTGTCCGTGAAGTGTATGCCAAAGTGCCGCTACTGCTCACTCGCCACGGCGCTCTTTTTCCTGCCCAGACAAGCTGTTACTGTACGGCCCCAGAAGCCCAAACGCCGCCAAGGATCGGATCTCACGCCCGATGCGTCCCCTCCTCCTGCTGTTCCTCAGCCTGGCCTTGAGCTTTCCCGCCTCTGCGACTATCAGCGAGAGCCACGGCTACGCCCAGTTCGGGACACTCAAGTACCCCGCCAGCTTCAGTCATTTCGACTGGGTGAACCCCGATGCGCCCAAAGGTGGCACGTTGCGCATCATGGCGTCCGGCACGTTCGACACGCTCAACCCCTACACGCTCAAGGGCAGCAGCCCGATCTCGACCGCACATTTTCTGCAGTACGGCGTCAACGAGCTGAACGAACCCCTGATGGTCGGCACCGGTGCCTACGATCCGTCGGGCGACGAGCCCGCCTCCAGTTATGGCCTGATCGCCGGGAGTGTCGAGTACAGCGAGGACCGCAGCTGGGTGGTGTTCAACCTGCGCCCCGAGGCGCGCTTTCACGATGGCAAGCCGATCACCGCCTACGATGTAGCCTTCTCCTATCGCCTGCTGCGCAACGATGGCCATCCGCAGTACCGCACCAACCTGCAGGAAGTGAAGCGCGTCGACATCCTCGGTCGTCACCGCATCCGCTTCGTCTTCAAGCGCGCCGGCAATCCGCTGCTGATTCTGCGCCTGGGTGAACTGCCGGTGCTGCCGCAGCACTACTGGAAAGACCGCGACTTCAAGACCACCACCTTCGATGCGCCGCTGGGCAGCGGCCCGTATCGCATCGTCCAGGTGGTACCGGGCCGGCGTCTGGTGTTCGAGAGGGTGAGGGACTGGTGGGGCAAGGACCTGCCGGTCAATCGCGGCAAGTACAACTTCGACCGTATCGAAGTGGAGTTCTACCGCGACAACCATGTTGCCTTCGAAGCGTTCAAGGCCGGCGAATTCGACTTCTACATCGAGAACCAGGCGAAGAACTGGAGCAACGGCTATCGCTTCCCGGCCGTTGCCCGTGGTGAGGTGGTGCGCGCCGAGATACCGCACCAGATCCCGACCCAGACCCAGGCGCTGTTCATGAATACGCGCCGCGCCCTGTTCAGCGACCGCCGCGTGCGTGAAGCGCTAGGGCTGATGTTCGACTTCGAGTGGACCAACCGCACCCTGTTCAACAACGCTTACGTGCGCGCCGCCAGCTACTACCCCAACAGCGACTTCTCGGCCACCGGCAAGCCCGAGGGCGCCGAATGGCTGCTGCTTTCGCCGCACCGCGACAAGCTGCCGGCACGCCTGTTCACCGAGGCGCCGACACAACCGGTAACCGACGGCCGCGGCATTCCCCGGGAAACCTTGCGCCGCGCCCTCGGTCTATTGGCCGACGCCGGCTGGAAGCCCTCCGGCCAGGAGCTGCGTAATGCGCGTGGCCAACGCCTGGAGTTCGAGATCATGCTGGTCAATCCCAGCCTCGAACGCATTCTCCAGCCTTACGTCGCCAACCTAGCCAGCCTCGGCATACGCGCCAATCTGCGTACCGTCGACCGCGCGCAATACAAGCAACGCCTCGACCAATTCGACTACGACATGATTCTGCTGACCCTGCCACAAACCCTCAGCCCGGGCCTGGAGCAATCGCTGTACTTCCATTCCAGCCAGGTGAATCTCAAGGGCGGCAAGAACTACGCAGGCGTCAAGGATCCGGTGGTCGACGAGATGATCGACAAGCTGCTCTCGGCACAGACCCGCGACGAACAGATCGCCGCCACACGCGCCCTGGATAGGGTGCTGCTCTGGCAGCACTACAGCATCCCCAACTGGTACATCAATTATCACCGCCTGGCGTACCGTAACCGGTTCGCCTTCGTCACCACGCCGCCCTACACCCTGGGCCTGCGCACCTGGTGGCTGAAGCCCACGGAGAACGCTCGATGATCCACCCGCTGCGCAGTTTCCTGCTCCACGGTAGCAGCCTCATCCTGCTTGGCCTCACCGGCCTCGCCCTCGCAGCCCCGCAGCATGCCGTCACGCTTTATGACGAGCCGCCCAAGTACCCCGAGAACTTCACGCACTTCGAATACACCAATCCCGAAGCCCCCAAGGGCGGGACCTTTCGCGAGGCGGGCTTCGGCGGCTTCGACAGCCTCAACCCGTTCATCAGCAAGGGCGTTGCCGCCGACGATATCGGCCTGATCTACGACACCCTGGCCGTGCAGAGCATGGACGAGCCGTTCACCGCCTACGGCCTGATCGCAGAGAAGATCGAAAAGGCGCCCGACAATGCCTGGGTACGCTTCCTGCTGCGCAAGGAAGCGCGCTTTCACGACGGCACGCCGATCACCGCCGAGGACGTCAAGTTCACCTTCGATACGCTGATGGAAAAAGGCGCGCCGATGTACCGCGGCTACTACGCCGATGTCGAGCAGGTGGAGGTGGAATCACCGCACAGCGTGCGTTTCGTATTCAAGCATGCCGGCAATCGCGAGTTGCCGCTGATCGTTGGCCAGCTCCCGGTCCTGCCCAAACACTGGTGGGCAGAACGCGACTTCGCCAAAAGCAATCTCGAAGCGCCTCTGGGCAGCGGCCCGTACAAGGTCGGCCGCGTCCAGGCCGGTCGCAGCATCCGCTACGAGCGGGTCAAGGACTGGTGGGCCAAGGACCTGCCGGTAAGCCGCGGCTTCTACAACTTCGATACCATCCAGATCGACTATTACCGCGACAACACCGTAGCACTGGAGGCGCTGAAGGCCGGCCAGTTCGACTATTGGCTGGAAACCAGCGCGAAGAACTGGGCCACCGCCTACAACACCCCGGCCGTCGCCAACGGCCAGTTGATCAAGGAAGAGATTCAGAACCGCAACCCGACCGGCATGCAGGGTTTCATCTTCAACACCCGCCGGCCACAGTTTCAGGATCGCCGCGTACGTGAGGCGCTGGGCCTGCTGTACGACTTCGAATGGGCCAACAAGCGCCTGTTCAACGGCGCCTACTTCCGAACTCGCAGCTACTTCGACAACTCCGAGCTGGGTTCGCGCGGCCTGCCCGGTGAAGACGAGCTGGCGATTCTCGAGCCGCTGCGCGGCAAGATTCCGGCCGAGGTGTTCAGCGAGGAATTCCGCGTACCGGTCACCGATGGCAGCGGCATCATCCGCGAGCAGCAGCGCCGCGCCTACCAATTGCTGCAGCAGGCGGGATGGCGCATCGAAGGCGATCGCATGCTCGACGCCAATGGCCAGCCGGTGAGTTTCGAGTTCCTCTTGGCGCAGACCGAGTTCGAACGCGTGCTGCTGCCTTTCAAGCGCAACCTGGCCGACCTCGGCATCGAGATGGTGATTCGCCGCGTCGACGTTTCGCAATACATCAACCGCCTGCGCTCGCGTGATTTCGACATGATCGTCGGCGGCTTCGGCCAGTCCAACTCGCCGGGCAATGAGCAGCGCGAATACTGGCACTCCTCCAGCGCCGACAACCCTGGCAGCCGCAACTACATCGGCCTCAAGGACCCGGCCATCGACCAGATCGTCGAAGAGCTGATCAATGCCGACTCGCGGCAGGATCTGATCGCTCATACCCGCGCTCTCGATCGCGTACTGCTGTGGGGCTACTACGTGATCCCCAATTGGCATATCAAGACCTGGCGCGTGGCCTACTGGAACCATTTCGAGCATCCGAAAGGGACGCCGCTCTACGATATCGGCCTGCATACCTGGTGGGTGCGTCCGGACCTCGAGAAGCCAGACGACGCGCAGCAACAGGCGACCGAAGAGGCGCAGCAATAACATGCTGGCCTACATCATTCGCCGCCTGCTGCTGATCATCCCGACCCTGTTCGGCATCCTGGTGATCAACTTCGTCATCATCCAGGCCGCGCCCGGCGGCCCGGTGGAACAGATGATCGCCAAACTCGAAGGCTTCGATGGCGCCACCAGCCGCATTGCGGGAGGTGGCAGCGAGGTTTCCGTAGCCGGCTCCAACTATCGCGGCGCGCAGGGCCTCGATCCCAAGCTGATCGAAGAAATCGAGAAGATGTACGGCTTCGACAAGCCGGCGCCGGAACGCTTCTGGATCATGCTGAAGAACTACGCCCAGCTGGACTTCGGCTCCAGTTTCTTTCGCGACGCCAAGGTCATCGACCTGATCATCGAGAAGATGCCGGTATCGATCTCGCTCGGGCTGTGGAGTACGCTGATCATGTATCTGGTCTCCATCCCCTTGGGCATTGCCAAGGCCACTCGCCACGGCAGCGCCTTCGACGTCTGGACCAGCTCGGCGATCATCATCGGCTACGCCATTCCGGCCTTCCTCTTCGCCATTCTGCTCATCGTGCTGTTCGCTGGCGGCAGCTACTGGGACTGGTTCCCCCTGCGCGGGCTGACCTCGAACAACTTCGAGCAGCTCAGCCTCGGCGGCAAGATTCTCGACTACCTGTGGCACCTGGTACTGCCGGTCACCGCCCTGGTCATCGGCAACTTCGCCACCCTGACCTTGCTGACCAAGAACAGCTTCCTCGACGAGATCAACAAGCAGTACGTGATCACCGCCCGGGCCAAGGGCCTGACCAACCATCGCGTGCTCTACGGTCACGTGTTCCGCAACGCCATGCTGCTGATCATCGCCGGCTTCCCCGCCGCGTTCATCGGTATCTTCTTCACCGGCTCCCTGCTGATCGAAGTGATCTTCTCCCTCGAAGGCCTGGGCCTGATGAGCTTCGAGGCAGCGATCAACCGCGACTATCCGCTGGTGTTCGGCACATTGTTCATCTTCACCTTGCTGGGACTGGTCGTGAAACTGATCGGTGATATCACCTACACCCTGGTCGATCCGCGCATCGACTTCGAAAGCCGGGAGGGTTGAGCATGAAACTGTCGCCCCTCAATCGGCGCCGCCTCGATCGCTTCAAGGCTCACAAACGGGGCTGGTGGTCGCTGTGGCTGTTTCTCATCCTGTTCGGCCTGAGTCTCGGCGCCGAGCTGATCGCTAACGACAAACCGCTGGCCGTGCGCTACGACGGCGAGTGGTATTTCCCGGTGCTCAAGCGCTACCCGGAAACGGTGTTCGGCGGTGAATTCCCGCTGCAGGCCAACTACAAGAGCCCCTATATCCAGGACCTGATCGCGGCAAAGGACGGCCGCATGATCTGGCCGCCGATTCCCTTCAGCTATTCGAGCATCAACTACGACCTGGAAGTGCCCGCTCCGGCGCCGCCTTCGGCGCAGAACTGGTTGGGCACCGACGATCAGGGCCGCGACGTGCTGGCACGGGTGATCTACGGCTTTCGCATCTCGGTGCTGTTCGCCCTGACCCTGACCCTGGCCAGCTCGGTGATCGGCGTGATCGCCGGCGCGCTGCAAGGCTTCTACGGCGGCTGGGTCGACCTGCTCGGCCAGCGCTTTCTGGAGATCTGGTCGGGCCTGCCGGTGCTCTACCTGTTGATCATCCTCGCCAGCTTCGTGCAGCCGAACTTCTGGTGGCTGCTGGGCATCATGCTGCTGTTCTCGTGGATGAGTCTGGTGGACGTGGTGCGCGCCGAATTTCTCCGCGGCCGCAACCTGGAATACGTGCGCGCGGCGCGAGCGCTGGGCATGGGCAACGGGGCGATCATGTTCCGCCACATCCTGCCCAATGCCATGGTCTCGACCATGACCTTCATGCCCTTCATCCTCACCGGCGCCATCGGCACCCTGACCGCCCTGGACTTCCTCGGTTTCGGCCTGCCACCCGGCGCACCCTCGCTCGGCGAGCTGGTCGCCCAGGGCAAGAGCAACCTGCAAGCGCCCTGGCTGGGCATCAGCGCCTTCGCCGTGCTGGCGATCATGCTGAGCCTGCTGGTGTTCATCGGCGAAGCCGCCCGCGATGCCTTCGACCCGAGGAAATGACATGAGCCAGAACGAAACCCTGCTACAAGTTCGCGACCTGGCCGTCGAGTTCGTCACGGGCGACAACTGCCAGCGCGTGGTCGAAGGCGTCAGCTTCGACATCCGCAAAGGCGAGACATTGGCCCTAGTCGGCGAAAGCGGTTCGGGCAAGTCGGTCACGGCGCACTCGATCCTGCGCCTGCTGCCCTATCCGCTCGCGCGCCATCCGCATGGCAGCATCGAGTACGCCGGCGAAAACCTGCTCAAGCTCGGCGAAGGTCGCCTGCGCGGCATCCGCGGCAACCGCATCGCCATGGTCTTCCAGGAGCCGATGACATCGCTTAATCCGCTGCATACCATCGAGAAGCAGATCAACGAGGTGCTCGCCCTGCACAAGGGCATGCGCGGCAAGGCTGCCAGTGCACGCACCCTGGAGTTGCTGGAGCTGGTCGGCATCCCCGAACCGAAGAAGCGCCTAAAGGCCTACCCGCACGAACTCTCCGGCGGCCAGCGTCAGCGCGTGATGATCGCCATGGCCTTGGCCAACGAGCCGCAACTGCTGATCGCCGACGAGCCGACCACCGCACTGGACGTCACGGTTCAGCTGAAAATCCTCGAATTGCTCAAGGATCTGCAGGCGCGCCTGGGCATGTCGCTGCTGCTGATCAGCCACGATCTCAACCTGGTTCGCAGAATTGCCCATCGCGTATGTGTCATGCAGCGCGGTCGCATCGTCGAACAGGCGTCGTGTGAACAATTGTTCCAGGCGCCAGAGCATCCCTATACCCAGGAACTGCTCGGCGCCGAGCCCAGCGGCGAACCTGCGGCCAACCCCGCGGGCCAGCCGTTGCTGGAAGTGGACGACCTGCGCGTGTGGTTCCCGATCAAGAAGGGCCTGCTGCGCCGGACGGTGGATCATGTCAAAGCGGTAGACGGTATCAACTTCAGCCTGCCCCAGGGCCAGACCCTGGGCATCGTCGGCGAAAGTGGTTCCGGCAAATCTACCTTGGGCATGGCCATCCTGCGACTGCTCACCAGCCGCGGTGATATCCGCTTCCACGGTCAGCAGCTGCAGGGCCTGAGCCAGCAGGAGGTACGCCCGCTGCGCAGGCAGATGCAGGTGGTGTTTCAGGACCCTTTCGGCAGCCTGAGCCCACGCATGTCGGTGAGCCAGATCGTCGGTGAAGGTCTGCGCATTCACGGCATGGGCAACGAGGCGGAACAGGAACAGGCGATCATCGACGCGCTTTTGGAGGTAGGACTGGATCCGCAGACGCGGCATCGCTACCCCCACGAGTTTTCTGGCGGGCAACGGCAGCGGATTGCCATTGCCCGGGCACTGGTGTTGAAACCGGCGCTGATCCTGCTGGACGAGCCAACTTCGGCGCTCGACCGCACGGTGCAGCGTCAGGTGGTGGAGTTGTTGCGCGGCTTGCAGGCCAAGTACAACCTGACCTATCTGTTTATCAGCCATGACCTGGCGGTAGTCAGAGCGCTGAGCCACCAATTGATGGTGGTCAAGCAGGGCCAGGTGGTCGAACAGGGGTCTGCAGAGTCGATCTTCAGCGCACCGCAACACCCTTATACGCAGCAGTTGCTGGAAGCCGCTTTTCTGGCCCCGGCAACGGCTCACTTATCCTTGAAACAGGAAGAGGAATAGCACAATGGGTTTTCTAACCGGTAAGCGCGTACTCATCGTTGGCGTTGCCAGCAAACTGTCCATCGCCTCGGGTATCGCCGCGGCCATGCACCGCGAAGGTGCCGAGCTGGCTTTCACCTACCAGAACGAGAAGCTCAAGGGCCGCGTGGAAGACTTCGCCGCCGGCTGGGGCTCCAGCGCCGACCTGTGCTTCCCCTGCGACGTGGCCAACGACGAGGAAATCGCCGCGGTATTCGAAGCGCTGAGCAAGAAGTGGGACGGCCTCGACTGCATCGTCCACTCGGTAGGCTTCGCTCCGGGCGACCAGCTCAATGGCGACTTCACCGACGTCACCACCCGTGAAGGCTTCAAGATCGCCCACGACATCAGCGCCTACAGCTTCGTCGCCCTGGCCAAGGCCGGTCGCGAGATGATGAAGGGCCGCAACGGCAGCCTGCTCACCCTCTCCTACCTGGGTGCAGAGCGCACCATGCCCAACTACAACGTCATGGGTATGGCCAAGGCCAGCCTGGAAGCCGGCGTGCGCTACCTGGCCGGCAGCCTCGGCCCGGAAGGCACCCGCGTCAACGCCATCTCCGCCGGCCCGATCCGCACCCTGGCCGCCAGCGGCATCGCCAGCTTCCGCAAGATGCTGGCTGCCAACGAAAAGCAGACGCCGCTGCGCCGCAACGTCACCATCGAGGAAGTCGGCAATGCCGGCGCCTTCCTCTGCTCCGACCTGGCTTCGGGCATCAGCGGTGAAATCATGTACGTCGACGGCGGCTTCAACACCACCGCCATGGGCGCCATGGAAGACTGAGGAAGTCGCCGGGCATCGCACGCAGAATCGTGCGTTGCCCGCCCCTGCTGCACCTCAGGCACGGCCTGGCCATGACTGACTCCAACGCCGCACATTGCTCAGCAAGTGCGGCGTTGTCGTTTCTGGCTTATTGTCAGAACTCCGATCATCGACATTTCATTCGCCTCCCGAACCGAAACGCCATCAAGGCCGGCACGCTTCAGCGCTGGCGTTGTCCTAGCTGGGAAGCCTGGAACCGAGATGGGTCGATGATCCGAACAAATACATGGCGAGCCTGCCTGATCACCGCGCTGTGCAGCCTCACGCTCGGTTGCGCCCTGCCGCCGCTGGATGGCCGTAGCGAGAGCCAGGCCTTCACCCAGGCCGAAACGGCTGATACCACCCTTGGCCAGGCGCTGGGCAGCCAACAGGACTCCCATCCCGGCCTGTCCGGCATCCTTACGCTGGCGGCTGCCCGCGATGCCTTCGCCGCGCGCATGCTCCTGGTCGAAGCGGCCGAACGCAGCCTCGACGTTCAGTACTACATCTGGCGTAACGACATTACCGGCACCCTGCTGCTCGATGCCCTGCTCAGAGCCGCCGAACGAGGCGTTCGCGTCCGCCTGCTACTGGACGACAACGGCATTGCCGGCCTCGATCAGACCCTGAGCACGCTCGATCGCCATCCCAACATCGAAGTGCGCCTGTTCAATCCTTTCTCCCTTCGCAAGGCTAAGGCGCTGGGCTACCTGACGCACTTTTCCCGCGCCAATCGGCGCATGCACAACAAGTCCTTCACCGTGGACAACCAGGCCACCATCATCGGCGGGCGCAATATCGGCGACGAATACTTCGAAGCCAGCGAGGGCGTACTCTTCGCCGATCTGGATGTTCTGGCAATCGGGCCGGTCGTGGCTGATACCTCGACCGACTTCGATCGCTACTGGGCAAGCGAATCCAGCTACCCCCTCGAGCTGATCGTGCCGCGTGACCGTAGCGCCCCACAGCCCCTGCACGATCTCGCGGCCGATCTCTCCAGCTCATCGGCAGCCAGCGGTTACATTAAAACTCTGCAGGAAAGCGAGTTCATCCAGCGCTTGCTGGATAAGCAGTTGACCTTCGAATGGAGCGAGACCACGCTGGTCAGCGACGACCCGGCCAAAGGGCTTGGCAATGCCAGTGACGGCGAGCTGCTGATCGGCCACCTGGGCGAGATGCTTGATATCCCTGAAGCCCGGGTCGACCTCGTCTCCCCCTACTTCGTCCCGACGCAAACCGGCGTCGATATCTTCACCGGCCTGGTACAACGCGGCGTCGAAGTGCGCATCCTCACCAACGCACTGGAAGCAACCGACGTGACGCCCGTACATGCCGGATACGCCAAGCGCCGCCGTGCGCTGCTCGAAGGTGGCGTCAAGCTCTACGAAATGCGCCTGGGCGCAGACGACGAAGGGCACCGGGAAACAGCCGGGCCGTTCGGCAGCTCCGGCTCGAGCCTGCACGCGAAAACCTTCGCTCTCGATGGTCAGCGCGTTTTCATCGGTTCATTCAACTTCGACCCACGCTCCGCGAAACTCAATACCGAGCTGGGTTTTCTCATCGAAAGCCCGCAACTGGCCGCCGCCATTGGCCGCGCCTTCGAAACCGATATCCCGGCCAATGCCTATGAGCTGGGCCTGGACGAAAACCACCGAATCTACTGGCTGCAGCGCCAGGATGGCGAGCAACACCGGCTCTATAGCGAGCCCGGCACGGGCCTGCTCAAACGCCTCGGCATTCACCTGCTTTCCTGGCTGCCCATCGAATGGCTGTTATGAGCCAGAAACGAGAAAGCCCCGCGCTTGGCGGGGCTTTCTCGTAGCGGACAGCGATCAGAACCGCTCGACGTCTGCCTTGGCTTCCAGCTGCTTGCGCAGCGCGGCGAAGTCCTGCTGACCGGCACGCGACGCCAGGAAGTTGCGGTACATGGCGAGTTCTTCTTCAGCCAGCGCTTCTTCCGGCACGTTCACGCCATCGAGACGCAGCACGACGTAGTCGCCATTGTTCAGCGTCACCCCGGCAAAGGTCGGCTCACCCGCCGTGGCAGGCTTGGGCATGCGGAACAGCGCCTGCAGCACCTTCGGCTCGATGCCGTCCTGGCTGCGCGTCGCCGCTTCCTGCACCTGCCACTCAACACCAGCAGCCTCGCCCGCCTCGGCAGCGGCCAATTGCTTCTCGCCTTCGGCCTTGGCAGCAGCGGCAGCGCGCTCCTGCAGCAGGTGACCGCGAATGCTCTCGGCAACCTGCTCCATTGGCAACTGCTCGGGCTTGTTGTGCTGTTTCACGCGCACGACAACTACGGTACTCGGGTCCAGCTCGATGGTCGAACTGTTGGCACCGTCTTCCAGAACGTCGGGGCTGAAGGCAGCCTGCAGTACCTGACGATTGGCGGTGATGCCGGTAGCGCCTCCTTCACGACCGAAGGCTTCGCTGGTCTTGACCTCAAGCCCCAGCTCCTGAGCTGGCTGAGCCAGATCCGATGCCTGGAACGCGGCATCTTCCAGTTGCTTGGTCGCCTCGACGAAATGCTGTTCGACCTGCTGCGCCTTGAAGTCATGCGCCAGTTTGTCCTTGAGGCTGTCGAAGCTCGGCACTTCAGGTGCCTGAACACCCAGCAACTTGATCAGGTGCCAGCCGAACTCGCTCTTCACGGGCTCGGAAACGTGGTCCTGCTGCAGCGCATACAGCGCCTCTTCGAAGGCCGGGTCGTACACGCCAGGACCGGCGTAACCCAGGTCACCGCCATCGACGGCCGAGCCCGGATCCTGCGAGAACTCCTTGGCCAGGGCAGCAAAATCTTCGCCGGCATCGACACGCTTCTTGATCTCTTCGATCTTGTTGCGCGCAGCTTCGTCGTCGCCTTCGATGAGAATGTGCGCCGCCTGACGTTGCTCGGCCAGATTGGCGATTTCGCTCTCGTACAACGGCTTCAGGTCTTCATCGCTGACTTCGACCTGGTCGAAGAAGCTGTCCTTCTGCAGTTCGACGTATTCCAGCACGACTTGCTCAGCGCTCATGAACTCGCCGGCGTGCTCGTCGTAATAGGTTTTGACGTCACTGTCGCTCAGCTCCACCGCAGCCGGATCGGCCTTGATGGTCAGGCTGGCGAAATCGCGGGTCTGACGCTCGAGGTTGGCGAACGCACGCGCCTCCTGCTCGGTGACGAAGCTGCTGGCGCCAAGGCCGGCACGCAACTGGCCGATCAGCATTTCCTCTTCCAGCATCTGACGGAACTGCAGGCGGGTGTAGCCCATCTGGCGAATGACCTGATCGAAGCGCGCGGCATCGAAGCGGCCATCCACCTGGAATTCGGGAGTCTGCAGAATCACCTGATCCAGCGAGCCTTGCGAGAAGGCGAAGTGAGCATCGTCGGCTGCCTGCAGCAGCAACTTGCGCTCGATCAGCCCTTTGAGCGAAGCCTCACGCAGCAGTTTTTCATCGAGCAGCGAGGCGTCGAAATCACGACCCAGTTGCTGCAGGAGCTGACGGCGCTGCATTTCAACGGCCTGATTGAGCTCGTTGAGGGTAATGGTGTCACCGTTCACGTCAGCCGCATTGTTGCGGTTGCTGGTCCCCGTGACGATGGCTTCGAAACCGGTAAAGGCCATCAGCATGACGATGAGGCCGATGATGATTTTGGCAATCCAACCGCGTGAATTGTCCCTGATGTTTTGCAGCATGCTTCCCCCAGAACGACTGTACAGAGTCACCAGCCGCGCAGTGTGGGTAATGTCCAGATAGAAGAAAGGCGCATCCGTGGATGCGCCTTCTCGTAACGCGTTAAGCGGTCAGTGCAGAAAAGTCTTCGACTTCCTGCCCTGCCTCCTAACAACCGCCAGACAGAGCCTGACGGCGAGGCAAACCCGGAAGACGCTTAGTTAACGGCGTCTTTCAGAGCCTTGCCAGCTTTGAAGCCCGGGATCTTGGCAGCAGCGATGCTGATCGGCTTGCCGGTCTGCGGGTTGCGGCCAGTGCGAGCAGCGCGCTCTTTGACAGCGAAGGTGCCGAAGCCAACCAGTACGACGGAATCACCAGCCTTCAGGGCGCCAGTGACGGATTCAATCACTGCATCCAGCGCGCGGCCAGCAACAGCTTTCGGGATATCAGCAGATGCAGCGATAGCATCGATCAGTTCCGACTTGTTCACTCTAAGTCCCCTTATTTCTGTTGAGTTGTTTCTTGATTTTTAGTGTAAGCAAAGCGGGTGCTGGATGGCCTGCCGACACAATAAGAGCCGCTTTATAACAAGGGCTCAAAAATTGTGTCAAGGAAGCCCCCCGGCTAATGCGTGCTGATTCGCTCCTTGGAATCAGTCTCGCGCTTGTCATCCGTTGCAACCATCTCGGGAGCCGCATCGGGCAAGGGCTCCGGGGCGTATTGCAGCGCAATTTGCAGGACCTCGTCAATCCATTTAACCGGTTTAATCTGCAGGTCTTGCTTAATATTTTCCGGAATTTCTTTCAGATCGCGCACATTTTCTTCGGGAATGATCACGGTCTTGATTCCACCCCGATGAGCAGCCAGAAGTTTTTCCTTCAAACCGCCGATGGCCAGCACCTGACCGCGCAGAGTGATTTCACCGGTCATGGCCACGTCGGCGCGCACTGGAATCTGTGTCAGCGCCGAGACCAGCGCCGTGCACAGGCCGATACCCGCACTCGGCCCATCCTTCGGCGTCGCACCTTCGGGCATATGGATGTGAACGTCGCGCTTCTCGTTGAAATCAGCGGGAATCCCCAGACTTTTTGCGCGACTGCGCACTACGGTCATGGCGGCCGTCATGGACTCTGCCATCACGTCGCCCAGCGAACCGGTCTTGATCAGCACGCCCTTGCCGGGCACCACCGCCGTCTCGATGGTGAGCAGCTCGCCACCCACCTGAGTCCAGGCCAGACCGGTCACCTGGCCGATCTGGTCCTGCTGCTCGGCAAGGCCGTAGCGATGTTTGCGCACGCCCAAAAAATGCTCCAGCGACTCTGCCGTGACGCGAACCTGGAAACGCTTCTCGCGCACGTGCTCCTTCACCGCCTTGCGGCATACCTTGGCGATCTGCCGCTCCAGGCTGCGTACACCCGCCTCGCGCGTGTAGTAACGAATGATGTCGCGGATGGCCGCCTCATCGAACTCCAGCTCGCCCTTCTTCAGGCCGTTGGCCTGCGTCTGCTTCGGTGCCAGGTACTTGATGGCGATGTTGACCTTCTCGTCCTCGGTATAGCCCGGCAGGCGGATGACTTCCATACGATCCAGCAACGGGCCGGGGATGTTCATCGAGTTGGCGGTGCAGAGGAACATCACATCCGACAGGTCGTAATCGACCTCCAGATAGTGATCGTTGAAGTTGTGATTCTGCTCCGGATCGAGCACTTCCAGCAGCGCAGACGCAGGATCGCCGCGCATGTCCTGGCCCATCTTGTCGATCTCGTCGAGCAGGAACAGTGGGTTGCGCACCCCGACCTTGGTCATCTTTTGAATCAAACGGCCCGGCATCGAACCGATATAAGTACGGCGGTGACCACGAATCTCGGCCTCGTCACGCACGCCGCCCAGCGCCATGCGCACGAACTTGCGGTTGGTGGCGGTGGCAATGGACTCCGCCAGCGAGGTCTTGCCCACGCCGGGCGGGCCGACCAGGCACAGAACCGGCCCCTTGAGCTTCTTCACCCGCTTCTGCACGGCGAGATACTCGAGGATGCGTTCATTGACCTCTTCCAGGCCATAATGGTCGGCATCGAGGATGCTCTCGGCTCGCGTCAGGTCGAGGCGCACCTTGCTCTCGGCCTTCCACGGCACATTCACCAGCCAATCGATGTAGGAGCGCACCACGGTGGCCTCGGCAGACATCGGCGACATCTGCTTGAGCTTGTTCAGCTCGGCATTGGCCTTGGTCAACGCTTCCTTGGTCAGGCCGGCGTTGTCGATGCGCTTCTTTAGTTCATCGATTTCGTTGTGGCCTTCGTCGATATCGCCCAGCTCCTTCTGAATGGCCTTCATCTGCTCATTCAGGTAGTACTCGCGCTGGCTGCGCTCCATCTGCTTCTTCACGCGACCACGGATACGCTTCTCGACCTGCAGCAGGTCGATCTCGGCATCCAGCAGCGCCAGCACGTGCTCCACGCGAGCGGACAGCGAGGTGATCTCGAGGATTTCCTGCTTCTGCTCGATCTTCAGCGCCATGTGCGCGGCCATGGTGTCGACCAAGCGGCTGGGCTCATCGATGCTGTTGAGCGAGGACAGCACTTCGGCCGGAACCTTCTTCCCCAACTGCACGTACTGCTCGAACTGACTGAGCAGGCTTCGAGTGAAAACCTCGGACTCGCGCTCGGCAGTCTCGCCCTCCTCGATCAACTGCACTTCAGCGCGGCAATGATCATCGAGCTCGATGAAACGCTCGATGGAACCGCGCTGCTCGCCCTCGACCAGCACCTTGACGGTACCGTCGGGCAGTTTGAGCAGCTGCAGAACGGTGGCAACGGTGCCAACGCGGTATAGATCCTGATCATCCGGGTCATCGACGGCCGGGTTCTTCTGGGCCACCAGCAGAATCTGCTTGTCACCCGTCATGGCTGCCTCGAGGGCCTCGATGGATTTCTCACGCCCGACGAAAAGCGGGATGACCATGTGCGGATAGACCACTACATCGCGCAATGGCAGGAGAGGCAATTCGATGGTTGTCTTCATGATTTCGGCTCAGCGGCGGCCATAAGGCCGTAAACAGGCGGGATTACCCTTGGCTTTTAAGATGGGGGTAGCTCCCGTAAAAAACAAGCGCAATGTCCAGAAAAGCGAAGGGGCCCAAAGGGCCCCTTCTTTGCATCGTGTAACAGCTGTCAGGCGTCTGGCGCGGCCTTCGCCGGCGGCTCGCTGTTTTCATAGATCAGCAGCGGCTTGGACGAACCCTCGATGACGCTCTCGTCGATCACCACCTTGCTCACGTCCTGCTGGGACGGGATTTCGTACATGGTGTCGAGCAGAATGCCCTCGAGAATCGAACGCAGACCACGCGCACCAGTCTTGCGCTCCAGCGCCTTCTGCGCCACGGATTTCAGCGCATCGGAGCGGAACTCCAGATCCACGCCTTCCATCTCGAACAGCTTGGCGTACTGCTTGGTCAGCGCGTTCTTCGGCTCGGTGAGGATCTGCACCAGGGCAGCCTCGTCCAGCTCTTCCAGCGTCGCGATCACCGGCAGGCGACCGACGAACTCGGGGATCAGGCCGAATTTGACCAGATCGTCCGGCTCGACCTCACGCAGGGATTCACCGATCTTTTTGCCTTCCTGCTTGCTGCGCACTTCCGCACCGAAACCGATGCCGCCCTTGGTCGAACGCGCCTGGATGACTTTCTCCAGGCCGGCGAACGCACCACCACAGATGAACAGGATGTTGCGCGTATCGACCTGGAGGAACTCCTGCTGCGGATGCTTGCGCCCGCCCTGCGGCGGAACCGAGGCGACGGTACCTTCGATCAGCTTGAGCAGCGCCTGCTGCACGCCCTCGCCCGACACGTCGCGGGTGATCGACGGGTTGTCGGACTTGCGCGAGATCTTGTCGATTTCGTCGATGTAGACGATGCCCATCTGGGCCTTCTCGACATCGTAGTCGCACTTCTGCAGCAGCTTCTGAATGATGTTCTCGACGTCCTCACCCACGTAACCGGCTTCGGTCAGGGTGGTGGCATCGGCGATGGTGAACGGCACGTTGAGCAGGCGCGCCAGCGTTTCGGCCAGCAGCGTCTTGCCCGAACCGGTCGGACCGATCAGCAGGATATTGCTCTTGCCCAGTTCGACATCGTCTTTCTTGTCGCGCTGGTTCAGACGCTTGTAGTGGTTGTACACCGCTACCGACAGCACCTTCTTGGCGCGCTCCTGGCCGATCACGTACTGATCGAGGATGGCGCTGATTTCCTTGGGTGCCGGGAGTTTGTGCGCGTTGCTCTCGGCCTGGGCTTCCTGCACCTCCTCACGGATGATGTCGTTGCACAGGTCGACGCATTCGTCGCAGATGAAGACGGAAGGACCGGCGATCAACTTGCGCACTTCGTGCTGGCTTTTGCCGCAGAAGGAGCAATAAAGCAGTTTGCCGTTGTCCTCACCGTTACGGGTGTCAGTCATTCGATCAATCCAATACGGTAGGCTTGAAACACAAGATGAAGGCAAATGCGGGCATTTTCAAGGGCGCAGGTCGCGTCATTGAGGGATGCCCGCAGCCGGTGCCTCATCTAGACCGGCATTTGACGCTTTTCGTGCACAGCATCGACCAGACCATATTCCACGGCGCGCGAAGCGCTCATGAAATTGTCGCGGTTGGTGTCGCGCTCGATGGTTTCCAGACTCTGACCCGTGTGGTGCGCCAGCAGTTCGTTCAGGCGCTCACGGATAAACAGGATTTCCTTGGCATGGATTTCGATATCCGAAGCCTGGCCCTGGAAGCCGCCCAGCGGCTGGTGAATCATCACACGCGAGTTCGGCAGGCAGAAACGCTTGCCCTTGGCGCCGCCAGCCAGCAGGAACGCACCCATGCTGCAGGCCTGACCGATGCAGGTGGTGGACACGTCCGCCTTGATGAACTGCATGGTGTCATAGATCGCCATACCGGCAGTGACCGAACCACCCGGCGAGTTGATGTACAGGTGGATGTCCTTGTCCGGATTCTCTGCTTCCAGGAACAGCAACTGGGCGCAGATCAGGTTGGCCATGTAGTCCTCGACCTGGCCGACCACGAAGATCACACGCTCCTTGAGCAGGCGCGAGTAGATGTCATAGGCACGCTCGCCACGAGCGGACTGCTCGATGACCATCGGCACCAGGCCGCCAGCGGCCTGGATTTCAGGCATGTTTTGCATAAAAGAATTGCGGGACATGTCTTGCGCTCACTCCCTAATAGTCATGTCTCAAATACACATAAGCCAGCACGGAGGCTGGCTTATGGTGGTGTACTCGAACGAGGTTACCAGATCAGTCGGCTTGAGGAGCTTCCGCCGGCTTGACTGCGTCTTCGTAGGAAACCGCTTTATCGGTCACGTTGGCCTTCTGCAGAACAGTATCTACAACTTGCTCTTCCAGTACAACCGAACGCACTTCGTTCATCTGCTGGTCGTTCTTGTAGTACCAGGCCACGACCTGCTCAGGCTCCTGGTAAGCCGAAGCCATCTCTTCGATCAGCTCGCGAACGCGGGCTTCGTCCGGCTTCAGGTCGAACTGCTTGACCACCTCGGCGACGATCAGGCCCAGCACGACGCGGCGCTTGGCCTGCTCTTCGAACAGTTCGGCCGGCAGTTGATCAGGCTTGATGTTGCCACCGAATTGTTGAACAGCCTGCACGCGCAGACGGTTCACTTCGTTGCCGATCAGCGCCTTCGGCACTTCGACCGGGTTGGCAGCCAGCAGGCCGTCCATCACCTGGTTCTTGACCTTGGACTTGATGGCCTGGCGCAGTTCGCGCTCCATGTTCTTGCGAACTTCGGCGCGGAAGCCTTCCAGGCCACCTTCCTTGATGCCGAACAGGGCGAAGAACTCGTCGTTCAGCTCAGGCAGCTGCGGAGCGGAAACGCTGTTCACGGTGACGGTGAACTCGGCGGTTTTGCCGGCCAGATCGAGGTTTTGGTAGTCCTCGGGGAAGGTCGGGTTGATCACGCGCTCTTCACCGGCCTTGGCACCGACCAGGGCGTCTTCGAAGCCCGGGATCATGCGACCGGAGCCCAGCACCAGCTGAGTGCCCTTGGCACTGCCGCCCGCGAAGGCTTCGCCGTCGATCTTGCCGACGAAATCGATGTTCAGCTGATCGCCATTTTCAGCCGCACGCTCGGCAGCTTCGAAACGGGTGTTCTGTTTGCGCAGGATATCCAGCATGTTGTCGACATCGCTGTCGGCCACATCAGCCTGCAGGCGTTCGATGGCGATGGAGTCGAAACCGGACACTTCGAACTCGGGGAACACTTCGAAGGTGGCAACGTATTCCAGGTCCTTGCCCTTCTCGAAGGACTTCGGCTCGACAGCCGGAGCGCCAGCCGGGTTCAACTTCTGCTCGACCACGGCTTCGTAGAAGGTAGCCTGGATCAGGTCGCCCAGCGCTTCCTGACGAGCGGCGTCTTCGTAACGCTGACGGATAACGCTCATCGGCACCTTGCCAGGACGGAAGCCAGGAACCTTGGCACGACGGGCAGTCTGCTGCAGACGCTTGTTGACTTCAGTCTCGATGCGCTCGACGGGTACGCCGACGGTCATGCGGCGCTCAAGAGCAGAAGTGCTTTCAACAGAAACTTGCATGGATATTCCTCGTTGCACAGACAAAAGCCGGCTCGAACCGGCCCCGAATTCAAGGCCAAGCATTCTAGAGGGTCGATATTAAGAAGTCACCCTAGAAGCAGGCGGCAATACGGGGGGATTTGTAAGATGGTGCGGACGGAGAGACTCGAACTCTCACACCTTGCGGCGCCAGAACCTAAATCTGGTGTGTCTACCAATTTCACCACGTCCGCGTGGTTTGAAGCCTAAAACAAAAACGCCAGGCTTTGGGCCTGGCGCTTTGGAATATGGGGTGGACGATGGGAATCGAACCCACGACACCAGGAGCCACAATCCTGTGCTCTACCAACTGAGCTACGCCCACCATATTGCATTTGCTACTCATATTGCCTGATCGCCAAATGGCGCACCCGGCAGGACTCGAACCTGCGACCATCCGCTTAGAAGGCGGATGCTCTATCCAGCTGAGCTACGGGCGCTTATCCATCCGCTAGCGCAGACTTAGAAGCTTTCGGCTCCAACCTCACCACCAGGGCTTGGCTTTTGCCGTCTCACCCAGCGAGTGGCTGTTCCTGAGAAGCGGGGCGAATGTTATAGACGCCTCCCAACCTCGTCAACAGAAATTTTCAAAAAAATTCAGCGATTTAAAGGAGTTACGCTAAATCGACGGCAGGCGCCTTTGCCCAGGTGAGCGCCCATGCGAGAATGCGCGTCCTTTTTTCATCCTTATTAATGGTTAACCAGCGCAATGACCGCACAACTGATCGACGGCAAGGCGATCGCCGCCAGCCTCCGCCAGCAGATTGCCCAACGTGTCGCCGAACGCCGCCAGCAAGGCCTTCGTGCGCCAGGCCTGGCTGTGATCCTGGTCGGCACCGATCCTGCCTCCCAGGTCTATGTGTCACATAAACGCAAGGATTGCGAAGAAGTCGGCTTTCTTTCCCGCGCCTATGATCTGCCGGCAGAGACCAGCCAGGCCGATCTGCTCGCGTTGATCGACGAGCTCAACGAAGACCCGACCATCGACGGCATTCTGGTACAGCTGCCGCTGCCTGAGCATCTGGACTCGTCCCTGCTGCTCGAGCGTATTCGTCCGGACAAGGACGTGGATGGCTTCCACCCCTACAACATCGGCCGCCTGGCTCAGCGCATGCCGCTGCTGCGCCCCTGTACACCGAAAGGCATCATGACCCTGCTGGAAAGCACCGGCGTCGATCTGTATGGCCTGCACGCAGTGGTGGTTGGCGCCTCGAACATCGTCGGCCGCCCAATGGCGATGGAGCTGTTGCTGGCCGGTTGCACCGTAACCGTTACCCACCGTTTTACCAAGGATCTGGCTGGCCACGTAGGCCAGGCCGATATCGTCGTGGTCGCGGCCGGCAAGCCGGGCCTGGTCAAGGGTGAATGGGTCAAGGAAGGCGCCATCGTCATCGACGTCGGCATCAACCGCCAGGAAGACGGCAAGCTGGTCGGCGATGTGGTCTACGAGACCGCCCTGCCCCGCGCCGGCTGGATCACCCCGGTGCCGGGTGGCGTTGGCCCGATGACTCGCGCGGGTCTTTTGGAAAACACCCTGCACGCGGCAGAGCACCTGCATAAGTAGGCGACGCGATAGAATGACAAACGGCACCCAAGGGTGCCGTTTTTTATCGCGGCTGAAGCGGAATGCCGCCCAGCCGTTCCCACAGGAATGGCTTCAGCCGCGCGCCTCAGTTGCGCGCCTGCTCCCAGGATTTGAGCAGCTCATCGTAGGCGATGGTCTCACCCTTGGGTTTCTCGTTGGCCAGCTTGGGCTTCGGTGCACCCGGTTGGTCGAACCAGTACTGTGGATCGCGCGGCTCGTTCAGCTTCGGCCCGCACTCACCCAGCACACCGGAACGCTCCAGACGACCGAGCATGGTGTCCTGCGCTGCGGCCAGACCATCGAGCGCCTGCTGCGGAGTCTTGTCGCCGCTCGCGGCTTCGGCAATGAACTGCCACCACAGCTGCGCCAGGCGCGGATAGTCCGGCACGTTGGTGCCGGTCGGCGTCCACTGCACGCGCGCCGGGCTGCGGTAGAACTCCACCAGCCCACCGAGCTTGGGCGCGACTTCGCTCATCGCATCGGAGTTGATGTCCGACTCACGAATCGGCGTCAGGCCGACCAGGGTCTTCTTCAGCGACACGGTCTTGGAGGTGACGAACTGCGCATAGAGCCAGGCGGCCAGGCGCTGCTTCTCCGGGGTGGACTTGAGGAAGGTCCAGGAACCGGTGTCCTGATAGCCGAGCTTCATGCCCTCCTCCCAGTACGGGCCCTTGGGCGACGGCGCCATGCGCCATTTCGGCGTGCCGTCCTCGTTGACCACCGGCAGGCCTGGTTTGGTCATATCAGCGGTAAAGGCGGTGTACCAGAAGATCTGCTGAGCGATAGCACCCTGCGCCGGCACCGGCCCGGCCTCGGAGAAGGTCATGCCCTGCGCTTCCGGCGGCGCGTACTGGCGCATCCAGTCGACATACTTCTGTGTGGCGAACACCGCCGCCGGGCCGTTGGTGTCACCACCACGGGCAACGCTGGAACCCACCGGCCGGCAGCCGTCGACGCGAATGCCCCATTCGTCCACCGGCAGGCCGTTGGGCAGGCCCTTGTCGCCACCGCCGGCCATGGAGAACCAGGCATCGGTGAAGCGCCAGCCCAGCGACGGGTCCTTCTTGCCATAGTCCATGTGGCCGTAGACGCGCTGACCGTCGATTTCCTTGACGTGCTTGGAGAAGAACTCGGCGATGTCCTCGTAGGCCGACCAGTTGACCGGCACGCCCAGCTCGTAGCCGTAGATTTCCTTGAACTTGGCCTTCAGTTCCGGACGCTCGAACCAGTCGGCACGGAACCAGTAGAGGTTGGCGAACTGCTGGTCAGGCAACTGGTAGATCTTCTTGTCCGGGCCGGTGGTGAAGGAAATGCCGATGAAATCGTCGAGATCCAGGGTCGGTGAAGTGAAGTCCTTGGCCTCGCCCTCGATCATGTCGCTGATCGCCACCGCCTTGCCGTAACGCGCATGCGTGCCGATCAGGTCGGAGTCGTTGACCCAGCCGTCATAGATGTTCTTGTCCGACTGTATCTGCGTCTGCAGCTTCTCGACCACATCGCCTTCCTGCAGCAGGTCGTGTTTGAGCTTGATCCCGGTTATCTCGCTGAAGGCCTTGGCCAGCACCTTGGACTCGTACTCGTGGGTGGTGATGGTTTCCGACACCACGCTGATATTCATACCGCGGAACGGCTCGGCGGCCTTGATGAACCATTTCAGTTCTTCGAGCTGCTGCTCGGGCGTCAGGGTCGAGGGGTTGAACTCATCAGCGATCCATTTCTTCGCGGCTTCTTCATAGGCATCCGCCCAGGCCGCACCGCTCAAACCGGACAACGCCAGCAAGGCAGCCAACGCCATGCTATGTCGGGTCTTGTTGTTATTGTCGACGAACATAGAGACCTCCATCTCAGGATATTGGGGAGAGGCATACCGGCGGCAGCCCGGCTCAGCCCCAGCGCATGACTGCGCACAACCACAACAGTGATAGCAGCGAGGCTATCCACACGCTCCAGTCGGTCACGCCTATTACCAGCAGGTGCAGGTAGGCGCTGCCGAGCAGACCGATGAACAGCCGATCACCGCGGGTGGTGGTGATCGGCAGAAAACCCTTGCGCTCGACGCACGGCCAGCGCAGCTCGACCAGCGTCATGCCGGCCAGCAGCACGGCGATGCCGGCGAAGAACAGCGCGGTCGGTAGAGTCCAGGCCATCCAGCTCATGACGAACCTCCCTTACACGCGACCGAGGGCGAAGCCCTTGGCCACATGGTTGCGAACGAACCAGATCACCAGCATCCCCGGGATGATGGTCAGCACCCCGGCAGCGGCCAGCACACCCCAGTCGATGCCCGAGGCGGACACGGTACGGGTCATCACCGCGGCGATGGGCTTGGCGTCCACCGAGGTCAGGGTGCGCGCCAGTAGCAACTCGACCCAGGAGAACATGAAGCAGAAGAAGGCCGTGACGCCGATGCCGGAGCGGATCAGCGGGATAAAGATCTTCACGAAGAATTTCGGAAAGCTGTAGCCGTCGATATAGGCCGTCTCGTCGATTTCCTTCGGCACGCTGGACATGAAGCCCTCGAGAATCCACACCGCCAGCGGCACGTTGAACAGGCAGTGCGCCAGCGCCACGGCGATATGGGTGTCGAACAGGCCGATGGACGAATACAGCTGGAAGAACGGCAGCAGGAACACCGCCGGCGGCGTCATGCGGTTGGTCAGCAGCCAGAAGAACAGGTGCTTGTCGCCGAGAAAGCGGTAGCGCGAGAAGGCATAGGCCGCTGGCAGCGCCACGCTGAGCGAGATCAGCGTGTTGAGGCTGACGTAATACAGCGAGTTGAGGTAGCCCTCGTACCAGCTGCGATCGGTGAAGATCACCCGGTAGTTGTCCAGGGTGAAGTTCTGCGGCCACAGGCTGAGCCCGCCGAGAATCTCGGTGTTGCTCTTGAACGACATGTTCAGCAGCCAGTAGATCGGCACCAGCAGAAACAAGAAGTAGATCAGCAGTGCCAGACGTTTGCGCAGCATCATGGTCGGCCTCAGCGGGTTTTGTCGTCGTGGGTCATGGCGGAGTAGAACAGCCAGGACACCAGCAGGATGATCAGGAAGTACACCAGCGAGAACGCCGCGGCCGGGCCCAGGTCGAACTGGCCGATGGCCATTTGCGTCAGGGTCTGGCTGAGGAAGGTGGTGGCGTTGCCCGGCCCGCCGCCGGTGAGCACAAACGGCTCGGTGTAGATCATGAAGCTGTCCATAAAGCGCAGCATCACCGCGATCAGCAGCACGCTTTTCAGCTTGGGCAACTGGATATGGCGGAACACCGCCCAGCTCGACGCGCGGTCGATGCGCGCCGCCTGGTAGTAGACGTCGGGAATGGCGCGCAGCCCGGAATAGCACAGCAGCGCCACCAGCGAGGTCCAGTGCCAGACGTCCATGATCAGCACCGTGACCCAGGCGTCCATGGTGTTGGAGGCGTAGTTGTAGCTGATGCCCAGCTTGTTCAGCGTCCAGCCCATCAGGCCGATGTCGGCGCGACCGAAGATCTGCCAGATGGTGCCGACCACGTTCCACGGAATCAGCAGCGGAATGGCCATCAGGATCAGACACAGCGAAGCCCAGCGCCCGCGCGTCGGCATGCACAGGGCGATGGCGATGCCCAACGGAATCTGAATCAGCAGCACGCAAGCGGAGAAGATGAACTGGCGCAGCAGCGAGTCGTGCAGACGCGGATCCTGCAGCACCTGGCGATACCAGTCGACGCCAACGAAGTAGCGGGTGGACGGGTCGAAGATGTCCTGCACCGAGTAGTTGACCACCGTCATCATCGGCACGATGGCACTGAACGCCACCAGCAGGAACACCGGCAGCACCAGCCACCAGGCCTTGTTGTTCTGCACCTTCATGGCGCCACCTCCACCAGATAGTCGTCGGCGTAGAGCATCAGCCACTGAGCCGGGAAGCTCAGGTACACCTGCTCGCGCGGCACCGGCTGGTCTTCCTGCAGACGTGCCTTGAGCACCTGACCATCGAGGTCGAAGGTGAGGATCTTGTAGGTGCCGAGGTCCTCGACGTGCAGCACGCGGGCGCACAGCGCGTCTTCATAAGCGCCGTCCCAGATGTGCACGAATTCGGGACGGATACCGACCTGCAGACGCGTGCCGTCCAGTTCGGCCAAGCGCTGGTTGAGCGCGTCGGAGAGCGGCAGCACGGTATCGGCGAAGCGCACTCCGCCCTCGCAGCGCTGCACCTCGATCAAATTCATGCCCGGACTGCCGATGAAATAGCCGACGAAAGTGTGCCCAGGGCGCTCGAACAGCTCGCGCGGGGTGCCGAACTGGACAATTTGCCCGCCGTACATCACCGCGATCTTGTCGGCGAAGGTGGAAGCCTCCAGCTGATCGTGGGTGACGTAGACCATGGTGATGTTGAACTGCTCGTGGATCTGCTTGAGCTTGCGCCGCAGCTTCCACTTCAGGTGCGGGTCGATCACCGTCAGCGGCTCGTCGAAGAGGATCGCCGACACGTCGTCACGCACCAGGCCGCGGCCCATGGAGACCTTCTGCTTCTCGTCGGCGGTGAGGTTACGCGCCTTCTTGTGCAGCAGCGGGTGCAGCTCCAGCACTTCGGCGATCTCGTGCACCTTGCTCATCACCCGCGCTTCGTCCATGCCCTGGTTGCGCAGCGGGAAGGCCAGGTTGTCGAACACCGTCATGGTGTCGTAGACCACCGGGAACTGGAAAACCTGGGCGATGTTGCGCTCTTGCGGCGACAGCGTATTGACCGCCTTGCCATCGAACTGCACCTCGCCCTGTGAAGGACTGAGCAGGCCGGAGATGATGTTGAGCAACGTCGACTTGCCGCAGCCCGACGGCCCCAGCAGCGCGTAGGCGCCGCCCTGCTGCCAGATGTGGTTCATCTCGCGAATCGCGTAGTCTTCCGGCGCTTTCGGCGTGCCGCTGTAGCTGTGCGCCAGGTTGTGCAAACGAATCTCGGCCATCAGGCGGCCCTCCCCTGGCGGCGACTGGGCGCCTGCACCAATTGCCCATCGGCAGCGAAGACGAACAGCTTGTGGGTGGGGATATAGATCAGGATCGGGGTATCCACCGCGTACTCGTGCACGCCCGGCAGGTGCAGCACCAACACGAACTGCTCGTTGCGCACGTGGAGGAAGGTTTCCGAGCCGCTGATCTCGGCCAGCTCGACGGTTACCGCCAGCTCCAGATCATCGTCGTTGGACGGCACCAGGCCGATATGGCTGGGACGCACGCCAAAGCGGTACTCGCCCTCGGCGATGCCGCGCAGATCGGGGTTGAGCGGAAAGTGCACGCAGTCGGCGAAGCTCACCTCGGAGCCGCTGATGCGCCCCGGCATCAGGTTGATCGCAGGCTCCGAGAACAGCTCGGCGGCCAGCACCTGTTGCGGGCGGTGGTAGACCTCGGCGGTCTTGCCGCTCTGCACCACCCGCCCCTCGTGCAGGATGGTGGTGGTGCCGCCGAGGGCCAACGCCTCGTTGGGTTCGGTGGTGGCGTAGATGGCGATGGTATGGCGCGCCTGGAATAGCTCGCGCATCTCCTGGCGCAGCTCTTCGCGCAGCTTGTAGTCCAGGTTGACCAGGGGCTCATCGAAGAGGATCAAGGATGCGTCCTTGACCAGCGCCCGGGCCATGGCCGTGCGCTGCTGCTGGCCGCCGGAGAGCTCCAGCGGGTAGCGCGGCAACAGCTTGTCGATACGCAGCATGCGTGCCGTGGCCTCGACCTTCTCGATGATCAGCTCCCTGGCCACACCGGCCTGACGCAGCGGCGAGGCGATGTTTTCGAACACCGTCAGGGTCGGGTAGTTGATGAACTGCTGATAGACCATCGACACGTTGCGCTGGCGCACCGGCACACCGGTGACATCGGCGCCGTTCATCAGCACACGGCCGCTGCTGGGCCGATCCAGCCCGGCCATCAGGCGCATCAGGCTGGTCTTGCCGGCCAGGGTGCGACCGAGCAGAACATTGAAAGAGCCAGGTTCGAAACTGAGGCAGGCATCGTCGATATGCACCTGGCCATCGACGATACGGGTGACGTGTTCGAGCTTGAGCGACATGGCCTGTCCTTTTTCTTGTCGTGCCATTCGATTGCGAACATCGATTGCGACAAGCGTGCCAGCGCCTTGAAATCCGACGTATCTAATTGATGGAAATCGAAAACCTGCCAACGAGGCTTTTTCAGCCCGGCTTTCACTGAACACTTTTGAACAGTCAGATGTGAACAACTGAACAATTCGTTCGTTGACTTTGAACAATCTTGAACGAGACTGGATCGATCGCGGCGCAGATCGCGAACCAACAAGAAGAGATCGCACCATGACAGAAGCTGCCCGCGTCCCGGCGCACGACACCATCATCCAGGAGTCCTGGTCGCGCTGTCGTGACTATGGCCTGACCCACCAGAGCGCACCCCGCTTCGATCCGCCGCCTACCGGCGAACTCTCGGCCCTGCTGGAAAGCCGTCAGGCCCTGGTGCAGACCACCCATCAAGAAGTGCTGCCCTACTACGACACCATCCTTTCCAACTCCAACTGCCTGATCATGCTCGCCGACGACCAGGGCCGGCTGCTGCAATCCTGGGGCGACCAGCGCTTCATCGAGCCACGTCAGGCCGCCGGTTTCGTCGCCGGCGCCAGTTGGCTGGAACGCTACACCGGCACCAACGCCATCGGCACCGCGCTGAGTTGCGGGCAGGCCGTGCACATTCAGCACGACGAGCACTTCCTCAAGGCCAACCGCTTCATGACCGGCTCGGCCTCGCCGATCTTCGACGAACAACGGCGCATGATCGCCGTGCTGGATGTGTCCAGCGACAGCTACCTGCCGCCGGCGCACACCCTGGGCATGGTCAAGATGATGAGCCAGTCCGTGGAGAACCGCCTGATCCTCAAGCTGTTCGCCGACCAGTACCACCTGCTCAGTTTCAATACCAGCCTGGACAACCTCGACAGCCCCTGGGCCGGCCTGGTGGTGTTCGATGAACAGGGCCATGTGGTGTCCGCCAACCGCCGCGCCGACAACCTGCTCGGCCAACCCCTGACCTACGGCGCCATCGAGCAACTGTTCGACGTACCGCTGCAGCAGCTGCTCAACCAGCCGGACGGCCAGCCATTCAATCTGCGCACCAGCGGCCGCTTTCGTTTCCACGCGCGGGTACGGCGCCCTGCCCGACCCGTACCGATTCAGGCGCGTGATTTCCGCCCGCCCGTCACGCCGAGCACGTCCGAAGAGCCACAACTGCACACCCTGAGCCTCGGTGATGAGCGCATGGATAAGGCCATCCGCCAGGCCGAGCGACTGCTGGAAAAGGACATACCGATTCTGGTGCAGGGCGAAACCGGTGCCGGCAAGGAGGTGTTCGTCAGGGCCTTGCATCGCGCCAGTTCACGCGCCGATCAACCCTTCATCGCGGTCAACTGCGCGGCCATTCCGGCGGAACTGGTGGAGTCCGAACTGTTCGGCTATGAGAAAGGCGCCTTTACTGGAGCCAGCCAGAAAGGTCACATCGGGCTGATCCGCAAGGCGCACAGGGGCACGCTGTTTCTCGACGAGATCGGCGACATGCCCCTGCGTGTTCAGGCGCGGCTGCTGCGCGTGCTGCAGGAGCGCTGCGTACAGCCACTGGGCAGCAGCGAACTGCATCCGGTCGATGTGCGCCTGGTCTCGGCCACCAACCGCCCGCTGCGCCAGGACGTCGACAGCGGCCAGTTCCGCGCCGACCTGTACTACCGCATCAGCGGCCTGAACCTGGAGCTGCCGCCGCTACGCGAGCGCAGCGACAGGCAGGCGCTGTTTCAGCAACTGTGGCAGCAGCACCGCGAACCCGACCAGCGCGCCGGCATCAGCCGCGAGGTGTTGGAGCTGTTTCAGCACCATCCGTGGCCCGGCAATCTACGTCAGCTCGCCAGCGTGCTGCGCGTTGCACTGGCCATGGCCGAAGACCAGCCCATCCGCGCCGAGCACCTGCCGGATGATTTCTTCCTCGACCTGCCAACCGACACCAACCTGCCGGCGCATCCCGAGCCGAATAGTGGCGATCTTGCCAGCCAGTACCAGGCCTGCGGCGGTAATATCTCCTACCTGGCCCGCCACCTCGGCCTGAGCCGCAACACCCTGTACAAGCGCCTGCGCGAACAGGGCGTGCGGCCCTGAACCTTTATACGCAGAACCAGCCCAAGCCAGACATTTGCCATCCTGCCCGAACTCCGAGCGGGCCGGCATCGCCAGCCACGAAAGGAACTCAGCATGCGCCACCTTTACCGCCCACTTTTCGCCGCCCTGGCGCTGCTGGCCGCCAGCCACGCACCGGCAGCGCCTTCACTGGAAACACAGGTGGACGCCGCAGCAAAATCGATGATGCAGGCCTATGCCATCCCCGGCATGGCCATTGCCATCAGCCACAAGGGGCAATCACATTTCTTCGAGTACGGCGTCGCATCGCGCGAAAGCGGCCAGGCCGTGGATCGCCACACCCTGTTCGAGCTGGGGTCGATCAGCAAGCTGTTCACCGCCACCCTCGGCGCCTACGCCGAAGCGCGCGGCACGCTGAACCTCAGCGACAACGCCAGCCAATACCTGCCGGCCCTGCAAGGCAGCGCCTTCGATCACATCAGCCTGCTGGATCTGGCCACTTACACGGCCGGCGGCCTGCCATTGCAGTTTCCCGACGCGGTCAGCGACGATACGACGATGCTCGATTACTACCGCAACTGGCAGGCGGTGTATGCGCCGGGCACGCAACGGTTGTATTCCAACCCCAGCATCGGTCTGTTCGGCCACCTGGCGGCGGCCAGCCTGGCCGAGCCATTTCAGCAGTTGATGGAGCAGGACCTGCTGCCGCAGTTGGGCATGCAGGAGAGCCACGTGAAGATACCGGCCGAGGACATGCACCGTTATGCCTGGGGCTACCGCGACGACAAGGCCGTGCGGGTAAATCCCGGGGCGCTGGACGCCGAGGCCTACGGATTGAAATCCAGCGCCGCCGACATGCTGCACTTCATCGACGCCAACCTGCATCAGGAGCAATTGCCGGCACCGCTACGCCAGGCCATCAGCGCCACTCATCGTGGCTACTATCAGGTCGGCGACATGACGCAGGCCCTGGGCTGGGAGCGCTACACCTATCCCATCAGCCTGGAAAAGTTGCAGGCCGGCAACTCCGCCGACATGGCATTGCAACCCCAGCCCGTAGAACGCTTCAGCGTGCCGAAACCAGCCGAGGGCGACCTGCTGCTGAACAAGACAGGCTCGACCAATGGCTTCGGCGCCTACATCCTGCTGCTGCCGGCGCGTGATACCGGCGTTGTGATACTCGCCAATCGCAACTACCCCAATGCCGAGCGCGTGCGCCTCGCCCTGCAGATCATCGCGGCACTGCAACCCTCGGGCGACTGACCGGCGAAGACCAAGCCTGCCTTGCACCGCGGGACCAGAACGGTCCCGCCCCTTCTTTTGCGGCGCGTGCCGCCCTCTCCAGCCCAATCTCCGCGGCCGTACAGGTTATTGCAACTTGTGCGGCGCCGACACAGTCGGAATCTAGACACCGCACTCCTGGCGGCGATCGCGCATCGCCCACCTGCCAAGCGAAGGAGACACGCATGAGTGATTCCGCCAATAGCCATGGCTATTCAAGACGCGACGTCCTGTCGCTGAGCCGCAGCCTCCTGGTACTGGGCAGCGCCCCGGTCGCGAGCCTGAGCGCTGCCGAAGTCAGCGAACTGCGCCCCGTACGCGCAGTGCAGAAGTCCAGGGTGGGCTTCACGGTCAATGGCCAACCTCACCAACTCGAACTGGACAACCGCACCTCGCTGCTCGATGCACTGCGTGAGCACCTGCACCTCACCGGCAGCAAGAAAGGCTGCGACCACGGCCAGTGCGGCGCCTGCACCATCATCCTCGACGGCCGCCGCGTCAACAGCTGCCTGACCCTGGCAGTGATGCACCAGGGCGCCGAGATCACCACCATCGAGGGGCTTGGCACGCCCGAGCACCTGCACCCGATGCAGGCTGCATTCATCAAGCATGACGGCTACCAGTGCGGTTACTGCACGCCTGGGCAGATTTGCTCGGCCGTGGCCGTGCTCGAGGAGATCGACCAGGGCGTGCCCAGCCATGTGACCGACGATCTGCAAGCCGCACCCGAACGCAGCGACGCCGAGCTGCGTGAGCGCATGAGCGGCAACATCTGCCGCTGCGGCGCCTACTCCAACATCATCGAAGCAATCGACGAAGTCGCGGGAGAACGCGGATGAAACCCTTTTCCTACGAACGCGCAGGCACGCCAGCCGAGGCCGCAGCATCGGCGGCGCGCATGCCCGGCGCCAAGTTCATCGCTGGCGGCACCAACCTGCTGGATTTGATGAAGCTCGAGATCGAGACGCCGTTGCACCTGATCGATGTCAACGGCCTCGGGCTGGACCGCATCGAGCCGGCGGACGATGGCGGCATGCGCATAGGCGCGCTGGTGAGCAACACCGACCTGGCCGCCGACAGCCGCATTCGTCGCGACTACGCCGTGCTGGCCCGCGCCCTGCTTGCCGGGGCTTCCGGCCAGTTGCGCAACAAGGCCACCACGGCCGGCAATCTGCTGCAACGCACGCGCTGCCCTTACTTCTACGACACCAACCTGCCGTGCAACAAGCGCCAGCCTGGCTCCGGCTGCGCAGCACGCGAAGGCATCAGCCGCCAACACGCGGTGCTCGGCAGCAGCGACGCCTGTATCGCTACCCACCCCAGCGACATGGCGATCGCCATGCGCCTGCTAGACGCCATGGTGGAAACCGTGCAGCCCGACGGCCAGGTGCGCCGCATCCCCATCGCCGAGCTGCATCGCCTGCCTGGTGACACGCCGCACATCGAGCACGTGCTGGCCCCAGGCGAGCTGATCACCGCAGTGACCCTACCCAAGCCGCTCGGCGGCCGGCATGTTTACCACAAGGTTCGCGACCGCTCTTCCTACGCTTTCGCCCTGGTCTCGGTGGCAGCGGTTTTCCAGCCAGACGGCAACGGTCGCATCGCCCTTGGCGGCGTCGCCCACAAACCCTGGCGCGTGGAGGCGGCGGAAGCCGAACTGCCCCGCGGTGCCGAGGCCGTCGCCGAACGGCTGCTCGCCGATGCCCGACCCACGCCGCACAACGCCTTCAAACTCACCCTGGTCCAACGCACCTTAGGCGCCGTACTGGCGCAAGCGAGGGCCGACGCATGAAATTCGAAACCGCCGAAGGCGCCAACCCCATCGACCGCCAACGCGTGGTCGGCCAGCCGCTCGATCGCATCGACGGCCCGCTGAAGACCACCGGCACCGCCACCTACGCCTACGAATGGCACGCCGAGGTCGCCGATCTGGCTTACGGGCAGATCGTCGGCGCGGCCATCGCCAAGGGGCGCATCGTCTCCATGGACCTGTCTCAGGCAAGGGCCGCGCCCGGCGTGATCACCATCGTCACCGCCGACACGGCGCCCGACCTGAACAAGGGCGAGCGCAACAATGCCACGCTGCTCGGCGGCCCCGAGATCGAGCATTATCATCAGGCCGTCGCCCTGGTGGTGGCCGAAAGCTTCGAGCAGGCACGCGCCGCCGCCGAGCTGGTGAAGATCGATTACCAGCGTCAGCCCGGTAACTTCGACCTCGAAGCAGCCAAGGACACGGCGAAGAAGCCGGAGAAAGTCGCCGGCAGCGAGCCGGACACTGCCGTCGGTGACTTCGACAGCGCGTTCGCCAGCGCCCCCGTGCAGCTCGACGCCACCTACCACACGCCCGACCAGTCCCACGCGATGATGGAACCGCACGCCTCGATGGCCCGCTGGGACGACGACCGGCTGACCCTGTGGACCTCGAACCAGATGATCGCCTGGGGCGCCAAGGATCTGGCCGAAACACTGGGCATAGACGTCGACAAGGTGCGACTGATCTCGCCCTACGTCGGCGGCGGCTTCGGCGGCAAGCTGTTCATCCGCGCCGACGCGCTGATGGCGGTGCTGGGCGCTCGCGCAGCCGGACGCCCGGTAAAGGTGGCATTACCGCGCCCACTGATGATGAACAACACCACCCATCGCGCGGCCACCATCCAGCGCATCCGCATCGGCGCCAGGCGCGACGGCCAGATCGTCGCGATCGGCCACGACAACTGGTCCGGTGACCTCAACGCCAACACCGCCGAATCCGGAGTGATCTACTCGCGGCCGCTGTACGCGGGTGCCAACCGCATGTCCAGCTCGCGCCTGGCGGCACTGGACATGCCAGAAGCCAACGCCATGCGCGCCCCCAGCGACACGCCTGGCTCGATGGCCGTGGAGATCGCCATGGACGAGATGGCCGAGAAGCTCGGCCTCGACCCCGTCGACTTCCGCGTGATGAACGATTCGCTGGTCGACCCGGAGAAACCCGAGCGTTCCTACTCGCAGCGCCACCTCAAGGAATGCCTGCTGCAGGGTGCGCAACGCTTCGGCTGGGCCGAGCGTGAAGCCAAGCCTGCGACGCGCCGCGAGGGCGACTGGCTGATCGGCCTGGGTATGGCCGGCGCGTTTCGCGACGGACCGGTTACCCAGTCTGCCGCGCGCGTGCGCCTCGATGCACAAGGCCGACTGACCGTCGAGACCGACATGACCGACATCGGCACCGGCAGCTACACCATCATCGGCCAGACCGCTGCGGAAATGCTCGGTGTGACGCTGGACCAGGTGAGCGTAAAGCTAGGCGATTCGAGCTTTCCCGTTTCCTCTGGCTCAGGCGGCCAGTGGGGCGCCAATAGCTCCACCGCGGGGGTCTATGCCGCCTGCGTGAAGCTGCGCGAACAGATTGCGCGCAAGCTCGGCTTTGATCCCGCCCGGGCGGTGTTCGACAATGGCGAAGTCCGCCATGACGACAAGCGCGCCACGCTCGCCGAGGCAGCGGCAGGCGGAACGCTGGAGGCCGAAGATGGCATCGAGTTCGGCGACCTGGACAAGCGCTACCGCATCTCGACCTTCGGCGCACATTTCGTTGAGGTGGCCGTGCATGCCGCCACTGCGGAAGTGCGAGTCCGGCGCATGCTGGCGGTCTGTTCCGCCGGGCGCATCCTCAATCCGAAGACGGCGCGCAGCCAGGTGATCGGCGCCATGACCATGGGCGTGGGCGCGGCACTCATGGAGGAGCTGTCGGTGGACACCCGCTACGGGTTGTACATCAACCACGACCTGGCAGGCTACGAGGTGCCGGTGCATGC
Organism: Pseudomonas sp. UBA7530; assembly: GCF_002479365.1. Taxonomy (NCBI): domain Bacteria; kingdom Pseudomonadati; phylum Pseudomonadota; class Gammaproteobacteria; order Pseudomonadales; family Pseudomonadaceae; genus Pseudomonas; species Pseudomonas sp. UBA7530. Next base: position 423,248 of record NZ_DLMS01000001.1, read on the forward strand.
CGACATCCCGCATCAAGAGGTGGTCTTTCTCGACGAGAGCGATGCCCTCTCCTCGCCGATGAAGGCCAAGGGCGTGGGCGAACTGGGTATCTGCGGAGTGTCCGCGGCGGTGGCGAACGCGATCTACAACGCCACTGGCGTGCGGGTGCGCGACTATCCCGTCACGCTGGACAAGCTGCTGGCGCAGATGCCCGTGGCCTGAGCCGAAACGACGAAGGCCGCTTTCCAGCGGCCTTCGTCGTTGAGCATGAGGCTTATTCGGCCAGACGCCAGGTGGTGCCGCCCTTGCCGTCTTCCAGCACCACGCCCATGGCGGTGAGCTGGTCGCGGATGCGGTCGGATTCCGCCCAGTTCTTGTCGGCGCGGGCCTGCAGGCGAGCGGCGATCAGCGCATCCACTTCGGCCGCGTCGACCTTGCCCGCAGCGCCGGCTTGCAGGAATGCACCCGGCTCCAACTGCAGCACACCCAGCACGCTAGCCAACTGCTTGAGCTGCGCAGCCAGGCCAGCGGCGGCCTGAACGTCCGCCTCACGCAGGCGGTTGACCTCGCGGATCATCTCGAACAGCACGGCGCAGGCTTCCGGCGAGTTGAAGTCGTCGTCCATCGCCGCGCCGAAGCGCTCCACATATCCCTCGCCACCGGCAGGTGCCGCTTCCGGCAGACCTTTGAGGCCGTTGTAGAAACGCTCCAGAGCGCCCTTGGCTTCCTTGAGGCTCTCTTCGGAATAGTTGATCGGGCTGCGGTAGTGGCTGGACACCAGCAGGTAACGCACCACCTCCGGGTGGTACTTTTCCAGCACCTCGCGAATGGTGAAGAAGTTGCCCAGGCTCTTGGACATCTTCTCGCCGTCCACGCGCACGGCGCCGGCGTGCATCCAGGCGTTGGCGTACTGCTTGCCGGTGGCCGCCTCGCTCTGTGCGATTTCGTTCTCATGGTGCGGGAACACCAGATCCGGACCGCCGCCATGAATGTCGAAGGTCTCGCCCAGGCAGCAGGTGGACATCACCGAGCACTCGATATGCCAGCCCGGGCGACCCTTGCCCCAGGGCGAATCCCAGCTTGGCTCGCCCGGCTTGGCAGCTTTCCACAGCACGAAGTCCAGCGGGTCTTCCTTGATCTCGTCCACTTCGATGCGCGCGCCGATCTTCAGCTCGTCGATCTTGCGCCTTGAGAGCTTGCCGTAGGTCTCGAACTTGGTGACACGGTAGTACACGTCGCCATTGCCCGGCGCATAGGCAAAACCCTTGTCGATCAGGGTCTGGATCATCTGGTGCATGCCGGCGATATGACCAGTGGCGCGCGGTTCGATGTCCGGGCGCAGCACGGAAAGGCGAGCCTCGTCCTCGTGCATTGCCGCGATCATGCGCTCGACCAGCGTTTCGAACGGCTCGCCGTTCTCATTGGCGCGCTTGATGATCTTGTCGTCGATGTCGGTGATATTGCGCACGTAGGTCACGTCATAACCGCGCTGACGCAGCCAGCGGGTGACCACGTCGAAGGCGACCATCACGCGGGCGTGGCCGATGTGGCAGAAGTCATAGACGGTCATGCCGCATACGTACATGCGCACCTGATTATCGACCAGCGGCTTGAAGGCATCCTTGGTCTTGGTCAGGGTGTTATAGATCGACAGTGCCATTTACTGCCCCCAGGAATCGCGCAGGGTCACGGTGCGGTTGAACACCGGCTTGCCAGGCTGGGAATCCTTGTCCAGGCAGAAGTAACCTTCGCGCTCGAACTGGAAGCGGTCGTCAGCCGTCGCCTGGGCCAGCGATGGCTCGGCGCGGCAACCGCTGAGCGCCACCAGCGACTCGGGGTTGATGTTGTCGAGGAAGCTGCCGCCCTCTTCGCTCTTCTCCGGATTGGGCGACTTGAACAGGCGGTCGTACAGGCGCACCTCGCACTCGACGCTGCCTGCAGCCGGCACCCAGTGGATCACGCCCTTGACCTTGCGGCCCTCCGGGTTCTTGCCCAGGGTGTTCTCGTCATAGGAGCAGCGCAGCTCGACGATATTACCGGCGGCATCCTTGATCGCCTCATCGGCGCGGATCACGTAGCTGCCACGCAGACGCACTTCGCCGCCCGGGATCAGGCGCTTGAAGCCGTCCGGCGGGGTTTCCTCGAAGTCGCTGGCGTCGATGTAGATCTCACGACTGAACGGCAGCACACGCACGCCCATGTCCTGCTTGGGATGGCGCGGCAGCTCGAGGTTCTCGACCTGGCCTTCCGGGTAGTTGGTGATCACCACCTTGAGCGGTTTGAGCACGCACATGGCGCGGGCGGCATTGGCGTCCAGATCGTCACGAATGGCGAACTCGAGCATGCCGATATCCACCAGGCCGCCGGCGCGGTTGACGCCGATCATGTCGCAGAAGGTGCGAATCGAGGCGGCGGTATAGCCGCGACGACGATAGCCGGACAGGGTCGACATGCGCGGGTCGTCCCAGCCGTTGACGTGCTTCTCGTCGACCAGTTGCTTGAGCTTGCGCTTGCTGGTGATGGTGTAGTTCAGGTTCAGGCGGGCGAATTCGTACTGGCGCGGCTGCGCCGGCACCGGCAGGTTCTCCAGGAACCATTCGTACAGCGGGCGATGATCCTCGAACTCCAGGGTGCAGATGGAGTGGGTGATGCCCTCGATGGCGTCCGACTGGCCGTGGGTGAAATCGTAGCTCGGGTAGATGCACCACTTGTCACCGGTCTGGTGGTGATGGGCGTGGCGGATGCGATAGAGGATCGGGTCGCGCAGGTTGATGTTCGGCGAGGCCATGTCGATCTTGGCGCGCAGCGAGCGGGCGCCATCGGGGAACTCGCCGGCTTTCATGCGGGCGAAGAGGTCAAGGTTCTCTTCGGCGCTGCGCTCGCGGAACGGGCTGTTCTTGCCTGGCTCGGTCAGGTTGCCGCGATACTCGCGCATCTCTTCAGCATTCAGATCGCAGACGAAGGCCTTGCCGGCCTTGATCAGCTCGACGGCCCAGGCGTGCAATTGGTCGAAATAGTTGGAGGCATAGCGCTCCTCGCCCGCCCACTTGAAGCCCAGCCACTCGACGTCGGCCTTGATCGCGTCGATGTATTCCTGGTCTTCCTTGGCCGGGTTGGTGTCGTCGAAACGCAGGTTGCACTGGCCGCCGAACTCTTCGGCCAGGCCGAAGTTCAGGCAGATGCTCTTGGCATGGCCAATGTGCAGGTAGCCGTTGGGCTCCGGCGGGAAGCGGGTCACGATCTTGGCGTGCTTGCCGCTGTCCAGATCGGCCTGGACGATGGGGCGCAGGAAGTTGGCAGCTTTTTCGACGGTGGGCTTGCTCATGGTGTCCTTAACAATACTGGCGCGGCACGGGTAGGCCGCCTCGGGCAAAGTCCGTATCATAACCAACCTGTCAAGCCCCTGACAGGGTGCATGCCAACCTGTCAGGGCCGTTCATCCCGGGCCACTGGCTCGAATCTGCCTCATCACGGATACGATCATGATCAAACTGCACACCAACCACGGCGTCATCACCCTGAACCTGTTCGCCGACAAGGCCCCGGAAACCGTGGCCAACTTCGAGCAATACGTGAAGGAAGGCCATTACGACGGCACCATTTTCCACCGTGTGATCGGCAACTTCATGATCCAGGGCGGCGGTTTCGAGCCGGGCATGAAGCAGAAGCCGACCCGCGCACCGATCAAGAACGAAGCCAACAATGGCGTGGCCAACAAGGTCGGCACCATCGCCATGGCTCGCACCATGGAGCCGCACTCGGCCAGCGCGCAGTTCTTCATCAACGTCGCCGACAACAGCTTCCTCAACCATAGCGCGCCGACCGTTCAGGGCTGGGGCTACGCCGTGTTCGGTGAAGTGGTCGAAGGCATGGACGTAGTCGAGAAGATCAAGGGCGTGGCCACCACCATGAAGGCCGGCCACCAGGACGTGCCGGTGGATGACGTGGTCATCGAAAAGGCCGAAATCGTAGCCGAGTAAGTCGATGATCCTGCTGATCTCCGATCTGCATCTCGAAGAGAAACGCCCGGACATCAACCGGGCGTTTCTGCATTTTCTCGCCACCCGCGCGCGCCAGGCCGAGGCGCTGTACATCCTCGGCGACTTCTTCGAGGTCTGGATCGGCGACGACGGCATGACGCCCTTCCAGCACGAGATCGCTGGCGCGCTGCGCGAACTGAGCGACAGCGGTACGCGCATCTACCTGATGCACGGCAATCGCGACTTTCTTATCGGCAAGCGCTTCTGCCGCGAGGCGGGCTGCACTTTGCTGAGCGACCCACACAAGGTGCAGATGGGCGGCGAGCCGGTGCTACTGATGCACGGCGACAGCCTGTGCACCCTGGATGTCGGCTACATGAAGCTGCGCCGCTGGCTGCGCAACCCGCTATCGCTGCTGATTTTGCGCAACCTGCCGCTCGCCACCCGGCAAAAGCTGGCGCGCAAGCTGCGCAACGAAAGCCGCGCACAGACGCGGATGAAGGCCCGCGAGATCGTCGATGTCACCCCCGAGGAAGTGGTCCGGGTAATGGCCGAGCACGGCGTACGTACGCTGATCCATGGACATACCCATCGGCCAGCCATACATGAGCTGAACGTGAACGGCCAACCGGCACGGCGCATCGTGCTGGGCGACTGGGATCGCCAGGGTTGGGCGCTGCAGGTCGATGAAGACGGGTTCAATCAGGCGCCGTTCGAGCTGACGCCAGCCTGACCGTAGCCCGGATGAAATCCGGGATTTATCGAAAGCCCCGGATTTCATCCGGGCTACGACTGCAAGGCTTTACTCCCCTCTCCCATTTATGGGAGAGGGGTCGGGGCGGCCCGCGTAGGGAGAGGGCGACGGCGGCTGCAATGCCCTCTCCCGCCCTTCGGATCATCAGATGGCCGCTTCGCGGCTGCTTTCTATGGGCACACCACTATGGAAACGGAACTGCTCGTCCGGCGAGGTGATCAGTTCCCGTTCCACCGCCCGCACCACCTCGATACGCGCGTCCACGTCCGCCGCGTCGCCATACAGATAGGCGAGTTTGAGATAGCCGCGGTAGTGGCGTCCTTCGCTCTCCAGCAATCCGGCGTAGAACTTGGCCAGCTCGGCATCCAGACGCGGCACCAATGCGGCGAAACGCTCGCATGAGCGCGCCTCGATGAAGGCGCCGACCACCAGTACGTCCACCAGCCGCTCCACTTCGCCACCGCGCAGCAGCGCCCGCAATCCCGCCGCGTAGCGCGACGCGGAAACATGGCGAACTTCGATGCCACGCGCGCGGATGATCTTGCTCACCTGTTCGAAATGCACCAGCTCCTCACGGGCCAAACGCGACATTCTCGCGGTCAATTCGGTCTTGGTCAGGTAGCGCCCCATCAGGCTAAGGGCGGTCTGTGCTGCCTTGTATTCCAGATTGCGGTGGTCGAGCAGAAGGATTTCCTGCTGGCGCAGGGCCTCTTCCAGCCAGGCGTCGGGGGTCGCGACGCCGCCGAGAAACTCGAGAATTTCCTGCAGGATCGTTACAGGTTCCTCACCGTTACTCGGAACATGCTCGGCATTTGACATCATATTTGAAGCGCTCTCGGTGCTGGCGAGGTTGGAAATGGCGGGCCATTATACGAGTGGCAGGCCGCACGACCAGCACGCCGTTGATACAGGTCAAGAAGCTGCTGGCAATGACGCACCTATAGTTGGATAAGCGCTATTCATTCTCAGGGAGACGACCATGCAAGCGATCCGTAGCATTCTGGTGGTGATGGAACCCCAGCACCCCGAAGGCCTCGCGCTGAAGCGGGCAAAACTGGTAGCCGGAGTCACCCAGTCGCATCTGCACCTCTTGGTATGCGACAAGAAAGGCGACCACAGCGCGTGGCTCAACGATCTCAGCAGCAGTCTCGCCGGGGAAGGTTTCAGCGTTTCCACCCAGCAGTCCTGGCATGACAACCAGCACCAGACCATCATCGCCGTGCAGCAGGCCGAGGGCTGCGGCCTGGTGATCAAGCAGCACCTGCCGGACAACCCGCTGAAGAAAGCCCTCCTCACCCCCGAGGACTGGAAATTGCTGCGCTATTGCCCCGGCCCGGTGCTGATGGTCAAGACCGAGCGTCCATGGACCGGCGGTAAGATCCTCGCTGCAGTTGACGTCGGTAATGCCGACGGCGAGCACCGCACCCTGCATGCCGGCATCATCAGCCACGGCTACGATATCGCCGGTCTGGCCAAGGGCACGCTGCACGTGACCACCGCACACCCGACGCCTATGTTGTCGGCAGCCGACCCGACCTTCCAGCTCAAGGAAACCATCGAGGCGCGCTACCGCGAGCAGTGCCGCAGCTTCCAGGCCGAATACGACATCAGTGACGAGCGCCTGCATGTGCTCGAAGGCCCAGCTGACGTGGTGATTCCACAGGTGGCTCACCAGCTCGATGCCGCAGTCACCGTGATCGGCACCGTCGCACGCACGGGGCTTTCCGGCGCTTTGATCGGCAATACCGCCGAGGTCGTACTCGATGCACTGGAAAGCGACGTGCTGGTGCTCAAGCCGGACGAAGTCATCGCCCATCTCGAGGAACTGGTAGCACAGCGCTGAAACAGCGCCTGAAACGAAAATGCCGCTCGTTTCCGAGCGGCATTTTCATATCCAAAGACCGAACTACACCCTCAGCTCCAGGCCTTCACGCAGAAACTTCGGCGCGATGTAGCGCTCGTAGTGCGCCTCGGAGAGCAGGAAGAACTCCCTGTCGATGGCATCGCGCAGATCGGGCAGCGCCCAGTTGCGGAACTCCGGCAGCAGCACCATGCCGTAGGCTTCCAGTTGATTGATCACCCGCGCGCCCCGTGCGATCAGCTGGTAGGCCCAGCAGTAGGGAGACTGCTGCGGCACGAAGCGAATCTGCCGCTGCTCCAACTGCTGCCGCAGGCGCTGCTCGTCGAACACTTCAAGCTTGGCCGTCATCACCTGTACCAGCAGCACTTCCAGGCGCGTCCAGACGGCGCGTTTCTCCTCGTCGGTGTAGCTGTTCCAGTTGATCACCTCATGGTGGAAGCGCTTGCAACCGCGGCACACGACATCACCGTAGACGGTCGAGCAAAGGCCCACGCAGGGCGTCTTGATGCGCTGATTGGACATGGCAAAGCAATACGGACAACTGAACAGCCTGGCATCTTAGCCCTTTGTCTAATCCTTATCACCCCCACTGATACGGGGACATCGGCTTAACTTTATCCGCGCTTTCCATTAGAATCGGCCCGCCTTTTACGGCGCCAATGTCCGTTGGAAGCTGTTTTCAAAGCGTCACGAGCACAGTCGATCCTGCAGGTACGATGGCGGCGCAGCCACTCGGAGTCCCCCCGAGTCTCTGCGCCCGCCCTCATCAGAAACCGTCCTGCCGGCGTAAAACTTTGAAAGCAGCTTCTACAAGACACTCATGAAACCTCGGCTGCTCGGCTCATAAAGTCGAAAAGCGCCTGGTTCGTGGGTATCTGGATCGCGTCCCGGACAACCCTTTGGGACCACTGATGAGGGTAATAACTGTGCTTGAAGCCTATCGCAAACACGTAGCAGAGCGTGCCGCTCAGGGTATCGTGCCCCAGCCGCTGAACGCCGAACAAACCGCAGGCCTGGTCGAGCTGCTGAAGAATCCGCCGGCTGGCGAAGAAGAATTCCTCGTAGACCTGATCACCAACCGTGTACCGCCAGGCGTTGACGAAGCCGCCTATGTCAAGGCTGGTTTCCTCTCTGCCGTTGCCAAGGGCGAAGCCACTTCCCCGCTGATCAGCAAGCAACGCGCCGTCGAGCTGCTGGGCACCATGCAGGGCGGCTACAACATCGCCACCATGGTCGAGCTGCTGGAAGATGCCAGCCTGGGCACCGTCGCTGCCGAACAACTCAAGCACACCCTGCTGATGTTCGACGCCTTCCACGACGTCGCCGAGAAAGCCAAGGCTGGCAATGCCAACGCCAAGGCCGTCATGCAGTCCTGGGCCGATGGCGAGTGGTTCACCAACAAGCCGGCCATCGCCGAGAAGTACAGCCTGGCCGTATTCAAGGTACCTGGCGAAACCAACACCGACGACCTGTCCCCTGCCCCGGACGCCTGGTCGCGCCCTGACATCCCGCTGCACGCCCTGGCCATGCTGAAAATGGCTCGCGACGGCATCGTGCCGGAGCAGCAAGGCGCCATCGGTCCGCTGAAGCAGATCGAAGAAATCAAGGCCAAGGGCTTCCCGGTTGCCTACGTCGGTGACGTGGTCGGTACCGGCTCTTCCCGTAAGTCCGCCACCAACTCGGTGCTGTGGTTCTTCGGCGACGACATTCCGTACGTTCCGAACAAGCGCGCTGGCGGCTTCTGCTTCGGCACCAAGATCGCCCCGATCTTCTACAACACCATGGAAGACGCCGGCGCCCTGCCGATCGAATTCGACGTGTCGAACATCAACATGGGCGACGTGATCGACGTCTACCCGCACGCGGGCAAAGTCTGCAAGCACGGCACCGACGAAGTCATCACCACCTTCGAACTGAAGACCCCGGTGCTGCTCGACGAAGTCCGCGCTGGCGGCCGTATCCCGCTGATCGTCGGCCGCGGCCTGACCGAGAAGGCGCGTGCCGAGCTGGGCCTGGAGGCCTCCGACCTGTTCAAGAAGCCGGAGCAACCGGCTGACAGCGGCAAGGGCTTCACCCTGGCGCAGAAGATGGTCGGCAAGGCCTGCGGCGTCGAAGGCGTACGCCCGGGCACCTACTGCGAACCGAAGATGACCACCGTCGGCTCCCAGGACACCACTGGCCCGATGACCCGTGACGAGCTGAAAGACCTGGCTTGCCTGGGCTTCTCCGCTGACCTGGTGATGCAGTCCTTCTGCCACACCGCGGCCTATCCGAAGCCGATCGACGTCACCACCCACCACACCCTGCCGGATTTCATCCGCACCCGTGGCGGCGTGTCCCTGCGTCCGGGCGACGGCATCATCCACAGCTGGCTGAACCGCATGCTGCTGCCTGACACCGTCGGCACCGGTGGCGACTCGCACACCCGCTTCCCGATCGGCATCAGCTTCCCGGCCGGTTCCGGCCTGGTCGCCTTCGCCGCCGCCACCGGCGTAATGCCGCTGGACATGCCGGAATCGGTTCTGGTGCGCTTCAAGGGCAAGATGCAACCCGGTATCACCCTGCGTGACCTGGTCCATGCCATCCCTTACTACGCCATCCAGAAAGGCCTGCTGACCGTCGAGAAGAAAGGCAAGAAGAACATCTTCTCCGGCCGCATCCTCGAGATCGAAGGCCTGGACAACCTGACCGTCGAGCAGGCGTTCGAGCTGTCTGACGCCTCCGCCGAGCGTTCGGCTGCCGGCTGCACCATCAAGCTGCCGGAAGCGGCCATCGCCGAGTACCTGCAGTCCAACATCACCCTGCTGCGCTGGATGATCAGCGAAGGCTACGGCGATGCCCGCACCCTGGAGCGTCGTGCCCAGGCGATGGAAGCCTGGCTGGCCAACCCGGTGCTGATGGAAGCCGACAAGGACGCCGAGTACGCCGAAGTCATCGAGATCGACCTGAGCCAGCTCAACGAGCCGGTACTGTGCGCCCCGAACGACCCGGACGACGCCCGCCTGCTCTCCACCGTGGCTGGCGACAAGATCGACGAAGTGTTCATCGGTTCGTGCATGACCAACATCGGTCACTTCCGCGCTGCCGGCAAGCTGCTGGACAAGGTCAAGGGCGGTATCCCGACCCGTCTGTGGCTGTCGCCGCCGACCAAGATGGATGCCCACCAGCTGACCGAAGAAGGCTACTACGGCATCTACGGCAAGGCCGGTGCGCGCATGGAAATGCCGGGTTGCTCGCTGTGCATGGGTAACCAGGCTCGCGTCGCTGCCAACGCTACCGTCGTGTCGACCTCGACCCGTAACTTCCCGAACCGTCTGGGCGATGGCGCCAACGTGTACCTGGCCTCTGCCGAACTGGCTGCGGTCGCTTCGATCATCGGCAAGCTGCCGACCGTCGAGGAGTACATGGCCTATGCGAAGGATATCGACAGCATGGCTGGCGACATCTACCGCTACCTGAGCTTCGACCAGATCGCCGACTTCCGTGAAGCCGCGGCCAACGCCAAGATCCCGGTCGTTCAGGCCTGATCCAAGCGTCGTGAGAAGAGCCCCGCCTAGTGCGGGGCTTTTTTATGCGCCCCGAACGGCGTTTTGCCGCACCCGGCTTGCAGCCGATACGCCACCGTCTACCTTCTGAGATGGGAGTTTCCCAATCAACCATTCAGGAGTTCATCATGAAACCATGGATCATTATCGCCCTGTGCCTGTTCGGCCTGGCCGGCTGTGCCAGCGAGTACATCATCACCACTAATGACGGCCAGATGCTCACCAGCGATGGCAAGCCGGAACTGGATGAAGACACCGGCATGCTCGAGTTCACCGACAGCGAAGGTCGCAAGCAGCAGATTCCGCAAAACAACGTCAAGCAGATGCTCGAGCGCTGAGGCCGGCAGTACGCACTGGCATATGCCTTGCTTCATCTCACCGCAAAAGGCCCGCCCAACGGACGGCTTGATCGACAACGGCGTCGTATTCAGCCCGGCTCTGCAGCCGGGATGGATGCGACGCTTTTTTATGGCCGGTAGTCCATTGGCCAACGTCTTTTGCGTGAACCTAAGGATGCAGCATGAGCGAACACAACACCCCTCGCGACGATACCCTGGCCTGGGCCTGGGGCAGCAACGCCCCCGAGAAGAGCGTGCTGAACATCGGTTTCATGGCCCTGAGCGACTCGGCCTCGGTAATCGTTGCCGCCACGCAGGGCTTCGCCGAGAAGTACGGGCTCAGCATCAGACTGCATCGCCAGACGTCCTGGGCCGGCCTGCGTGATCGCCTGCTCAGCGGCGAGCTGGATGCGGCGCACAGCCTCTACGGCCTGATTTACGGCGTGCACCTGGGCCTGGGCGTCAGCACGGCCACCGACATGGCCGTGCTCATGGGGTTGAACCAGAACGGCCAGAGCATCAACCTTTCGCACACACTGCAGGCCGTCGGCGTGACCAGCGGCGAAGCACTGCGCGAGCACGTGCACCAACATGAAGCGCGCCTGACCTTTGCCCAGACCTTCCCCACCGGCACTCATGCCATGTGGCTCTACTACTGGCTGGCCAGCCAGGGCATTCATCCCCTGCGCGACGTCGACAGCGTGGTGGTCCCTCCACCGCAGATGGTCGAGCACCTGAAAGCCGAGCGCATCGACGGTTTCTGCGTCGGCGAACCCTGGACCGCCAAGGCCGTCGATGAACAACTCGGCTGTACCCTGACCACTATCCAGGCAATCTGGCCGGATCATCCGGAAAAGGTACTGGGTTGCACCCGTGCCTTCGCCGAGCAAAATCCCAATACCGCCCGCGCCCTGATCATGGCGGTGCTCGAAGCGGCCCGTTTCATTGACGAAAGCGAGGAAAACAAGCGCAGCACTGCGCAACTGCTCAGCGGCAGCGACTACGTCGACGCCCCGCTTTCGGTCATCACCCCGCGCTTTCTCGGTCATTACCAGGACGGCCTGGGCCACGCCTGGCTGGACGAGCACCCGCTGCGCTTTCACGCCGACGGCCTGGTCAACCAGCCGTACCTGTCCGATGGCATGTGGTTCATGACCCAGTTCCGCCGCTGGGGCCTGCTGCGCAGCGACCCCGACTACCTCACGGTGGCGCGCCAGGTCCAGCAACTGAGGCTGTATCGCGAGGCCGCCACAGCTCTGGGCATCGCCGTACCGGGCGAGATGCGCTGCTCCATTCTGCAGGACGGCACCCGCTGGGACGGCAGCGACCCCGCTGCCTATGCCCGCAGCTTCCACCTGCATGCCCTGGCCGAAAGCCCGGCAGTCGCCCTGTAATCATCGGGAGAGCCACAGATGCTGCGTATCCTGCTGATCAACGACACCCCAAAGAAGGTCGGCCGCCTCAAGTGCGCGCTGGTCGAGGCCGGCTTCGAGGTGATCGACGAATCCGGCCTGACCATCGACCTGCCCGAACGCGTCGAGGCAGTACGCCCCGACGTGATCCTGATCGACACCGAATCGCCCGGCCGCGACGTCATGGAACAGGTGGTGCTGGTCAGCCGCGACCAGCCGCGCCCGATCGTGATGTTCACCGACGAGCACGACCCCGGCGTAATGCGCCAGGCGATCCAGAGCGGCGTCAGCGCCTACATCGTCGAGGGCATCCATGCCCAGCGCCTGCAGCCGATCCTCGACGTGGCCATGGCACGCTTCGAGAGCGACCAGGCGCTACGCGCGCAGTTGCAGGCACGTGACGCGCAACTGGCCGAGCGCAAGCGTGTGGAGCTGGCCAAGGGCCTGCTGATGAAGATGAAGAGCTGCAACGAGGAAGAGGCCTACACCCTGATGCGCCGCCAGGCCATGAGCCGCCAGCAGAAGCTGATCCAGGTGGCCGAGCAGATCATCGCCATGCACGACATGCTCGGCGGCTGACTGTAGCGCTGCGCCGCGCGCCGACTGTACTGGACAGCGTAGCGGCGGCGGGCGTATCGTCGCCGCTCGGTCACAGCAGTGGCCAACGTCGCTCGGACGGTTCCGGGCGCTTACGTACTCCGAGGAAATCATGGCTGAGAACGCCAAGCGCCGCTTTGCGCGCATCGATCGTCTACCCCCCTACGTCTTCAACATCACCGCCGAACTGAAGATGGCCGCACGCCGACGCGGCGAGGACATCATCGACTTCTCCATGGGCAATCCCGATGGCGCGACTCCATCGCACATCGTCGAGAAGCTAGTGCAGGTCGCGCAACGTGAAGACACCCACGGCTATTCCACCTCCCGCGGTATTCCCCGCCTGCGCCGCGCCATCTCGCGCTGGTACAAGGACCGCTACGACGTGGAGATCGATCCGGAAAGCGAAGCCATCGTCACCATCGGCTCCAAGGAAGGCCTGGCGCACCTGATGCTGGCTACCCTGGATCATGGCGACACCGTGCTGGTCCCCAACCCCAGCTACCCAATCCATATCTACGGCGCAGTGATCGCTGGCGCGCAGGTGCGCTCCGTGCCGCTGGTGCCGGGCGTGGATTTCTTCGCCGAGCTGGAGCGGGCGATTCGCGAGTCGATTCCCAAGCCGAAGATGATGATTCTCGGTTTCCCCTCCAACCCCACAGCCCAGTGTGTGGAGCTGGACTTCTTCGAGCGCGTGGTATCCCTGGCCAAGCAGTACGACGTACTGGTGGTGCACGACCTGGCCTATGCCGACATCGTCTACGACGGCTGGAAGGCACCGTCGATCATGCAGGTACCCGGCGCCAAGGATATCGCGGTGGAGTTCTTCACCCTGTCCAAGAGCTACAACATGGCCGGCTGGCGCATCGGCTTCATGGTCGGCAACCCGGAGCTGGTCAGCGCTCTGGCGCGGATCAAGAGCTACCACGACTACGGCACCTTCACTCCGCTGCAGGTGGCCGCCATCGCCGCACTGGAAGGCGACCAGCAGTGCGTGCTGGATATCGCCGAACAGTACCGCCAGCGCCGCAACCTGTTGGTCAAGGGCCTGCACGAAATCGGCTGGATGGTCGAGAAGCCCAAGGCCTCTATGTACATCTGGGCGAAGATTCCCGACGCCTACGCTCACCTCGGTTCTCTGGAGTTCGCCAAGAAGCTGCTGGCCGAAGCCAAGGTCTGCGTCTCGCCGGGCCTGGGTTTTGGCGATTACGGCGACGACCACGTGCGCTTTGCGTTGATCGAGAACCAGGACCGCAGCCGTCAGGCGCTGCGCGGGATCAAGGCGATGTTCCGCGCCGATGGTTTGTTACCGGGCAAGCCGGTCAAAACAGAAACCGATTGAACATTCGAGGGCGCCGCAAGGCGCCCTTTTGCGTACCACTATAAAAACCGACAATTTCTGCGACAATTCAGGACGTTACCGCGCGCCCGGCGGCAGTTTCCGCTAATTGCCCGCCAGAGTGAACGCCCGTACACTGCGCGCCCCTCTTCTGATGGTTCTCCCAAAATGCTCTTCGTTGTGCGCATGCTGCTGATGGGCGTGCATTTCATCGTGGCCGGCCTTCTTGGCCTGCTGCTCGGCCTGTGTCGCCCATTCAACCCTGACAACAGCCGCCTGTGTGCACGCCTCTATTCGCTGCCCGCCCTGCGCCTGCTGCGTCTGAAATTGAAGACAGACGTAGGCCCGCTGCTGGAGCATCAACGCTCCTGCGTGATCATCGCAAACCACCAGTCCAACTTCGATCTTTATGTGCTCGGCCGCGTGGTGCCGGAGCGCACCGTGAGCATCGGCAAGAAGAGCCTCAAGTGGGTGCCGTTCTTTGGCCAGCTGTACTGGCTGGCCGGCAACGTGCTGATCGATCGCAGCAATGCCGCAGCCGCCAAACGCGCGATGCTGACCACCACCGAAACCCTGCGTCACCGTGACACCTCGATCTGGGTTTTCCCCGAAGGCACGCGCAACCTCGGCCGCGGCCTGCTGCCGTTCAAGAAAGGCGCGTTTCAGATGGCGATCACGGCCGGCGTACCGATCATCCCGGTGTGCGTGAGCAACTACAGCAAAGCCATGCGCCTCAATCGCTGGAACAGCGGACGCATCCTGATTCGCTCGCTGCCGGCCATTCCCACTGCCGGCCTGAGCCTGGACGACATGCCGGCGTTGATCGAGCGCTGCCAGCAGGCCATGAGCGAGTGCATCACCAGCATGGACCAGGAGTTGGCCACGGCATAAGTGATCGCGCGGGCCACCGAAGTGAACGACACCCGCGCCAACCATCAAATTGATCGATAGTTACTCTGCAGAGCATCCATTATTCAATCGAAATGACTTAAGCGATTCTGTGCCCATGTCAAAGCCAGACCTGGAGCACAGAACATGTCCCGCCTCTCCCAAGCCGCCCGTAACGGCGCCCTCGCCGCCATCGGCCTGTATCTGATCAGTACCTCCACAGTATTGGTGCTGAGTTACGCCACCTTGCAGCCCAGCGTCCCGACGCTCGAACAGCCGGGCCCGCTGCATAGCCTGATCAGCCAATTGCCCGCCTTGCTCGGCGCTTTATCGCTGGGCTGAGTCGAAGATCATGATCAGAAGCCAACGCAGCCGCCTGATACTGCTCGCCAGTCTGTCTCTGCTCACGACCCTGCTGGCGCTCAGCGGCATTGGCAAGAGCTCGGCTAGCGCCGTGGCGCGCAATATCGAATGCAGTCATAAACTGGCCCATCACCTGGACCTTGCAGAAGGCCTCAAGCGCCAGCGCAGCAGCCCGCCACCAAACCGAAGCGAACACCTCTCACCCTACTTCGTGCCTGCCAAACACGCATGAAAATGCCCGGCTAACCGGTAATGCTGTTCATATAAGAAATGGTTGGGCGCGATCAGTCCCCTCGCCCCTTTGGGGAGAGGGTTAGGGAGAGGGGAAAACTGGCAGTTTGCGGTGTTTTCAGCCCTCTCCCCCAGCCCCTCTCCCATAAATGGGAGAGGGGAGCCAAATGTGTACACCTTTAGTGAACAGCATTACGGGCTAACCGAGCTTTTTGTCTCCAGCAGGCTCAGGCCTTGGCGGCCTTACCCTGCGCCACGAAGCGCATCATCCACTCGGCCACTGCATTACCTTGTTGCGAGTGCTGGAGGCTGTCCACGCCCTGCTGGTAAATCTGCTCACCGAGGTGCTGCTGACGCAGATCGAGCAACGCACGTGAGTAGTCGTGAACGAACTCGGGGTGTCCCTGGAAGCACAGCACCTGGTCTTCGATGTGGTAGGCACCAATCGGGCAAAAATCGCTGGAAGCCAGCAGCGTGGCCTTCTCCGGCAGGCGGGTAACCTGGTCCTGGTGGCTGATCAGCAGTTGCAGCTCGTCCAGTGCCGGGCTCATCCATTCGGGCTTGCTGTCCAGACGGTAGCTGTGTACGCCCACGCCCCAGCCTTGCTCTGCGCGCTCGGCCTTGCCGCCCAGCAGCAACGCCAGTAACTGATGACCAAAGCAGATGCCCAACAGCTTATCGCCACGCTGGTAGCGCTCAAGTAGGTACTCCTTGAGCGTTTGAATCCATGGCTCAGTGCCAAAGGAGTCGGCCTTGCTGCCAGTCACCAGATAGGCATCGAATTGCTCGCTATCGGGCGGGTAATGCCCCTCCACCACGTTGTAGACACTGAATTCCGCCGCCACCGGCTGTTGAGCGAACAGCTGCTCGAACATGCGGCCATAACCCTGGTACTGGTCAACCAGTTCAGGGCGGAGGATGTCAGTTTCCAGGATGCAGATACGCAGTGACATGAGGTTTCCTGTGGTGAGCACGGAGTGCGGGGGATTTGTGCGTTTTACTTAACACATGAAACTGCACAAAGAAATAGTCGCCCCCTATTTTCAGACATATTTGCACGTCCTTGCCACTGTGCAACGCCACGAACGGTCGTCAATTAAAATTGACAACACCTGGAAGGAACCGGGCCGGATCGAATCATCATCAGCCGCTTCGATAGTGACCATGCACGGCATTCACTTCTGTGATTGCCAGGGCGCGACGAATATCGACACATCGGGCAGTCGCCCCCATCGCACAGAAGGATATCGATCATGAGCATCTACGCCGCACTCGCCAGCTTTGCCGCCGCCTCCGCTTTCCACACCGCTGCACCGGTTCGTCCCGAGCAGGCGGCCACTGCAGCCCGCGACGCGCGTCCGAGCTGACACGCCCACAGGAGAGCAGCCATGCACAGCCAACTCAGCCTGGACGCCTACGGCGTTACCTACGTTCACCTGCAGGACGGCGGTCTGCAGTTCGAAAGCGAAGCCGCTCTGCAGCTCGATGACGGCAGCATGCTGACCTTACGCATGCCGACCCGTCACAGCGAGATGCTGGCGATCCACGAGGCCGTGTGCATTCGCCAGGGGTGGTGCCAGGCGGCGTGAAATCGCGATGGTCTAGACTCCTCCAGGCATCTTCAACGGAAAGAGGAACCAGACCATGCATACCCGCAACCTGATCGGCCTGCTCGCAGGCAGTTTACTGCTGGCCGGTAACGCCCTGGCGGATCGCCCCGGCAGCGACTGGATCAGCATCGACGATGCCCTGAGCAAGGCCCGTGAGGCCGGCTACACCGAGCTACACAAGATCGAAGCCGACAACGATGGCTACTGGGAAGGCGAAGGCCTCAAGCAGGATGGCCGCCTCTACGAGTTTCGCATCGACGGCAAGAGCGGCGAGGTAACCCGCGACCAGTTGGAAGACTGATGCATGCGAGTCAATGAAACGGCCCTGGCGGGCCGTTTCTCATTGCGCGCCTGAAAGGGCTCGGAGCACGAACGCCATGGCCGTAGAGCTCAGAACGTCTCGCCCTTGGCCGCCTTCTCCAGCAGCAACGCCGGCGGCAGGAAGCGCTCGCCGTACTGCTCGGCCAGGTACTGCGCACGTGCGACGAAGTCCTTCACCCCGTACTGGTTGATGAACTGCAGCGCACCGCCGGTCCAGGCGGCGAAGCCGATGCCGAAGATCGAGCCAATGTTGGCGTCGGCCACCGCATTGAGCACACCCTCTTCCACGCAGCGCACCGTCTCGATGGCCTGGATGAACAGGATGCGGTCGCGCACGTCCTCCTGCGAGATCTGCGCATCGGCCTTTTCGAAACGCGCCTTGAGTTCAGGCCACAGGTGCTTTCTGCCACTGGCAGGGTAATCGTAGAAGCCCATCCCCGCCGCTTTACCCGGACGCTTGTACTCATTGAGCATCAGGTCGATCACGGCAAAGGCCGGGTGCTCGGGAATCGACTTGCCCTCGGCCGCCAGGTCCTTGATGGTCTGCTGGCGGACATGGTTCATCAGGCTCAACGACACCTCGTCGCTGATCGCCAGTGGCCCGACCGGCATGCCGGCCTTGCGCGCCTCGTTCTCGATCATCGCTGCGCTGACGCCTTCGCCGAGCATGGCCAGGCCTTCATTGGTGAAGGTGCCGAACACCCGCGAGGTAAAGAAGCCGCGACTGTCGTTGACCACGATGGGCGTCTTCTTGATCTGCATGACGTAGTCGAAGCCGCGCGCCAGGGTCTCATCCGAAGTCTTCTCGCCACGGATGATCTCCACCAGCGGCATCTTGTCCACCGGGCTGAAGAAATGCAGGCCGATGAATTTCTCCGGTTTGGCCACGGCAGTAGCCAGGCCGGTGATTGGCAGCGTCGAGGTGTTGGAGGCAATCACCGCGTCACTCAGCGCAGCGGCTTCAGCGGCGGCAGTGACTTTGCCCTTGAGCGCACGATCCTCGAATACCGCTTCGATAATCAGGTCGCAGCCGGCAAAATCCGCCTCGCTGTCGGTGGCCTTGATCAGCCCCAGGAAGGCCTCGCGCTGCTCGGCGCTCATGTGGCCCTTGGCGACTTTCTTGTCCAGCAGTTTGGCCGAATAGCTCTTGCCCTTCTCCGCCGCTTCGAGGGAAACATCCTTGAGCACCACCTGGATGCCGGCCGCTGCCGATACGTAGGCGATGCCAGCGCCCATCATGCCGGCACCGAGCACGCCGACCTTCTTGGTCACCGATTTTGGATAGCCCTGTGGGCGCGAACCGCCGGCATTGATCTCGTTGAGTTGGAACCAGAAGGTGCCGATCATGTTCTTCGCCACCTGACCGCAGGTCAGCTCGGTGAAGTAGCGCGCCTCGATGATCTGCGCGGTATCGAAGTCGACCTGCGCACCTTCGACGGCCGCGCACATGATCTTCTCCGGCGCCGGGAAGCAGCCCTTGGTCTTGTCGCGCAACACGCTCGGGGCGATGGCCAACATCTGCGCCACGTTCGGCGAACTCGGCGTGCCGCCGGGAATCTTGTAGCCCTGCACGTCCCATGGCTGTTTGGCAGCCGGGTTGGCGGCGATCCAGGCGCGGGCCTTGGCCAGCATGTCCTCGCGATCACTGGCCAATTCGTGGATCAGGCCGGCCTTGAGCGCTGCATCCGGGCGTACCTTCTTGCCCTCGGCCAAGTACGGCAGAGCTCTCTCCAGACCAAGCAGGCGCACCATGCGTACTACCCCGCCACCGCCCGGCAGCAGGCCCAGGGTGACTTCCGGCAAGCCGAGCTGCACGTGGCTTTCATTCAGGGCAATACGGTGGTGACAAGCCAGGGCGATTTCCCAGCCGCCGCCCAGCGCCGCGCCGTTGATGGCGGCAACCACCGGCTTGCCGAGGGTTTCCAGGCGGCGTAGTTGACCCTTGATCTTCAGGATCATCTCGTAGAAACCCTGAGCCTCGGCCTGGGTGACCTTGATCAGCTCATTGAGGTCGCCGCCAGCGAAGAAGGTTTTCTTCGCCGAGGTGACGATCACCCCGGCGATCGAGTCCTTTTCCGCTTCCAGGCGGTCGACGATCTGCCCCATGGCCTCGCGGTACACCGCGTTCATGGTGTTGGCGCTCTGGCCGGGCATGTCCATGGTCAGGACGACGATATTGTCCTGGCCCTTTTCGTAACGGATGGCGTCAGTCATTTTTATCTTCTCTTCCCAAGATGTGGGAGCTGCGTAGGGCGGGTGAAACCCGCCAACACACGAATGGCGGGTTTCACCCGCCCTACTGGTCAGACTCGCTCGATAATCGTGGCTATACCCATGCCACCGCCGACGCACAAGGTGGCGAGGCCGTAGCGCAGCTGGCGCTTCTCCAGCTCGTCGAGCAGCGTGCCGAGGATGGTGCAGCCGGTGGCACCCAGCGGGTGGCCCATGGCGATGGAGCCCCCGTTGACGTTGACCTTGTCCTCGCTCACGCCCATGTCCTTCATGAACTTCATCACCACCGAGGCGAAGGCCTCGTTGACCTCGAACAGGTCGATGTCGTCGATGGACAGCCCGGCCTTGGCCAGCGCCTTGCGCGTGGCCGGCGCGGGACCGGTGAGCATGATGGTCGGATCGGTACTGGTCACCGCCGTAGCGACGATGCGCGCGCGTGGCTTCAGGCCCAGTTCCCTGCCCTTGGCTTCGGAGCCGATCAGCATCAGCGCCGCGCCATCGACGATGCCCGAGCTGTTGCCCGGTGTGTGCACGTGCTCGATACGTTCGACATGGCTGTAGACGCGCAGCGCGGTGGAGTCGAAGCCCATCTGCCCCATCATCTCGAAGCTGGGCTTGAGCTTGCCGAGGCCTTCGAGAGTGGAGTCGCCGCGAATGAACTCGTCATGGTCGAGCAGCACGATGCCGTTCTGGTCGGTCACCGGCACCAGTGACCTGGCGAACGAACCATCGGCGCTGGCACGCACCGCTTTCTGCTGCGAGCGCAGGGCGAAGGCATCGACATCGGCGCGGCTGAAGCCCTCCAGGGTAGCGATCAGGTCGGCGCCGATACCCTGCGGGACGAAATTGCTGTGGTTGTTGGTTTCCGGGTCCATGACCCAGGCACCACCGTCCGAGCCCATGGGAATGCGCGACATGGATTCCACACCGCCAACCACCACCAGATCCTCGAAGCCGGAGCGCACCTTCATCGCGCCCAGGTTCACCGCCTCCAGACCCGACGCGCAGAAGCGATTGAGTTGGACACCGGCCACGCTGACGTCCCAATCGGCGACCATGGCCGCCGTCTTGGCGATATCGGCGCCCTGATCGCCCACCGGCGTCACGCAGCCGAGGACGACGTCGTCCACCTGGCTGGTATCCAGTTCGTTTCGCGCCTTCAGGGCACTCAGCAGACCGGCAACCAGCTGCACCGGCTTGACGCTGTACAGCGCGCCATCCTTCTTGCCCTTGCCACGGGGCGTGCGCACCGCGTCGAAAATATATGCTTCGGTCATGGCGTCCTCGGAGACTAATACGGCGCTGGTGGAACAGGTTGCCCCAACCACGCATGTTCATATTGAGCCTGCCTACCATAGCGCCGAGGCGCCGGGGCTCAATGACCGAAGCGCTCAGCGCCATTGACCACTGAGCTCAGACGAACGGTCGTTTGCCCTTGCGGAAGCGGTGAAGGCCAAGCAGGCCCTCTGCCTCAAGCCTCGCTGCGCAACGGGCAGGACTCAGGCATAGCCCGAAGTTCTAACCAGGGACCATTAGCAACCAAGTCATCTAAAGGATCGGTGATGCCAGCCCTAGAGTTAATCCTGTTCCCGCCACCAAACGGGCACAGGGAGCCGTTGCCGGGACATGCCGGAGCGGCGAATCAGAACCACGCCCGGGCGTGACGCTACGACCTGCCAGGCAGTACCGCAGGCACCCAACGCCCCATAACAACAAAAGGCATACGGCCATGTTCAAACAGCCGAAATACCGCCAGGCTGGAGTCATCCTTTTCGCCACGGCGGTCATCCTGATTCTTCCCAACCTGACCCGTCTGGTCGGTTGAATGTCTAAAGCACCCGCTACTGTGCCGACGCCGTGTCGCGTTCAGCGCAGCGCGGGTATCCACCAGGCCAGCAGCAAGGGAATCAGCACGAATGCCAGCAGCGTCGAGCACAGCACCAGGCTGGCGACCTGCTCCGGCGAACGGCCTGCGCGTACGGCGAACAGGTAGTTGAACACCGCTACCGGCATCGAGGCTTGCAGCACCAGCACGGCATGCGCCAGCGGCTGCAGGCCGACCGCCCAGCCAATGATCCAGCCCAGTGCCGCACCACAGAGGATGCGCAGCAGACCCAGCAGCATGCCGTTGCCCAGGTGCTGCACGCGGATGCTCGCCAGCGATACGCCCAGCGTGAGCAGCATCATCGGGATGGTCATGCCGCCCAGCAGGTCCACGGTGTTGGCCAGCCAGCGGGGCAACTGAAAATCGAGGAACAGTACGGGAAGTACCAGCGCCAGGCTGATCATGATCGGGTTGACCAGCAACCCCTTGATCGAGCGCTCGGCCCCGGACAACAGCATGCCGATGCTGAAATGCCCCACCGACAACACCAGGAAGAAGGCCACTGCCAAGGCCAGGCCGGCCTCGCCAAAAGCGAACAGCGCCATGGGCAGGCCCATGTTGCCGGAGTTGGGAAACAGATAGGCCGGCACCAGCACTTTCCAGTCGATGGCGAACAGGCGGCTGAGCAGCAGACCCACCAGGCCCATCGACAGCATCACCAGTACGCAGGCCAGGGCCATCTGCGAGAACGCACCGAGGTCCAGCTCGGCGCGACTGAGGGTCGACAGTACCAGGCAGGGCGTGCCGATATTCAACACCAGCCGTGCGACGAAATCGGTGGGATAGGCGTGACCGCTACGCACCCAGCCATAGCCGATACCCGCTGCAATCAAAACCGGGGCCAGAACAGCGAACAACTCGGCTAACATCTGCTACTCCCGTCACGTCGAGCGCCGCATCCTAGACTGCATCGCAGCCTCGGGCAACGCTGCCGGGCCAATCGACTCTTTCCGGAGCACCCCATGCGCATCATTCTTCTGCTCACCGGCCTGCTCACGCTGATCAATGCCCAAGCGGGTGAAATTGATCAGCCCGCCGCCATCTCCGTCCTGCAACGCAGCGATAGCCTGCTGATCGACGTTCGCAGCGCCGAGGAGTTTGCAGACGGAGCATTGCCCGGCGCGATCCGTATCGGCCACGAAGAGATCGCCGCGCAGATCGCCAGCGTTGCCCCGGACAAGGATCGTTCACTGGTGCTGTACTGCCGCAGTGGGCGGCGCTCGACAATCGCGCAGCATACCTTGGAAGAAATGGGCTACAGCCAGGTGATCAATGCCGGGGCCTATGAGGATCTACGGCCACTGCTGGAGAACCGCGAATGAAAACAACCCTGCTGCTGGCATTGATCACCCTGGCCGGCGCGCTGCAGGCTGCCGAGTTCGAAGTGCAGCTTGAGGAGGGGCGGCACACCTGGAGCAGCAGCGAACTGCTGAAGCACCCAAAGGCTCGCGATATCGAGATAGTCGACGACGTCAGCTACAAACGCACCATGCGATATCGCGCCGTACCTATCAGCGTACTGCTGAGCGGCGTGACGCCAGGCGATCATCTGTAGGCCGTGGCCCTGGACGGCTTTGCCGCCGAGCTGCCGGCAGCGATTCTGCTGGCCAGCGAGGGCGCCAAGGCCTGGCTGGCCATCGAAGACCCGCAGCATCCCTGGCCGCCGCTGGCCAAGGGCAAGCCCAGCGCC
Source organism: Pseudomonas sp. UBA7530 (assembly GCF_002479365.1). Lineage (NCBI taxonomy): Bacteria > Pseudomonadati > Pseudomonadota > Gammaproteobacteria > Pseudomonadales > Pseudomonadaceae > Pseudomonas > Pseudomonas sp. UBA7530. The sequence goes on from NZ_DLMS01000001.1 coordinate 446,274, forward strand.
GGACCCTTCTATCTGGCCTGGAGCGATCCGGCGGCCAGCCAGATCGGCCCGGAGCAATGGCCCTTTCAGGTCGCCAGGCTTCGCCAGCTGGCGCCGGTCGAGCAGCGCTTCCCTGCCCTGCTGCCGGCAACGGATGCCAACTCGGAGATCCGCGCAGGCTTCGCTGTCTATCAGAAGAACTGCATGGCCTGTCACCGCCTCAACGGTGCCGGCGATTCCGAGTTCGGCCCGGACCTGAATATGCCGCACAACCCGACGGAGTACTTCACAGGCGACTTTTTGCGCCGGTACATCCGTGACCCACAGAGTCTGCGGCGCTGGCCGCAGGGGCGCATGCCGGGGTTCACCCAGCAGGTGCTGAGCGAACAGGAGCTGACCGAGCTGATCACCTATCTGGCGCACATGGCCGATATTCGGGATCAGCGCAGCGAAAGTCAGTAGGCACCGGCGGGTAGCAGCCGCTCATGCCATGCGCAAGAGGATGGTGCGCGGCGCATCCTACCCGCGCGGATAGACGACGAAGGCCAGCTTGTTGCCGTCCGGGTCCCTGACGTAGGCCGCATAGAAGCCCTCACCGTAGCGCGGACGATAGCCCGGCGCTCCCTCGTCGCGTCCGCCATTGCTCAGAGCGAGACGATGCAGGCGGTCGACCTGCTCCGGCTCGGCGAACTGGAACGCGGTCATCACGCCATTGCCGACGCTGGCCTGGTTGCCGTCGTAGGGATAGCCGACGTAAAAACGTGGAAAAGCCAGATCCTCGACCCGGCCGTAGCCGACGGAGGCCTCGTCCTTCCAGCAGACCTGCAGGCCCATTTCGGCGCAAAGCGGGTCATAGAAACGCAGGGCTTGCGGCAGATCCCGCGTGCCCACCATGGTGTAGGCAATCATCGTTCGAGTCCTCCTCGTCTGGCGCACCTCGACCACAGGCGCGCGCCGATATTAGGGAAAGACTCGCAACCGAGGGGCTTCGTTCAGTCCCGCTCGCCCGCAGGGCGACCTACTGCTGCCGCACCTGCAATAGTGGCGCTACCTGCACCTGCGCGTGCATCTGCTCGCAGCCGCCACCGCGGCGCATGCCGCGCACCGGGCAGGCATCGAGGTAATCCAGGCCAACCGCCAGCTTGAGGTGACGCTCCGGGCGCGCCAGGCAGTTGGTCACGTCGAAGCTGTACCAGGCGCCGCTCAGCCAGGCCTCGGCCCAGGCGTGGCTGGCCAGGTGTTCGGCGTCATCGGTGTACAGGTAGCCCGACACATAGCGCGCCGGCACCCCAAGGCTGCGCGCGCAAGCGAGGAAAGCGTGGGTGTGATCCTGGCAGACGCCACGGCGACCGGCGAAAGCCTCGGCGGCGCTGGTGTCCACTTCGGTAATTCCGGGCTGATAGGCGATATGGGCATTAAGCGCATGCATCAGGTCGGTCAGGCCGGTGCGATCGGTACGCGCCCTGCTCTGCTGCGCGGCGAACTCGCGGATGGCGTCGTCGGCCTGGGTCAGGCGGGTGAAACGCAGAAATGGCAACGCCGACTGGCGCTCGTGCTCCGCCTCGCAGCTTTCGTCGATGTCCACCTGACCGCGGGCGCCGATGACGATGGATTCGTGCGGCTCGTCCAGGGTCAGCACGTGCAGGATGTTGCCGTAGGGATCGAGCTGGGCATGCACCGGGCGCGGCAGGTCGAGCTGCCAGCTGAGCACCTGCTGGCGCTCGCTGTCGTGCGGGGTCAGACGCAGGTACTGGATGCTCGCGCGCACCTGATCATCGTAACGGTAGGTGGTGTCGTGGCTGATCGAAAGTCTCATGCGACCTCCAGGTAGGACGTATGGATGGTGTTGCCCAGCTGGCGCACCAGCAGGATGAAGTCGGTGAGCCAGGCGTGCAGGCCTTCGTCGAGCACCTCACCGATGCTGGTGTAGCGCAGGCGGGCATCCAGCTCGGCGGCCAGGCGCTGTGCCGGGCGGCCGTTCTCCCCGGGCAGACCGGCGAGCATCAGGTTGAGCTCCTCCATGCAGGCGCGCAGCGAACGCGGCACGTCCGGGCGCAACAGCAGCAGTTCGGCGACCTTGCGTGTACGCGGCGAGCCGCGGTAGATCTCGGCGAACGCCTCGAACGAGGACAACGCCCGCAACAGCGCACTCCATTGGTAATAGCTGCGCGCAGTGCGCTCTTCCAGCTCGTCGATCTCCTCGCCGAGCATTTCGTAGCGCGCATCGAGCAGGCGCAGGGTGTTGTCGGCCCGCTCGATGAAGGTACCCAGGCGGATGAAGCGATAGGCCTCGCCGCGCATGATGGTGCCGAAGGTGGCGCCGCGGAACAGGTGCGAACGCTCCTTGACCCACTCGCAGAAACGGCTGATGCCGTAGCGCCCCAGACCCTGCTCGGCGATACCGCGCATCTCCAGCCAGGTGGCGTTGATGTTCTCCCACATGTCGGCGGTGATCCGCCCGCGCACCGCATGGGCGTTGCTGCGCGCGGCCTGCAGGCAGCAGTAGATGCTGCCCGGGTTGCTCGCATCGAGGGCGAAGAAGTGCAGCATACGCTCGGCGTGCAGCGGGCCGTGGCGCTCCAGGTAGTCGTCCAGGGTGCCGGTGATCAGCAGCGGCATGGCCAGTTCATCGAGACCGTCGCCACGGCCGTCCTGCGGCATCAGCGACAGCGAATAACTGACGTCGAGCATGCGCGCCAGGTTCTCGGCGCGCTCCAGGTAGCGTGACATCCAGTACAGATCGGAGGCGGTTCTACTCAGCATGATTCAGTCCTCCACCACCCAGGTGTCCTTGGTCCCGCCGCCTTGCGACGAATTGACCACCAGCGAACCTTCGCGCAGTGCCACGCGGGTCAGGCCGCCAGGCACCAGGCGGGTTTCGCGGCCGGTCAGGACGAACGGGCGCAGGTCGATATGGCGCGGTGCGATGCCGCGCTCGACGAAGGTCGGGCAGGTCGACAGGCTCAGCGTCGGCTGGGCGATATAGGCCTCCGGTTTGGCGATCAGGCGCGCGCGAAAATTCTCGATCTCGGCCTTGCTCGCCGCCGGGCCGACCAGCATGCCGTAGCCGCCGGAACCCTGGGTTTCCTTGACCACCAGTTCGGACAGGTTGGCCAGTACGTGGGACAGTTCTTCCGGCTTGCGGCACTGCCAGGTCGGTACGTTTTTCAAGATCGGCTCCTCGTCGAGGTAGAAGCGGATCATGTCGCCGACGTAGGGGTAGACCGACTTGTCATCGGCCACGCCGGTGCCAATGGCGTTGGCCAGCACCACATTGCGCGAGCGGTACGCCGACAGCAGGCCGGCGACGCCAAGCATGGAATCGGGGTTGAAGGCCAGCGGGTCGAGGAAGGCGTCGTCGAGGCGGCGGTAGATCACGTCCACCTGACGGGCACCGGCGGTTGTGCGCATGTAGACCTTGTCGTCACGCACGAACAGGTCGGCGCCCTCCACCAGCTCCACGCCCATCTCGCGGGCGAGGAAGGCGTGCTCGAAGTAGGCGCTATTGAAGCGCCCCGGCGTCAGTACCACCACCGTGGGATTGTCCAGCGGGCTGGAGCTCTTCAGCGCATCGAGCAGCAGATTCGGGTAGTGGTCCACCGGCGCCACGCGCTGCGCTGCGAACAGCTCGGGGAACAGGCGCATCATCATCTTGCGGTCTTCGAGCATGTAGCTGACGCCGCTGGGCGTACGCAGGTTGTCTTCCAGCACGTAGTAGCTGCCGTCGCCGTCACGCACCAGGTCGACTCCGGCGATGTGCGCGTAGATGTCACGGTGCAGGTCTAGGCCCTGCATGGCCATCTGGTAGCCCTCGTTGGCCAGCACCTGCTCGGCCGGAATGATCCCCGCCTTGATGATGCGTTGATCGTGGTAGAGGTCGGCGAGGAACAGATTGAGTGCCCGCACGCGCTGGATGCAGCCGCGTTCGACGATGCGCCATTCGCTGGCGGGGATGGCGCGCGGGATGATGTCGAAGGGGATCAGGCGCTCGGTGCCCTGGTCATCCCCATAGAGGGTGAAGGTGATACCGGCGCGGTGGAACAGCAGGTCGGCTTCTCGTCGGCGCTGGGCCAGCAGATCGTCCGGCGTCTCGGCCAGCCATCGGGCAAATTCTCGGTAGTGCGGGCGGACAGCGCCGCTCGCGTCATACATCTCGTCATAAAAGGTGCGGGCCATGCCGTACTCCTTGTCACCCGGACTTGCGGCATTCTCTGCAAGGCCCGAGCCAGCACTAATAGTCCTTCCCTATCAACAAGTTACCTATAAACCGAAAACATTCAGCACCAGTCTGGTGCAGTGCAATATTTCCGTCATGAGGATTCGCCCCACTGCGTGGCACAGTTTGTCCGCAAGCCTTCAACGGCAAGCGGAGGCCGCGCTTGATGGACCCCTGCACCTGGCTGTCACATTGCGTGACCAGCCAGTCAAACTCAACCGCTTTCGCATGTCAGGCGCGGCAACGCAGCACGTAGCCCGGATGAAATCCGGGGATCGTTCGCTATCGATCTCCCGAACCTAATCCGGGCTACAGCAGCCGATACGCGCCTTCAGCCTGCGCCGAGAAATTGCGCGACGATCCGGACCGCTGTGTCGAGATGCTGCTCGTGGCTGAAACCGGACGCCTTGAGCGGCTTGAGATCGTGGTCGCCCGCCTGCAGCCAGTGCAGCGCGATGGCGGGCGACAGGTCATAACCCGCGACAGCCTCGCGATTGCCCAGTGCATCGCGCTCCCCCTGGATGATCAGCGTCGGCGTGCGCAACTCGGCCAGATGGGCGACTCGCGGCTTTTCCGGTTTGCCGGCCGCGTAGAAGGGATAGCCCAGACAGATCAGCGCCGAGGTACCCAGTTCGTCGGCCAGCAGACTGGCCATGCGCCCGCCCATGGATTTACCGCCGATGGCCACAGGCCCTGCGACCCTTTGGCGCACCTGGGCATGTACGTCACGCCATTGCTGTAGCAGTTGCGCCTGCGCATTGGGCGGTCGCTTGCGCCCATCCGCCCGCCGCTGCGCCATATAGGCGAACTCGAAGCGCACCACGCGCACTGCGCGTGTGGCAAGGCCCTGCGCCATGTGCTGCATGAACGGGCTGTCCATCGGCGCGCCAGCGCCATGAGCCAGGATCAGCGTGCTCGACGCCCCCTGCGGCGGTTCGTCCCACAGCCAGGGTAGCCCCTGCTCACATTGACCGGCGTCAATAAACCTAGATGGCCCTTTGCTCATGCTTGCCTCGCGTCGATATCCGTGGTGTCCGTGGCTTGCTCATGCCTGCGTCCACCACGGTTATCGGCCGCTCTGCCATAACCGTGGATGGAAGCCCAGACATGAACACAACAACCCGTTCCGCCTACAACTACAGGGTGGTTCGCCAGTTCGCCATTATGACGGTGGTTTGGGGCATCGTCGGCATGGGACTCGGCGTATTCATCGCTGCCCAGCTGGCCTGGCCCGAACTTAACTTGAACCTACCGTGGACCAGCTTCGGCCGTCTGCGTCCGCTGCATACCAATGCGGTGATCTTCGCCTTCGGTGGCTGCGCCCTGTTCGCCACCAGCTACTACGCGGTGCAACGCACCAGCCAGACCACGCTGTTCGCGCCCAAGTTGGCTGCCTTCACCTTCTGGGGCTGGCAACTGGTGATCGTGCTTGCGGCCATTACCCTGCCCCTGGGCTGGACCAGCTCCAAGGAATACGCCGAGCTGGAATGGCCGATCGACATCCTGATCACCATCGTCTGGGTGTCTTACGCCATCGTCTTCTTCGGTACGGTGGTGCAGCGCAAGGTCAGCCACATCTATGTCGGCAACTGGTTCTTCGGCGGGTTCATCCTCACCGTGGCCATTCTGCACGTGGTCAACAACCTGGAGATCCCGGTCACCCTGACCAAGTCCTACTCGCTGTATGCAGGTGCTACCGATGCCATGGTGCAGTGGTGGTACGGCCACAATGCCGTGGGCTTCTTCCTGACTGCGGGCTTTCTCGGGATGATGTACTACTTCGTGCCCAAGCAGGCCGGTCGCCCGGTCTACTCCTACCGCCTGTCCATCGTCCACTTCTGGGCGCTGATCGCGGTATACATCTGGGCCGGCCCGCACCACCTGCACTACACCGCCCTGCCTGACTGGGCACAGTCGCTCGGCATGGTGATGTCGCTGATCCTTCTGGCCCCGAGCTGGGGCGGCATGATCAACGGCATGATGACCCTCTCCGGTGCCTGGCACAAACTGCGCACCGACCCGATCCTGCGTTTCCTGGTGGTGTCGCTGGCGTTCTACGGCATGTCGACCTTCGAAGGCCCGATGATGGCCATCAAGACCGTCAACGCCCTGTCCCACTACACCGACTGGACCATCGGCCACGTACACGCCGGCGCCCTCGGCTGGGTTGCGATGGTGTCGATCGGCTCGCTGTATCACATGATTCCCAAGGTGTTCGGCCGCGAGCAGATGCACAGCATCGGCTTGATCAATGGCCACTTCTGGCTGGCCACCATCGGCACCGTGCTGTACATCGCCTCGATGTGGGTCAACGGCATCACCCAGGGCCTGATGTGGCGCGCAGTCAACGAAGACGGCACCCTCACCTACTCCTTCGTCGAAGCGCTGGAAGCCAGCCATGTCGGCTTTGTGGTGCGGGTAATCGGCGGCGCCATCTTCTTCGCCGGCATGCTGCTGATGGCCTGGAACGTCTGGCTGACCGTACGTAGCGCCCAATCGACCGAGATGGAAGCCGCTGCGCAGTTCTCGGTAGAAGGAGCCCACTGATGAAACACGAGATTTTCGAGAAGAATATCGGCCTGATGGCCCTGGTAATGATCCTCGCGGTCAGCATCGGTGGCCTGACCCAGATCGTCCCGCTGTTCTTCCAGGACGTCACCAACGAGCCGGTCGATGGCCTCAAGCCTTACAACGCACTGCAACTGGAAGGACGCGATATCTACATCCGCGAGGGCTGCGTCGGCTGCCACTCGCAGATGATCCGCCCGTTCCGTGCCGAGACCGAGCGTTACGGCCACTACTCCGTCGCCGGCGAAAGCGTCTGGGACCACCCGTTCCTGTGGGGCTCCAAGCGTACCGGCCCGGACCTGGCCCGTGTTGGCGGCCGCTACTCGGACGAGTGGCATCGCGCCCACCTGTACAACCCGCGCAACGTCGTGCCCGAGTCGATCATGCCCGCGTATCCGTGGCTGGTTGAGGACACTCTCGATGGCAAGGACACCGCCAAGAAGATGAGCGCACTGCGCATGCTCGGCGTGCCCTATAGCGACGACGACATCGCCGGCGCCAGTGATGCGGTCAGAGGCAAGAGCGAGATGGACGCGCTGGTCGCCTACCTGCAGGTGCTTGGCACCGCCGTGAAGAACAAGAGGTGAGCGCCATGTTCGAGCTTATCGATATCGGCATCGTGCGCGGCATCGGTACCGTGCTGGTGCTGATCGCCTTCACCGCCGTCACCCTCTGGGCCTACAGCGGCAAACGCCGCGACGCCTTCAGCGAAGCGGCCAACCTGCCTTTCGCTGATGAGCCCAAGCCCGCCGTTTCGAGGACCCAAGCATGACCACCTTCTGGAGTTGGTACATCACCCTGCTGACCGTCGGTTCACTGGTCGCGCTGTTCTGGCTGATCTTCGCCACCCGCAAGAGCGAAGTGCACAAGAACCCGACCGAGCAGACCATGGGGCACGCCTTCGATGGCATCGAGGAGTATGACAACCCACTGCCCAAGTGGTGGTTCATGCTGTTCCTCGGCACCCTGGTGTTCTCCGTCGGCTACCTGTTGCTCTATCCGGGCCTGGGCAACTTCAAGGGCCTGCTGCCGGGCTATGAGGATGGCTGGACCCAGGTCAACCAGTGGCAGCGCGAGATGGATCGTGCCGATGAGCTGTATGGCCCGATCTTCGCCAAGTACGCCGCCATGCCGATCGAGGAAGTGGCCCAGGACGAGCGCGCGCTGAAAATGGGCGGCCGCCTGTTCGCCTCCAACTGCTCGGTCTGCCACGGCTCCGACGCCAAGGGCAGCTATGGCTTCCCCAACCTGGCCGATGACAGCTGGCGCTGGGGCGGCGAGCCGGAAACCATCAAGACCACCATCCTCAAGGGACGTCATGGCATGATGCCGCCCCAGGTAGCGGTGATCGGCGAAGATGGCGTGCGCAACGCAGCCGCCTATGTGCTGACCACGCTGGGTGGCCGTGAGTTGCCGGAAGGCGAAGTCGTGGATGTCGCGGCAGGCAAGAAGATCTTCTCCACCACCTGCTTCGCCTGCCACGGCGCCAACGGCAAGGGCACGCCCGCCCTGGGCGCACCGGACCTGACTCAGCCGAGCGCGTTCATCTACGGCAGCAGCTTCGCGCAGCTGCAACAGACCATCCGCTATGGTCGAAGCGGCAACATGCCGGCACAGGAAGACTTTCTCGGCAACGACAAGGCTCACCTGCTGGCTGCCTACGTGCTCAAGCTGAGCCAGGGCAAGAACGAGTAACCCCCCCGCTTTGCCGGCGGCCGATCACGGTCGCCGGTCCCTCCTTATATATGTGCGACCCAGTGTCGCACCCGCCGACCAATAGCCCTGCAATTTCCTTGAACTGGGCTAAGCTGCCTTTCAGTCGCCATCCGTCACAACTCCAAGGCGATCCTTTCTTAGCGCTGCGCAAACTGATTGCGCCAAAAGCTGACAGAGCGTTTTCCCGGCCCTCTCGCAAGGCCCGTTAAAGCCTCTGAAACCCTGTTCGCGTCGGCATGTTGCGTTGCAATGGCTACCTGCTTTCTCCATACTTGCCGCCGATTTTTGCCCCATAAAACTCCATTAACCGTGGAACCCCTAGCATGAGCACAGCAATCAGTCAGACTGCTTATAACTATAAGGTGGTCCGCCAGTTCGCCATTATGACGGTGATCTGGGGGGTCATTGGGATGGGTCTAGGCGTGTTCATCGCCGCACAACTCGTGTGGCCAGAACTCAACCTGGGCCTGCCGTGGACGAGCTTCGGCCGTCTGCGCCCGCTGCACACCAACGCGGTGATCTTCGCCTTTGGCGGATGCGCACTGTTCGCGACCTCGTATTACGTGGTCCAGCGCACCTGTCAGACGCGCCTGATCTCCGACGGTCTGGCTGCCTTCACCTTCTGGGGTTGGCAAGCGGTCATCGTCCTTGCGGTGATCACCCTGCCGATGGGCTACACCAGCTCCAAGGAATACGCCGAGCTCGAGTGGCCGGTCGACATCCTGCTGGGTATCGTCTGGATCACCTACCTGGTGGTGTTCTTCGGCACCATCGTCAAGCGCAAGACCAAGCACATCTATGTGGGCAACTGGTTCTTCGGCGCCTTCATCCTCGTGACCGCGATGCTGCACATCGTCAACAGTGCCGCCATGCCGGTGACCCTGTTCAAGTCGTACTCGGCCTATGCCGGCGCGACCGACGCGATGATCCAGTGGTGGTACGGCCACAACGCCGTGGGCTTCTTCCTGACCACCGGCTTCCTGGGGATGATGTACTACTTCGTGCCCAAGCAGGCCGAGCGTCCGATCTACTCGTATCGCCTGTCCATCGTGCACTTCTGGGCGCTGATCACCCTGTACATCTGGGCCGGCCCGCACCACCTGCACTACACCGCCCTGCCTGACTGGGCGCAGTCCCTGGGCATGGCCATGTCGGTCATCCTGCTGGCTCCAAGCTGGGGCGGCATGATCAACGGCATGATGAGCCTGTCCGGCGCCTGGCACAAACTGCGCACCGACCCGATCTTGCGTTTCCTGGTGGTGTCGCTGGCGTTCTACGGCATGTCGACCTTCGAAGGTCCGATGATGGCCATCAAGACCGTCAACGCCCTGTCCCACTACACCGACTGGACCATCGGCCACGTACACGCCGGCGCCCTCGGCTGGGTAGCGATGATCTCCATCGGTTCGCTGTACCACCTGATTCCGAAGGTGTTCGGTCGCGAGCAGATGCACAGCATCGCCCTGATCAACACCCACTTCTGGCTGGCTACCATCGGTACCGTGCTGTACATCGCCTCGATGTGGGTCAACGGCATCACCCAGGGCCTGATGTGGCGCGCAGTCAACGAAGACGGCACCCTCACCTACTCCTTCGTCGAAGCGCTGGAAGCCAGCCATGCAGGCTTTGTCGTACGCATGATCGGCGGCGCCTTCTTCGTCACCGGCATGCTGCTGATGGCCTACAACACCTGGCGCACCGTGCGCGCCGCCAAGCCGGCTGAGTACGAAGCGGCCGCGCAGATTCCCGCAGTTCAAGGGAGCGCTCACTGATGAAACACGAAATCATCGAGAAGAATATCGGTCTGATGGCGTTGCTGATGGTGATTGCCGTCAGCATCGGTGGCCTGACCCAGATCGTCCCGCTGTTCTTCCAGGACGTCACCAATGAGCCGGTGGAAGGCCTCAAGCCCTACACCGCCATGCAACTGGAAGGTCGCGATATCTACATCCGCGAGGGCTGCGTCGGCTGCCACTCGCAGATGATCCGCCCGTTCCGCGCCGAGACCGAGCGTTACGGCCACTACTCCGTCGCCGGCGAAAGCGTCTGGGATCACCCCTTCCTGTGGGGCTCCAAGCGTACCGGCCCGGATCTGGCCCGTGTCGGCGGCCGCTACTCGGACGAGTGGCATCGCGCCCACCTGTACAACCCGCGCAACGTCGTGCCTGAGTCGAAGATGCCCGCCTACCCATGGCTGGTGGAGAACAAGCTCGACGGCCGCGACACCGCCAAGAAGATGGAAGTCATGCGTGGCTTCGGCATCCCCTACACCGACGAAGATATCGCCGGTGCGCGCGATGCCGTGAAAGGCAATACCGAAATGGACGCGCTGATCGCGTACCTGCAGGTTCTCGGCACTTCCATCAAGAACAAACGGTAAGACGCTATGGACATCGGGATGATTCGCGGCATCGGCACGGCGGTGGTTTTCATCGCCTTCATCGGCGTGGTGCTCTGGGCTTACAGCAGCAAGCGCAAATCGAGCTTCGACGAAGCTGCCAACCTGCCCTTCGCTGACGACCCCAAGCCCGAGTCCAAGGGCGATCAGGACTCTTCCAGGAGCAATAACCAATGACCACGTTCTGGAGTTGGTACGTAACCATTCTGTCTCTGGGCACCATCTTCGCCCTGACCTGGCTGATCTTCGGCACTCGCAAGGGCCAGCGCCAGGAAACCACCGAAGAAACCGTCGGCCACAGCTTCGACGGCATCGAGGAGTATGACAACCCGCTGCCAAAGTGGTGGTTCATGCTGTTCGTTGCCACCATCGTCTTCGCCCTCGGCTATCTCGTGCTGTATCCGGGCCTGGGCAACTTCAAGGGCCTGCTGCCGGGCTACGATTACGTCGACAACGAAAAGCAGACGCCTTTCGCTGCTGGCGTACAGATCGCGGACGGCTCCATGCGTCACACTGGCTGGACCGGCGTGCATCAGTGGGAGAAGGAAATGGCGCGCGCCGATGAGCAATACGGCCCGCTGTTCGCCAAGTACGCCGCCATGCCGATCGAGGAAGTAGCCAAGGACGAGCAAGCCCTGAAAATGGGTGGTCGCCTGTTCGCCTCCAACTGCTCGGTTTGCCACGGTTCCGATGCCAAGGGCAGCTACGGCTTCCCCAACCTGACCGACACCGAATGGCGCTGGGGCGGCGAGCCGGAAACCATCAAGACCACGATCCTCAAGGGTCGCCAGGGCGCCATGCCGGCTCAAGGCCCTGCCATCGGCGAAGACGGTGTACGCAACGTCGCCGCCTACGTGCTGACCCAGCTGGGTGGTCGTGAACTGCCGGAAGGCGTGGAAGCCGATATCGAGGCAGGCCAGAAGGTCTTCGCCGGTACCTGCTTCGCCTGCCACGGCGCTGACGGCAAGGGCACTGCGGCCATGGGCGCACCGAACCTGACCAACCCGGCAGCGTTCATCTACGGCAGCAGCTACGCGCAACTGCAGCAGACCATCCGCTACGGTCGCCACGGCAACATGCCTGCCCAGGAAGAATTCCTTGGCAACGACAAGGTGCACCTGCTGGCTGCCTACGTGTACAGCCTGTCGCACAAGGCACAAGAGCAGTAATCGCAGAACGACTCTTTTGACAAGGGTCAATGAACGCCCGGAACGCGACCGCTGGTCGCACCCGGGCGTTGTCTTTCAGGCGTACCATATAGCTACCGTGAACTGACCTAAGCCGGCACGCATCGGCCCGGGCTGCCAACCAACCGCTTTGGTATGCATTGATGAGCGAACAGATTCCCGTCCAGGACGTCACCCCCCCTTCCCCTGCCAAGAACGTCAGCGTCGACCTCTACGCCAGCCGCGAGAAGATCTACACCCGCGCGTTCACCGGCCTCTACCGTAACCTTCGCCGCGTTGGCGGTGCTTTGCTTTTCCTGCTCTTCTTCGGCACCGTCTGGCTGAACTGGGAAGGTCGTCAGGCCGTCTGGTGGAACCTGCCGGAACGTAAGTTCAATATCTTCGGCGCCACCTACTGGCCCCAGGACTTCATGCTGCTGTCCTGGCTGCTGATCATCTGCGCCTTCGGCCTATTCTTCATCACCGTATTCGCCGGCCGCGTCTGGTGCGGCTACACCTGCCCGCAAAGCGTATTCACCTGGGTATTCATGTGGGCGGAGAAGGTCACCGAAGGTGACCGCAACCAGCGCATGAAGCTCGACAAACAGCCCATGAGCGGCAAGAAATTCGGGCGCAAGCTGGCCAAGCATGGCATCTGGGTCGGCGTGTCGCTGCTCACCGCCATCACCTTCGTCGGCTACTTCACGCCGATTCGCGACTTGGTGATCGAGATCTTCACCGGTGAAGCCAGCGGCTGGGCCTACTTCTGGATCGGTTTCTTCACCCTCGCCACCTACGGCAACGCCGGCTACCTGCGCGAGCAGGTGTGCATCTACATGTGCCCGTACGCGCGCTTCCAGAGCGTAATGTTCGACCAGGACACCCTGATCGTCTCCTACGACCCGCGTCGCGGCGAAAAGCGCGGCCCTCGTAAGAAGGACGCCGACTACAAGGCGCAAGGCCTGGGTGACTGCATCGACTGCAAGATGTGCGTACAGGTCTGTCCCACCGGCATCGACATCCGCGACGGCCTGCAGGTCGAGTGCATCGGCTGCGCCGCGTGCATCGATGCCTGTGACGACATCATGGACAAGATGAACTATCCCAAGGGGCTGATCAGCTATACCACTGAACACAACCTGTCCGGCCAGAAGACCCACCTGCTGCGCCCGCGCCTGATCGGGTACGCTGTCGCGCTGGTAGCCATGATCGGCCTGTTCGCCTGGGCCGTGGCCCATCGCCCGCTGGTGGGGCTGGATGTGCTCAAGGACCGCGTGCTGTTCCGCGAGAACGAGCGCGGCCATATCGAGAACGTCTACACCCTGAAGATCATGAACAAGTCGCAGCGCGACATGACCTATGTAATCACCGCCGACGGTCTCGACGGCCTGGTTTACGAAGGCAAGAGCGAAGTGCGGACACTGGCCGGCGAGGTCTATTCCTTCCCCGTCGAGCTGTCCATCGCGCCGGAGAAGCTGCCCTCGAGCGCCAACAACATCGTCTTCCACGTACAATCCGCGGATGACCCCAGTATCACGACCGACGCCGACAGCCGCTTCATTGGCCCCAGCGTCCGCTGACAACGGAAAGAGCATGACTGAACAAGCACCCTCGCCGGTAAAACCCTGGTACAAGCAATTCTGGCCCTGGTTCATTATCGCGATGCTCAGTTACTCGGTGGTGCAGGGTCTTGCCCTGCTCACCCTGGCCACCAAGAACCCGCCGGGGCTGATCTCCGACGACTACTACGACGTTGGCAAGGGCATCAACCAGTCGCTGGAGCGCGAGAAACTGGCCGAGCGTCTGCAACTGCAGGGCGAACTGGTACTGGATAACGCCACCGGCGTCGCCACCCTGTCGCTGCAAGGCAACAGCAAGCCACAGCAGATCGTCCTCAACCTGATTTCGCCGACCCAGCCGGAGCGTGATCGCCGCGTCATCCTGCAGCCAGGCGCCGATGGCCAGTACCGCGGGCAGATGGTCGATCAGGTCAACGGCCGTCGCTTCGTCGAACTGCTTGGTCAGGAAGGCAGCCAGAACTGGCGCCTGTTCGAGGAAGAGAACATCACCGATGGCCAGACCATCCTGATCGGTGACAATCCCTCCTACTGACCCAGCCGATGCCCGCCCCTACTCCTTGCTTCCACTGTGGTCTGCCGGTGCCTGCCGGCAGCCATTTCCGCGCCGAAGTCCTCGGCCAGACCCGCGAAATGTGCTGCCCCGGCTGCCAGGCCGTGGCCGAAGCCATCGTCGCCGGTGGGCTGGAGCATTACTACAGCCATCGCAGCGAGAACTCTGCCAACCCGCAAGCACTGCCGCAGGCATTGCCTGATGAGCTGGCACTGTATGACCGCAGCGATGTGCAACGCCCTTTCGTGCAGCACGAGGGCGAGCTGAGCGAAACTCAGCTGCTGATTGAGGGCATCAGTTGTGCCGCCTGTGGCTGGCTGATCGAGAAGCACCTGCGTGGCGTACCGGGCGTGGCCGAGGCGCATCTGAACCTGTCCAACCACCGCCTGCAGGTGCGCTGGCAGGACAGCCAGATTCCGTTGAGCAAGCTACTCGCCGAATTGCGCCGCATCGGCTATGCCGCCCACCCCTGGCGTGCCGACGAAGCCGCCGAGCGTCTGGCTGCGGAAAACCGCCGGCGCATGCGCGAACTGGGCGTGGCCGGCCTGCTGTGGATGCAGGTGATGATGGCGACCATGGCCACCTGGCCGGAATTCAACATCGATCTGTCGCCGGAGCTGGACAAGATCCTGCGCTGGACCAGCTTGTTCCTCACCACCCCCATCGTCTTCTACTGCTGCGGACAGTTCTTTCGCGGCGCCCTGCGCGACCTGCGCACCCGCCACCTGACCATGGACGTGTCAGTTTCCCTGGCAATCGGCGGCGCCTACGTAGCCGGCATCTGGTCGACCATCACCGGCCAGGGCGAGCTGTATTTCGACGCGGTGGGCATGTTTGCCCTGTTCCTGCTTGCCGGACGCTACCTGGAGCGCCGCGCCCGCGAACGCACGGCAGCGGCCACCGCACAACTGGTGCAATTGCTGCCAGCCTCATGCCTGCGCCTGGAGGCCGACGGCCAGAGCCAGCGCATCCTGCTCAGCGAACTGCGTGTCGGCGAGCAGGTAATGGTTCAGCCCGGCTCGCTGATTCCGGCTGACGGCCGTATCCTCGCCGGCCAGTCCAGCGTCGACGAATCGCTGCTTACCGGGGAATACCTGCCGCAGGCACGTAGCATCGGCGACGGGGTAACGGCCGGCACGCTGAATGTCGAAGGCCCGCTGACCGTCGAGGTTCAGGCGCTGGGCGATGCCACTCGCCTGTCCGCGATTGTGCGCCTGCTCGAACGCGCGCAGAGCGAGAAGCCGCGCCTGGCCGAGATCGCCGACCGCGTTTCGCAGTGGTTCCTGCTGTTCATCCTGGTATCTGCCGCCGTGGTCGGCTTCGCCTGGTGGGAAATCGATTCCAGCCGCGCCTTCTGGGTCGTGCTCGCCCTGCTGGTGGCCACCTGCCCCTGCGCCCTGGCACTGGCCACGCCGACGGCGCTGACCACCGCCACCGGCAGCCTGCACAAACTGGGCATGCTGCTGACCCGCGGCCATGTGCTGGAAGGCCTGAACCAGATCGACACCCTGGTGCTCGACAAGACCGGCACCCTGACCGAGGGCCGGTTGACGCTCAAGGCCATCCATCCGCTGCGTGACCTCGACGAGGGCGATTGCCTGGCGCTGGCCGCCGCGCTGGAGAACCGCTCGGAGCACCCCATCGCCCGAGCCTTCAGCCAGGCGCCACGTGCCGCGCAAGCCGTCGACAGCCATCCGGGCCAGGGCCTGCAGGGCAGCGTCGACGGACGCCTGCTACGCATCGGCGAAGCCAGCTTCGTCTGCGCCCTGAGCGGCCAGACCGTGCCACCGATTGCCAGCGAGCACGGCCAGTGGCTGCTGCTGGGCGATGAACAGGGGCCGCTGGCCTGGTTCGTCCTCGACGACCGCCTGCGCGAGGATGCTCCCGACCTGATCGCCGCCGCCTGCGCCCGCGGCTGGCATATCCATCTGCTTTCAGGCGACAGCTCGCCGATGGTCGGCGAAGTCGCCCGTCAACTCGGCATCGATGACGCCCGTGGCGGCCTGACCCCGGACGCCAAGCTGGCAGTGCTCAAGCAGTTGCATGGCGAAGGTCGTCGCGTGCTGATGCTCGGCGATGGCGTCAACGACGTACCGGTGCTGGCCGCTGCAGATATTAGCGTGGCCATGGGCTCGGCGTCCGACCTGGCTAAAACCAGTGCCGACGCGGTGCTGTTGTCGAACCGCCTGGGTAGCCTGGTCGATGGCCTGAAACTGGCCAAGCGCACACGGCGCATCATCATCGAAAACCTTACCTGGGCGACGCTGTACAATGGCCTGGTACTGCCCTTCGCCGCCCTGGGCTGGATCACGCCGATCTGGGCGGCCGTGGGCATGTCGCTCAGCTCGCTGCTGGTGGTACTCAACGCGCTGCGCCTGAGCCGATAAGCTGCAAGCAAGCGTAGCCCGAACATGTAGGAGCGAGCGTCGCGAGCGAATCGCTTCTTCGCGAGCAGAGCTCACTCCTACCCAGACGCCTCCATGGAGACCGCATGTCCGCCCTCTATATCCTCATTCCCGTCGCCATCGGCCTGGTCGGCTTCGCCATCTGGCTGTTCTTCTGGGCGGTGGACAGCGGCCAGTACGACGACCTGGACGGGCCGGCTCACAGCATCCTGTTCGACGACGAAGATCCCCTGCACAAGGCCGGCATCGAACAGGCCGGGGAACACAGCAAGCAGGACAAGCCCGATGCTTGAACTGGCGCCGCTGCTGGTGTCGGCGTTGATCCTCGGGCTGCTCGGCGGGGGGCACTGCCTGGGCATGTGCGGCGGCCTGATGGGCGCACTGACCCTGGCGATTCCGCCCGAGCAACGCAGCAGACGCCTGCAACTGCTGCTGGCATACAACCTCGGGCGCATTCTCAGTTACAGCCTGGCCGGCCTGCTTCTCGGGCTGGCGGGTTGGGCCATTGCCGGCAGCAAGGCCGAGGTGGTCATGCGCACGCTGGCTGCACTGCTACTGATCGCCATGGGCCTGTATCTGGCTGGCTGGTGGAGTGGCCTGACCCGTATCGAAGCGCTGGGACGCGGCCTGTGGCGGCATATCCAGCCGCTGACACGGCGCTTCATGCCGGTGACGAGCATTCCCAAGGCCGTGGTGCTGGGCGGCCTATGGGGCTGGCTGCCGTGCGGCCTGGTCTACAGCACGCTGCTGTGGGCGTCCAGCCAGGGCAATGCAGTGGACAGCGCGCTGCTGATGCTGGCCTTCGGCCTGGGTACCTGGCCGGTTCTGCTGGCCACCGGGCTGGCTGCAGAGCGCATCACCACACTGCTGCGCAAACGCGGCGTGCGCATGGCTGGCGGCCTGCTGGTCATCCTGTTCGGCATCTGGACCCTGCCTGGGCCACACCAGCATTGGCTGATGGGGCACTGACAGGTATCGCGGACGCAATCCGCGAGCAAGATGCCCCCGGATTGCATCCGGGCTACGCAGCTACGCCACCGCACCGTACCCCTACGCGCCCTTGATACAGGTCAAGGTCGTTGCGCTCCAGCATCCCTAGACTGGCCGCAAAGCCTGTCCAGGATTATTTCCCATGCAAGACGCCATCCAGTGGGATGCCGACCTGATCCGCCGCTACGATCTCGCCGGCCCGCGCTACACTTCCTACCCGACCGCCGTACAGTTTCATGACGCCATCGGCCCCTTCGACCTGCTGCATGCATTGCGCGACAGCCGCAAGGCCGGGCGTCCGCTGTCGCTGTATGTGCACATCCCCTTCTGCGCGCACATCTGCTACTACTGTGCCTGCAACAAGGTGATCACCAAGGACCGCGGTCGTGCCCTGCCCTACCTGGAAAAGCTCGAGCGAGAAATCGAGATCGTCAGTCGCCACATCGACAAGAGCCAGCCGATCGAACAGCTGCATTTCGGTGGCGGCACGCCGACCTTCCTCAGCCACGATGAGTTGCGCCGTCTGATGCAGCACCTGCGCCAGCACTTCAACCTGCTGGATGACGACTCCGGCGATTACAGCATCGAAATCGATCCGCGCGAGGCCGACTGGTCGACCATGGGCCTGCTGCGCGAACTGGGCTTCAACCGTGTCAGCCTTGGCGTGCAGGACCTGGACCCCGAGGTACAGCGCGCAGTCAATCGCCTGCAGACCCTTGAGGAAACCCGCGCCATCGTCGAGGCGTCGCGCACCCTGCAATTCCGCTCGGTGAATATCGACCTGATCTACGGCCTGCCCAAGCAGACCCCGGAGCGCTTCGCCCGCACCGTTGCCGAAGTCATCGCACTGCAGCCGGATCGGCTGTCGCTGTTCAACTACGCGCACCTGCCCGAACGCTTCATGCCGCAACGACGCATCAGCGCCGACGATCTACCCAGCCCGGCCGACAAGCTGATCATGCTGCAGAACAGCATCGAACAACTGACACGCGCCGGTTATCGCTACATCGGTATGGACCACTTCGCGCTGCCTGACGACGAGCTGGCCATCGCCCAGGAAGAAGGCACTCTGCAACGCAACTTCCAGGGTTACACCACCCATGGCCATTGCGACCTGATCGGCCTGGGCGTGTCAGCCATCAGCCAGATCGGCGATCTGTACAGCCAGAACGACAGCGACATCAATGTCTACCAGCAGACCCTGGGCAACGGCCAGCTGGCGACCCGTCGCGGTCTGCACTGCAATGCAGACGACCGCCTGCGCCGCGCCGTGATCCAGCAACTGATCTGTCATTTCGACCTGCACTTCGCCGGCATCGAACAGGCCTACGGCGTGGTATTCCATGAGTACTTCGCGGCGCTCTGGCCGGAGCTGGAACAGCTTCACCGCGATGGCCTGATCGAGCTGAGTGCGGGAGGGATCGAGGTGCGCCCGGCCGGGCGTCTGCTGGTGCGTTCGCTGTGCATGCTGTTCGACCGCTATCTCAACGACCAGGTGCGCCAGCGCTTTTCCCGTGTGATCTGAGCCAGAAAATCAGCGCCCGTGACGGATGCACTGCGTCACGGGCCGACGTCTCAACTCATCGCCAGCGTGGTCGCCGCCTGCATCTGCTCGCTGGAAAGGCCACTCTCGCGCATCAGCTTGATCAGATTGGCGTTGGCCGAGGTCAGCGCACCGGTGAGCGAAGCGAGTTCGGTCTGCAGCCCGTCGAGCTGTTGGCGCTTGGCCTCCGCATCGAGGCTCTGATCGCTCATGATCGCGTCGATCTGCGCCTGCTTCTCGGCAATCTGCGCGCGCAACTCACGAATCATCTTGAGCAGATCCCTGATCGCCTGCGGCAGCTCGCTCTTGTCGATATCCTCGTTCTTGTCGGGCTTGGCCGACATGTTTTTGCCCAGCTCGGAAAGGCTCACGCGCAGACCCTCACGTACTTCTTCCGGGCTGCGCTCGGCTGCGGTGTATTGTCGCTGAACGCTCTGAGCTAGATTGCTCAGCGGGCTGTTGGATTGGATACGCATTGCGCGCTGCTCCCTGCATTGGACTATGGCTCTACCGAATGTGTCGGCGCCGGAGCGTCAAACTTGAGCGCCCGGTCAGTCCCGCATATGGCTGGTCGTCACGCAAACCCTGCGGTACCCTTACGGTCATTGCGTGTATACCGGGAAGCCCAACGATGTCCGAGAGCATCAAGCTGCGTTCGCAGCATCAAGCCCATTGCAAGGATTGCAGCCTGGCTGCCTTGTGCCTGCCCATCTCTCTGAACATGGAGGACATGGACGCGCTCGACGATATCGTCAAGCGTGGCCGCCCATTGAAGAAAGGCGAGTTCCTGTTCCGCCAGGGCGACACCTTCGGCTCCGTGTTCGCCGTGCGTTCCGGCGCGCTGAAGACCTTCAGCCTCAGCGATGGCGGCGAGGAGCAGATCACCGGTTTCCACCTGCCCAGCGAACTGGTCGGCCTGTCCGGCGTCGACGGCGAACGCTATCCGGTTTCGGCGCAAGCGCTGGAGACCACCTCGGTCTGCGAAATTCCCTTCGAGCGCCTCGATGACCTGGCCCTGCAACTGCCACAGCTGCGCCGCCAGTTGATGCGCATCATGAGCCGTGAAATCCGCGACGATCAGCAGATGATGCTGTTGCTGTCGAAGAAGACCGCCGACGAGCGCATCGCCACCTTCCTGGTCAACCTCTCGGCGCGCTTCCGCGCCCGTGGGTTCTCGGCCAACCAGTTCCGCCTGGCCATGTCGCGCAACGAAATTGGTAACTATTTGGGCCTTGCGGTAGAGACGGTGTCTCGCGTATTTACCCGCTTCCAGCAGAACAAGCTGCTCGAAGCCGAAGGTAAGGAAGTGCACATTCTCGATCCGATCGAGCTGTGCGCCCTGGCCGGTGGCAATCTCGACGTTTGAGCTCGTACGATATTCGCGGGCTCAACGCATTAGGACCCCACGATGATCTTTGACGAATTCAGCATCAAGACCCTGATCCGCCCGGTACCGGACTTTCCCAAGCCGGGCGTGATCTTTCGCGACATCACCCCGCTGTTCCAGTCGCCACGTGCCCTGCGCATGGTCGCCGACAGCTTCATCCAGCGTTACGTCGAGGCCGACTTCAGCCACATCGGTGCCATGGATGCCCGCGGTTTCCTGATCGGCTCGATCATCGCCTACGAACTGAACAAACCGCTGGTGCTGTTCCGCAAGCAGGGCAAACTGCCGGCGGATGTGCTCAGCGAGGGCTACCAGACCGAATACGGCGAAGCCTTTCTCGAAGTGCATACCGACAGCCTCTGCGAAGGCGACTCGGTATTGATTTTCGATGACCTGATCGCCACCGGCGGCACCCTGATCGCCGCCGCCAACCTGGTGCGACGCATGCGTGCCAGCGTCTTAGAGGCCGCCGCGATCATCGACCTGCCCGAACTGGGTGGCTCGCGGAAGCTGCAGGACGCCGACATTCCCACCTTCACCCTGACGGCCTTCGCGCTCGACGATCGCTGAGCAGTCGCGCCCGCCAATCGCACAGCCGAAAGCGGGCGCTCGCCTCAGCCGGGCGCTGCCCGGCATCACCCAGCCATAGCCAGATTCCCATGCACGAACTCGAACTGAATCCAACCAGTGACTGGCGCCAGCGCCTGGGCGCTCTCATGGACGGCACGTCCGTACAACGCCTGATCACCCTGCTGATCATCATCAATGCCGCCATTCTCGGCCTGCAGACCTCGCCATCGATCATGGCCGACTGGGGCAAGCCGCTGCTGATCCTCGATACCTTGATCCTCACCTGCTTCGTCATCGAGCTGGCGCTGCGCTTTACCGCACGCGGCATCGGTCTGCTGCGCGATCCCTGGGCGGTGTTCGATTGCCTAGTGGTCGGCATCGCCCTGGTGCCGGCCAGCGGCCCCTTCGCCGTATTGCGCGCCTTGCGCGTGCTGCGGGTACTGCGCCTGGTGTCGATCAACCCGAGCATGCGCAAAGTGGTGCAGGCGCTGCTCGCCTCGCTGCCGGGCATGGGCAGTATCGTCATGCTGATGGGGCTGGTGTTCTATGTCGCCGCGGTGATGGCCACCCAGCTTTTCGGCCAGAGCTTCCCTGAGTGGTTCGGCAACATCGGCGCCAGCCTCTATACCCTGTTCCAGGTAATGACCCTGGAAAGCTGGTCGATGGGCATCGTCCGCCCGATCATGGAGCAGCATCCGCTGGCGTGGCTGTTCTTCGTGCCCTACATCCTCATTGCCACCTTCATGATGCTCAACCTGTTCATCGCCGTGATCGTCAACGCCATGCAGAGCACTCACGAGCCGAATGCCGTGGAGCTAGCTGCAGCGACCCGTGAACAGGCGATTCTCGACGAGCTGCGCGCCCTGCGCAGCGAAGTGGCCGAGCTACGCCGCAGCGCCTCCTAGTCGTCATGTTGGCGCAGCCTGCGATCGCTGGTCGCCGGTTGCGCCCTTCCGAGCGCTTTCGACTTGCGCCGCGTTCGCTGCCTGCAGCACCGGCCGAGCTGCGCAATATTGCTCTACGCCAGCGGACGGCGACTTGCACCACTCGCTCGTTGCTAACGCGCACGTTTGTCGGGCAACGCTCGCGGCCGCGGCATCTGGACTAAGGTAGAGGAACAGACGCACCACTCATCCACACGGCGCCGCCACCGGCTCCCGGCTGGAACCTCGGTGTAGCGTCGACGCCGAGGGCGGCGCCTTGGTTTACGAGGTGGCCTCATGAGCGCGCTTACCTGCACCCATCGCGATCACGTCATTCATGCCAGCGTCATGGAACATCCTGGCCTGCCCACGCCCTGGGCCGGTGGTTGCCAGATCACCGACCCAGGCGGAAATACCAGCAAACGTCAGACGCTACCGCTGGATTACGCCTTCATGGATGACCTGAGCAAGGCCCAGCACGCCTCCATCGCCCATGGCAAATGGCTGGTGGATCAGAAACTCGATCACGGCCGCAATTGGCACTAACGGCAACCCAGACGTAGCCCGGATGAAATTCGGGAGAGAGATCGGAATCGCCCCGGACTCCATCCGGACTACGAACGGTCGCGCAACGGATCGAGCAACGGCTTCAAACCGTTGTGATCGATCTCCTGCATCAGCGCCAGCAACTGGCCCAGCTCGCCCTTGGGGAAGCCCTCGCGGGCGAACCAGTTGAGGTAATGCCCCGGTAGATCGGCGATCAGCCGATCCTTGTACTTGCCGTAAGGCATGCGGCGGGTCACCAGGAGTTTCAGCGCTTCGGGGTTCATCGGTCGCTCGGCTGGCCGGAAAACAATTCGGTCATTGTGCCAAGCGTCAGTCGGTCAGTGCCTCACGAACGAAATCCAACCGGTCCTGACCGAAGAACATTGCTTCGCCGACGAAGCAGGTCGGTGCGCCGAATACGCCGCGCTTCACCGCTTCTTCGGTGGTCGCCTTGAGCGCGTCTTTCACCGCCGGTTCGGCGATCTGCGCCTGCAACGCCTGGGCGTCGAAGCCGGCCGCCGTCAGCACTTCGGTCACTCTGGCCGGATCGCCCATGTTGGTACCGTCAACCCAGATCGCCTGAAACAGCGCCTGCAAGGCATCGTTGAGGCGCGTGGGCTGATGCAGCTGTACCGCCACCAGCAGGCGCATCAGGGTCAGCGTGTTGATCGGGAAATGCGGATTGAAGCGCATCGGTACGCCGTAGCGCTCGGCGAAGCGTGCCAGGTCGCGCAGCATGTAGCGTCCCTTGGCCGGAATCATCGCCGGCGAGGCGTTGCCAGTGGCCTGGAATACCGCGCCCAACAGCATCGGCCGATAGACCAGCTCGGCGTCGCACTCACGGCACAGCGCCGGCAGTTGGGTATGGGCCAGGTAGGACGCCGGGCTGCCCAGGTCGAAGAAGAACTCTACCGTCTTGCTCATCAGTTCACTCGCTCGTTGTTGTGCTTGTCGAATTGGCGTGGCTTACCAGCGTTCCATCCACGGACGCAGGTCCAGCTCGAAGGTCCAGGCATCGCGCGGCTGAGCATGCAGGAACCAGTAGCTGTCGGCGATATGCTCGGGGTCGAGAATGCCATCCTGCCCCTTCCTGGCATAGATATCGGGAAAGCTGTCGCGGATGAAGTCAGTATCGATGGCGCCGTCCACCACCACATGGGCCACATGGATATTCAGCGGCCCCAGCTCACGCGCCATGCTCTGCGCCAGCGCGCGGATGCCGTGCTTGGCGCCGGCGAAGGCGGCGAATCCGGCGGCGCCGCGCAGGCCAGCGGTTGCACCGGTAAACAGGATGGTGCCGCGCCCGCGCGTGACCATGCGCTTGGCCACAGCCTGGCTGGTGAGGAAGCCGGCAAAGCAGGCCATCTCCCAGATCTTGAAATACTTGCGCGCGGTTTCCTCGAGGATGCTGCACGGCACGTTGGCGCCGATGTTGAACACCATCACCTCGATCGGTCCGATGTCACGCTCGATGCTCTCGACCAGCTCAGCCACCTGCTCCTCGCGCCGCGCGTCGGAAGCGAAACCATGTGCCTCGCCACCTTCGTGGCGGATGCTCTCCAGCAGTGGCTGCAGTTTATCCAGGCTGCGCCGGGTAACGCAGGCGACATAGCCCTCACGGGCGAAACGCCGAGCAATCGCACCACCGGTGGCATCACCTGCGCCGATGATCAAGGCGACCTTCTTGTTTTCGTTCATGGGCCTCTCCATTGACTAACGATCGTTAGTCTAACGAACGTTATGCTACGCTTGCGCATGGGTCAAGCCAGCACACAACGGTATCTCATGCGCTATTCCGCCGAGCACAAAGCCGAAACCCGCGAGCGCCTGCTCGCCAACAGCGCCGCCATTGCCAAGCAGCAGGGTTTTGCCGTGACCGGCGTGGATGCACTGATGAAGACCATAGGCCTGTCAGGTGCGGCTTTCTACAGTCACTTCCCAAGCAAGGATGCGCTGTTCGCCGAGCTGATCGAACGAGAACTGCGTAACAGCCTGAACTGCCTGGGTGCTGAGCCTGGTGACGCCGGGCGCGACAAACTGCAACGCTGCCTGGCAGCCTATCTGAGCCTGGCGCATGTCGAGCAGCCGGACAAAGGCTGCGTATTGCCCGCACTGGGCGCAGAAATCGCCCGCGCCGACGACAGCGTGAGGCAGCGCACCGAGCAGCAGATCGTGCAATTGCAGCAAACCTGGGCCGAGATCATAGGCGACCCGCAATTGGCCTGGAGCATCCTTGCGCAGTGCCTGGGCAGCCTGCTGCTGGCGCGCATGATGGTCAGCCAGGACGCTCGCCAGCAGGTGCTCAGCGCCAGCCTGGACATGCTCGAACACACATTGCAGCCTGTCGGCTGAGCACGGATGCCGTTAACCTACGCCAGTTCTTTCTGCCAGGATCGATCCATGTCGCACACCCCCTCCCCGCTGGTTGGTGAAACCCCATTGCACGCCGTCGAAGTGCGCATCCTCGGCTGCCTCATCGAGAAGCAGCTGACCACACCGGAAACCTACCCGCTGACGCTCAACGCAGTGCAACTGGCCTGCAATCAGAAGACCAGCCGCGAGCCGCTGATGAACCTGGAAACCGGCGAAGTCGGGCGTTATCTGCGTAGTCTGGAAGGTCGCGGCCTGGCGCACCTGGTCATGGGCAGCCGCGCCGACCGCTGGGAGCAGCGCTGCGACAAGCAGCTGGAGCTGGTCAAGCCGCAGACGGTGCTGCTCGGTTTGCTGCTACTGCGCGGCCCGCAGACCCTCAATGAATTGCTTACCCGCAGCAACCGCATGCATGACTTCGACGATGTGGCCGAAGTGCAACATCAGCTGGAGCGCCTGATCGCTCGCGGCCTGGTCGTACTGCTGCCACGCCAGAGCGGCCAGCGCGAGGATCGCTACATGCACTTGCTGGGTGAATCCGCCGACCTGGAAAGCCTCCTGGCCAACCGCCCGGCTGCACGTAGCGAAGCCGTGGCACCTAACGAGGATCGTCTGGTCGAACTGGAAATGCGTATCGCAGCACTCGAAGAGCGCCTTGCACGCCTGGAGGGCACGCAATGAGCGCTACATCTATGGAAAAGGAGCCCACAGCGTTGAATCCCAAGACTCGTTTAAGCCTCATTCTCGCCGCTTCCCTGTTCGCAGCCGGCTGCAGCAGCACTGCCGAAAAATCCGAACCGGCAGCCACGCCTGCCGACACCAGTCAGGGCTGCAACTCTTCTGCAGTCGAAAATCTCAAGGGCAAGACCGCAACGTCGGAGCTGCTCGAACAGGCACGTCAGCAGGCGGGTGCCAGCACGGCGCGGATACTGACGCCCAACAGCGTGGTGACCTTGGAATACAATGGTCAACGCCTTAACCTCAACGTCGATGATCAGCGAGTGATCACCCGCGTATCCTGCGGCTGATGCGTTCAGGTGCGGGCTGCCCCCGCACCACTTGCCGACACCGCCAACCACCCCTATAGGCCAATGCCATGACCTCCCAAGTGGAACCCTGCGCCGAGCTGATGCTGGATAACCAGCTTTGCTTCGCCCTCTATTCCACCTCGCTGATGATGACCAAGACCTACAAACCGCTGCTGCAGGCGCTCGGTCTCACCTATCCGCAATACCTGGCCATGCTGGTGCTGTGGGAAAACGAGGGCATCACCGTCAGCGAGATCAGCGCACGTATGCTGACCGACCCGGGTTCGCTGACGCCATTGCTCAAGCGCCTGGAAAGCGAAGGTTTGCTGCAACGTCAACGCAGCAGTCAGGATGAACGCGTGGTGCAGCTGCATCTCACCGACAAGGGGCGTGCATTGCACGAGCAGGCCAAGGCATTGCCTGCCTGCATCCTCAAGGCTTCCGCGTTGAGCATTGACCAGTTGACAAAGCTGCGTGACGACCTGATCGAACTGCGCGGGCATCTGCAAGACGCACTCTGATCTCTGGCGATGCCAACGCCCATCGCCTTTCGCTGATTAGCCAGCCCATCGCCGGATGCTGAAAGCCCCGTGTGCAGTGCAATGCTGCACGATTCCCTTCCTACGCGCTTTGGCGTGATTATTCGTCCACCCCGGCATATCCATACCGAGGCTCGTGACGTCCGGACGACGCTTCTTCGCTCCTCTCCTAACCCTTGATTCGCTGAGCAAGCACCGTTAAACGCCCCGCCACACCTACTTATTCCTAAAAATTAAATTCCTATAACCAAATCTTCCTAGCATTTAACTTGTGCACTAATGTTTTGCGCATTACAGTTCGCTCCATGGAAACGGTTAGCGCACAAGACATTAGCGAACCACTCCATCACCACATTACCTGGAAGGATCTCCGCCATGACTATTGAAAACGTTCTCTACCGTGCAACTGCTGAAGCCTTCGGTGGCCGTGAAGGCCGCGCAGTGTCCTTCGACGGCATCCTCGACATCGCCCTGACCACCCCGAAAGAACTCGGTGGCGCCGGCGGTAACGGCACCAACCCGGAACAACTGTTCGCCGCCGGTTACTCCGCCTGCTTCCTCGGCGCCCTGAAGTTCGTCGCCGCCCGCGACAAGCTGAGCATCCCGGCTGACACCTTCATCGAAGGCACGGTCGGCATCGGCGCCATCCCCACCGGCTTCGGCATCGAAGTGGAGCTGCGCATCAGCCTGCCCGGCCTGGAGCGCGACGCCGCACAAACCCTGGTGGATCGCGCGCACATCGTCTGCCCGTACTCCAACGCCACCCGCGGCAACATCGACGTCACCCTGACCATCGTCTGACAGACAGCAGCCAGCGCTCGCAGCCATAGCCCGAGCGCGGCGCCAAGAGGAGAACCATGAAAACCCGCACCCTGTTCGCCACCGCACTGACCGCCATCGCTCTCAGCGCGTCGCTCACCACCCTGGCCCAAAGCGCCGAGGCCACGCCCTACCGCTACGGCCAGAACCTGGATATCGCCAAGGTGATTTCCATCGACGTGCCCAATAGCGCCCAGTGCGAAGTGGTCACGGCACAGATGACCTACCGCAACAGTGCGGGTGAGGTGGAAACCCTCAGCTACGAGCAGCTTTCCAGCGTTTGCACCAACCAGAACTGACAGCCAGCAGCCCAATTGATCGAAAGGAGTTTGACCATGAACATTTCTCGCACTCTGACCGCCGGGCTGCTCGCCCTGGCCATCAACAGCAGCTTCGCCGCCGGCAGCCCCGGCGTGGAGCGCAGCACCCAGGGCTTCCTCGATGCCCTGGCAGCCGGTAGTGGCCAGCCGCTGGAAACCCTCTCGCCGAAAGACGCCCGCGCCGTGCTGATGGGCGCTCAGGCCAGTGTCGAGGTGGATCTGTCCGGCATCATCGTGGACACCAAGGTAATCCAGGTGAATGGTCAGCCACTCACCCTCAAGGTGGTACGTCCTGAAGGTGCTCGCGGCATTCTGCCGGGCTTCATGTTCTTCCACGGCGGTGGCTGGGTGTTGGGTGATTATCCGACCCACGAACGCCTGATCCGAGACCTGGTGGTGGGCTCCGGCGCAGCCGCTATCTATGTCGACTACACGCCGTCGCCGGAGGCCAAGTATCCGACCGCGATCAACCAGGCTTATGCCGCCACCAAATGGGTGGCCGACAACGGCAGCCAGATCGGTGTCGACGGCTCGCGCCTGGCGGTGGCCGGCAACAGCGTCGGTGGCAACATGGCTGCCGTGGTCGCCATCAAGGCCAAGGAGGCTGGTACACCGAAACTGCGCGCCCAGGTACTGCTGTGGCCAGTGACCGACGCCAACTTCAACAACGCCTCCTACAACCATTTCGCCGAAGGCCATTTCCTGACCCGCGGCATGATGGAATGGTTCTGGGACAACTACACCACCGACGCCAAGCAGCGTAACGAGATCTACGCATCGCCACTGCGCGCCAGCCTGGAACAGCTCAAAGGCCTGCCGCCGGCGCTGGTGCAGACCGCCGAGATGGATGTGTTGCGAGACGAAGGCGAAGCCTACGCCCGCCGCCTGAACGCCGCTGGCGTACCGGTAACCGCCGTACGCTACAACGGCATGATCCACGACTACGGCCTGCTCAATGTCCTGGCTGAAGTGCCGGCGGTACGCAGCGCCATGGACCAGGCCGCGCAGACGCTGCAGAACAGCCTCAAGTAAGCGCTGAAAAACGAAACCCCGCGACCGTTGCCGATCGCGGGGTTTTCTTTTGCTCATTCTCCTTCGCGGCTAAAGCCGCTCCTACGCAAAAGCTACGCCTGTAGGAGCGGCTGGGCGGCATTCCGCTTCAGCCGCGAATCACGCGTTACGCCAGACTACGGACCTGCTCCCAGGTCAGATCCAGGCACTTGCGCGCTTTCTCTACCAGCTCATCCACTTCCGCCTGGCTGATCACCAGTGGCGGCGCGATGATCATGGTGTCACCCACCGCGCGCATGATCAGGCCATTGTTGAAGCAGTGCCCACGGCAAACCATGCCCACACCCACATCGCCAGAGAAGCGCTTGCGCGTCGCCTTGTCCTGCACCAGTTCGATGGCGCCAAGCATGCCGACGCCGCGCACTTCGCCCACCAGTGGGTGATCCGCCAGCTCACGTAGACGTTTTTGCAGGTAGGGCGCGGTTTCTGCCTTCACCCGCTCGACAATTCCTTCGTCCTTGAGGATGCGCAGGTTCTCCAAGCCCACCGCCGCCGCCACAGGGTGACCGGAATAGGTGAAGCCGTGGTTGAAGTCGCCATGCGCCTCGATCACTTCGAACACCTTGTCGCTGACGATCAACCCGCCCATCGGCACGTAACCCGAGGTCAGACCCTTGGCGATGGTCATCAGGTCAGGCTTGAGGTCGTAGTACTGGCTGCCGAACCACTCGCCGGTACGACCGAAGCCACAGATCACCTCGTCGGCGACGAAGAGAATGTCGTACTTGGCGAGGATTTCCTTGATCCGCGGCCAGTAGGTCTCTGGCGGGATGATCACGCCACCGGCGCCCTGGATCGGCTCGGCGATAAAGGCTGCGACCTTGTCTTCGCCCAGTTCGAGAATCTTCTTCTCCAACTGATCGGCAGCCCAGATACCGAACTCTTCCGGCGACTTTTCGCCGCCCTCGCCGAACCAGTACGGCTGCGGGATATGGGCGATACCGGGGATCGGCAGATCACCCTGCTCGTGCATGAACTTCATGCCGCCGAGGCTTGCACCGGCCACGGTGGAGCCGTGGTAACCGTTGTCGCGGCCGATGATGATTTTCTTGTTTGGCTGACCCTTGCACGCCCAGTAGTGGCGCACCAGGCGCAGCATGGTGTCATTGCCTTCCGAGCCCGAGCCGGTGAAGAACACGTGGTTCATGCCGGCCGGCGCTAGTTGGGAGATGGCGTGGGCCAGCTCCAGCACCGGCGGGTGGGCGGTCTGGAAGAAGGTGTTGTAGAACGGCAACTGGCGCATCTGCGTAGCGGCAGCCTCGACCAGTTCCTCACGACCATAGCCAACGGCCACGCACCACAGGCCGGCCATGCCGTCGAGGATCTTGTTGCCCTCGCTGTCCCACAGGTGCACGCCCTTGGCCTCGGTGATGATGCGCGGACCTTTTTCGGCCAGCTGCTTGTAATCACTGAACGGCGCCAGGTGGTGGGCCTGGCTCAGGGCCTGCCAGTGTGCGGTTTTCGAGTGGTTCATGTCGCCTCCTTCGATCCGTGACATCACAGGTACCAGCGGTATTCCCGCGGGCTGATGTCGTGCATGAAGGCCAGGTGATCCTGGCGTTTGTTCTCGCAATAAACCATGACGAACTCGCTGCCAAGGCCGGCCGCGACGCGCTCGCTGGCCTGCATACGGCGCACGGCGTCAAGCATGTCGTTGGGGAAGCCGACACCGCTTTGACGGTCGTCATTCAATGGTGCGATGGGCTCGATCTTGGCATCGAGGCCCTGCTCGATGCTGGTCAGCAGCGCCGCCAGCACCAGGTAGGGATTGGCGTCCGCGCCCGGCAGGCGGAATTCCAGGCGCAGGTTGCGTGCGTCCGACTCGGGAATACGCACGCAGGCATCGCGATCCTCGAAGCCCCAGCTGGCCTTGCTCGCCGAGTTCACCTGGGCACCAAAGCGGCGGTAGCTGTTGTGGTTCGGCGCATAAATCGGCATCAGATCCGGCAACAGTTCCAGGCAGCCGGCCACGGCATGACGCAACGGTCGCTGCTCATCACCGGCCAGCAGGTTGCCGCCAGCCTCGTCGTACAGGCTGACATGGATATGCATGCCGCTGCCCGGATACTGCAGGTACGGCTTGGCCATGAAGCTGGCCCGATGACCATGCTTCAGCGCCACGCCTCGGGTCAGCCGGCAGAACAGCGCCGACCAGTCGGCTGCCTGCATCGGGTCGGTGCTGTGGCTGAAGTTGATCTCGAACTGCCCAGGGCCGATCTCGGCGGTGATCACCGTGGTATCGATGCCCTGCAGCCGCGCAGTCTCGGCAATATCGTCAAGCACGTCGGCAAAGCGCGAGAGCCGCTCGATGTGCATGTTCGGTTGGTCATCGGCATCACCGCTCACGTCATCGCGCGGGTACTGCGGCAGCCCCTCCTTCAGCGTCTTGTCGAACAGGTAGAACTCCAGCTCGAATGCCACCACCGGCCGAATGCCACGTGCAGCCAGGCGCTGCACCACCCGCGCCAGCACCTCGCGCGGCTCGAACTCGATGGGCGCTTCGGTGCCATCGGAGCTGATCAGCATCTGCCCCAGCGGCAGGCGCTCCCAATTCACCAGTTTGAGCGTGCCGGGAATCAAGCGCCGTGGCGCGTCCGGGTCACCGTCATGAAAGCAGTAGTCGCCGATCTCGTAGAGCCCGCCCTGGGCGCCGAGCAGCACGCAGTTCTGCGGCAACTTCAGGGCACTGCCGGCAGCGACCTTCTCCAGCATCTCGATGGGGTAGCGTTTGCCATAGAAATGCCCGGGAATGTCCAGGCAGATCAGGTCGACGAAGCGCACCTCGGGGTGGGCCTGGCGGAATTGACGGACTTCGTCGAGCAGCTCGACTCGGGTGGCGTTCATTGTGGTTATTTCCGGTTCACGGGAGGTCAGGTGTAGATCCACAACACCCTCGCGGGGGTGTCGCCCTGGTTGGCATAACGCAGGCGCGCATAGCTCGGCACCTGGAAAACATCGCCGGGATACAGGGTGGCACTCTGTTCGTCCTCACCCAGCCAGAGTGTCAGCTGGCCTTCGAGGACATAGCCGGCCTGCTCGGAGCGGTCGCTCATCTGCCGCTCGCCACTGCTGGCGCCTGGCTCGAGCAGGCTGTCGACCACCATGAAGGCGCCCTGCAGGGTGGGCGACGCCATGATGTCGGTGATGCCGCCGGCCAGGTACAGGGTGCGGCGTTCGTCCGGCCGGGTGACCCAGTCCAGCGCCTTGGGCTTGGGCAGGCTGTAGAAATAGGTGGTCGGTACGTCGAGCGCCTCGGCGATGGCGGTCAGATCCTCCACCGTCGGGCGCGACAGACCCCGCTCGACCTGCGATAGAAAGCCCACCGAACGGCCGATGCGCTCGGCCAGCTCGTTGAGGGTGACCTTCTTGTGCTTGCGCAGGTCGTGGATGAGCACGGCAAGGGCCGCCATTTCCAGATTCTTGTCCATTTCAGGGCTGTCCATTTCAGAAGCTGTCTCTCAGTCGGTACCAGGCCTTGCCGATGGCCTCGAGCGGCGCCGCAAGGCGCTCGCCGAATGGAAATTCAGGGTTGCGCAGCTGCCGGTACAACGCCAGTTCATCGCCATTGCCAAGGATGGCATCGCTGACCGCTCGCGCAGCCGCAAGGGTCGGCAGTACGCCATGACCGGAGAAGCCCTGCAGCCAATAGCGGCCGTTCTCGCCGCCGACATCCGGAGTGCGCGCACGGGTGATATCGATATGCCCGCCCCAGGCGAAGTCGATGGCTACGCCTGCCAGCTGCGGGAAGACGCGCTCGAGGAAAGGCCGCGTGGCAGCAGCCATGTCCTTTGGCAGGCCGCCCAGGTAGGTGCAGCCACCACCGAACAGCAGACGGTGATCCAGCGTACGGCGGAAGTAATCGAGGACGAACTGGTTGTCGGTGACGCAAGCGTTGCGCGGCAGCAATGCCTCGGCACGCTCGGCGCCCAGCGGCTCGGTGGCGATCTGGTAGGTGCCGACCGGCAGGATACGCCGCGCCAGGCGTGGCGCCAGATCGTCGATATAGGTGTTACAAGCCAGCACAAGTTGATCGGCCTGCACGCTGCCCTGCTCGGTGCGTACCCGGTAGCCGTCGCCCAGCTTATCCTGGCTCAGCGCACGGCTCTGCTCGAAGATCTGCCCACCGGCGCGAACGAAGGCCTCGGCCAGACCCAGTGCCAGCTTGAGCGGGTTGAGATGCCCAGCCTCGGGATCGTAAAGACCGGCCTGGTAGCGGTCGCTGGCGACCCACTCCGGCATCTGCTCACGGGAGACGAATTGCAGCGCGCGGTGCCCCCATTTATAGGCGGCCTGCTCCTGCCATTCATGCAGCAGTGCCACACGCCTTGGCAGCACCGCCGTCCACAGATGGCCACGGCGGTAATCGCAATCGAAGCCATGCCGTTGCGGTAGTTCGCGTAGCTCGCGGGCCGACCAGGCCATACCGTCCCAGAGGTGGCGGGCACGATCGAGGCCGAGGGCCTTTTCCAGCGGCGGCATATCGCAGGACCAACCGAGAATCGCCTGCCCGCCATTGCGCCCCGAGGCGGCCCAGGCAACGCGGCTGGCCTCCAGCACGATCACTCGCCGCCCCGCTTCTGCAAGACGCAGAGCGGTATGCAGACCACTGAAACCCGCGCCGATCACCAACACATCGCACTGCAGGTGCTCCTGCAGTGCTGGATACAGCGTCAGTCGATCTCTGCAGCCATGGGCGTAGTAGCTGTCGACGTGCTCACTGGCGTGGCGAAACATAGACGACTCATGAAATTTGAATTAATTAATTTCATGAAAATCTATAGAGATAAATTCATAAAGGCAAGCCGAGCGGCTAAGGCAGGCGCCTCGGCAACTCTAGATACGGCCTCAGGCGACCTGCTGCTGCAGCTCTACCGCACATTCGAGATGAGCGAACAGCCCCTCGTCTATCGCTTGCGCCAACACCAGGCGCAGACCTTCGCTGCCGAGGAACGCGTCTCGCGCCGCCGCTGAGCGCCATTGACCCTCCACCTGCCAGGTCAGCGGGTCATTGCGTAACGAGAACACGCGCAGACCCAGGCAACCGGGCAGCTCACGCCCTACTTCGTCCAGCCGGGCCAGACACTGGCCCAAACGGATCGAGCGTTCAGGGCGGGCGCGAATGGTCATACGGTGAATGATGCTCATGGCAACCTCCTGGAATTGAATCAGTACAGACCGGCAGCATTTCGCTGCAATACGTGGGGGGCCGCTTGCGGCTCGGCGAAAGCCGCTTCGCCAACGGCCCTGGAGTCGAGCCAGGCCGTGGCGAGCAACAACAATGTCAGCGGCGCGATCAACCATTTGCTGGACATCGCTCGCTCCTTGATTGGCTTGTTGGGCACCACTCAGCGGGTGACAAGGCTAATGCATGCGTTCGGGCCGACGCTGAGGCACGGCGCGATGGCTACAGAGATTAGCGAGAGGGTCATTGGGGCGTTAGTCGATTACTGGCAAATCATTGCCTAATACTGCCTACCAGAAACGATGAACAGCCCTCCAGTTTGAGCGTCAGGAATCATGAAACACTCTGTATAACTGGTCATTTGCCCATTACTGGCAAATATTTGCCTAATCCTGCCGCCCCTCATGACTTGCCTGAAAAACCTGGCTAGGCTTCGCTGACTTTCCGGAGGCGCGTCATGCAGTCACCCATTCACACCGCCACAAATCTTGATACTCCGCTTGCCGATCTCAGTCATGAACTGGCGCGCCTCGTTGAGCGCTTCGTGCCCGAGGACGGTTTGCATCTCACGGCCATTCCCGGCCTAAAGCTCGCGCGCGCCACCACGCCGAGCCTGCCGATGCAGACAGTCTACGACCCCTGCCTGTGCATCATCGCCCAGGGTCGCAAGGAAATACGCCTGGGTGACGAGCTCTATGTCTATGACCCGCTTAATTACCTGGTGGCGTCGGTGGTGCTGCCGGTTACTGGCCGGGTGATCGAGGCCAGTCCGGAAGCGCCGTACCTGAGCCTGGCCTTGGAAATCGACCCGGCGCTGATCAGCAGCCTTCTGACCGAGATGCCGCCCATCCCGGCGCCAGACGCGGCCTCGCAACGCGCGCTGTTTCTCGACCGTCTCGACCCGCGCCTACTGGACGCAGTGATTCGCCTGCTGCGCCTACTGGAAACCCCGCGCGACATCGCCATGTTGGCGCCGTTGGCTCTGCGCGAGATCTTCTATCGGATGCTGCTCAGCCCGCAGGGCCATCGTCTGCATGAAGTGGTGATAGCCGACAGCCAGAGCCAGCGCATCTCCCGCGCCATCGAATGGCTACGCAAGAACTTCGACCAGCCGCTGCGCATCGAGGAGCTGGCCCGCGAGGTGAACCTGAGCCCGTCGACGCTGCATCACCGCTTCAAGGCCGTCACCGCCTTCAGCCCGCTGCAATACCAGAAGCAATTGCGCCTGCAGGAAGCTCGCCGCCTGATGCTGTGCGACAACCTGGAAGCGGCCGCGGCGAGCTACCGCGTAGGCTATGAAAGTCCATCGCAGTTCAGCCGCGAGTACAGCCGCCTGTTCGGCGCCCCACCGCAGCGCGATATCGCCCGCCTGCGCCAGGCCGCGCAAAACCAGGTAGCGTCCTGATCACCGATTTCCGTGGGAGGCGCTTCAGCGGCGAGCTTTTTCGTCTCGTTTAGGCTAATCGCGGCTGAAGCCCCTCCTACGCCAGCAGCTACAACCCCATCTGCTTGGCAATGATCTCGTTCATGATCTCCCGCGTGCCACCGCCGATGGAAACAATGCGGTTGTCGCGGTACAGGCGTTCGACCAGGCTTTCGCGCCATAAAGGCCCAGATGCCGTTTCTACAGCCCCATCTGCTTCGAAATGATCTCGTTCATGATCTCCCGCGTGCCGCCGCCAATGGAGAGGATTCGATTGTCGCGGTACAGGCGCTCGACCAACGATTCGCGCATGTAACCCATGCCACCCATGATCTGCACTGCATCGTAGGTGAGGCGGTCGGCGATATCGGTCGCAAAGTTCTTGGCCATGGAGATCTCCTTGATCACGCTTCTGCCGGCCGCCATCTGCGCGGCCTGACGATAGGTGAACTCACGGGAGACTTCGAGCTGCGTGGCCATCTCGGCCAGGCGGTGCTTGAGCACCTGAAACTTGCCCACCGGCTTGCCGAACGCCTGGCGCTCGCGCGCCCACTTCATTGACTCTTCCAGCGCCAGTTGCGCGGTCATGTTGGCCATGATCGCCAGGCTCAGGCGCTCGCTCTGGAAGTTGGCCATGATGCAGGCGAAGCCGGCGTTCTCCACACCGATCAGGTTGTCCACTGGCACCTTGCACTCATCGAAGAAGAGCTCGGCCGTGTCGGACGCCCACCAGCCCATCTTCTTCAGTTTGCGACCAACGGTGAAACCCGGAGTGCCCTTCTCCACCAGCAATAGGCTGACGCCGCCAAAGCCCTCACCACCGGTACGCACCGCCACCGTGTAGTAATCGGCACGCACGCCGCTGGTGATGAAGGTCTTGCTGCCGTTGATACGGTAGTGGTCGCCTTCGCGCACCGCACGAGTCTTGAGATTCGCTACGTCAGAGCCGCCGGAAGGCTCGGTCACCGCCAGCGCCATGATTTTCTCGCCAGCCAGCACCCGCGGCACCACGCGCTCGCGCACGGCGGGCCTGGCCCACTTGACGATGGGCGGCAAGCCGATATCCAGCGAGCCGAGCCCGGCCACCAGTCCGCCCGAGCCACTGCGCATCAGTTCCTCGCTGGCCGCAACCTTGGCGAACACGTCACCCTCATGACTGCCGCCATACTGCTCGGGGTAGCCGATACCGAGAATGCCCGCGGCACCTGCCTTGAGATAGAGCTCGCGCGGGAATTCCTCGGCCTCCTCCCATTCGTCGATATGCGACAGGATTTCACGCTCGACGAAACGCCGGACGGAATCGCGAACCAGTTGGTGAGACTCATCGAAATACGACTGAGGGGCGGCCATGCGGGTAACTCCCGTTATTGTTTTGGCCACCCTAACCTAGCGCTTGCTTGGTATTCAAGCGAGCGTTTTAACTCACTCTTGCAGCGCCCTTCTCACCCGCGCCTGCATCGCATAGGCAGGTTCCTCCACCGAATTAAAGTCGCGTGTGTAGCGGCGGGCGAATTCGGCCGTGCCCCATTCGCGGTATTGCTGCACATGCCAAAGCTCATGCGCCCAGAGCGATGCATCGCCCTCGGCCGCCTCGCGACTGCGGAAAACCACGACGTCGACCAGTGTCACGGCCTGTACATCCGGGTTCTGCAGCAGGACGCTGGCAGCATCCATTTCCTCGGTCATGCCGGCGCGAAAACGAACCCCGTCCAGCAGCTCGCTGTCGTAAAAAGACGAGAGCTGCGCACGAATCATCAGCGGCATGGATTCGGTTCCGGCATTCAACGTGGCCTGGCGCGATTGCAGCAGCCAGGCCTCCAGGCGCGCCGAAGCCAGATTCAGACCGTCCTCGCGCATGCGTATCGGGTCGGGAATGCAGATGCACGAACCCAGGCATATCTGCATCTGGCCAGTCGGACATTGGGCGAAGGCAGTGCAAGGCGCCCCTAGAAGGAGCCATAGGCAAGCACGGCGCAGGGAAGCAGCGATCACGGGAGTACCGTATCCGGGGATGAGGCGCCATCTTGGCAGCAGATGGTCGTCGACGCCATGCGACTGCCGAGGAGATGCACCATGCAAATTATCCGGATTGCACTGATTGCCTGCTTGCTGGCCGGTTGCGCCGCGAACCTGGACTACCGGGCGCAACCGCTCTCCGAGGCGCAGGCCTACGAAGCGATACACACTGCTGCGCTGCAGCAGAAAGAGATCACCCACCCCGATGCCCTGTACCTGGACAGCCGTTACCTGGGCTTTCGCGAGCAGGGCGAGGCCAGCACGCCGAGCGACATCGGCGAGCGCATCTACTTCAATAGCCTGGGGCCGGTGGTGCTATACCAGCAACGCGACGATTATCTGGTTCGCTTACAGCACCTGGACGGCACAACGTTGCGCACGTTCCGCCTGGCTGAGCGCGAACAGGCCGAACGCTTGGTCGATGCGTTGATCCATTATCGAGAAAACGCCCCACAATTCAGCGGCCTCAAGTAAGCGCCAGCCCAACCACAGGTGCGGCTGGACTATGCTTACAGGCTGATCGGGCGCCGACCGGCCAAGGCGTGCGCCAGCGTGCCGCCGTCGACCAGCTCCAGTTCGCCACCCAGCGGCATGCCATGAGCGATACGCGAGGCGACCAGGCCCTTGCCCGCAAGAATCTGGGCGATGTAGTGCGCTGTCGCCTCGCCTTCCACCGTGGGATTGGTGGCGAGGATCACTTCGCTGAACGCACCTGCATCGATGCGTTCGAGCAACTCGGGAATGCCAATGGCTTCCGGCCCCAGGCCGTCGAGCGGCGAGAGGTGCCCCTTGAGCACGAAGTAGCGACCGCGATAGCCGGTCTGCTCCACCGCATGCACATCCATTGGACCTTCTACCACGCACAACAGGCTGTCGTCGCGGCGCTCGTCCAGGCAAAGCTGGCACAGCTCATCTTCGCTCAGGCTGCGGCAGCGCTTGCAGTGCCCCACCCCCTCCATCGCCGCATTCAACGCCTGCGCCAGACGCTGCCCGCCACTGCGATCGCGCTCGAGCAACTGCAGCGCCATGCGTTGCGCCGTCTTCTGCCCCACACCGGGCAGGATGCGCAGGGAGTCGATCAACTGGCGAATCAGGGGGCTGAAGCTCATGGCGTTCCTACAGGTTGATGGCCCGGATGCAATCCGGGGAAACAGGGCATACAAGCGACCCGGATTGCATCCGGGCTACACACCGAAACGGATCGTCTTCAGCCTCATCTGCACGATCGACTCCGTAAGAGTGGCGATCAGGCGGCGTACAGGGTAAGGCGCGGGCGGACGAGGAACCGCAGTGTGCTGGAGCACATGAGGATTCCGAGTCCGCCGGCAACGCAGCCATGTGCGTCGACTGGGCGGCACAAGGCCTGTCAGAAGGGCATTTTGAAGCCGGGGGGAAGCTGCATCCCCGCCGTCATGCCGGACATCTTTTCCTGGCTGTTCTGCTCGACCTTGCGCACCGCGTCATTGACGGCAGCAGCGATCAGATCTTCCAGCACTTCCTTGTCTTCCTGCATCAGGCTGTCGTCCAGAGTGATGCGCTTGACGTCGTGGCGACCGGTCATCACCACGCTCACCAGGCCGGCACCGGACTGGCCGGTGACTTCGGCATTGGCCAGCTCTTCCTGCATCTTCTGCATTTTTTCCTGCATCTGCTGGGCCTGCTTCATCAGGCCTGCCATGCCACCTTTCATCATGTCGGTATCCTCGGCGTTCGGGGTTAACAAGTCATTGAAAACTAATGCGTGCTGGCCGTCGTGAAAACGACCTAGCTGGGCGTGTCGATCGGTTCGATGCTGTCGTCGCGCACCTTGGCGGCGAACTGCTGAATCATCTGCTGTACCAGCGGGTCGGCCTGGATCGAGGCCTCGGCACTGCGCTGGCGTTCGGCGCGGCGGCGCGCCGCAGCCTGTGCCGGGGTTTCCTGCTCAGGTTTGCACAGTTCGATACGCAATTTGATGCTGCGGCCCTGCTGCTGGTTCAGCGCTTCATTGAGACGACGCTGCTGCGTGGTGTTGAACAGCGCGCTGTGTGCCGGGTCCAGGTGCAGCAGCCAGTCGTCGCCATTGGCCTCGATCAGCGTGCAGTTGGCGGCGATGCTGCCGGTCATGCCGCCCAGACCAAGCTGCGGGAACAGCGACAGCCATTCTGCCGCCAGGCCGGTAGCGGGCTTGGCGGCCGGCAGGGGCTCTTCGATCACAGGCGTTTCGGCCTCGGGCTGGCCGAAGTCGTAATCGAGCGTTTCGGCGTCCATTTCAACGTAGTCGTAGTCGCCAGGTGGTGGTTCGTCGTCACCGCCATCGGCTTCCACCACCAGCGGCACGGCCTCGCTCGCAGCCGCCTCGACAACGGCCGCAGTTGGCAGCGCAACGGGTTCTGGCTGCGGCGCGACAACAGGCTGAGCGGGAGCAACGGCTGGCTCCGGCACCTCGGCCGTTGCCCAGGGCACATCGACGACCTGCGCAGGAGCGGCTGGCTCTGGCTCTGGCTCTG
>NZ_DLMS01000001.1:486274-486950 GCF_002479365.1 Pseudomonas sp. UBA7530
TGGCTCTGGCTCTGGCTCTTGCGACAGGCTGACAGCTGGCGCTGCAGGTAATGCAATACTCGGCGCCGACTCACTCACCACAGGCTCGGCGCTCGCAACCGCAGCGACGG
This sequence comes from Pseudomonas sp. UBA7530, assembly GCF_002479365.1. Taxonomy (NCBI): domain Bacteria; kingdom Pseudomonadati; phylum Pseudomonadota; class Gammaproteobacteria; order Pseudomonadales; family Pseudomonadaceae; genus Pseudomonas; species Pseudomonas sp. UBA7530. The sequence continues at coordinate 486,385 of NZ_DLMS01000001.1, forward strand.
GACCGGGCTCAACAGCCGGCGCAGCGACAGGCGCCTGAACAGGTACAGCGGCGACAGCAGCTGGAGCAGAAACCACGGGAGCCGGCATAGCGGTGCCGGCCACTGGGTTCTGTTGGGAATCAGCAGTGGCCTGGCTGATCCCCAAGGGCTTTAGCGTGACCTTTGGCGCGTCATCGGCACCGCCCGGACGGAAAGCCAGCATCCGTAGCAGGACCATCTCGAAGCCGCCGCGCGGTTCGGGCGCGAGGGGCAAGTCACGACGACCGATCAGGCCCATCTGATAATAGAACTGCACGTCTTCGGCCGGCAGCGCCTGAGCCAGCTGCAACACGCGCTCGCGATCACCCTGGCCGTTGTCCACGGCCTCCGGCAAGGCCTGGGCGATGGCCACGCGGTGCAGCACGTTGAGCATTTCCGCCAGCACGCCGTTCCAGTCAGGCCCTTGCTCGGCCAGATGACGCACTGCCTCGATCAACGCCCGCGCATCACCTTCTATCAGCGCATGCAGCACGCCGTAGACCTGTCCGTGATCCAGCGTGCCAAGCATGGCGCGCACATCGGCGGCC
>NZ_DLMS01000001.1:487125-531842 GCF_002479365.1 Pseudomonas sp. UBA7530
CATGGCGCGCACATCGGCGGCCAGCACCTTGCCTTCACCAAAGGCGATGGCCTGGTCAGTCAGGCTCATGGCGTCACGCATCGAGCCATCGGCAGCGCGGCCGAGCAGCCACAACGCATCGTCCTCGAAGGGTACGCTCTCGGCGGTCAGAACATGAGTCAGGTGCTCGACCACACGCTCCGGCGGCATGTTCTTCAGCGAGAACTGCAGGCAGCGCGACAACACGGTGACCGGCAGCTTCTGCGGATCGGTGGTGGCCAGGAGGAACTTCACGTGAGGCGGCGGCTCTTCCAGGGTCTTCAACAGCGCGTTGAAGGAGCTGGTAGAGAGCATGTGCACTTCGTCGATCAGGTAGACCTTGAAGCGGCCACGACTCGGCGAGTACTGCACGTTGTCGAGCAGCTCGCGGGTATCCTCGACCTTGGTGCGGCTGGCGGCGTCCACTTCGATCAGGTCGACGAAGCGCCCCTCGTCGATCTCCCGGCATACCGAGCAGGTACCGCAGGGCGTGGAGCTGATACCGGTTTCACAGTTGAGGCACTTGGCGATGATTCGCGCGATAGTGGTCTTGCCGACACCACGGGTCCCGGTGAACAGGTAGGCGTGGTGCAGGCGCTGGCTGTCCAGGGCGTTGATCAGGGCTTTGAGCACATGGGTCTGGCCGACCATTTCGCGGAACGAGCGCGGACGCCATTTACGTGCAAGAACCTGATAACTCATGGAAAACCGTCATGTGAAGAAAGCAAATCGGGTAGGGACAGACCATTACTGGCCCGCCCCCCCCTAAGAACCGTACGTGCGGCTTTCACCGCATACGGCTCAAGCTTACGAAAAACCAAGTAGCTTGGCCGGCAACGTACGAAGTGTTGCGTCGGATTCTACAGCTATAAGCCGCTGAATCGTAGAGTTACCTCTTGGCGCTGGCTGTGAACCAGCGCGTGGCAGTTGGGATGAAGCAGGGTGCGATTACGTAAAGTATCCGAGCCGCCGTCCACACGCCTGATGACGTGGTGATCGTGCCAGCCCGTTTCCTTACTCACCGCTTGCCCGCAAAGGGCACAAAGCCCCTTTTGTCTGCGGAAGATACTGAGTATCTGCCCCCGATAACGCAGCTTGTGCTGCATTCGCTGGACTCTCAGTGCCTCCCACTTCAGTTCGTGTTCCGCGTCGTAGGGGTTGTAGTCCCCCGGAAGACGTTTGTGGCGCACGATTGCGGTTCCCGCCAACAGGTATAGCCGGCGGTACTGCTTTTCTCCCTTACCATTCTTGTAGGGGTACGCGAACACCCAGCTCTGCCCGCCTATGGATCGGAAGTATTTATTCCTGATCCAGTCAGCTGACTTCCTCGGATGCCTACGCTTCACCCACCTCCAGATTCGCCAAAAGATCAGGTGATCCAGCTTGCTGAAGGTTTCCTTTGCCACGACCGGGGAGTGGTATTGTGCCCACCCCTTCAGTACCGGGTTCAGTTGGCCGATCAACGCTTCCTGCGTCAGTGCCCCACTACTTTTGATGATCTCGCGCACCTTCCGATACAACGCCGAGGCGTTCTTCTTCGAGGGCTTGATCAGCAGCTTGGCCTTCCTGCGTGGTGACTTCGGCACGTACTTCCTGAAATTCCACCCCAAGAAATCGAATCCTTGGTGAATGTGCGTGATGCGCGTTTTCTCCCGAGATAACTCAACCCCTCGTACTGACAGGAATTGCTCTACCCAGGGCTTGACCTCTTCCTCCAGCAGCTCTTTCGAGGCCGCCAGGATCACGAAGTCGTCCGCATACCGTACACACTGCACCTTGGTCTTCTCGGCCTTCTTGATGCCTAGCTTCTTCGCCAGATGACGTTTCAGCTGAGTTTCCAGACCGTTCAGAGTGGCATTGGCCAGACAGGGCGAAATAATTCCACCCTGCGGCGTCCCGGCTTCCGTTGCCATGAGTTGTCGCCGGTCGATAACCCCGGCTTTTAACCACTTGCGCAGTACCTTGGTGTCCATCGGAACATTTCGGCATAGCCACTCGTGGTTGATGTTGTCGAAGAAGCCTTTGATGTCCCCCTCCAGAACCCAGGCCGGTGCCACTTCGGGCGCCAGCAGGTGGAAAAGTTCAACCATGGCATCAGCGGTCGATCGGTCAGGCCGGAAGCCATAACTTTTCGGGTCGCTGGTGCTTTCTATTACAGGCTCCAACGCTTGCAGATGCAGCGCCTGCATGGCCCGATCCAACATCGTCGGGATGCCCAGCGGGCGCTCCTCCAGCTTACCGGGTTTCGGTATCCAGACCCGCCGTAGCGGTTTGGGCCGATAACCCCGTTGTTTCGACAGACTTCCCACAGCACGGAGCTTGGCCTGGGGCGATCCCCAGGTTTCTCCATCGACGCCCGGAGTCTTACGACCCCGGTTCTCCGTGACTCGTCGTACAGCCAAACAGCGGCCGTAAAACGAATAGGTCAGCATCCGTTGCAGGCGTTTAACCCTGCGCCAGTTACCTTCCTGTGTTGCCTGCGCAATCTTTAGCTGCGTTTTCCGAACGGCTTGCTGAATGGTGGCCCAATCAAGATCGTGCCAATTCATCACTCCGCCGGAGGGCGCAGACGCGACCGGTGTTGCTGGTTGCGTTTTCATACAGTCCTCCTGAGATGAACGACATTCAGGACGGACTACTCCCCTATGGGCAGTAGTCGCCCATAGGGTCGTTTGGTTATCGCTGGAATCAGCGGCTCTTCTTGCGCTCGTAAACCAGATGCACGTCAGCCAGGGTTGCCCCTGCCGGTGATATTTCAACCGGTATGCTACCCATTACAGGCAGCCATTCGCTTTTTGCATCCTCTTCTTCCCCACACTCATCAGCGCCCCTTGCGGTTTGCCTGCCTGACCATGTTACTGGCCAGGCGAGTGGTCGGGATTGCCACGTTCCCCGAGTCGCATCAATTCCCCGTTTAGGCTTCGTCTTTCCCCCGGCAGCGGTGTAGTACCGCATCCCTTCCACTCATAGGGATGACTAACTGCATTGCCATTTTGGCTGGGGCCAATAATTGCCGTAGGCCCGTCGATTATGACGAGGGTTCTGGCGACGATTCACATGTGTTAGCCATGCGGGTTGGGTCATTAGCCTCGTTACGTCCGTGCAATTCGGACGTAAAGCGTTCTCCGTCACCGGATAACACCCTCATGGGAGCGAGACATTGTTAATCGGGCTTCACACCCCAGGGTTGGCCCCTGACGCATGCCGATCTAATGAACTGGCAGGTACATGCCAGGCTCGGTACTTCCTGTGCCAGCGAAGTTGAGCAATGCGATTCGGAGCTTTTCGCTCCGTGCTTGGTTCAACATCCCCCCAACGTCTCACGACGGTGAATTGGCTCACTGCCAGACGTGCGAGGATGAGTTCTGCCCGGAGGACAAATTCACCCTCGGGCCAGACATTTTTAGTAACAATTCGATGATAGCTGAACGTTACTATCCTGTTTCTGTAACCGCTCATTGACCCATTTTAGGGTGTGAACAGATACAGCTTTTGTTATCCATCCCCGCCAAAACGAAGCGTTTCCAGGGTGTGGATTAACCAGGCTGAGCCGGTTTGTTGACTGCTTTTCTGGCTTAAACCCCCTGATAGCAAGGGATTCAGGTGCCTAGGCGCAGTGACCTAACCAAGTCCGGCACGTTCAACGTGTCGCACAAGTGGGCTAATCCTAGCGGAGCAACCGGCAAATTGCATCCGCCATCCGAGCCCCAAGGCGGCCGGGCATGAGCTCGGCAAATAGCACTGGTCAATTCTTGAACAATGGCGTATCATTCGCGCCGTTCGTACCACGCTGTAAGTCAAAAAGGCCGTAGCGCCTCCTCGCTGGTTTCCCGGTTCAACGTCTAGCGCACCCTGCGCTGCCGCCCTCCCCGATCCCACCTGCTGACTGACCAGGCCGACTCGCCACTTATCGGCGCTGTTTCTCTGCCTGCCTCCGACGTACCGACCACGCCGAAGAACCGTAACAATGGAACTTTATCGTGCCCATAAAGCTCCGAATGGTTTACCTAGCAGGCCGCTTTTCGGCCGACCTCATGGAGCAAAGCGCGCATCGATGCGCACACCGTTTTAAGGAAAACCTAACAACATGAATACTCAACATCAGATCCAGAAAGCCATCAGCACGCTGACCCACGCCTTCGCACCTTTCGACTGCCGTATTCAGGCAACGCGCAAGGGCAGCTTCAGCTTTACCTTGGTCGACAAGACCGGCATTGCCCAGTACAGCCAGCGCCTGTATCCCGGCCAGTACAACGACGACTCGCTGCAACAGGTGATCGAGCGTACCCGCCAGTCGCTCACGGCCTGAACCAATCCACCATCCCGAGGTCGAAGGTGACCAACCATCAGGATGGAGTGGGATATTTGGAACTCACCAACCAGCAACTCGTCGATCACCTGTTCAACCCGCTGCGTGCCAGCTTCAGCTCACCACGCCCGGACGGCAGCATCATCCTCGCCCTGCTCGACGAGAGCGACAGCACCGTATACAGCCGAGTCCTGGCCAAACTTCAAGTCGACGACCAGAGCGCCTTCGCCCAGAGCCTGGAAGAGATTCGCCTTGAGTTGGCCCTACGCGCCGGCAATATTCCCGCCGACCTGCGCAAGACGCTCAAGGAACAGGACAGCGTGTTGAACTACCGCATCGCCTAATTCCGCCCAAAGATCAAAGCCCGCGCCATTGCGCGGGCTTTTTCTTGCACGCAGGAAAACGCTCGACGCGATATGCGACTTGAAAAAGAGGGAATCAGGAAGCTGGCAAACGCCCGGAAAACTGGAGGTGGACCCTACCAGCCACACCCCGGCACTCGATGTCACCGCTGCGGCTGCTCCCTTCCGGGCCTGACCGGGTTCACGGCTGATCAATGCGAGGGGACCGGCAGGGCCACCATAACGCTGCCCACCATTGCGATGGGCCGCGCCATTGTAACGACTAAACGTAAACTTACAACTGCTTCAAACACTTAGATACGCAAGTCGCTCACCTCAAACGCGGAAACGGCCCACCAATTGGGCCAGGCCAAGGGACAACTCGGACAGGTGCTGACTGGCCCGCGTGCTTTGTTCGGAAGTCTGCGCCGCCTCGTTGGAGAGGTCGCGGATGTCGCTGATGTTGCGCGCGATCTCCTCGGTGACGCTGCTCTGCTCCTCGCAGGCCGTGGCAATCTGCGCAGCCATGTCGTTGATCCGCTGCACCGAATCACCGGTCACGCTCAGTGCCTGGTCCACTCCAGCTGCCTGCTCGACGCTCTGCCGCGCCCGGGCGCTACCCGAATGCGTAGCCTTGACCGCATTCTGCACACCGACCTGCAGGCGCTCGATCATTTGCTGGATATCCTTTGTCGAGTCCTGAGTACGCGCGGCCAGCGCCCGCACTTCGTCAGCCACCACGGCGAAACCGCGGCCCTGCTCCCCCGCGCGCGCCGCCTCGATGGCCGCATTGAGCGCCAGCAGGTTGGTCTGTTCGGCGATGCCTTTGATAACCGCCAGCACTGCGCCGATGTTGGCAGTTTCCTGCTCCAGGGTCTGAATGGTGTCGGAGGCGCTTTCCACTTCCTGCGCCAGTTGACGGATCGAGTTGATGGTCACGCCGACCACCTGCGCTCCCTCGCGAGACTGCACCTCGGCATGCCGCGCGGCATCGGCGGCACTCTGCGCGTTGCGCGCGACTTCATGCACCGCCACGCTCATTTCTGTCGCTGCGGTGCTGACCTGATCCACCGCAGCATGCTCGCTGCTGATCAGCCGGTCGTTGGCCGCCGCCATTCCCGCCAGGCTCTTGGCCGAATCAGCCACTTCACCGGTTACCCGCCCGACTTCCCTGATCAAAGGCTGCAGCTTGTCGAGAAAACGGTTGAAGGCATGGCTGAGCTTGCCCAGTTCATCTCTGGACAGCACATCCAGACGCACCCGCAGGTCGCCATCGCCATCCGCGATTTGCTCGATGCGGTGGAGTAGGCTGTGCAAGGGCCGGGTCACCAATAGCGGAAAGCCGACCACCAGTGCCACGCAGACCAGCAGGCCGATGGCGATGATAAGTCCCTGCTGCCAGGCCAGAGCCTCACCGTGCGCAATGGCTTCGGTGCCGACAGCGTTGGCGGCGCTGTCTTCGAGTTCACCCAGCTTATCGATAGCGGTACGCGCTTGTTCGAAATGCACTTCGCTGTCAGCGAAACTCAGCCTACTGGCTGCGTTAGGATCGCTGTCGGCCATTTCCAATACGCGCAGAGAAGTCGCTTTCCAGCGCTCATAACCACGATCGAATTCCGCCACCAGCGCCAGCGCCTCTTTACTCGGCTGCATTGCGGCGAATTCGTGCACCCGGTCGTAGGCTTGCTGCAGGTTCTCCGCATGGGAGGCGCGAAGCTCCGCCGCATGCGCGTCGGAGTCTTCGTCGAGCAAACTGCGCTCGGCAATGAAGGCTTGATAAAGATCACGGTCTGCATTGAGCAGCAGGCTGATTGCCGGCAAATGACGATTCGTCAGCGTGGTGCTGGATTCGGCAACCTGGGTGATACCACGCATGCCCAGCGCACCCATGGTAACCAGCAAGGCAGCCAACAATAGAATCGGCAGAGCGATTTTCCAGCGAAACCCTAAATCGGCGAATGCGCGCAACATGATGGCACTCCAACAATGGGCAGGTTTCAGAAGCTTAGTCGAGCCTTGCCAAGTCGCCGTCTGGCTGCAAGAACAATGATTGGCTCAGACCAGCCTGTGCGACCGGCTCGATAGCGAGCCATGCTCGGCACCACAACCAGGCCGATGCGTTTTTTGGTCGCACGCCGGAACCACAAGGGCCGATGCGACACTAAGCCCTATCGGAAGTGCCTGCTGCGGCGCAGCCGAGCCCTATCTTTTGTGCTAGCTTTCCCACGTTTTCGGCTGTGCAGGCCTTGCCTGGCGCGCCGAACCTCTCACCTGCAAACGGAGTTACATCATGGCAATCACCAAAGACCAACTGATCAGCGACCTGGCCGAGGCCGTATCCCTGCCGAAAGCCACTGTCCGCACCCTGATCGATCAGTTGGGCGAAATTGTCGGCGACGCGCTGGAAAATGATGGTGAGATCACCCTGCCGGGTATCGGCAAACTGAAGGTGAGCGAGCGTCCGGCCCGCACCGGCCGCAACCCGCAGACCGGCAAGAGCATCGAAATCGCGGCCAAGAAAGTGGTCAAGCTGGTACCTGCCAAGGGCCTGACCGACGCGCTGAACTGATCCAGCGTCTGGCCGCGACTCGTCCTGAGTCGCGGCCATCCCCTACCCCCGCCTTACTCAGCCAGCACCTCGATGCTGCCGCGCATACCCGCCTGGTAGTGCCCGGCGATCAGGCACGCGAATTCGAATTCGCCAGCTTGATTGAACGTCCAGATCATCTCACCCTGCTGCGCTGGCGCGACGTGCGCCATGTACGCCTCACCGTGCGCCATGCCCGGTGCCTTGAGCATCTCGGCGGCATGCTCGTCCAGGGTTTGCCGTGTTCCCAGAACGAACTCGTGCATCAGCTCGCCCTCATTGCGATGGACGAAGCGGATGGTCTCACCCTGCTTGACCTGCAGCCTCTCGGGGGTGAAGCGCATGCTGTCGTCCATACGAATCTCCACGCTGCGATCGACCTTGTCGGCCTGCCCGGCGATGCCCCAGGGCTTCTGCTGCGGGGCGTGCTGCATCATGTTCATGGCGCCATGGCCGGCGTGACTGTCCTCGTGGGCCTGGGCCTGCACCGCGCTGAGCAGTGTTGCGAGCAGCAGGGCTGGCACGGTGTAAGAAGCTCTTTTCATCTATCCATCTCCAATCATTCGTATCGTTAGCGCGCAACCAGGCGCGCACGGCCAGCCAGATGCTGCCGTGTGTAAAGGTGTTCGATCAGACGAAAGAGAGACGCGGCGGACGCTCGGGCGTGTCCGGCACGATGGAGACAAGGCGCTCGTTCGATGAGCCAGGCGGCTGCGCAAGGCGCATCGGCTCGGCGTGAGCGAAGGGCTGGCTGATTACCACGGCACTGACGCAGAAGGCGCAGAGGCTGCAGACGGTGGCACTGGCCGGATGATGCGTGGCAGGTTTTGGCTTTTCGGCAGCCATCGTCGCACCATGCTGAGCGCCATGATCGACCATCCCGTGCAGCGCAGCGCTGCCATGCACCTGCTGGCAAAGCTGCAGGCCGAACGCGGCCATGGCTTGAATCGGCAGAGCCAGTATCAGCAGACAGACAAGGGCGGTATGCAGCCGTTTGCGCATGGCAGGACAAGAGAGCCAGAAGAATGCGAATAGCGATTATCCACCTCCAGCCTGCATCCTCCAACCCCACTTACAAACTCAGATGCCCGCTATACAAGCCATAACCCGCCAGCAGCGCGGTCAGCAGCACCGCGATGAAGATCAGCCATTCAAAGTGCCTGAAAACCGCCTGCCCCAGCTCCCGCTTGGCCTTGTGGAACAGCAGCACGCCCGGCGCGTAGAGCAGCGCCGACAGCAGCAGATACTTTACCCCGCCGGCATACAGCAGCCAGATGGCATAGAGCGTGGCCAGCAGGCCGACCAGCAGGTCCTTGCGACGCGTGCCGGGCTGCCCCTCGTAGCTGTCGCCGCGCAGCACCAACAGCAGTGCATAGACCGACGACCACAGATAGGGCACAAGGATCATCGACGACGCCAGGTAGATCAGCGATAGGTAAGTGCCCTGGGCGAACAGGATGACCAGCAGAAACAGCTGAATCATCGCATTGGTCAGCCACAGCGCATTGGCCGGCACCTGGTTGGCGTTCTCCTTGCGCAAAAAGGCCGGCATGGTGCCGTCCCTGGCCGAGACGAAGAGGATTTCGGCGCACAGCAATGCCCAGGACAGCAAGGCGCCGAGTAGCGAAACCGCCAGACCGATACTGATGAAGATCGCCCCCCAGCGCCCCACCACATGCTCCAGCACGCCGGCCATGGAGGGATTCTGCAGCGCCGCCAGCTCGGGCTGGCTCATCACCCCCAACGACAACAGGTTGACCAGCATCAGCAGCGCCAGCACGCCGAGAAAACCGATCACCGTGGCCTTGCCCACGTCGCTACGACGCTCGGCCCGCGCCGAATACACGCTCGCCCCTTCGATACCGATGAACACGAATACCGTCACCAGCATCATGTTTCGCACCTGCTCCAGTACGCTGCCGAACTGCGGATTGCTGCGGCCCCAGATATCGCGGGTGAAGATGTCGCGATCGAAGGCCAGCGCAACGATGACGATGAACAGCAGGATAGGCACCAGCTTGGCGACGGTGGTGATCAGGTTGATCAGCGCCGCCTCCTTGATCCCGCGCAGCACCAGAGCGTGCACGCACCACAGCAGCACCGACGCGCAGCCAATCGCCAGCGGCGTATTGCCCTCGCCGAAAACCGGAAAGAAGTAACCCAGGGTCGAGAACAGCAGCACGAAGTAACCGACATTGCCCAGCCAGGCGCTGATCCAGTAGCCCCAGGCCGAGGAGAACCCCATGTAGTCGCCAAGACCGGCCTTGGCATAGACGTACACGCCGCCGTCCAGCTCCGGCTTGCGATTGGCCAGGCTCTGGAACACGAAGGCCAAAGCCAGCATGCCCACCGCAGTGATGCCCCAGCCGATCAGCACCGCGCCCACATCAGCCCGCGCAGCGATGTTCTGCGGCAGCGAGAAGATCCCGCCACCGACCATCGAACCCACCACCAGCGCGGTCAGCGATCCCAGCCCCAGCTTGCGATTTCCATCCGACATGGCGGCTCCCTCGTACGGTTACCGCCAAACTCTAGTCGAGGCCGGCTCACCTGCCAGCCTTTTCAGGCTGCTCAGCCCAGCAGGGTGACGTGACGCGGATGGCTGGCAACGCGATCGACCCAGGCGCGTATGGCCGGGAAGGCGTCGAGGCTGAAGCCGCCCTCGTCCGCCACATGGGTGTAGGCATACAGGGCGATATCGGCGATGGAGTACTGTTCGCCAACCAGATAGGGCGTGCGTTCGAGCTGCTTCTCCATCACCTTGAGCGCCTTGTAGCCGCCGCTCAGGCAGCGTGCGTGCTCCTCACGGCGGGCTTCGGGCAAGCCCTGATAAAGCTGGATGAAGCGCGCCACCGCGACATAGGGCTCGTGGCTGTACTGCTCGAAGAACTGCCACTGCAGCACCTGGGTACGCAGCCGCGGCTCGCTGGGCAGGAACTCGCTGCCATCGGCGAGGAAGTTGAGGATGGCGTTGGACTCCCACAGGCAGGTGCCGTCTTCCAGCTCCAGCACCGGGATCTTGCCGTTGGGGTTCTTGGCCAGGAAGGCTTCGCTCTGCGTCTCGCCCTTGAGGATATCGACGTCAATCCACTGGTACGCCTCGCCCAGCAGATGCAGCATCAGCTTGACCTTGTAGCAGTTGCCCGAACGGTAATCGCCGTAGACCTTGAACATCGCGTTGCCCTCCCATCAATCCTCGCGGCAATCACCCTGCTTTTGTAGAAGCGGCTGGGCGGCATTCCGCTTCAGCCGCGAATTTCGCGGATAAATCCGCTCCTACAGGGAAATATCCAATCACGCACTCTGCGCATCGCGGATCACCGCCGCCAGCCGGCGCAGCCCCTCGCCCAGACGCTCCGGCGCCACATGACTGAAGTTCAGTCGCAGGTGGCCGGGGTTGGCATCCGGGTCGATGAAGAACGGCTCGCCCGGCATGAAGGCGACGTTCTGCGCCAACGCGGCGTCGAGCAGCGTGCGGGTGTCCAGCGGCTGCTTCAGGGTCAGCCAGAAGAACAGGCCGCCCTGCGGGATTTCCCACGAGGCCAGATCGCCGAAGTGCTCCTGCAGCGCCGCCTGCATGGCGTCGCGGCGAATGCGGTAGAAATCGCGCAGCTCGGCCAGGTGGCCGCGGTACTGCTCGCTACCCAGCCACTGCAGCGCCTGCCATTGGCCGATGCGGTTGGTGTGCAGGTCGGCCGACTGTTTCAGACGCAGCAGGTGCGGGTACAGATCCCTGGTGGCGATCAGGTAGCCGACGCGCAGGCCCGGCAGCAAGGTCTTGGACACGGTGCCGGTGTAGATCCAGCTGGCCCTCTGCAGGCGGCTGACGATGGGCGTGGCGCTCCCTTCATCGAATACCAGCTCGCGGTACGGCTCGTCTTCGATCAGGGTCACGCCGAACTCGTCGAGCAGCGCCGCTACCGCTTCGCGCTTGGCTTCGCTGTAACGGGTGCCGGACGGATTCTGAAAGGTAGGGATCAGGTAGGCGAAGGCCGGCTTGTGGTTTTCCAGACGCTGGCGCAGCGCAGCCAGCTCGGGGCCGTCGGCCTCCTGCGGCACGCTGATGCAATCGGCGCCGAGCAGCTGGAAGGCCTGCAGGGCCGCCAGATAGGTCGGCGCTTCGAGCAATACTTCGGTACCCGGATCGATGAACAGCTTGGAGGCCAGGTCCAGGGTCTGCTGCGAGCCGCTGACGATCAACACCTGGCTGGCATCGCAGGGCACGCCCAGCGCACGTGCCTCGGCGGCGATGGCTTCACGCAACGCCGGCTCACCTTCGCTCATACCGTACTGGCCCATGCTCGCCGGCATCTCGGCCCAGTCCACCTTGGGCAGCATCGGCTCGGCCGGCAGGCCGCCAGCGAACGACATCACCTCCGGACGCTGCGCCGCGGCAAGAATTTCACGGATCAGGGAGCTTTTCAGGCGGGCGATGCGTTCGGAGAAGGCCATGGGATGTCCTGGGGTGCAAAAGTCGTTGGAATTAAGTCAAACTGCTTGACCGAAACTACGCCGCCAACCCGAGATACGTCAATATGACTGACCTAAAAAATTTCCCCGAGAAGTTTTTAGCCCCATCCGCCGAGGGCGCGCAAGGTGGCCGTCATGGCGCGCAGGTCATCAAGAACGCCGCGGCTCAGCAGGCTGCCATGGAAGCCTTCTTCTTCGGCTATCAGGCTTTCACCGCCAAGCCCGACGAAATGCTCGCCAAACGCGGCCTGTCACGCGTGCATCACCGCATCCTGTTCTTTATTGCCAAGTATCCGGGGCTGAACATGAGCGAACTGCTGGGTTACCTGGGCGTGAGCAAGCAAGCGTTGAACATGCCGCTGCGCCAATTGATCGAGATGGACATGGTGCAGAGCGAAGCGGCCGCGGACGACAAGCGCAAGCGCCTGCTCGGCTTGAGCGCTGAAGGCGCCAAGCTGGAACAGGCCCTGCGCCGCGAACAGGCGCGCCTGTTGCAGCGCGTATTCGGCGAGATGGGCGAAGACGCCGTACGCGGTTGGCTGGATGTCAATCACGCCCTGGCTCGCGGTCGTTAGGAAGGCACCTGAGCATCGTCGTCACAAGCCCCCCGTAGGAGCGAGCTCTGCTCGCGAACCCTCTTATTCGCGAGCAGAGCTCGCTCCTACGGATTCAGCCCGCCTTTTCGTTCCCCTTCACCACCGGTCATGCCACACCAACGCGTGATTGCACGCTGACACGACCTCTGCAATCATATGCGAATCATTATCACCTTAACTTAGATGTCGCGAGGTGCGCGTGTCGGTTCAGGATTCCAGCAATCAGCAGCTGGTCGGTCTGCTTTATCGCGACCATCGTGACTGGCTGTTCGGCTGGCTGCGCAGAAGCCTGAATTGTGCGCAGCGCGCCGAAGACCTGAGCCAGGACACCTTCGTTCGCCTGCTCGCTCGTGCTGACCTGCACACCCCACGCGAGCCCAGGGCCCTGCTTACCACCATCGCCAAAGGCCTGATGGTCGACCAGTTCCGCCGCAGCGCGCTGGAGCGCGCCTATCTGGAGGAACTCGCGCAAGCTCCCGAATCCGTGCAGCCGAGCCCGGAGGAACAAACCCTGGCACTGGAACAGCTGGCCGAGATCGACCGCCTGCTCGGACAGCTGTCGAGCAAGGCACGCGCGGCTTTCCTCTATAACCGCCTGGATGGTCTGGGCCACGCCGAGATCGCCGAGCGCCTGGGTGTGTCCGTCTCACGCGTGCGCCAGTACCTCGCCCAGGGCCTGCGCCAGTGCTACATCGCACTGTACGGGGTGGCGCAGTGAACCAGGTTTCGGCGCGCGTACTCGATGAAGCCATCGCCTGGCAGCTGTGCCTCGACTCGGGGGAAGCCAGCGAGCAGCAACGTCACGATTTCGCCGACTGGCTCGCCGCTCACCCGGAGCATGGCCTGGTCTGGCGGCGCCTCGGCGGTATCGACCAGCAACTCTCCGCCGCCAGCGCCCCCATGGCACGGCGCGCCCTGCTGCAGAGCAGCGTCAATCGTCGACGCAGCCTGCGCCGGTTTGGCGGCAGCGCTTTGGGCGTGCTGCTGGCCGCAGGCATGACACTGACGTTGCTGGCTCAGCAGCGCCCGCTGGGTGATTACCTCGCCGACTACCATACCGCCAGCGGTGAGCAGCGCGACCTGTTGCTCGCCGACCGCAGCCAGATTCGCCTCAACAGCCGCAGCGCACTGGATATCGAGTTCGACGACAACGAACGACGCCTGCATCTGCGTAGCGGCGAGATCCTGATTCAGACGGCCAAGGGCGATGCCCGCCCCTTCGTCGTAGAAACGGATCAAGGGCGCCTGCGCGCACTGGGCACGCGCTTTCTGGTGCGACGCGACGGCGCCGCCACCGAGTTGATCGTATTGCAGTCGGCGGTCGCGGCCAGACCGCTGGCTGGCTCGCAGGAGCGCGTCATTCACAGCGGTGAACAGGTGCGCATGGACAGCCAGCGCCTCAGCGACAGCAGCCCCGCCCCCGTCGGCGCCGACGCCTGGAGCCGCGGCATGCTGGTGGCGGACAACCTGCCGCTGCAGAGCCTGATCGACCAGCTTGGCGAATACCGCAGCGGTTATCTGAGCCTCGACCCGAGCCTGGCCGGGCTGCGTATTAGCGGCAGCTTCCCGCTGCATGACAGTGACAAGGCGCTGGCAGCATTGGCATTGAGCCTGCCAGTACGGGCCGAGCAACTGGGCCCTTGGTGGACTCGCGTGGTGCCGGCGGAAAAATAATTTTTTCCGCCCCTGTCACTTTTCGTTTCTGCTTCGGCAGAAGGGCATTGAGATACATTAACTCTTAGGAGAGATTCGCAATGTCCTTCCGCCCTGTCCCGTTCCGCCATACGCTGTTGGCCCTGACCATCGCCTTCGCCGGCCATGCCGGGCTGGCTCATGCGGAGCCCTATCAGTTGCCGGCCGGCCCCTTGGCCGCCACGCTCAACCAGATCGCCAGCCAGGCCGGCGTGACATTGAGCATCGATCCTGCGCTGACCGAGGGCAAACGCTCGGCACCGGTCAGCGGTGACTACGAAGCCATCGAAGCGCTCAATCAGGCGCTGCGTGGCACCGGCCTGCAGCTGCAAGGTAGCGGCGGCGCTTACAGTCTGGTCCCGGCAGCAGACGCAGCAGTTGCGCTACCGGACGTGACCGTCACCGCCAGCGAGCAGGCCGCCGAAACGGCTTTGGGCCCGACCCGCAGCTACCTGGCCAACCGCACAGCGACCGGCACCAAAACCGACACACCGCTGCTGGAAACGCCGCGCTCGATCTCCGTCGCCACCCGCGAACAGATGCAGGACCGCAAGGTCCAGAACCTCGATGACGCCGTGCGCTACATGCCGGGCGTGATCGCCAGCAGCTACGGCAGCGACAGCCGCGCCGACTGGATGAAGATCCGCGGTTTCGAGCCGATCCAGATGCTCGACGGCCTGCCGCTGCCCAAGGGCAGCTACACCATGGCCAAGCTGGAAACCTGGAATCTGGAGCGTGTCGCCGTGCTGCGCGGCCCCGCCTCGGCTGTGTATGGCCAGACGCCGCCCGGTGGCCTGGTGGATGCCGTCAGCCGCCGCCCGCAGGCTGAAAGCAGCCATGAAGTACAGGTCCAGGTCGGTAACTACAACCACAAGCAGATCAGCTTCGACAGCACTGGCAAGATCGATGATGAAGGCCAGTTTCTCTACCGTTTCAGCGGCACCGGCCGTGACAGCGGCACCACCGTCGAACATATTGACGATCAGCGTTTCAATCTCGCGCCAAGCCTGACCTGGAATATCGCCGACGACACCAAGCTGACCTTCCTCGGTCAGTTCAACCGTGACGATACCGGCGGCACCAGCCAGTTCCTGCCCCTGCAAGGCACCAAGCTGGGCACGCCGGCCGGCAAGGTCGACTACCACAAGAACCTTGGCGACCCTGATTGGGAGTTCTACGACAAGACCTTCTATGCGCTGGGCTACGCCTTCGAGCACCGTATCAACGATATCTGGCAGTTCAATCAGAACCTGCGCTACAGCAAGCTCGAACTGGATAACCAGATCATCACGGCCGGCGGCTGGGCCACTGCAGTGGCTGACGACGGCACCGTTGCGCGCGGCGCCAACGTGTACGACGAAAACATCAGCCACTTCGCTGTGGACAACAACTTCCAGGCCGACTTCAACACGGGCGCAATCGGGCACACCTTGCTGCTCGGCGTGGACTATCTGCGCGTCGACACCGATTACCGCTGGCTGTATGGCACGGCGCCGAGTAGCAACATCGTTCGCCCGATCTATGGTCAGGACTTCAGCGGCGTCGCCTACACCGCCTACCAGGACTACAACCAGAAACGCCGCAACACCGGCCTCTATCTGCAGGACCAGATGTCCCTCGACGCCTGGCGCCTGACCCTGGGTGGCCGCTGGGATCGCCTGGACACCGACTCGGTATTCCACAACGCCAACGATGCCAAGGATAGCCGCCGCGACAGCCAATTCAGCGGTAACGCGGCGCTGAGCTACGTGTTCGAATCGGGCTTCACGCCTTATGTGTCCTATGCCGAATCCTTCCAGGCCGAAGCGGGCGGTAATAGCGGCGCAGCATTCAAACCCAGCACCGGCAAGCAGTACGAACTGGGCATCAAGTACCAACCTCCGGGCAGCGACATGCTGTTCACCGCCGCCGTCTATGACCTGACGCGGCAGAACATCGTCACCACCAACATCGCCGGTGCCACCGAGCCAGTAAGCGAGGTAGAAGTTCGTGGCCTGGAGCTGGAAGCTACCGGCAACATCACCGAGAACCTCAGCCTGACCGCGTCCTACAGCTACACCAACAGCAAGATGACCGAGGTCGGCGACCCACGCGACAAGAACCGCGCCCTGCCGCTGATCCCCGAGCATCAGGCGTCGATCTGGGCCGACTATGACTGGACACAGGGTGCGCTGGCGGGCTTCGGCATTGGTTTTGGCGCCCGCTTCGTCGGTTCCACAGACAATATTGCCGTTGGCAACCTGGGTTTCGTGCGTGACGCATCCGACGGCCACAGCAGCGCTTACACCGTCTACGACGCTGCGGTGCGCTACGACCTCGGCCAACTCGATGGCAGCTTGCGCGGCGCCAGCATCTCGCTGAACGCCAACAACCTGTTCGACAAGGAATACCTGGCCACCTGCGACGGTTTCTACTGCTACGCCGGCGACCCGCGCCGGGTTACGGCGAGCCTCGACTACAAGTGGTAATCGGCTGAAAACAGGAGCCGCCCAATGGGCGGCTCCTGTCATTTACGCCGCTGTCAGTCGGCAGCGCCGCGCAACTCGGCAGCGCCTTTGAAGAACACCCCCATCAGCGCCACTCCAGCGCCGAGCAACGGCAGCAGTGCCAGCAGCATCAACAACACGCTGGCCAACATCAGCCCGCCGACGATATCCAGCCAGGCCATCACCTTCAGTGACTGGTAGGGATATTCCAGTTTCAGCAAACGTATCCCCAGCCAGGTCGTACAGCTGCCCATCAGACACAGCAGCACCATATAGCTCAGCGTCTGCCAGTCCAGCCCGGCAAATAGCTGCTCGCCGAATAGCACATCAGCCAGCTCCAGCAACAGGGAAACGAGCAACACGGCCCATACCGGCGCGCTCAGATTGCGCGCTGCGAAGCGGGCCTCGGCAAAGGCCTTGAAGCGCAGCAGCAGATAGCAACCAAGCAGTACCAGCACCAGACCCAGCCAGTCGGTGTAGGCGAACAACAGCTCGGCCTCCTGCGCGTCCAGCAGCGCCCCGGCGAACAGCAGCGCGACCACCAGGGTATTGATCAGCACCGAGACCAGCGCCAGCCAGCCCAGTACCCGCAACTGCCTGGCACTCCAACCCGGCAACGCCTGGACCCCGGCCCCCTCGAGCAAGTCCGCCTGTGGCGCACGGTAAGGATTGTCCGGTTGCATCGCCTTTTATCCTTGTTCGGCCAAACCCCGAGGCTAACCACCTGCGCAACGCTTGACCAGACTGTATGGCCCAACCCAGCCATGGCTGTACCGCGACGCCGCTGCGGTGGCGCAATAGGCTTTGCCAGTCCCCGGAGAACGACCATGTCCACCGAACTGCTGCTCGCCTTCATTGCCTTCGCCTTCGTCACCTCTGTGACGCCCGGCCCCAACAACATGATGCTGCTCGCCTCCGGCGTGAACTTCGGCGTACGCCGCAGCATTCCGCACATGCTCGGCATCAGCCTCGGCTTCATGCTGCTGGTGGCGGCCGTGGGTCTGGGTCTTGGCCAGGTCTTCCAGCGCCTGCCGGTGCTGCACGATGTGCTGCGCTATGTCGGCGCTGCGTATCTGCTCTACCTGGCCTGGAAGATCGCCCAGTCCGGCGCGCCGCAAAGCCGCGAGAATCCCGAGGCAAAGCCGTTCACCTTCATCCAGGCTGCCGCCTTTCAGTGGGTGAACCCGAAGGCGTGGATCATGGCCATCGGTGCCATTACCACCTACACACCGCAAGATGGCTTCTTCAGCAACGTGTTGCTGATCGCGGCCCTGTTCGCCCTGGTCAACTGCCCCAGCGTGGGCTTATGGACCATCGCCGGTAGCCTGCTGCGCAAATGGCTGAACAACCCGCGCGCGCTGCGCGCCTTCAACATCGGCATGGCGCTGCTGCTGGTCGCCTCGCTCTATCCCATCATCGTCGACACTGGAATGTTCTGATGCAAGACGCCGCCCCTACCCGCCTGCGCCCACTGGCGGACACCTCCACCTCGGCCGTGGTCGCTGGCTTCATCGCCATGCTCACCGGCTATACCAGCTCTCTGGTGCTGATGTTCCAGGCCGGCCAGGCTGCCGGCCTTACTGCCGGGCAGATTTCCTCGTGGATCTGGGCGCTGTCGATCGGCATGGCGCTGTGCTGCATCGTGCTCTCGCTGCGCTATCGCGCGCCTGTGATGATCGCCTGGTCCACCCCGGGCGCCGCGCTGTTGATCACCAGCCTGCCGGAAGTTTCCTATGGCCAGGCGATTGGCGCCTATATCCTGGCCTCAGGCCTGATCGTGCTGATCGGCCTGACCGGTACCTTCGACCGCCTGATGCGCCGCATCCCGGCCTCCATCGCCGCCGCCCTGCTGGCCGGCGTGCTGTTCAAGATCGGCCTGGAAATCTGCGTGGCCGCCGAACAGCAGCCGATTCTGGTGGTCGCCATGCTGCTCGCCTACCTGCTCGGCAAACGCCTGTGGCCGCGCTACTCGGTGCTTTGTGCGCTGATCGTCGGCAGCGTGCTGGCCGCGGTCTTCGGTCTGCTGGATTTCAGCGATTTCCAGCTGCAACTGGCAACACCCGAATGGACGACGCCCAGCTTCTCCCTGGCCGCGGCGATCAGCATCGGCATCCCGCTGTTCATCGTCGCCATGGCCTCGCAGAACCTGCCGGGCATGGCCGTACTGCGTGCCAATGGCTATGACGTGCCGGCCTCGCCGCTGCTGACCAGCACCGGCCTGGTGTCGATTCTGATGGCGCCGTTCGGCAGCCACGGGATTCACATGGCTGCCATCAGCGCCGCCATCTGCGCCGGCCCGGAGGCTCATGAAGACCCGCGCAAGCGCTACACCGCTGCGGTCTGGTGCGGGGTGTTCTACGCCATCGCCGGCACCTTTGGCGCCGCCCTGGCCTCGCTGTTCGCCGCGCTGCCGGCAGCGCTGATCCTGTCCATCGCCGCGCTGGCACTCTTCGCCTCGATCATTGGCGGCCTGACCCAGGCCATGAGCGAGCCCAACGAGCGCGAAGCGGCGCTGATCACGTTCCTGGTCACCGCTTCCGGCATGACTCTGGCCGGAGTCGGCTCGGCGTTCTGGGGTATCGTCGCCGGCCTGCTGACGCTGGCCGTGCTGAACTGGGGCAAGCGGTAGATTCTCTGTAGCCGGATGCAATCCGGGAACGCTCTGCCAGGCCGCCCCGGATTGCATCCGGGCTACGGTTTCCGTCGAAAGTGGGAGGGGCTTTAGCCGCGATCATCGCAGGCAAAGCCTCTCTCACTCTCGCTGGCTCTAGGCCCTCTCCCCTGGCCCTACTACCGGCTCGGCCAGTTCGGCGCCATGCACACGATTGACCCACAAGCCGAACAACGCCGCCGTGATGAACATGATCAGGCTGTAGATGGCTGCCGGAATCGCCATGGTCGGGTTGTTCAGCAGCGCCGGGCTCAGCGCCAGGGCGATGGCCAGCGTGCCATTGTGAATGCCGATTTCCATGGCGATGGCGATCGCCTGACGCAGGTTGAGCTTGAGCAAGCGCGGCACGCAGTAACCCACCGCCATGCTCAGCAGATTGAAGGCCAGCGCCGCACCGCCCACCGAAGGCGCATAGTCGACGAAGGTGCGCCAGTCCTTGGCCGCCGCCAAGAGGATGATCAGCAGCAGGAACAGCGCCGAGATGATCTTCACCGGCTTCTGCATGCGCTCGGCGAACGCAGGGAAACGGCTGCGCAACCACATGCCGATCGCCACCGGGCCGAGGACGATGATGAACACCTGCACCACCTTGGCGAACTGCAGCGGGATGGCCTGATCGGCGGACATGAAGTACGCCAGCGACAGGTTGACGATCAGCGGCATTGTCAGAATCGCGATCACCGAATTGACCGCGGTGAGGGTGATGTTCAGCGCCACGTCGCCATGGGCCAGGTGGCTATAGAGATTCGCCGTGGTGCCGCCCGGCGAAGCCGCCAGCAGCATCAGGCCGACGGCCAACGCCGGTGCCAGGCCGAACGCCTTGGCCAGGAAGAAGCAGGCCAGCGGCAACAGCAGCAACTGACAGGCCAGGCCGATCAGCACCGGCTTGGGGAATTTGGCCACGCGGGCGAAGTCAGCCAGGCTCAGCGACAGGCCAAGCCCGAGCATGATGATGCCCAGCGCAGCGGGAAGGAAAAACGTCAGCAAGGGATCGGCGGTCATTATTGTTATCGCTCCAGTTGAACCTGGCAGGATTTTGCGCAGTCAGGCCACCACTGACAGTGGCCCTGCGTGCCAACCTTAGCCTGCTTGCAGACTACCGGGCTAGAGCCATCAGATTGCGGTAGCGCCGCCATCGACCGCCAACGCATGGCCGGTGGTGAACGCGGCATGGTCGCTGCAGAGGTAGAGCACCGCGGCGGCGATTTCCTCGACCTTGCCGATGCGCCCGACCGGGTGCATGGCGGCGGCGAACTCGGCTTTCTTCGGATCGGCTTCATAGGCGCGGCGGAACATATCGGTGTCGATCACCGCCGGGCACACCGCGTTAACGCGGACTTTCTTCTTCGCGTATTCCACCGCCGCAGATTTGGTCAGGCCGATCACCGCATGCTTGGATGCTGCATAGATGCTCATCTTCGGCGCCGCCCCGAGACCGGCTACCGATGCGGTATTGACGATTGCACCACCGCCCTGGGCCAGTAGCAGCGGAATCTGGTGCTTCATGCACAACCACACGCCCTTGACGTTGACGCCCATGATCGCGTCGAACTCGGCCTCGTTGCCATCGGCCAGCTTGCCCTGCTCGATCTCGATGCCGGCGTTATTGAATGCGTAGTCGAGGCGGCCATACTGTGCCACGGTGGCGTCCAACAGCGCCTTGACCTCGGCGTCGCGGGTCACGTCGCAGCGCACGAAGCAGGCCTCGCCACCGGCCGCGTGAATAAGCTCGACGGTGCCCTCACCGCCTGCCACATCCACGTCGGAAACCACCACCTTCAGCCCTTCGGCGGCGAATGCCTGGGCCGTGGCACGGCCAATGCCGGCGGCACCGCCGGTGACCAAGGCGACCAAGCCGGAGAACGTCATGCTCATGTCTGCTTCCTCGCAGCGATTCGTGTTGAATTGGCGAGGAGTCTAGCCAGCAAGCCAGACGGCGAGCAGCACTATTAGACTCTAGAGTGGTGGGTCATGCAGGGCACTGATGGCGACTCCACCAGCGCGGCGCTGCGATCAGCGGACAGCCCGGATCAAATCCGGTAAAGATCGGACGGCGTGCCAGGCCGCCCTGGATCTCATCCAGGCTACAGGGCTCAGGCGCGCAGTTCTGCGACCACAGCAGCCAAGGCCTGCGCCGGATCGGCGGCCTGACTGATCGGGCGACCGATCACCAGGTAATCGGAGCCGGCCTCCAGCGCCTGGCTCGGGGTGAGGATGCGCTTCTGGTCGTCGGCGCTGCTGCCGGCAGGGCGGATGCCCGGGGTCACCAGTTGCAGGCGCGGCTGCGCGACCTTCAGCGCGCGGGCCTCCTGCGCCGAGCAGACCAGGCCATCGAGCCCGGCCTCGGCGGCCAGACCGGCCAGGCGCAGCACCTGTTCCTGCGGCGGCACGTCGAGACCGATGCCGGCCAGATCCTGCTGTTCCATGCTGGTCAGCACCGTCACTCCGATCAGCAGCGGCTTGGCACCCGCCAGCTTGTCCAGCTCGTTACGACAGGCCGCCATCATGCGCAGACCACCGGAACAGTGCACGTTCACCATCCACACACCCATTTCCGCCGCGGCCTTGACCGCCATGGCCGTAGTGTTGGGAATGTCGTGGAATTTCAGATCAAGAAACAGCTCGAAACCCTTGGCCTGCAGCGCCTCGACCACCTGCGGCCCGCTGCGGGTGAACAGCTCCTTGCCGACCTTGACCCGGCACAGCGCCGGGTCGAGCTGATCGGCCAGGGCCAGAGCGGCATCCTGGCTGGGAAAGTCGAGGGCGACGATGATCGGAGTTTGGCAGGCGGGCATGGGCAAGTCTCGGACAGATGAAAAAACGCCGCGCATTGTAGCGCAAAGCTCGCCGGCACTGGTCGCGGCTGAAGCCCTGCCATCAGCAGCCCGTAGCCCGGATGCGATCCGGGGTGTTGGCTTCGGCACAAAGGCATCGCGGCTGAAGCGGAGTGCCGCCCAGCCGCTCCTACAGATAGCCACAGCCTCGTAGGAGCGGCTTCAGCCGCGAAAACGCTTAAGGGCAGCCAGCCGATCAGGCAATCAGACGCTCACGCAGGCGCCCGAGCATGCCCATCAGGCTGCCCACCTTCTCCTGTTCGCGCTCGTCACACGGCACCTCGGCCAGGCGGGTGACCAGCTGTTGCGGCTGCGCGCGCCAGATCAGGGCCTGCTCGGCAGCGGCCTTGAGGCCCTTCTCGAACAGACCACGGCGAACCGGCTTGGGCAGATAGCGGAAGATTTGCGCCTCGTTGACCAGGCGTAGCAGCGCCTGGGTATCCTGAAAGGACGTGACCACCAGGCTGAGCAGGCGTGGATGGGCTTGCGCCAGGGTCTTGAGCAGCGGCGCGGTGTCTTCGCCGGCCAGTATCAGGTCGCTGACCAACATGTCCACGCGCTCGTTGTTAAGCTGCAGCATGGCCTCGGCCAGGTTGCGCGCACGCAGCAGGCGATGCCCGCCCGCGACACAGAAGTCGCCGACGACGCCGAGCGTATCCGGCTCGTCGTCGAGCAACAGCAGAGTCAGCGGCGCGCTCAGTTGCTCGCTGGCGACGGTTTGCAGCGGCTGCGCCTGGCGCACGGCCAGTTCAGCCGCCTGGCGCAGGGTGAAGGCCATTTCCTGCTGATCCCAGGGCTTGGTCAGGTAGCGGAAGATGCCGCCGTTGTTCAACGCCTCCACCGCGGCATCCAGATCGGAATAACCGGTCAGCAGAATGCGCAAGGTGTTCGGCGCGATCTCGCGCGCTTCGGCGAGCAGCTGCGCCCCGCTCATCTGCGGCATGCGCTGATCGCTGACCAGCACGTGAATCTGCTCCTCGCGCAGGCGCTGCAACGCGCGCAGCGGGTCGCTTTCGGTCAGCACCTCGTAATGGCGGCGAAACTGCAGGGCGAGACTGCGCAGAATGCGCTCCTCGTCGTCGACGAACATGATGCGAACGGGTGCAGACATCAGGCGCTCCTTTTCATGGCGACGGTGGCGGGCAGTGGCAGGCTGATGAGAAAGCGCGTGCCTCGCCCTGGCTCGGAGGCAACGCGAATCTGGCCGCCATGGTCCTGGACGATCTTGTAGCTGATGGATAAACCCAGGCCGGTGCCCTGGCCGACCGGTTTGGTGGTGAAGAAAGGGTCGAAAATCTTTGCCATGACCTCGGGCGGCATGCCACGGCCGTTGTCCTGCAGCGAGATGTGAATGCCCTGGGCATTGGCCCAGCTGCGAATCTGGATGCGCCCCATGCCATCGATGGCCTGGGCGGCGTTGGTCAGCAAGTTGAGTAGCACCTGGTTGATCTGCGATGGCGCGCAGGCGATACGCGGCAGCTCACCCAGTTGCTGCACAACTTCGGCCTTGTCCTTGATGTTATTGCGAGCGATCAGCAGCGCGCTGCGGATGCAGTCGTTGAGGTCGACTTCCTCGCTCATGGCGCGATCGAGACGGGCGAAATCCTTGAGACCGACCACCAGTTCGGCGATCTGCTCCAGGCCGTAAAGGGTGTCGCCATACAGCTGCTGCAGGTCCTCGGCGAGCAGCTCCGGCGCGGCCTGTTGGCGAGCCTGCTCGGCAGCCTGCAATGCCTGAGCAAGGCTCGCCTCGTCACAATCGGGGTCGCTCAGGCATTGGCCCAGCCGCGCCTGGGCGGCGGCCAGTTCGAACAGCGGCTCGCTCAGCTCGCGCAGCAATTGCACGTTGTTCTTCACGTAGCCCAGCGGCGTGTTCAGTTCATGGGCGACACCGGCGACCATCTGCCCGAGCGATGCCATCTTTTCCGACTGCAGCAGCTGCGCCTGGGATTCCTTGAGGTCCACCAGTGCCTGGCGCAGCACGCGGTTGCGCTGAGCAACGCGCGCCTCCATGGCTTTGAGCAGGTCCAGTACCGTGCCCAGACCGCAGTACTCGCCCTGAGCATTAATCAGGATGAAGTCCTCGGTGATCGGATACTGCAGCTGGGCGGTGACCTGCTTGGAAGCCTCCTCCAGGTTTGCTTCGAGGCTGACGATCAGCGGTGCGGTATTCATCACGTCGCCAACCGGGTGACGGCCGCGCAGATCGCGTCCGAAGCGCTGCATGAAGATGTCCTGCAGCGTGACACGGCTGACCAGGCCAAGCGGCCGGTTGTTTCCGTCCACTATCGGCAGAGACAGGAAAGCGCGATGTTCGGCCGCCAGGAACAAGTCGGCGACCTCGTTGATACTGGTCGATGCGGCTAGCGGGTTGACGTCCCGCATCAGCGATTGCAGCGCTCTGGCATGGGTCACGAACGGCCTCCCCGTGCGTTCGGAAAGCCATCATTCAAACAGTGCCAGGTTGCCATCATGTGACAGCCGTCACACGCGGATGCGCCAGGTGGGTGCATCGAGCCCTCCTCTGCACCCTTTTCATTCACCGGCGACGACCGGCACGCGCCAGAGGCTGTGCGCACTCGGCAATCCGGCCCTGGCATGAGCGCTGCACGGCAAGCACATCCTTTTCGCCACGGGTTGCAGCCATGCCCTACCAGACCACCATCGGCAGCCTGGTCTACCGTTTCGCCGACCTCAAGACGCTGCTGGCCAAGGCCAGCCCGGCGCGCTCCGGCGACTACCTGGCCGGGCTCGCTGCCGCCACCTATGAAGAGCGCATGGCGGCCAAGCTGGCGCTGGCCGATGTGCCGCTCAAGCGTTTTCTCGACGAGGCACTGATTCCCTACGAGCAGGACGAAGTCACCCGCCTGATCATCGACCGCCATGACGCCGCCGCATTCGCCCCGATCAGCCACCTTACGGTCGGCGACCTGCGCGACTGGCTGCTGCTGGAGAGGACCGACAGCGCGCGACTGGCCGCAGTGGCCACCGGGCTGACACCGGAGATGGTCGCGGCGGTGAGCAAGCTGATGCGCAATCAGGATCTGATCCTGGTGGCGCGCAAATGCCGGGTGATCAGCCGCTTTCGCAACACCCTGGGCCTGCCCGGGCACCTTGCCGTGCGCCTGCAGCCCAATCATCCCACCGACGACGTGCGCGGCATCGCCGCCAGTATGCTCGACGGCCTGCTCTATGGCTCCGGCGACGCCACGGTCGGCATCAATCCGGCCAGCGATTCGCTGCCAACGCTGATGCGCCTGTGGCAGATGATGGACGAGGTACGCCAGCACTTCGAGATTCCCATGCAGAGCTGCGTGCTCACCCATGTCACCACGCAGATCCAGGCCATCGAGGCCGGCGCGCCGATCGATCTGGTGTTCCAGTCCATCGCCGGCACCGAGGCCGCCAACGCCGGCTTCGGCGTCTCCCTGGCGATCCTGCACGAGGCCCACGAGGCCGCACTGTCGTTGGGACGCGGCACTTTGGGTGATAACGTCATGTATTTCGAAACCGGCCAGGGCAGCGCGTTGTCGGCCGGCGGCCACCATGGCGTCGACCAGCAGACCTGCGAGGCGCGCGCCTACGCCGTGGCCCGCGAATTTCGCCCGCTGCTGGTCAACACCGTGGTCGGTTTCATCGGCCCGGAATACCTCTACGACGGCAAGCAGATCATCCGCGCCGGGCTGGAGGATCACTTCTGCGCCAAGCTGCTCGGCCTGCCGATGGGTTGCGACGTCTGTTACACCAACCACGCCGAAGCCGATCAGGACGACATGGACAGCCTGCTCACCCTGCTCGGCGCGGCCGGTATCAACTTCATCATGGGCATCCCGGGCGCCGACGACATCATGCTCAATTATCAGAGCACCTCGTTCCACGATGCGCTGTACCTGCGCAGCGTGCTGGGCCTGAAACGCGCCCCGGAGTTCGATGCCTGGCTGGCGCGCATGGCCATTACCGAACCGACCGGCCGCCTGCGCGACATCGGCCGCGGCCACCACCTGCTCAAGCAACTGCCGCATATCTCGGGAGCCGCGTGATGACCGACGACCTGATCCAGCACAATCCCTGGGACGAATTGCGCGCGCACACCTCGGCGCGCATCGCCCTCGGCCGCGTCGGCTGCAGCCTGCCCACTCGCGAGGTGCTCAAGTTCGGCCTGGCCCACGCCCAGGCGCGCGACGCCGTGCATCGCCCGCTGGACTTCGCCGAGCTCAGGCATCAGTTGCACACAGCCGGTTTTCGCGCGCTGAAAGTGCGTAGCAACGCCGAAGACCGGCAGACCTACCTGCTGCGACCGGATCATGGCCGCCACCTGCACGGCGACTGCCAGGTGCAACTGCAACACGAACTGCCTGCGCCAGAAATCGCCATCGTGCTGGCCGACGGTCTGTCGGCCATCGCCGTACAACGCCATGCCCTGCTGTTGCTGCAGGCCTTTCGCGATCGCTTCGCTACCGACTGGGCCAACACTCCCGTGGTGCTGGCCGAGCAAGGGCGCGTGGCGATTGGCGACGGTATCGGTGAAGCGCTACGCGCCCGCCTGGTGATCGTGATGATTGGCGAACGCCCGGGCCTGACCTCACCGGACAGCCTGGGCCTGTACCTGACCTACGCGCCGCGGCTGGGCTGCCCGGACAGCGCACGCAACTGCATCTCCAACGTGCGCCCGGAAGGTCTGCCCTACGAGCTGGCCGCGCACAAGCTCGACTACCTGGCGCGCCAGGCGCTACGGCTGCAACTGAGCGGCGTGCGGCTCAAGGACGAGAGCACCCTGCAAGCCGTGGCACTACAGGCCAACTGACAAGTCTCCGAACGCGGGGTATGGTGAAGGCTCAATTCCCCCGTGAGGACTCGTCATGCCCTGGTACGTCTGGCTGTTGCTGGTACTGGTCTTCGGCTCGGTGATCGGTAGTCTGCTGGTGCTGCGCAGCAGCGCCAAGAAGATGCGCCTGAGCGAGGACCAGCTAGAACGCATGCGTAAACGCGCCATCGAGCAAGAAGCCAAGGACGCGCGCGAGCGCCAGCGTTAGGCGCGTCCACTCCCCTCGCCTGGGCAGACAGCCTGCTAGACTGCGCGCCTTCCAAGGAGAAGGTGCCATGCCCCTGCATCTGCGCTTGCTGTTCCCCGCGCTTACCCTCGCCCTGGGCACGGGGCTAGGCTTCATCGAGCCCATCGGCCTGCTGCTGGGCAGCCTGTTCGTCATGCTCCTGCTAACCGGCGAACGGTATCTGCCGAAGTGGCGGTGGTTACCCCTGATTTTGCTCGGCGGGATCGCTCTGGCGGCACATCTCGTCCCTGGTTTCCGCCCCTGGCAACTGTGGCCGCCGCGCCTCGTCAGCCCGGACGCCACGCCCTACGCGCTGCGCCTTTCCTGGGACAAACTCCTGCTCGGTAGCGCTTTGCTCGGCTGGTGGCTTGGGCAGACCCGCCGGCCCGTCATATCACTGAAATACGCAGGGCTAGTGTGCCTCGCCACACTGCTGCTGGTGCCGGTATCGGCGATCGCATTGGGCCTGGTCGCCTGGCAACCGAAATGGCCGCAAGGCTTGCTGCTGTGGCTGGCAGTCAACCTGGGCGTGGCGGTGCTGGCGGAGGAACTGCTGTTTCGCGGCGTGCTGCAACCGGCGCTGGTCGGACGTATGGGTACCTGGCCCGGCTTGCTGCTGACGGCGGGCCTGTTCGGCGCAGCCCACTTGCCTTTCAGTGTGCTATTCGCCGTGGTGGCGACTTGTGCGGGATTGGGCTATGGGCTGGCCTTTCACTACAGCGGCCGCATCAGCCTGACCATCGCGCTGCATGCAGCGGTCAATCTGCTGCATATTTCGTTGCTGAGCTACCCGCTAAAGCTGGCATGACGGCAATTCGGTAAGGCGAGAAGATGCGCTGCAGCTCGCCGCTGACCCGCAGTTGCTCGAGCAGCGCAGTGAAGCGTTCAGGGCTTATCGGCGCACCGCGACGAATCATCGCGTGATGGCGATAGACCTGATCGATTCGCTCGGAGATCAGCAACTGGCGTGCTTGGTCGCGATTACGCTTGATGAAATCGTAAAGGTTCGAGCGAGTGACCAGCGCGACATCGGCTCGCCCGCGCAGCACCATCAGCAGATTGCTGTCATGCGAATGACCGAGGTTGGCGTTGAAGGTGGTAGTGAGGAACTCCGGATCGCTGTTGAACTGGGCAAAACCGTAGTGATAACCCCGGTAGAGTGCCAGGCGCTTGCCAGCGAGCTGCTCGAAGTATTGCTGGCCGCGCAGTTCCTCGCTTCTGGCAACGAATAGCTCGGCATCCTCCAGGCCCATATCGATGGCTTCGGCGTCGATATCCTGCCAGCCCCACTCGGGATTCTCGAATATCGCCATGTCGATACGCCCGCGCTGCAGGTCGCCGAAACGGCGCACGATGGCAGTGGGCAGCATGGTGAAGTGGTATTCGCTCTGCGCGTTATTGAGCGCCTCGAGCAATTGCGGCAGAAGCCCGCTCGACTCCTGCAGGTTGGACTTGATCACATAGGGTGGGAAATGCGCGCCGCCGACCTTGACCACCTCGGCAGCGCAAAGAAAACCGGCAAGCAACAGACACAAGGCACCCACACATCCATGAACCCAGCGCCGCATATGCCGCATCTCGAATCCTCAATTCCTTCTGCCAGTGGAGTGCAGCCTACCCGAGTCTCTTCTGACCGACCAGATAGATTTTATGGCGTCAGCACTTTGTTGTCTGATAGCAGACGATAGCCTCAATTTAAGGCATTAGCGCAGCGCCAGCCGACTCGCTGCCACGGCAGATGACGCCTGCGCCGGTCCGGATTTGCCCTGCTCCGAAGCGGCTCAGAGGTCCTTGCACACCAGCGACAATGCCTCTTCAGCCAGCTGGTCCAGGCTCATCGGCCCCTGAGGGCGGAACCAGGTGTTGGTCCAGCTTAGTGCGCCGGTGAGAAAACGCCGCTGAATGAAAGGATCGCCCTTGAAATAGCCGGCCTCGCGCGCCTCGCCCAGCACCGCCAGCCAGATCTGCTCGTAGGTATCACGCAGTGCCAGCACCTGCGCCTGGCCGTCTTCCGACAGCGAACGCCATTCGTAGACCAGCACCGCCATGGCCTCACCGGTGCCGCCCATGATTGATTGCAGCTCGCAGCGGATCAGCGCCAGCAAACGTTCGCGGGTGTCCTGCGCAGTGGCCAGCGCGGCACGCATCAGGGCGGTGTTGTAGATGATGGTTTCCTCCATCACCGAGCGCAGGATCTCATCCTTGCTCTTGAAGTGATGAAAGATGCTGCCCGATTGAATACCGATGGCCGCGGCCAGGTCTCGCACAGTGGTGCGCTCGTAACCCTTGCTGCGGAACAGGTGGGCGGCCATCTGCAACAGCTTGCCGCGGGCACTGTCCGGATCAGTCACTTGGCCATTGTCGACCAACTCCTGCATCACGGCCTGGGCCTTGTGTTCATCCACGCTGACTTCTCCCCTGCTTGCCCTGCTCGGCGATTGTTCTGATCAATTCTTCATGCTGCCGGCAAGTGCTTGTCTTGCTTGATGAAATGTATGCGGCAGCAGCTGACCAAGCAAGCGCTTGGGCGCATTTTTGGCCGAATCACCCTAGCGCGACACTTTTCAACCAAGCGCTTGCTTGGTAATGTCGACACACCTTCTCAATGTGTGACGGACCAATTCCAATGAGCAAAACCGTACGCATCGGCTGCGCCTCGGCATTCTGGGGCGACACCTCCACCGCTGCCGCCCAGCTTGTTCGGGGTGTCGAGCTGGATTATCTGGTGTTCGACTACCTGGCCGAGATCACCATGTCGATCATGGCCGGCGCCCGCATGAAGAAGCCGGATGACGGCTACGCCCGCGATTTCATCGAGGTGCTCACACCGTTACTCGGCGAGCTGGCGGCAAAAAACATTCGTGTCATCAGCAACGCCGGCGGGGTCAACCCGATGGCCTGCGCCGCCGCCTTGAGCGCCGCCTGCGAACAGGCCGGGGTGAACCTGAAGATCGCCGTGCTGCACGGCGACAACCTGCAGCCCAAGCTCGGCGAACTGGTCAAGGCCGGCACCCGCGAGATGTTCACCGGCGCCGCGCTGCCGCCCTTCTGCGTCTCGGTCAACGCCTACCTGGGCGCGCCGGGCATCGTCGCCGCACTGGACCAGGGCGCCGACATCGTCGTCACCGGCCGGGTGGTCGACAGCGCGGTGGTCAGCGCCGCCCTGGTGCACGAGTTCGGCTGGGCCTGGAGCGATTACGACAAGCTGGCCCAGGCCGCGCTGGCCGGGCACATCATCGAGTGCGGCGCGCAGTGCACCGGTGGCAACTTCACCGACTGGCGCGACGTGCCGGACTACGAGCACATCGGTTTCCCCATCGTCGAGGTAGAGGACGATGGCCGCTTCGTCGTGACCAAGCCGGAGAGTTCCGGCGGCTTGGTCACGCCTTTTACCGTTGGCGAGCAGATGCTCTACGAGATCGGCGACCCGCGCGCCTATCTGCTGCCGGACGTTATCTGCGACTTCACTCAGGTCGAGCTGAGCCAGGCCGGCGACAACCACGTGCAGCTGCAGGGCGCACGCGGCCTGCCGCCCACCGACCAGTACAAGGTCAGTGCCACCCATCCGGACGGTTTCCGCTGCACCGCCAGCTTCCTGCTCGCCGGTATCGATGCCGTGGCCAAGGCCGAACGGGTCAGCGAGGCGATCATCAAGAAGACCGAAGAGCTGTTCGCCGAGCGCGGCTGGGGCCGTTACCAGGAAGTCAGCGTCGAGCTGCTCGGCAGCGAAGCCACTTATGGCGTCCATGCTCACCGCAAATACAGCCGCGAAGTGGTGGTGAAGATCGCCGCACGGCATGCCAAGAAGGAGGCGCTGATCCTCTTCTCCCGCGAGATCGCCCAGGCTGCCACAGGCATGGCGCCGGGCCTGACCGGCATTGTCGGCGGCCGCCCCACCGTCTACCCGGTGATCCGCCTGTTCAGCTTCCTGGTGGACAAGAGTGCCTGCGCCCTGAGCGTCGAAATCAACGGTGAGCGCCAGCCGGTCGCCCTGCCCCAGATCGATGCCTTCGACCCAGCCCAACTCCGTGCGCCAGCCGCTCTGCCCGTACCAATGGGTGAAGCCGACGCGGCCGTGCCGCTGATCCGCCTGGCCGTGGCCCGCTCCGGCGACAAGGGTAATCACAGCAACATCGGCGTGATGGCCAGAAAGCCCGAATACCTGGCATGGATCGCCGCTGCGCTGACGCCCGAAGCCGTGGCCAACTGGATGGCGCATACCCTGGACGCCGAGCAGGGCCGCGTCAGCCGCTGGTATCTGCCGGGCAGCCACAGCCTCAACTTCCTGCTGGAAAACGCTTTGGGCGGTGGCGGCGTCGCCAGCCTGCGCATCGACCCTCAGGGCAAGGCCTTCGCCCAACAGTTGCTGGAATTCCCGGTGCCGGTACCCAAGGCGCTAGCTGAAAGCCTGTAGGAGCGAGCTCTGCTCGCGAACTGTGGGAGCAGACTTGTCCGCGAATGGTTAGAAGCCTCGCGGACAAGTCCGCTCCCACCGAAGATCGACAAGGACAATAAGTCGTAGGTGGATGACGCTTTATCCATCTACCGGCTTATGGTGGAAAACGCTTTGCGATTTCCACTTACAACCAGATCAATAGCGCACCACCTTGACATAGTGGTGCCCACGGTAAGGTCGAAGGACAACAACAATGAGCTACGACTCCGTATTCAAACCTGGCCTGTTCAATGAACAGACCATTCTGGTCACCGGTGGTGGCAGCGGCATCGGCCGCTGCGTGGCCCACGAGCTGGCCCACCTGGGCGCCTATGTGGTGCTGGTCGGGCGCAAGCCGGAGAAGCTGGAGAAGACCTGCGCCGAGATCATCGAAGACGGCGGCAGCGCCAGCTTTCAGGTCTGCGATATCCGGGAGGAAGACGCAGTCAAGGCCATGGTCGCTGCCGTGATCAAGGAACGCGGACGCATCCACCAGTTGGTGAACAACGCCGGCGGCCAGTTCCCCGCACCGCTGATCGGCATCAACCAGAAAGGCTTCGAGACCGTGGTGCGCACCAATCTGGTGGGCGGTTTTCTGGTGGCCAAGGAAGTCTTCCTGCAGAGCATGAGCAAGCACGGCGGCGCCATCGTCAACATGCTCGCCGACATGTGGGGCGGCATGCCCGGCATGGGCCATTCGGGCGCGGCGCGCGCGGGCATGGAGAACTTCACCAAGACCGCCGCCTACGAGTGGGGCCACGCCGGTGTGCGGGTCAACGCCGTAGCGCCGGGCTGGATCGCCTCCAGCGGCATGGACACCTACCCCGAGTCGATGAAGAACATGATCCGCAACCTCAAGGATCACGTGCCATTGCAACGCATCGGCACGGAGTCCGAAGTGGCCGCCGCCATCGCCTTTTTGCTCAGCCCCGGCGCCAACTTCATCAGCGGCAACACCATCCGCATCGATGGCGCCGCCAGCCAGGGCACTCGCGCCTGGACACTGGGCAAGGCGAAAAACAGCGAGTCCTACAACGGTTTCCACCGGGCCTACCTGCCCGACGTACTGAAAGATCAGGAGTAAGGCGATGCCCGTGATCCAATCGGAAATCGACGTGCATGGCGAAGCCTTCGCGCAGAACCGCGAAGCCATGCTGGCGGCCATCGCGACCTTCCGCGACGTGGAGCAGAAGGTGCTCGACAAGGCGCAGGAAGCCAAGGCCAAGTTCGACAAGCGCGGCCAGTTGCTGCCGCGTGAACGCATCAACCTGCTGCTCGATGCCGGCGCGCCCTTCCTCGAACTGGCCTCGCTGGCCGGCTACAAGCTGCACGACGACAAGGACGGCAGCCAGGCCGGCGGCGGCCTGATCGCCGGCATCGGCTACATCGCCGGCGTGCGCTGCCTGGTGATCGCCAACAACAGCGCGATCAAGGGCGGCACCATCTCCCCCACGGGCCTGAAGAAATCCTTGCGCCTGCAGCAGATCGCCTTCGAGAACAAGCTGCCGGTAGTGACCCTGGCCGAGAGCGGCGGCGCCAACCTCAACTACGCCGCCGACATCTTCGTCGAGGGCGCCCGCGGCTTCGCCAACCAGGCGCGGATGTCCGCCATGGGCCTGCCGCAGATCACTGTGGTGCACGGCTCCAGCACCGCTGGTGGGGCCTACCAGCCGGGCCTATCGGATTACGTGGTAGTGGTGCGCGGCAAGGCCAAGATGTTCCTTGCCGGCCCGCCCCTGCTCAAGGCCGCCACCGGCGAGATCGCCACCGACGAGCAACTCGGCGGCGCCGAGATGCACGCCCAGGTCGCCGGCACCGCCGAGTACCTGGCCGAGAACGACGCCGACGGCGTACGCCTGGCGCGCGAGATCCTTGGCATGCTGCCGTGGAACCAGCAGTTGCCGGCGCGTCCGTCGAAAAGCTGGCGCGAGCCGCTTTACCCGGCCGAGGAGCTGCTCGGCCTGGTACCTGCCGACGCCAAGAAGCCCTACGACGTACGCGAGATCATCGCACGCATCGCCGATGGCTCGGAGTTCCTCGACTTCAAAAACGAGTTCGACAGCCAGACCGTCTGCGGTCATTTGCAGATCGAAGGCCAGGCCTGCGGTTTCATCGGCAACAACGGCCCGATCACCCCGCAGGGTGCGGCCAAAGCGGCGCAGTTCATCCAGCTGTGTGAGCAGAGCAACACGCCGATCCTGTTCTTTCACAACACCACCGGCTTCATGGTCGGCACGGAATCGGAACAGAACGGCGTGATCAAGCACGGCTCGAAGATGATCCAGGCCGTGGCCAACGCCACCGTGCCCAAGCTCACCATCGTCGTCGGCGGCTCCTACGGCGCTGGCAACTACGCCATGTGCGGCCGCGGCCTCGATCCACGCTTCATCTTCGCCTGGCCCAACAGCCGCACCGCCGTGATGGGCGGCGCCCAGGCCGGCAAGGTGCTGCGCATCGTCACCGAGGAAAAGCACGCCAAGGAAGGCAAGGAAGCTGATCCAAAGATGCTCGACATGCTGGAAACGGTGACCGCGCAAAAGCTCGACAGCCAGTCCACGGCGCTGTACGGCACCGCCAGCCTGTGGGACGACGGCCTGATCGACCCACGCGATACACGCAAACTGCTGGGCTTCTTGCTGGACATCTGCGCCGAAGCCAACCTGCGGCCGTTGAAATCCAACCGTTTCGGCGTCGCCCGTTTCTGACCCTTATCATCGGAGCACAACAATAATGATCTTCACCCAGGAACACGAAGAACTCCGCCGTACCGTCCGCAACTTCGTCGACAAGGAAATCAACCCGCATGTCGACGCCTGGGAGAAGGAAGGCCGCTTCCCCATCCATGACATCTTCAAGAAGGCCGGCGAACTGGGCCTGCTGGGCATCTCCAAGCCGGAGAAATTCGGCGGCATGGGCCTGGACTACAGCTACTCCATCGTCGCCGCCGAAGAGTTCGGCACCATCCATTGCGGCGGCATCCCCATGTCCATCGGTGTGCAGACGGACATGTGCACCCCGGCCCTGGCGCGCTTCGGCTCCGACGAGCTGCGCGACGAGTTTCTGCGTCCGGCCATCAGCGGCGAGATGGTCGGCTGCATCGGCGTCTCCGAAGTCGGCGCCGGCTCCGACGTGGCGGGCCTGAAGACCACCGCGCGCAAGGACGGCGACGACTACGTGATCAATGGCAGCAAGATGTGGATCACCAACTCGCCGTCGGCCGACTTCATCTGCCTGCTGGCCAACACCAGCGACGACAAGCCGCACGTCAACAAGTCGCTGATCGTGGTGCCGATGAAGACCCCGGGAATCAGCGTCAGCCCGCACCTGGACAAACTCGGCATGCGCAGCTCGGAGACCGCCCAGGTGTTCTTCGACAACGTGCGCGTGCCGCAGCGCTATCGCATCGGCCACGAAGGCGCCGGCTTCATGATGCAGATGCTGCAGTTCCAGGAAGAGCGCCTGTTTGGCGCGGCCAACATGATCAAGGGCCTGGAGCACTGCGTCGACAGCACCATCGACTACTGCAAGCAGCGCCACACCTTCGGCCAGCCGCTGATCGACAACCAGGTCATCCACTTCCGCATGGCCGAGTTGCAGACCGAGATCGAAGCCCTGCGCGCGCTGGTCTACCAGGCCACCGAGCAATACGTGAAGGGCCGTGACGTGACCAAGCTGGCGTCGATGGCCAAGCTCAAGGCCGGCCGCCTGGGCCGCGAGGTGTCCGACGCCTGCCTGCAGTACTGGGGCGGCATGGGCTTCATGTGGGACAACCCGGTGTCGCGCGCTTACCGCGACGTGCGCCTGGTCAGCATCGGCGGCGGCGCTGACGAAATCATGCTCGGCATTATCTGCAAGCTGATGGGCATCCTGCCGGGGAAAAAGAAGGGCTGACCCGTACCACCCAGACCGTTGCGGCGGGTTTCACCCGCCCTACACCGAGGCTATGCGATGAACGATCTGCCCCACTGCGAAACCCTGCTGCTGAACCTCGACGTTGGCGTGCTGAACGTCACCCTCAACCGCCCGGACAGCCGCAACGCCATGAGCCTGGCCATGGTCGGCGAACTACGCGCCACCCTGGAAGCCGTGCGCCATGAGCCGAACGTGCGCGCCCTCGTCCTGCGCGGCGCGGGCGGCCACTTTTGCGCCGGCGGCGATATCAAGGATATGGCCGGCGCCAGAGCCCGCGGCGGTGACGCATACCGCGAGCTGAACCGCGCCTTCGGTGCGCTGCTGGAAGAGGCTCAGGCCGCGCCGCAGGTACTGGTCGCTGTGCTGGAAGGCGCCGTGCTCGGCGGTGGTTTCGGCCTTGCCTGCGTGTCCGACGTGGCCATCGCCGCCAGTGGCGCCAAGTTTGGCCTGCCGGAAACCACGCTGGGCATCCTCCCCGCGCAGATCGCTCCCTTCGTCGTGCACCGCATCGGCCTGACCCAGGCCCGCCGCCTGGCCCTGACCGCCGCCCGCTTCGACGGTGCCGAGGCCCTGCGCCTGGGCTTGGTGCACTACTGCGAGAACGATGATGCTGCTCTGCAGCAGCGCCTGGACGAGACCCTGGAGCAGATTCGCCAGTGCGCGCCGCAGGCCAACGCCCAGACCAAGGCCCTGCTGCTGGCCAGCGAACGCGAAGCCCTCGGCCCGCTGCTCGACCGCGCCGCCGAACAGTTCGCCGCCGCCGTGACTGGCGCCGAGGGCGTCGAAGGCACCATGGCCTTCGTGCAGAAGCGCAAGCCGAAGTGGGCCCAATGAAACCGTAGCCCGGATGCAATCCGGGAGCGCTCGGCCAACATGATTCCCCGGATTGCATCCGGGCTACGCACAGCAGGAGCACGAAGATGCCCGCATTCAACAAGATCCTGATCGCCAACCGTGGCGAGATCGCCTGCCGGGTGATGCGCACCGCCATCGAGCTCGGCTATCGCACCGTGGCGGTGTACTCCGAGGCCGATGCCGACGCCCGCCACGTGCAGATCGCCGACGAAGCCGTATGCATCGGCCCGGCCCAGGTCAACCAGTCCTACCTGCGCATCGACGCTATCATCGAGGCGGCGCGCAAGACCGGCGCCGACGCCATCCACCCCGGCTATGGTTTCCTCTCCGAGAACGCCGACTTCGCCCGCGCCTGTGAAGCAGCCGGCATCGTCTTTATCGGCCCGACCGTGGAAGCCATCCACCTGATGGGCAGCAAGCGCCTGTCGAAGATCGCCATGCTCGAGGCGGGCGTGCCCTGCATCCCCGGCTTTGAGGGCGCCGCCCAGGATGACGAAACCCTGACCAGCGAAGCCGAGCGTATCGGCTACCCGCTGATGATCAAGGCCAGCGCCGGCGGCGGCGGCCGCGGCATGCGCCTGGTGCATGAATCCGCCGAACTGCTGGGGCAGATCCGCACCGCCCGCTCGGAGGCGCAGAACGCCTTCGGTTCGGGCGAGCTGATCCTCGAACGTGCGGTGATCCGTCCACGCCATGTGGAAATCCAGGTCTTCGGCGACCAGCACGGCAATATCGTCTACCTTGGCGAGCGCGACTGCTCGGTACAGCGTCGCCACCAGAAAGTGGTCGAGGAAGCGCCCTGCCCGGTCATGACTCCGGAGCTGCGCAAGGCCATGGGTGAAGCGGCGGTCAAGGCTGCAGCCTCGGTGAACTACGTCGGCGCCGGTACCGTGGAATTCCTCCTCGATACCTCCGGAGAGTTCTTCTTCCTGGAAATGAACACCCGCCTGCAGGTCGAACACCCGGTCACCGAGCTGATCACCGGTCAGGATCTGGTGGCTTGGCAGATTCGCGTAGCCGAAGGCCAGCCCCTGCCGCTGCAGCAGGACGAAATCCGCCTCACCGGCCACGCCATGGAGGTGCGTCTGTACGCCGAGGATTCGGCCGCCGGCTTTCTGCCGCAAACCGGCCAGGTGCTGCGCTGGGAGCCCGAACTGCTGGCCGGCGTGCGCATCGACCACGGCCTGGTCGAGGGCCAGGCTGTCACCCCCTTCTACGACCCGATGCTGGCCAAGGTCATCGCCTACGGCGAAACTCGTGACGAAGCCCGGCGCAAGCTGGTGCGCGCTGTAGAACAATGCGTGCTGCTCGGCGTCAACGGTAACCAGCGCTTTCTCGCCAATCTGCTCAAGAACCCGGAGTTCGCTGCCGGCAATGCCACCACGGCGTTCATCGCCGAACACTTCGCTGATGACCCCAGCCTGCAACCGCACACGGCCAGTCTGGCCGAGCTGGCCATGGCCGCCGCCCTGCTCTACCAGGCCTCGGCCGACGCCCGTGCGCATCAGCCCGGCCTGTCCGGCTGGCGCAGCGCCGGCAGTGCGCCCTGGCGCTTCGTCCTCAAGCAGGGCAAACACAAACACGCCGTGGAGCTGGACGTGCTCGCCAGCGGCACGCAAGCGCAACTGCGCGTGCGTCGGGGCGAAGAACAGCTGTCCCTGCGCCTGCTGGCCAGCGACGGCCGCTGGCTGACCCTGGAACTGGACGGCGTACGCCGCCGCCAGGCCTACCACATCGAAGGTGAGCATCTGTGGCTGTATGGTGAGCACGGCAACCTGGAACTGGTCGATGCCACCCACGAGCCGGCCGGCGGCCAGAACGCCGCCAGCAGCGGCGCGGTGAAGGCACCGATGGATGGCGCCATCGTCGACGTGCTGGTCGCCGAAGGCGCCAGCGTGAGCAAGGGGCAACTGCTGGTGGTGCTGGAAGCGATGAAGATGGAGCACCCGCTCAAGGCCGGCGTCGACGGCATCGTCCGCCGCGTTGGCGTAAGCCAGGGCGACCAGGTGAAGAATCGTCAGTTGCTGGTGGAAATCGAAGCTGTAGAGGCCTGATATATCGCTGTGGGAGGGGCTTTAGCCGCGACGAATACTCAAACTCCCTACGCCCCAATAACAACAATACCGGAGCACGCCCATGTCCCTTTCCGGCAAGACCCTGTTCATCACCGGCGCCAGCCGTGGCATCGGCCGCGAAATCGCCCTCAAGGCCGCCGCGGATGGCGCCAACATCGTCATCGCGGCCAAGAGCGCCGAGCCCCACCCGAAACTGGAAGGCACCATCTTCAGCGTCGCCGCCGAGGTCGAAGCCGCTGGCGGCAAGGCCCTGGCCCTGCAGCTGGACGTGCGTGACGAACAGGCCGTGGCGGCCGCCATGGCAAAGGCAGCCGAGCATTTCGGCGGTATCGACGCCCTGGTCAACAACGCCGGGGCGATCAAGCTGGTGGGCGTGGAGAAACTCGAACCCAAGCGCTTCGATCTGATGTACCAGATCAACACCCGCGCGGTGATGGTCTGCAGCCAGGCAGCCCTGCCTTATCTGAAACAGAGCGCGGGCGGGCATATCCTCAACCTCTCCCCACCGCTCAACCTTGACGCCAAGTGGTTCGCCCAGCACGGCCCCTACACCGTCACCAAGTACGGCATGAGCATGCTCACCCTGGGTATGAGCGAGGAGTTCAAGAAGTACGGCATCAGCGTCAACTCGCTGTGGCCGAAGACCATGATCGCCACCGCCGCCATCGAGTTCGAGCTGGGCAGCCGCGACGCCTTCAAACGCGCACGCACGCCAGCGATCATGGCCGACGCGGCCCATGCGATTCTGACCAGCCAGGGCCGTAGCCTCACCGGGCGCCTGCTGATCGACGAAGACATCCTGCGCGAACGAGGCGTCAGCAACTTCGAGCAGTACCGTTTCGATCCCGCTGGCGGCAGCCTGGTGCCCGACCTGTTCGTCGATTGAAGCCTCGGCGTTGGCGCCGTAGCCCGGATGCAATCCGGGTAAATCCGTGCTCGGACCGGGCTGACTAGAGTCAGGACTCTGCCGTAGGGCGGGTGCAACCCGCCAGTTCACCGATGACGGGTTGCTACCGCGCTGGACTATCCGGGCGATCCCTGCCCTCCAGACGACTACTGCTTGAACTCGAACTGCACCTCGGCGCCCTCGATGGAATCCCAGTAGTCGTCCACCCGCTCGTTGCTGATCAGCCGGCCGCTGATCTGGAACGGGCTCTCGGCAACGGGCTTCTCAGCGAACAGCGGCGGCAGCAGGGAAGAGAGCTCTTCGCGGGTTTCGCTCTCCACGGCCTCGGCGAACAACTCTTGCGGCACGCTCAGATCCAGCGCCAGCTTCGACTCAGGCCCTGCCGGTTTGAGTGGCGCCGCAACAGGCTTGGGCTTGGCCGCCACCGGCGCTTCGCTGGGCGCCGCGGGCTTGCTTTCGACTGCCTTGGCAGGCGGCGCCGGTTCGACAGGCTTGGGCTTGACGACCTCGGCAACGGGCTCAGGCGTTGCCACCGCTGCCGGTTCAGGCTCGGATTGCTGCGCGACAGGCTCCGGCTCGCGCTCGCAGGCGCTCAGCCAACCCAGGCACAGTAGTAACAGCAGGAACTTACGCATCATGGGACTAGGGTAACTCGATCAATAACGCACCCATGCTCCTCCGCCTGGGCGCGCCTGACAAGCCGACTTACACGACTTTTACCCAACTGCTCATTCACTCTCTGGCTCATTAGCCAGATGATCGAGCTCGGCTTCGATATCCAGTAGCGGGTAGTCGGCCTTCAGTTGCTCCAGCAGCCGCT
Organism: Pseudomonas sp. UBA7530; assembly: GCF_002479365.1. Lineage (NCBI taxonomy): Bacteria > Pseudomonadati > Pseudomonadota > Gammaproteobacteria > Pseudomonadales > Pseudomonadaceae > Pseudomonas > Pseudomonas sp. UBA7530. Next base: position 527,185 of record NZ_DLMS01000001.1, read on the forward strand.
GCGCCTCCTTCTGCTGGCCACCCTTGCGCAGCTCCAGCAAATGCAGCAGCGCCTCCCGCGGTTCGCTCTGGGTCACCAGTTCGGCCATCGGCGCGATTGCGGCGGCGCTGGCCACCGGCGCCTCAGCCATATCGGCAGTGGGGGCCTGGCGGGCCATGACCTGGGTTCTCATGCGCTCCTGCGGGGTAGCTGTCGGTGCCGCCTGCTGCTCTGCGGCGCGCTTGGCCGCCATCGGCGCGGGAGCCGGAGCAGCGGGGCTCATGGCCATGCTGGGCGGGACTGCATCGAAGTTGTCGGGCGTCTGCTCCAGCGTGCGCCAGGTCAGACTGACGCCGATCCCAACACAAGCAAGCCCGGCCACGGCCACTGACCAGCGCTGGCGTCCGCTGCCGAACAGCCATTGGTGCAAGCGCTGCGCCCAGCCAGAATCCGGCTTATCGGGTTGATGCGTTTCTCGGGCAGCCGCACTGGCCGCCGCCAGGATACGCGCGTCCAGCTCGGCCGAGGGTTCGCCGCTGCCATGGGCACGGAAATGCGCCAACAGCGCCTGTTCGTGATCCAGCGGTTCTCGTTCATGGGTCATGCGGACAACTCCTCGGTGGCCAGCAGCCGGCGCAGTTTCTGCAGGGCATAGCGCAGACGGCTCTTGACCGTCTCGGCCGGCGTGCGGGTCAACTCGGCGATCTCGTTCAATTCCAGATCGCCATGGGCGCGCAGCAGGAACACCTCGCGCTGATCTTCCGGCAGGTCGGCCAGTGCCGCCTGCAGCCGCTCGCTATCGCGGCTCAGGCCCCACAACTGCTCCGGGCCCGGTTGCGGGTCGGCCTGGGCGTGCTGGCCTTCATCGTATTCGTCATGCCCAGCCTGATGACGGCCCGTCTTGCGCCAGTGGTCGATCAGGCGATTGCGGGCGATCTGGTACAACCAGGTTTTGAACAGCACCGTCTCGCGCTGCTCGCTCTGGCTGCGGATCAGGCTCATCCAGGTTTCCTGGAACACTTCCTCGGCCAGGGCATGATCGCCACACAGGCCTAGCAGAAAGCGGAACAGGCCCAGCCGATGGCGCTGGTAAAGCGCGTTGAAGGCCGTGGCATCGCCGCGGCGGTAACGCCGCAATAGAGCGGCGTCGTCATCCGTGAGAGGTGCGTTCACTGCTGGACTCTTACTGGTGTGGAGCCGGAAGTTTGCAGGCTCTGGGCAATTTCGGCCAGCTGGATGAATTCGCCGCGCAGGCCGAAGCGATCCTCGCCCTTGGCCGAGCGCGCCAGTTCGATGCTCTGCGCCAGACCGAAATCGCCCGTATAGCGTCCATCCTTAAGCTGCTGGGCAAAGGCCGCAACCGCAGCGGCGAAACGCAGGTCCTCGCTGGCAGCGTTCATCGGCTTGGCCTCGGCACGCGCGATAGGCCGCTCCAGCAGGCGACTGCTCGCCTCCCCCGGCGCCTTGTAGCGAATCCGCAGCCAGGCCAGCTCGCGTGTCTCGAGCGCAGGCTGAGTGATGACCTTATAGCGCAGCGGCTCGAGCCAGCCCTTGCCACCAGCCGGGACGATCTCGTACAGCGCGGTGACGGTGTGCCCGGCACCGATATCACCGGCATCGACCTTGTCGTTGCTGAAATCCTCGCGCTTGAGCGCGCGGTTCTCGTAGCCCAGCAAGCGGTACTCGCTGACTTCGCTCGGGTTGAATTCCAGTTGCAGCTTCACGTCGCTGGCCACCGTGGCCAGGGTCGAGCCGAGCTGATCGACCAGTACCTTGCGCGCCTCGCGCAGGTTATCGATATAGGCGTAGTTGCCATTGCCGGCATCGGCCAACTGCTCCATCAGACGCTCGTTGTAATTGTCCACGCCGAAACCCAGGGTGGTCAGCGAGACGCCGCTCTTGCGCTTGTCGGCGGCCAGTTGCTTGAGGCTGTCGAAGTCGCTGATGCCGACGTTGAAGTCGCCGTCGGTGGCCAGCAGGATGCGGTTGATGCCGCCGTCGATCAGATGCTTGCCGGCCTGCTGATAGGCCAGCTGGATGCCCGACTCGCCCGCCGTCGAACCACCCGCGCTGAGTTGATCGATGGCCGCACGGATCTTCGCCTTGTCGCTGCCGGGCGTGGAGTCCAGCACCACCTGGCTATCACCGGCATAGGTGACCAGCGAGACGCGATCCTGCGGGCGAAGCTGGTCGACCAACAGCTTCAGCGTACCCTGCACCATCGGCAGGCCTTCGCGGCGATGCATAGAGCCGGACACGTCGACCAGGAACACCAGGTTGGCCGGTGGCAGCTCGTCCACACTGCGATCCGAGGCCTTGATGGCGATGCGCAGCAGCCGCGTCTGCGGGTTCCACGGCGTCACCGCCAGCTCGGTGCTGACGCCGAACGGTACGTCGCCCTGCGGCAGCGGATAGGCATAGGGAAAATAATTGACCAGTTCTTCCAGGCGCACGGCGTCCTTCGGCGGCAGTTGCCCGCCATTGAGAAAGCGCCGCACGTTGGCGTAGCTGCCGGTATCGACGTCGATGCTGAAGGTGGATACCGGCGTTTCGGCGACAGCGAACACCGGGTTGTCGGCATAGGCCTGATATTGCTCGCGCGACTCGTCACGGTAGCTTGGCGGCAGGCCATCGGCGATGGGGGCCGGCGCATAGGCCAGGGTCGCCATGCGCTTGTGGCTGGCTTCGGCAGGCATTTCGGCCGCTGCGGGTGCAGGCAGTCGTTCACGTACGAGCGTCGCCGCCGGCTGCGAGCTGGCCTGGGCTTCCGGCTCCGGGCCAGAAGCGCTGCAGGCGGCGAGCAGCAACAAGGTTCCAGCCGAGAAACCGACGGCGAACGGACGAACGAGCAACGCGGAATAAGCGGACATGGTGCATCTCCTGAGCAATGGCACGAGACCTTCGCTCAGGTAGACGCAGCACTGCGACGAATCGGGTTAAGCCAGAAGGATCATTTTCAATCCTCCCAGGAGCCACCTGCCTCCTGGCACAGCTGCGTGGCCAGCATGCCCAGCGTCATCAGCGCCCTTTCCGCCTCGCGATTCCACGGGATGCCGCAGTTGAGGCGTACGCAGTGGTTGAACTGCTCCGTGTTGCTGAAGATCAGCCCCGGTGCGATCGAGATGCCCTGCTGCAGCGCACGCACGTGCAGATCCTTGGTGTTGACCCTTGCCGGCAGGCTGACCCAGAGGATGAAGCCGCCCTTGGGGCGGGTCATCTGCGTGCCAGCCGGGAAGTACTGCTGCACCGCCAACTGGAAGGCGCTGAGGTTCTTGCGGTACTCCTGGCGGATATGCCGCAGATGGCGGTCGTACCCGCCATTCTCCAGGTAGGCCGCCACCGCCATCTGGGTGACGCTGCACGCCGAATGGGTGGAGAAGGTCTGCAGGCGCTGAATCTCGTCCTGGTACTTGCCGGCGACGATCCAGCCGATGCGCACTCCCGGCGACAGCGTCTTGGAGAAGCTCGAGCAATAGATCACCCGGCTGTCGCGGTCATGCGACTTGAGCGCCTTGGTCGGCCCCTGTTCGAACATCAGCTCGCCGTAGATATCGTCCTCGACGATCTGGAAATCATAATCACCGGCCAGGCGCAGCAACTGGCGCTGGCGCTCCTCGGGAATGGTACCGCCCAATGGATTGGACAGCCGTGCAGTCAGCACCAGCGCCTTGATAGGCCACTGGTTGGCCGCCAGTTGCAGCGCTTCCAGGCTGATGCCGGTGGTGGGGTCACACGGGATCTCGATGACCTTGAGCCCCAGCAAGTCGGCCAGTTGCAGCAGACCGTAATAGGTTGGCGACTCCACTGCGATCAGGTCGCCCGGCTTGGTCAGCACGCGCAGGCTCATCTGCAGCGCATCGACGCAGCCATGGGTGATCACCACTTCCGAGGGATCGACCACCACGCCGGCATCGCGCATGCGGATCGCCACCTGGCGGCGCAACGGCTCGAAGCCGGGGCTGAACATGTAGCTGAAGGCACGCGGGCTGTGAAAACGAGTGACCTTGGCCAGTTGCTGGTGCAGCGCGCGCACCGGCAGGTAATCGACATGCGGCACCGCTGCGCCCAGCGGGAACACGCCCTCACGACGTGACTCGGTGAGCACCTGATTGATAATGCTGGCGCGGGTGACCAGGCCCGGCCGCTCGACCTTGGCAATATCGGGCGTCGGCGCGGTCAGCGCTGGCGTCTGGTGAACATAGAAGCCCGACTGCGGCCGCGCCCGGATCAGCCCCTGGTCCTCAAGATTGGCGTACGCCTGCAAAACCGTGGCGTGGCTGACATTGAGCTGCGCGCTCATCTTGCGCACCGAGGGCACACGCTCGCCCGGCTGGTAGACGCCACGGCGAATATCCTCGGCCAACTGCTGGGCGATGCGTTGATAGAGCAGCAGATTGGTCATGGCGAGATTCTCCGGGTCAATGGAGCATAACAGTAACCTATTGCTACACAATTGTACCGGCACAGATGCAATCTGTTTTTCTGATACGGCAAGGTCTGCGGGAAAAACGCGGCGTCGCCGCTATCTTCAATGCATAAAAAACCCCGGACGCGCCGTAATGCTGTTCACATAAGAAGTGGTCGCAGGCGATTAGTCCCCTCGCCCCTGAGGGGAGAGGGTTAGGGAGAGGGGGAAACTGGCAGTCTTGCGGAATTTTCAGCCCTCTCCCCCAGCCCCT
>NZ_DLMS01000001.1:531962-536477 GCF_002479365.1 Pseudomonas sp. UBA7530
CCCTCTCCCATAAATGGGAGAGGGGAGCCAAGCGCGTACAACCTTAAGTGAACAGCATTGCGGACGCGCCGGGGTTCGCATGCTCTATGTCAGCGATTCAACGCTCTGCGCCAAGCTGACCTCGCTCGTCGGAGAAGACGATCTCCACCCGACGGTTCTGCGCCCGACCGCGTGCCGAGGCGTTCTCCGCGACGGGAAAGTCCACGCCGTAACCGACCACCTGAATACGCTTGGCATCCACGCCCAGATCAACCAGCAGATCGGCCACAGCCTGCGCTCGCGCTCGTGAAAGCTCGAGGTTCTCGGCGGCGTCACCGGTATTGTCGGTATAGCCCTCCATACGCACACGCCGCTGCGGGTTGAGCTGCAGGAACTGCACGAGCTTGAGCACCGTGCGGTTGGCTGCCGGCTGCAGGTCGGCGCGGCCGGCATCGAACAGCATGTCGCCCAGGGTCATCACCAGGCCGCGCTCGGTCTCGCTAGTGGCGAGGCTGACCATCTGCTCTTCCAGCCAGCCGTTGTGCTGCTGCACGCTGAGCAGCTTGGCTTCGCGCAACGTCAGCTGCAGGCGCTGACGCTCCAGCTCGAGCTTGGCAGCGCGCTCATGATTGAGGCTAATCTCGCTGTGTTGCCGGGCGATATCGGCATAGCGCTGGCTGAGATAGGCGTAATGACGCACGTCGTCGCCACTGCCCCAGTAGCTGGATAGCCGCTCGGCGCGCGCCAGTGACTCACCTGCGCGAATAACGTCCTTGGGCGCGGCGCGCAGGACATTGGGATCTTCCTTGACCGACTGGAAGCTCAGGCGCGCCTCTTCCAGCGCTTGCTCGCTTGCCGGCTGGTGGGCTGCACAACCACTGAGCAAGGCACCGGCCAACAATAGCCCGCCGAGATAACCGAAAGCCTTCATCACATGGCTCCCAGTTGCTGGCGCAAACGGCCGATACGCTGGTTGAGCTCGGTCAGCTGCTCGCGGCCCTTGCCGTTGAGATGCTCCGCCTCGGCCAGGCGCGCATCGAGCTCGGCCTGCTCGGCCAGTTGGCGTGCCTGCTTATTTTCACCGTCCTGCATGGCTGCCTGGGCCTGGGCGAACTTGTCTTCGGCCTGGCGCAAGGACGCGGACTGCTCGCTGGCTACGCCCAGGGATTTGGTCTGCGCCAAGGCCTGCTCGGTCAGACGCAACTGCTCGGTGGGGGCAGGATCGCTTGCGCAAGCCGCCAGGCCCAGCGCCAGCAGCACGGGAAGAGTTCGATTGATCACTAAAAAAATCCTACTGAGTCACGTCGCCGACCGGATCGGGCTGCATCTGCTGCGCCTTCCACAGTTCCAGATTGCTTTTCAGGTACTGCTCAGGCAGCCCGGCGGCGACCATTTCTGTCATCTTCCGCGCCAGCTGACCACGCAGCCAGGGCTCGTTGCATGCCGAATTATGCGAAAGGGTAAGGTAAAGACCCTCGCTGGAGATCGGCGGGTCCAGCACCTCGAGATCATCTTCCATGCCCAGCGTCTCGGCGAGCGCCAAGCCGGGGTAGCGCTCGTAGAGCACGTAATCGGTGCGGCCGAGCAGCAACTTCTGGAACGCCTGGGTCAGACTGGATACGCCCTCGAGCGTCAGGTTCTGCTTGGCAAAGCTATCGAACTGCTGACCGAAGCTATTGCCCACCAGGGTGTCGCCGGTATGCCCCTGCAGGTCGATCCAGCTGCCATAGGGGAAGGCCTCGCCCTTGCGCACCCAGACCACGCTCGGCGTGAAGAAGAATGCAGGGTGTACGTAGTCCATGCTTTCCAGGCGTGGCAGCGTCAGGAACGCGCCCGCAAGCAGGTCGACACGGCCGGTACGCACTTCGTCCTGCGCGCGCGACCAGGGCCCGGTATGGATCACGTCGATCACCACACCCAGCTCTTTGCCCAGATGCTTGAGCATATCGGCATTGGCACCGATCAACTGTTGCGGATTCTGCGGATCGCGCCAGAGATAAGGCGGGTATTCGGGGTTGCCGGTCGCCACCAGGCGTTCGCATTTACCTGCGGCCAGGGCGGCGCCGGGCATCACGGCCAGTGTGCACAACAGCAGCAGCGACTTAAACAGACCACGCTCAGGCATTGGCGACTCTCGGTTGTGCGTTGATCGGCAGGAGGCTCTCAGCCGCCCCGTAATCTTCTGCGTTCATGCTAGCTTAGTGGCGCCGCCATAATAATTCGCGATAAGGACGCGCCATGAAAAAACTGCTGCTCGCACTGCTACTTCTACTGTCAGGAAGCGCAGCCATGCTGTACTTCTTTCCAGCGACTCAACTGGCCGGCCTGCGCCTGATCGAACAGTACCGCGCCGGGCTCAGTCACGAGCGGCTAGCTGTGCACAATCTTAACATCCATTACTACCAGGGAGGACCGGCGAGCGGCGAAACCCTGGTGCTGCTCCACGGCTTCGCCGCGGACAAGGATAACTGGCTGCGTTTCTCCCGCCACCTGACCCAGGACTATCGCGTCATCGCCCTTGACCTGCCCGGCTTCGGCGACAGCGACCTGCCACCTGGCAGCTATGATGTCGGCACCCAGGCCGAACGTCTGGCGGACATTCTCGATGCCATGGGCATCCAGCAGGCACACGTGCTGGGCAACTCGATGGGCGGACACATCGCCGCACTCTTCGCGGCGCGCTACCCCGATCGCGTGCGCTCGCTGGCACTGTTCGCCAACGCCGGGATCGACAGCCCGCACAGGAGCGAGCTGTATCGCCTGCTGACCCATGGCGAAGCCAACCCATTGGTGGTCGCGCAGCCGCAGGACTTCGAGAAATTGCTGCAGTTCGTTTTCGTCGAGCCGCCCTATCTGCCGCAGTCGCTCAAGCGTTATCTGGGCGAGCGTTCCATGGCCAAGGCCCCGCACTACGAGATGGTCTTCAAGCAACTCGTCGAACGCAATGTCCCGCTGGAGCCTGAGCTGAAGAAAATCCAGGCGCCCACCTTGCTGCTCTGGGGCAAGCAGGATCGTGTGCTGGACGTGTCCAGCATCGAAGTCATGCAGCCGCTGCTGCGCAAATCCAGCGTGGTGATCATGGATAACGTCGGTCACGCACCGATGCTCGAACGCCCCGAGGAAAGCGCCCTGCTCTACCGGCGTTTTCTGCAAAGTCTGAAGTGACAATATGCAGGCAATAAAAAACCCGCTCACGAGAGCGGGTTTTTCGTAGCAGGAAAAGCGGCTTAGAGCGACTTCTCCAGCTCCGGTACGGCTTCGAACAGATCGGCAACCAGACCGTAGTCGGCAACCTGGAAGATCGGCGCCTCTTCGTCCTTGTTGATCGCAACGATCACCTTGGAGTCTTTCATACCGGCCAGGTGCTGGATCGCACCGGAGATACCGACAGCGATGTACAGCTGCGGCGCGACGATCTTGCCGGTCTGACCAACCTGCATGTCGTTCGGTACGAAGCCGGCATCGACCGCAGCGCGAGAAGCGCCGACGGCAGCGCCGAGCTTGTCGGCCAGGGAGTACAGGTGCTTGAAGTTGTCGCCATTGCCCATGCCACGGCCGCCGGAAACGACGATCTTGGCAGCGGTCAGTTCCGGACGGTCGGACTTGGCCAGCTCTTCGCCGACGAAGGCGGACTTGCCGGCATCGGCCGGACCGGAGACGGCTTCAACGGCAGCGGAACCACCCTCGGCAGCTGCGGCGTCGAAACCGGTGCTACGTACGGTGATCACCTTGATGGCAGCCGAGGACTGTACGGTAGCGATGGCGTTACCGGCGTAGATCGGACGCTTGAAGGTGTCGGCGCTCTCGACGGCGATGATCTCGGAGATCTGGTCGACGTCCAGGGCAGCGGCGACGCGCGGCAGGATGTTCTTGCCGTTGCTGGTGGCGGCAGCCAGGATGTGGCTGTAGCCCTTGCCCAGTTCGGCTACCAGCGGCGCGACGTTTTCCGGCAGCTGGTTGGCATAGGCGGCGTTGTCGGCAACCAGGACCTTGGCCACGCCAGCGATCTTGGCGGCAGCTTCGGCAGCAGCGCCAGCGTTGGCGCCGGCCACCAGAACGTGAATGTCGCCACCGATCTTCTGCGCGGCAGCAACGGTGTTCAGGGTAGCGGCAGCCAGAGCGGCATTGGTGTGTTCAGCGATAACCAGGATAGTCATTTAGATTACCTTCGCCTCGTTCTTCAGTTTCTCGACCAGTTCAGCCACGGACTTGACCTTGATGCCGGCACTGCGGGCAGCCGGTGCTTCGACTTTCAGGGTCTTGACGGTGGAGGCAGTGGAAACGCCCAGCGCGTCCGGAGTCACAGTCTCCAGCGGCTTCTTCTTGGCCTTCATGATGTTCGGCAGCGACGCGTAGCGCGGCTCGTTCAGGCGCAGGTCGGTGGTGACGATCGCCGGCAGGTTCAGCGCAACGGTCTGCAGACCGCCATCGATCTCACGGGTGACATTGACCTTGTCGCCAGCCACTTCGACCTTGGAAGCGAAGGTGCCCTGGCCGAAGCCGGTCAGCGCGCCCAGCATCTGGCCGGTCTGGTTG
>NZ_DLMS01000001.1:536668-566871 GCF_002479365.1 Pseudomonas sp. UBA7530
TGGCCGGTCTGGTTGTTGTCGCTGTCGATGGCCTGCTTGCCCATGATCACCAGCTGCGGCTGCTCCTTGTCGACCACAGCCTTGAGCAGCTTGGCCACGGCAAGAGAGTTCAGCTCGTCATTGGACTCGACCAGGATGGCACGGTCGGCGCCGAGGGCCAGCGCGGTGCGCAGTTGCTCCTGAGCGGTAGCCGGACCGATGGTGACGACGACGATTTCGCTCGCCACGCCCTTCTCCTTCAGGCGTACGGCTTCTTCCACGGCGATTTCGCAGAAGGGGTTCATGGACATCTTGACGTTGGCGAGGTCGACGCCGCTGTTGTCCGCCTTGACGCGAACCTTGACGTTGTAGTCAACCACTCGTTTGACAGCTACAAGAACCTTCATGGATTCCTCGTTACTCTCCGGTGAATAAGAATGTCGCCCAGGCGAGCCTGGCCAGTGATGCAAAATCGGCCGCAACCAACCTTTCAGCTCAGACGGCGAGCGCAAAACCGCCCGTATCTTGACCCCGCGGCCTGGCCTGGTCAATACAGCGAACTGGCCGGTCATCCGCGATGTAGTACGATTCTAGCAGGCCTACAGAAAATTCAAACAAACGTTTGTATTGGCCCGTCGAGAGGGTGTAGATATAATGCCCACGCCGTGCCTAGGGAGCGAGTCGCGCCCTCCCCTATAAAACATCGAAGAGCCTTGAGTAGGAGATAGCCTGTGGAACGCGAATTTATGGAGTTCGACGTCGTCATCGTCGGCGCCGGCCCATCCGGACTGTCCGCCGCCTGCCGACTGAAGCAGAAAGCCGCTGAAGCGGGCCAGGAGATCAGCGTCTGCGTGGTCGAAAAAGGCTCCGAAGTTGGCGCCCACATCCTCTCCGGCGCGGTATTCGAGCCGCGCGCCCTGAACGAACTCTTCCCCGACTGGAAAGAACTTGGCGCCCCACTGAATACCCCGGTCAAGCGCGATGACATCTATCTGCTGCGCGACGCCGACAAGGCTACCCGAATTCCTGACTTCTTTGTGCCGAAAACCATGCACAACGAAGGCAATTACATCATTTCCCTGGGCAACCTGTGCCGCTGGCTGGCCCAGCAGGCCGAGAACCTGGGCGTGGAGATCTACCCGGGCTTCGCCGCTCAGGAAGCGCTGATCGACGAGAATGGCGTGGTGCGCGGTATCGTCACCGGTGACCTGGGCGTCGACCGCGAAGGCAATCCCAAGGAAGGCTACTACACCCCCGGCATGGAACTGCGCGCCAAGTACACCCTGTTCGCCGAAGGCTGCCGCGGCCACATCGGCAAGCAGCTGATCAAGAAGTACAACCTCGACAGCGAAGCCGATGCCCAGCATTACGGCATCGGCATCAAGGAAATCTGGGACATCGACCCGTCCAAACATGACCAGGGCCTGGTGGTACACACCGCCGGCTGGCCAATGGACATCATGGGCACAGAGAACACCGGTGGCTCCTTCCTCTATCACCTGGAAAACAACCAGGTGGTGGTGGGTCTGATCATCGACCTGTCCTACGCCAACCCGCACCTCTCGCCGTTCGACGAATTCCAGCGCTACAAGCACCACCCGGTAGTCGCGCAGTACCTGGAAGGCGGCAAGCGCGTTTCCTATGGCGCCCGCGCCATCTGCAAGGGCGGCATCAACTCGCTGCCGAAAATGGTCTTCCCGGGTGGCGCACTGATCGGCTGCGACCTCGGCACCCTGAACTTCGCCAAGATCAAGGGCAGCCACACTGCGATGAAATCCGGCATGCTGGCGGCCGACGCCATCGCCGAAGCCCTGGCTGCCGGCCGTGACGGCGGCGACGAGCTGACCAACTATGTCGATGGCTTCAAGGCCAGCTGGCTGTACGACGAACTGTTCCGCAGCCGTAACTTCGGCGCGGCCATCCACAAGTACGGCGCCATCGTTGGCGGCGGCATCAACTGGCTGGATCAGAACATCTTCGGCGGCAAGGCGCCCTTCACCCTGCACGACAACAAGCCGGACTACGCCTGCTTGAAGCCTGCAGCGGAGTGCGCGAAGATCGCCTACCCGAAACCGGACGGCAAACTCAGCTTCGACAAGCTCTCCTCGGTGTTCCTCTCCAACACCAACCATGAGGAAGAGCAGCCCTGCCATCTGAAGCTGGCCGACCCGAGCATCCCGATCGAGAAAAACCTGCCACTGTACGACGAACCGGCGCAGCGCTATTGCCCGGCTGGCGTGTACGAAGTGGTGACGCAGGAAGACGGCGCGAAGAAGTTCCAGATCAACGCGCAGAACTGCGTGCACTGCAAGACCTGTGACATCAAGGACCCGGCCCAGAACATCACCTGGGTTGCACCGGAAGGCACTGGCGGCCCGAATTACCCCAACATGTAATTCGCGTCCGGCGTGAAAAAGGCTCCCTCGGGAGCCTTTTTTATTATCTGCAGGTGCTTGGGTGGGAACGGGCTTGTCCGCGAACCTGCGCGTAAAATTTCGCGGACAAGTCCGCTCCCACAGCGCTCGCTTCTGCGCGCTGTCAGTCCTGATAGCTGATCTTGCGGCTTATGGCACCACCGATGGCTGAGTGGTTCCGGAAGGCAGTGGCGGGCCGAATTAGCCCAACATGTGACGCAACGAAGAGTTCCCACCGGAGCCCTTGTTCGCTAGCTGCAGTTGCTTGCGTGGGAGCGGACTTGTCCGCGAACTGCGTAAAAGCTCGCGGACAAGTCCGCTCCCACAGAGCTCGCTTCTATACGCTGTCAGTCCTGATAGATCATCTTGCGACTCATGCCGCCGTCGATGACGAACTCCTGTCCAGTGACGAAACCGGCCGCATCGGACAGCAGCCAGGCGACCTGCGCTGCGACGTCTTCCACCGTGCCAACGCGGCCGACCGGATGCTGCGCATGATCGAATACCGATAGCGGCTCCAGCCGCTGCTGCGATGGGTCACGGGCATCGATCCAGCCCGGGCTGACGCAATTGACGCGAACCTCGGGGCCGAGACTGATGGATAACGCATGGGTCAGCGCCACCAACCCACCCTTGCTCGCGGCATAGGCCTCGCAATCGGCCTCGGACTGGCTGGCGCGGGTCGAGGCGATGTTGACAATGGCGCCGCGATGCCCGCGCAGATACGGCGCGCAATGCTTGGCCAGCAGCATGGCTCCGGTCAGGTTGACCGCCAGGATGCGATTCCAGCGTTTGAGATCGAGCGACTCCAGCGGCGGCGTATGAGGGTCGGCAATGGCCGCGTTACACACCAGCGCATCGAGACGACCGAACTGACCAAGAATCTCGGCAACGCCGACACTGACCTGATCCTCCTTGGCTACGTCCATGGCAACGAACCAGGCGTTGTCGCCCAGCACACGTGCCACCTTCGAGCCGCGCTCGCGATCGACGTCGGCCAGCACCACCTGCCAGCCCTCGGTGATCAGCCAGGCACTGATACCCAGACCGATACCACGCGCCGCGCCGCTGACCAGCGCGACACGCCCATTGTTGGGCGCATCGTCACTCCCCCACTCCAGCATCAGAGCGCGGCCAGGCCGCGTGCCAGATCTGCCTTCAGGTCTTCCAGCTCTTCCAGCCCCACCGCAACGCGGATCAGACTGTCGCTGATGCCGGCATTGGCACGCTCCTGCGGCGTCAGGCGACCATGCGAAGTAGTGGCCGGGTGGGCGATGGTGGTCTTGGTGTCGCCGAGGTTGGTGGTGATGGAGATGACACGCGTGGCATCGATCACCTTCCACGCCGCGTCGCGACCACCCTTGGCCTCGAAGCTGACCACCGCACCGAAGGCACTCTGCTGCTTCTTCGCCAGCTCATGCTGCGGATGGCTGGGCAGACCGGCGTAGTACACGCGTTCGACCTGCGGCTGTTGCTCCAGCCACAGCGCCAGTTGCAGGGCACTCTCGCTCTGCGCGCGCATACGAATACGCAGGGTTTCCAGGCCCTTGACGAACATCCAGGCGTTGAACGGGCTGAGGGTCGGCCCGGCGGTACGCAGGAAACCCACCACTTCCTTCATAAGCTCGCTGCGGCCGGCGACCACGCCACCCAGGCCACGGCCCTGACCGTCGATGTACTTGGTGGCCGAATGCATGACGATATCGGCACCAAGTTTCAGCGGCTGCTGCAGGGCCGGCGTGCAGAAGCAGTTGTCCACCGCCAGCAGCGCGCCACGCGCATGGGCGATCTCGGCCAGTGCCGCGATATCCACCAGCTCGGCCAGCGGATTGGACGGCGACTCGACGAACAGCAGCTTGGTATTGGGCTTGAACGCACCCTGCCAGGCATCCAGATCGGCCAGCGGCACATAATCCACCTCGATGCCGAAACGCTTGAGGTACTTCTCGAAAAGACTGATGGTCGAACCGAACACGCTGCGCGACACCAGCACGTGGTCGCCGCCGCTGCACAGACTCATGACGATGGCGAGGATGGCCGACATGCCGGACGCGGTGGCCACCGCCTGCTCGGCGCCTTCCAGCACCGCGATGCGCTCCTCGAAGGTGCGCACAGTGGGGTTGGTATAGCGCGAATAGACGTTGCCCGGCACTTCACCGGCAAAACGCGCGGCCGCATCGGCGGCGGTACGGAACACGTAGCTGGAGGTCAGATACAAGGCCTCGCCGTGCTCACCCTCCGGCGAACGGCGCTGACCGGCGCGCACCGCCAGGGTGTCGAAGCCAACACCATCCAGATCGCTGTCGAGCCGCCCCGCTTCCCATTCCAGTGTCATCTTTCTACCTCACGAATAAGTAGCCCGGATGCAATCCGGGAACTTCAATACGACATTCCCCCGGATTGCATCCGGGCTACAAATCAAGGGCAGGATTCCCCTGCCCCGCGCATCAATTGTTGTGCAGATCGATAATCGCGCTGACCGCCTGCGACTTGGCCTTGCTGGCGTCGTTGCGCGCCTGCTCGATGCGGTCCAGGTAGGCCTCATCGACGTCGCCGGTCACATACTTGCCATCGAAAACCGCACAGTCAAAGTTGTCGATCTTGATCTTCTTGCTGCCGCTGACCGCTTCGATCAGGTCCGGCAGATCCTGGTAGATCAGCCAGTCTGCGCCGATCAGCTCGCACACCTGCTCGGTGCTGCGACCATGGGCGATCAGCTCATGGGCGCTGGGCATGTCGATACCGTACACGTTCGGGTAGCGCACAGCAGGCGCCGCCGAGCAGAAGTAGACATTCTTCGCCCCGGCCTCGCGGGCCATCTGGATGATCTGCTTGCAGGTTGTGCCACGCACGATGGAGTCGTCGACCAGCATCACGTTCTTGCCGCGGAACTCCAGCTCGATGGCATTGAGCTTCTGCCGCACGGATTTCTTGCGCGCTGCCTGGCCGGGCATGATGAAGGTACGACCGATGTAGCGGTTCTTGACGAAGCCTTCGCGGAATTTCACGCCCAGGCGGTTGGCCAGCTCCAGCGCAGCGGTACGACTGGTGTCGGGGATCGGGATGACCACGTCGATATCATGCTCCGGACGCTCGCGGAGAATCTTTTCGGCCAGCTTCTCGCCCATGCGCAGGCGTGCCTTGTAGACCGAGATGCCGTCCATGATCGAGTCCGGACGCGCCAGATAGACGTGCTCGAAGATGCACGGCGCGTATTTTGGATTGGCCGCGCACTGACGGGTGAACAACTGGCCTTCCTCGGTGATGTACACCGCTTCGCCCGGCGCCAGGTCGCGGATCAGGGTGAAGCCGAGCACGTCCAGCGACACGCTTTCCGAGGCGATCATGTACTCCACGCCTTCGTCGGTGTGGCGCTGGCCGAAGACGATCGGGCGAATGCCATTGGGGTCGCGGAAGCCGACGATGCCGTAGCCGGTGATCATCGCCACCACGGCGTAGCCGCCCAGGCAGCGCTCGTGCACGTGGGTGACGGCGGCGAACACGTCTTCCTCGGTTGGCTGCAGCTTGCCCCGCTGGGCCAGCTCGTGGGCGAATACGTTGAGCAGCACTTCCGAGTCGGAGTTGGTGTTCACGTGGCGCAGGTCGGACTCGTAAATTTCCTTGGCCAACTGCTCGACGTTGGTCAGGTTGCCGTTGTGCGCCAGGGTGATGCCATACGGCGAGTTGACATAGAACGGCTGCGCTTCGGCCGAACTGGAGCTGCCCGCAGTTGGGTAGCGCACGTGACCGATGCCCATATGGCCGACCAGACGCTGCATGTGGCGCTGCTGGAAGACATCGCGCACCAGGCCGTTGTCCTTGCGCAGGAACAGGCGGCCATCATGGCTGGTGACAATACCGGCAGCATCCTGGCCGCGGTGCTGGAGGACGGTCAGCCCGTCATACAGCGCCTGATTGACGTTCGATTTACCGACGATACCGACGATGCCACACATGTGCCACGACCCCTGCTAGATAATTCAGGCTAGTTCAGCGACCGGTGCAGCGGTTGGTCCGCGCCGGCCACTCTTTTAAAGCAGATCGACTGGGTTAGCCGAACCACCGGTAAACCACTGCTCGGACCACCCCAGAATGAGGTTCTTCGACCAGTCGGCAACCATCAGAAAATGCGGCACCAGTTGCGACTGCTGCCACCACGAATCCTGCTCAACCGGTGCCAGGCTGATCAGCCCGACCAGCAGCACGACCAGCAAGCCTCCACGCGCGGCGCCGAATACCATGCCGAGAAAACGGTCGGTACCGGACAGGCCTGTCACGCGGATCAGCTCACCGATCAGGAAATTGACCAGCGCGCCCACCAGCAAGGTGGCGATAAAGAGAATGGCACAGGCGGCGATCACCCGTGCCGAAGGTGTTTCGATGAATTCGACGAGATGCTGGGCCAATGCGCCACCGAACATCCAGGCGACCACACCTGCGATGATCCAGGTCAGCAGCGACAGGGCTTCCTTGACGAAGCCGCGCTTGAGACTGATCAGACTAGAAATGGCGATGACGGCGATGATCGCCCAATCGACCCAGGTGAATACCACGGTGCGGCCTACCAGCGGAAAAGGCGGAGCATTTTAGCAGAGCCCGGCGAATCGGGTAACCGGGCGTTGCATATCAACGATGGGCTCAGCCGGCCTCAGGCTGGAAACGCACGACAAAACCGCTGAGCTTGTGCTGGCGATTGAGCTGGTCGCGCAGGCGCTCGGCCTCGGCACGCTCGATCAACGGACCGACGAACACGCGATTCATGCCATCGAAGGTGCGGATATAGGCGTTGTAGCCCTGGCTGCGCAGGGTTTTCTGCAGGTTCTCCGCCCCACCGCGACTGGACAGACTGGCCAGTTGCACCGACCAGCTGATCGGCAGACTGTTGGCGTCCAGGCGCCCTTCAGGCTTGGCCGGAGCCGTGGTGACGGCCTGCTCGGTCTTGGCAGGCTCGGTCCTGGCCGGTTCGGGTTTGCTCGGCTCGGCAGCAGGAGGCGGGGTCTGCTTGGGCTGCTCCGGCACCTCGACGATCTGCGGCTCAACCTCCTCGACCGGCACAGGTTCCTGCGGCAACGGCTCGGGCTCGACGACCTCGGCAGGCTCAACCACGATCTCGGCAGCCTCCGGCGCCTGCGGCATCGCCGGAGCCTCGACCACCACGCGACGCATCTCGTCTTCGCGCGACAGCAGCATCGGCAGGAAGATCACCGCCAGCGCCACCAGCACCAGCGCACCGACCATGCGCTGCTTGAGCCCCTTGTCCAGCATTGCCATCCCCCAATCCCCTTATCAAGCCGGGCGGGCCAGCCATTCCAGGGCCTCGGCCACGCAGAAAAACGATCCGAACAACAGTATCTCGTCACCATCTGCCGCCTGCTCGCACTGTGCCTCGAGCGCAGCACGCACATTCGGATATTGCCCCACCGCCGCGCCCTGTGCCTGCAGATGCCCGGCCAGTTCACCAGCTGAACGCGAACGCGGCGTATCGAGCGGCGCCACCGCCCAGGTGGAAACCAGGCTCAAGAGCGGCGCGACCACGCCCGGCAAATCCTTGTCGGCCAACAGGGCGAACACGGCCCGGCGCTTTCCGTTCGGCGGGCGGCTTTCCAGGCGCTGCGCCAGATAATCGGCCGCATGGGGATTATGCCCAACATCGAGCAACAGTGTGAGTGACTTGCCTCGCCAATCCAGCGCGCGGCGATCCAGCCGCCCGGTGACTCGCGTGGCCAGCAACGCCTGAGCAATCCACTGCTGATCCCAGGGCAGCGGCAGAAGCGCATAGGCCTGTAACGCCAGCGCGGCGTTTTCCATGGGCAAATCGAGAACTGGCAATTGCTCCAGGCGCAGCACCTGGCCCTGCGCGTCGAGGCCATACCAGGACCATTCCTGCGCCTTAACGCTCAGGTCATAGTCACGGCCGCGCAGGAACAGCGGCGCATCCAGGGTCGCGACCTGCTGCAACAAAGGCAGCGGCGGATCCAGATCACCGCACAAGGCAGGCTTGCCGGCACGCATGATGCCGGCTTTTTCGAAGGCCACCGACTCACGGGTATCACCGAGCCAGTCGGCATGATCCAGGCCAATGCTGGTGATCAGGGCCAGATCGGCATCTACCAGATTGACCGCATCCAGACGCCCGCCCAGGCCGACTTCGAGCACCACGGCATCCAGTCCGGCCCGCTCGAACAGCCAGAAGGCTGCCAGCGTGCCCATCTCGAAGTAGGTCAGCGATATTTCGCCACGCGCCGACTCGACCGCCGCGAAAGCCTGGCACAACGCCTCGTCGCTTACCTCACGCCCATCGACGAGCACACGCTCGTTGTAACGCAGCAGATGGGGCGAGCTGTAGACCCCGACACGCTGCCCCTGAGCACTGATCAGGCTGGCGAGAAAGGCGCAGGTGGAACCCTTGCCGTTGGTGCCGGTGACGGTGATCACCAGCGGCGCGGGCTTGCCCAGGCCGAGCCGGTGCGCCACCTCGCGCGAGCGCTCCAGACCCATGTCGATGGCCGAGGGATGCAACTGCTCGAGGTAGGCGAGCCACTCGCCCAGGCTACGTTCGGTCATGCAGTGGCCGGCAGGGAAACCGGGGAAGGACGATGCATCATCTGCGCCAACAGGCGCGCCAGACGCGGACGCAGCTCATTGCGCGGAATGATCATGTCGATGGCACCGTGTTCGAGCAGGAACTCACTGCGCTGGAAGCCTTCCGGCAGCTTTTCGCGTACGGTCTGCTCGATCACGCGCGGGCCGGCGAAGCCGATCAGCGCCTTCGGCTCGGCCACGATCACATCGCCGAGCATCGCCAGGCTGGCCGATACGCCGCCGTAGACCGGGTCGGTCAGCACGGAGATGAACGGTAGGCCCTCTTCACGCAAACGCGCCAGCGCAGCGGAGGTCTTGGCCATCTGCATCAGCGAGATCAGCGCCTCCTGCATACGCGCACCACCGGAAGCGGAGAAGCACACCAACGGGCAGCGCTTTTCCAGCGCAACATTGGCCGCCTGGACGAAACGCTCGCCGACGACGGCACCCATGGAACCGCCCATGAAGGAGAACTCGAACGCGCAAACGGCGATCGGCATGCCTTCGAGGGTGCCGCTCATGGAGATCAGCGCATCCTTCTCGCCGGTCTGCTTCTGCGCAGCGGTAAAGCGATCCTTGTACTTCTTGCTGTCGCGGAATTTCAGACGGTCCACCGGCTCCAGGTCAGCGCCGATCTCTTCGCGGCCGTCGGCATCAAGGAAGATATCGAGACGCGCGCGCGCGCCGATGCGCATGTGATGGTTGCACTTGGGGCAGACGTCGAGGGTCTTTTCCAGCTCGGGACGATAAAGCACGGCATCACAGGACGGACATTTGTGCCACAGGCCCTCGGGCACAGAGCTCTTCTTCACCTCGGAACGCATGATCGAGGGAATGAGTTTGTCTACCAACCAGTTGCTCATGCTGTCATTTCTCCATAACCGTTGGTTCGGATGAACGCTTCATCGTGAGCGCCCATCTCCAGCAATTCTTTTCTGCCGCATCGCGCCCATCGAAACGAGCCACGGCGGCGTGACAGGCTAATTGACGGCCCCGCCTCGATCGCCGTCACATTGCGTGTCATGCACGGCCTGCACGAATGCACGAATCTTCTCTGCATCCTTTATGCCTTTATTCACCTCTACCCCGCCACTGACATCGACGGCATAGGGCCGGACCTGGCGAATGGCGGCAGCGACGTTGCTCGCCTCCAGGCCGCCGGCAAGGATGATCGGTTTGTCAGCGTCCTGCGGTACGAGTGACCAGTCGAAGGCCGCCCCGGTTCCGCCGGGCACACCCTCGACGAAAGTGTCGAGGAGAATGCCGCGCGCACCGGCATAGGGCGCCATCGTGGCAGCCAGATCCTCACCCGGACGCACACGCAGTGCCTTTATGTAGGGTCGGCCATAGCCCTCGCAATCAGCGGGCGACTCGTCGCCATGAAATTGCAGCAAGTCCAGCGGCACCTGCTGCAACACGGCCAGCAACTGATCACGCGGCATGTTCACGAACAGGCCGACACAGGACACGAAGGGCGGTACCGCCTGCACGATAGCAGCAGCCTGCTCGACACTGACGGCACGCGGGCTCTTGGCGTAGAACACCAGGCCAATGGCATCCGCCCCGGCCTCTACTGCGGCCAGCGCATCTTCCACTCGGGTAATGCCGCAAATCTTGCTGCGCACGCGCATTCGCTTCACACCTTCTGCCTGTCGAACGCCGGATGGTAACAAAGGCTCAGCCTTGCCGCACATCTACCAGACCGGAAAGAAAATGCGGCCCCAGGTAGCGCGACGGCAACTCGAACTCTTCCGGGTAATCCACCTGTACCAGGTACAGGCCGTAGGGATGCGCAGTCACGCCTCCGCTATGGCGATCCCCGCGCTCGAGCACCTCGCGCGCCCACTCGGGCGGCCGCTCACCAGCACCAATGGTCATCAACACGCCGGCGATGTTACGCACCATATGGTGCAAAAATGCATTGGCGCGGATATCCAGAACGATAAAGCGGCCATGTTCGATCAGCTGCAGATGGTGAACGGTCTTGACCGGTGACTTGGCCTGGCACCGCGTCGCGCGGAAGGCACTGAAATCATGTGTGCCTACCAGAGCCAATGCGGCTTCACGCATGCGCGCCACATCAAGCGGCCGATGATTCCAGGTAACCTCTTCAGCCATATGCGCCGGACGAATCGGGTCGTTGTAGATGACGTAGCGATAGCGCCGCGCCATGGCCGAAAAACGCGCATGAAAATGCGCCGGCATTACCTTGGCCCAGGTCACGCTGATGTCGCTGGGCAGGTTCATGTTGGCACCCATGATCCAGGCATGCAGCGAGCGCTCGACGGTGGTATCGAAATGCACCACCTGACCGCTGGAATGCACGGACGCATCGGTGCGCCCTGCGCAGTGAATAGTGACAGGCGCACCGCCTGCCACTTTCGACAGCGCATCCTCCAGGCACCCCTGGATGGAAGCGACCTTGCCGCTCTGACGTTGGAAACCGCGATAACGTGCGCCCTTGTATTCAAGGCCCAGGGCGACTCTGGAAAAGCCAGCGGCCGCCATTTCGGCGGCCGCTACAGGTACTGCTTCAGACATGGAATCGATCAAACCAACTTGGAAATCATCTCGCGAGCTTCCTGCTGCTGTGCGTCGTTACCCTCGGCGACCACCTCATCGAGAATGTCGCGCGCCCCTTCGGTGTCGCCCATGTCGATGTAGGCGCGCGCCAGGTCGAGCTTGGTCGCGGTCTCATCGGTGCCGGAGAGGAAATCGAAGTCTTCGTCACCATCCAGACCAGCAGACAGGTCATCGACCGGGGCCAACGGAGCCGCTTGCGGCTCTTCGAAATCGTTCGACAACTGATCCAGCTCGGCAGTCACTTCATCGAGCTGCGCTGCAAAGCTGTCAGGCTCGACAACAGGTTGAGCCGGGGTTTCGTCTTCGAGCGATAGATCGAAGTCGGCCGGCAGGTCGAGGTCGACAGCCGGCGTCTCTTCCGGCAGATCGAGACTGAAGTCGGACAGATCGTCGGCAGGCTGATTCAGCGGCGCGTCATCATCCAGGCTCAGCAGGAAATCATCGGCTTCGTCGCTGGGGGCGGCAGCAGGCTCGTCCAGCTCGAGGCTGAATGCAGAGAGATCGTCGGCCGGCTGGGACAGTTCGACCTTGTCGTCGCCCAGGGCCAGATCGAAGTCCAGATCGTCATCAGCCGCAGCAGAGGGCGCAGCAGCAGGCTCGTCGATCAGGCCGAAGTCCAGGTCGTCATCCAGCGACAGCGGCGCCTCATCGGCGTTGGCGGTCTGAAGATCGCTCTCCAGATCGGCCTCGAGATCATCGAGGCTCAGGTCGAATGCATCGTCCAGATCGCCAGTCGTGGCGGCAGGCGTCTCGGCGGCCGGCTCGTCCAGGCTGAGATCATCGAGGTTGAAATCGCCCATGTCGTCCTCGGCGGACGCTGCAGCAGCCACTACCCCGGCGCCGGTAAAGGCAGCGATGGCCGGATACTTGGACTTCAGTTGTTCGGCCTCGGCATTCGCCCCGCCGATTTCGCGCAGCTCGTTGTCCTGACGGGCAAAGCCTTCGCGATCACCCAGCTCGGCATAGACCTCCATCAACTTCAGGCGCAGGTCGGTACGATGCGGCTCGTCGTTGATCGCGTTCTGCAGCAGCTCAGCCGCCTGATTGAAGCGGCCGTAGGCGATGTAGATATCCGCCTCGCCCAGGGCATCGCCGGTCTGTGCCGTAACGCGCTCCTCGCCAGCGGCCTGAACAGGCTCGTCGTCGAGACCGGCGAAGCTGTCTTGCGGCATATCCAGATCGGATGCGAATGCCTGATCCTGGGACAGCTCGTCAGCCAGCTCGTCTTGCTGCTCGGCTTCCTTCATGGCATTGCGGCGCGACAGCGCCATGAGGGCGACCAGCAGGAGCAGCAGCACGCCACCACCCGCCAGGCCCAGCGTCATCGGGTTGGCCATCAGGTCATCGACAAAGCCCTGCGGAGCCGGAGCTCGTGCCGGAGCGGGCGCAGCCGGCTTGGCCTCTTCGACCGGCTTGGCCGGAGCGGCAGGCTCAACGGCAGCAGCCGGCTCCTCGGCCGGCTGTTCGGTGGTGGCGGCGCTGTCTTCGACAGGCGCAGCCGGTTCCTCGGAATAATTGTAGTCAGGCGCCGCCTCTTCAGGCGGCGAAGCCGGTGGTGTCGCTGCCTCCGACACGGGAGGCGCGACCTCGGGCTCAGCAGTTGGCGCTTGCGCAGCCGGCGCATCGGTAGCCGGGGCTTGTGCAACCGGCTCGTCCGCAGCAGCCGGAGCCGGAGCCGCCGACAGATCGGCCTGCAACTTGGCCAACTGACTGTCTTTCAATTCGACCAGACGCTGCAGCTTGTCCAGCTGACTCTGCAGGTCACCGACGCGGCTCTGCAGCTCGGCATTCTCGCGACGGGTAGAGTCCAGGCTTTCCTGGGTCACGGCCAGCTTGTCGGTCAGCGCCTTGCTGTTGGCCGAGCCGGTATCGCTACCGCGAGTGGACTGGCCGGCTTCAGCAGCGACCAGCTTCAGGCTGTCAGCCGACTCGGCAGTGGCCGGCGCGGAACCTGCGGTGGTACGGCGTGTGGCATCCAGCTGACGCGAGGCGACGGCGCGACCTTCGCGCCAGGCGGCGTTCTGCTCGGCCACCTGAGCGACCGCCTCGGCATTGCTGCGGCTGCGAATCTGCTGCTCGTCCGGCAGGCGCAGCACCTGGCCGCTCTTCATGCGGTTGATGTTACCGCCAATGAAGGCATCAGGATTCAGGTCCTGGATGGCCAGCATGGTCTGGTTGACCGAAGAACCACCGCCAACACGCTGGGCGATTTCCCAGAGCGTATCGTTGGCAGTGGTTCTGTATTCGTTACCGGCAATGGCGCGAGAAGCCGGGGCCGGTGCGGCAGGACGCGGCGCGGGAGCCGGTGCGGCGCTGCTCGGAGCGGGCGCGGAAGGCGCAACGGTCGCACGCGGTGCAGGCGCAGGAGCGGCAATCGGCAATTGCGGCGCAGCGGCTACCGTGGTCTGCGGAGAGTAAAGCGGTGGATCGAGCAGCAGGGTGTACTCACGCAGCAACCGACCGTTCGGCCAGAGCACTTCCACCAGGAAGTTGAGGTAGGGTTCGCGCACAGCCTTGCTTGAAGTAACGCGAATGACACTCTTGCCATTAGGTTTCAATACGGGAGTGAACTTGAGATCGGTCAGGAAGTACTGACGATCGACGCCCGCCTTGATGAACTCTTCAGGGGACGCGAGGTTGGGAATCACCTCATTGGAGGCCAGGTCGCGCACCTCCAGCAACTCGATTTCCGCTACCAGCGGCTGATTCAGCGAGGACTGCAGGGTAACTTCACCCAACCCCAGCGCATGCGCCATACCGGAAGACAGCGCGGAAGCGGCTGCGATTGCCAGCACCAGTTTGCGAACCCGAACCATAGCGTTATCCCTTGTTTTAGCTTTTTTCTCGGCATGCGAGAGGGTCTTGAGAATTGCTGCCTGCCTCCGCTCTAGGAGCGGCTCCCCATTCAGCAATCAACTCAGCCAGTATTGCCAAGCTAGAAAGATTCTTCAAATTTCTAGGTAAGTATCTTTTACAGATAGTGTTTTATCAATAACTCGGCCAGCTGCACTGCATTCAGTGCGGCGCCTTTTCTTACATTATCAGACGCAATCCACAAATTGAGCTGCGTTGGATCGCCGACACCACGACGAACCCGCCCGACATAGACTTGATCCTGCCCCACCGCATCGCCCACAGCAGTCGGGTAGTCGCCCGCCTCAACCAGCTCGATCCCCTGAGCGGCCTCGAGCAACTGCAGCACGGTACTGATGTCGACCTCAGAATCCGCCTGTACGCCAAGCACCAGGCTATCGCCAAAAAATACCGGAGCCAGGGCGCACGTCGCGGCCACCGGAAGTTCGGGCACGTCGAGCAATTGCCGAACCTCTGCGGCGAGACGCTTCTCCAGCTGCGCGTGCCCTTGCTCGTCGACTTCGCCGACCTGCGCCAGCAGGTTGAAGGCGATCTGCCGATCCACCGTCCTGGGCTCCAGCGGACGTGCGTTGAGCAACTCGGCGGTCTGCCGCGCCAACTCCTGTACGCCACTGCGCCCCAGGGTCGAGATCGCCAACATGGCAGTCAGCTGCAACCGCTGCGGCTGCAGTATCGGTTTCAATGCAGCCAGCACCAATGCGCAGGCAACCGCCGAAGGGGTTGGCGCACTGACGCACCACGGCTTGCTCAACGCCGGCAGCGCCTCGACGCCCAGCTCCGGCAAGACACAGGGTGCTTGCTCCAGCGGTAACGCAGCGCTCAGATCGATGAGCGAGCAGCCGGCCGCCAGCACTCGCTCGCGGCAATCGCGCGTGACTTCCGCGCCTGCGGCGAAGAACGCCAACTGCACCTGCGAAAAGTCGAAGGCCTCGAGCGACCTGACCCGGACCTGGCGGCCACGGAATGAGAGGCTTTGTCCTGCCGACTCGATACTGGCCAGCAGGTGCAGATCCTTGAGTGGAAACTCGCGCTCTTCGAGCAACTCGACCAGCGCTTCGCCGATATTACCGGTGGCGCCGATCAGCGCGACATTGATGGGCTGACTCATGGACTGACCTACAACGCAGAGGGAGCGGCACTGTAACTGCACGCCCACATCCGGGCAACGATGTGTGCCCCATAAAAGACAAAGCCCCTCTGCCAAAACAGAAGGGCCTCGTTTGATTCCGGATACCCGGCTGGCGCTTAGCGCTCCAGCAGAATCCGCAGCATGCGGCGCAGCGGTTCGGCAGCGCCCCACAGCAGTTGGTCACCCACGGTGAAGGCACCCAAATACTGCGAGCCCATGTTGAGCTTGCGCAGACGACCGACCGGAACGCTCAGGGTGCCGGTCACGGCAGTCGGTCCGAGGTCGCGGATGGAATCTTCGCGATGGTTCGGCACCAGCTTGACCCAGGGGTTGTGCTGGCTGATCAGGCCTTCGATGTCGCCCATCGGCACGTCCTTGTTGAGCTTGATGGTCAGCGCCTGGCTATGGCAACGCATGGCGCCGATGCGCACGCAGATACCGTCGACCGGGATCGGGTTCTTGAAACGGCCGAGGATCTTGTTAGTTTCGGCCTGGGCTTTCCACTCTTCGCGGCTCTGCCCGTTCGGCAGCTCCTTGTCGATATAGGGGATCAGGCTGCCGGCCAGCGGCACGCCGAAATTGTCGACCGGGAAGGCCTCGCCACGCATGGCTTCAGCAACCTTACGATCGATGTCGAGGATGGCGCTGGCCGGGTCGGCCAGTTCATCGGCGACAGCGCCGTTGATCTCGCCCATCTGCTTGATCAGCTCGCGCATGTTCTGCGCGCCAGCACCGGAGGCCGCCTGGTAGGTCATGGCGCTCATCCATTCGACCAGACCGGCTTCGTACAGGCCGCCCAAGGCCATCAGCATCAGGCTGACGGTGCAGTTGCCGCCGATGTAGTTCTTGCTGCCGGCATCCAGCGCCTGGTCGATCACCTTGCGGTTGACCGGGTCGAGCACGATTACCGCACTGTCATCCATACGCAGGCTGGAAGCCGCGTCGATCCAGTAGCCCTGCCAGCCGGCTTCACGCAGTTTGGGGAAGACTTCATTGGTGTAGTCGCCGCCCTGGCAGGTCAGGATCACGTCCAGGCCCTTGAGGTCGTCGATGCTGTAGGCATCCTTCAGCGGGGCAATGTCCTTGCCAATGGCAGGGCCCTGGCCGCCGACATTGGAGGTGGTGAAGAACACCGGCTCGATCAGGTCGAAGTCCCGCTCTTCCAGCATGCGCTGCATGAGCACGGAACCGACCATGCCACGCCAACCGATCAGACCTACACGTTTCATAACGACTACACCTATATAAACAGCCAGCCGGAACCACCCCGGCGGGGCTGGGAAGATTACAGACTACGCAGCGCGGAGGCCACTGCATCACCCATCGCAGCGGTACCGACCTTGGTCTTGCCCTCGGACCAGATGTCGCCGGTACGCAGGCCCTGATCCAATACCAGGCTCACCGCTTTTTCGATGGCATCGGCCGCGGCCACCTGGCCGAAGCTGTAACGCAGCATCATGGATACCGAGAGAATGGTGGCCAGCGGGTTGGCGATGCCCTTGCCGGCGATGTCCGGCGCGGAGCCATGGCACGGCTCGTACATGCCCTTGTTGTTGGCGTCCAAGGATGCCGATGGCAGCATGCCGATGGAACCGGTGAGCATCGAAGCTTCATCGGACAAAATGTCGCCAAACATGTTGTCGGTAACCATCACATCGAATTGCTTGGGCGCGCGCACCAGTTGCATGGCGGCGTTGTCGACGTACATGTGGCTCAGCTCGACGTCCGGATAGTCCTTGGCCACTTCCTCGACCACGGCACGCCACAGCTGGCTGGACGCCAGAACATTGGCCTTGTCCACCGAGCACAGCTTCTTGCCGCGCACGCGCGCCATATCGAAGCCGACCTTGGCGATGCGGCGGATTTCGCTCTCGCTATACGGCAGGGTGTCGTAAGCCATGCGTTCGCCGTTCTCCAGCACCTTGCTCTCACGCGGCTGGCCGAAATAGATGCCGCCGGTCAGCTCGCGGACGATGAGGATGTCCAGGCCCGCGACCACTTCCGGCTTGAGGCTGGAGGCCTCGGCCAACTGCGGATAGAGGATGGCCGGACGCAGGTTGCCGAACAGGCCCAGTTGCGAACGGATCTTCAGCAAACCGCGCTCCGGGCGGATGGCCGGATCGATGGCGTCCCACTTCGGCCCGCCAACGGCGCCGAGCAGCACCGCGTCAGCCGCCTTGGCACGCGCCAGGGTTTCGTCGGCCAGCGGCACGCCATAACGATCGATGGCCGCACCACCCAGATCATCGAAGCTCAACTCGAAGCCCAGGGCGTATTTGTCATTGGCCAGGTTCAGTACCTTGACCGCCTCGGCCATGATTTCCGGGCCGATGCCATCGCCAGGGAGAACCAGAATCTGTTTCATGAAGATTTCCTTCGGAAATAGCTACAAGCTTCAAGCTTCAAGCTGCAAGCCACAAGCAAAAGCCGCTTTTACTTGCAGCTTGAAGTTTGCGGCTTGCAGCCGGGTTTATTTGATCGCGCCGAACAGCCAGGGGCTGCCCTGCTGGTACTTGGCTTCGAAGGCCTTGATCGCGTCCTGATCCTGCAGAGTGAGGCCGATGTCGTCCAGGCCGTTGAGCAGGCAGTGCTTGCGGAAGGCATCGACTTCGAAGCTGTACTGCACGCCATCGGGACGGGTCACGGTCTGCGCCTCGAGGTCAACGGTCAACTGATAACCTTCAGTGGCCTCAGCCTGCTCGAACAGCGCATCGACCTCTTCATCCTTGAGGATGATCGGCAGCAGGCCGTTCTTGAAGCTGTTGTTGAAGAAGATATCAGCGAAGCTCGGCGCGATGACGGTGCGGAAGCCGTACTCGTCCAGCGCCCATGGCGCGTGTTCGCGCGAGGAACCGCAGCCGAAGTTCTCACGAGCCAGCAGCACACTGGCACCCTGATAACGCGGGAAGTTGAGCACGAAATCCTTGTTGATCGGACGCTTGGAGTTGTCCTGGTTCGGCTGGCCGACATCCAGATAACGCCACTCGTCGAACAGATTTGGGCCGAAGCCGGTGCGCTTGATCGACTTCAAGAACTGCTTGGGAATGATCTGATCGGTGTCGACGTTGGCACGATCGAGCGGGCAGACCAGACCGGTGTGTTGGGTGAAGGCTTTCATGTGCGGTCTCCTCAGGCCTGAATCAATTCGCGAACGTCGATGAAGCGACCGGTCACCGCCGCAGCGGCAGCCATGGCTGGGCTCACCAGATGGGTACGACCACCGGCACCCTGACGGCCTTCGAAGTTGCGGTTGGAGGTGGACGCGCAATGCTCGCCGCTACCCAGTTTGTCCGGGTTCATCGCCAGGCACATGGAGCAACCCGGCTCACGCCATTCGAAACCGGCTTCGATGAAGATTTTGTCCAGCCCTTCGGCCTCGGCTTGCGCCTTGACCAGGCCAGAGCCCGGCACCACCAGCGCCTGTTTGACGGTCGCAGCGACCTTGCGGCCCTTGGCCACTTCAGCGGCAGCGCGCAGGTCTTCGATGCGCGAGTTGGTGCAGGAACCGATGAACACGCGATCCAACTGGATATCGGTGATCGGCTGGTTGGCGCTCAGGCCCATGTACTTGAGCGCACGGGTGATCGAGTCCTTCTTCACCGGGTCGGCCTCGACGGCCGGGTCCGGCACGTTCTGGTCGACGGCCAAGACCATTTCCGGCGAAGTGCCCCAGCTGACCTGCGGCTTGATGTCTTCGGCCTTCAGCTCGACCACGGTGTCGAACACCGCATCGGCGTCGGACACCAGGTTCTGCCACTGCGCCACGGCCATGTCCCAATCGCTGCCCTTGGGCGCGAACGGGCGATCCTTGACGTAGGCGATGGTCTTCTCGTCCACCGCTACCAGGCCAACGCGGGCACCGGCCTCGATGGACATATTGCAGATGGTCATGCGCCCTTCCAGCGACAGGTCGCGGATCGCGCTACCGGCGAACTCCAGCGCATGGCCGTTGCCACCGGCAGTGCCGATCTTGCCGATCACGGCCAGCACGATGTCCTTGGCGGTCACGCCGAACGGCAGTTTGCCTTCGACGCGCACCTGCATGTTCTTCATTTTCTTGGCGACCAGGCACTGGGTGGCGAGCACGTGCTCGACCTCCGAGGTACCGATACCGTGGGCCAGCGCACCGAAGGCGCCATGAGTCGAGGTATGCGAGTCGCCGCAGACCACGGTCATGCCTGGCAGAGTAGCGCCCTGCTCCGGGCCGACCACGTGGACGATGCCCTGGCGCACGTCGTTCATCTTGAATTCGAGGATGCCGAAGTCGTCGCAGTTCTCATCCAGGGTCTGTACCTGGATGCGCGAGACCTCATCGGCGATAGCCTCGAGGCCGCCCTGGCGCTCGGCCTTGGTGGTCGGCACGTTGTGATCCGGCGTGGCGATGTTGGCATCGATGCGCCACGGCTTGCGCCCGGCCAGGCGCAGGCCTTCGAAGGCCTGGGGCGAAGTCACTTCGTGGAGGATGTGACGGTCGATGTAGATCAACGAGGAACCGTCGTCACGACGTTTCACTTCGTGCATTTCCCAGAGCTTGTCGTAGAGCGTCTTGCCAGTCATCAGCCTTACCTCATCAGCGCCTTTTGAGCACATCCATAAACTGCCAGCGTTATCACCGACTGGCGTCAGAAGTGCATCTTTCTATGCCTCGGGCGAAAAAGGCCCTTTGGCTTATGGGGAGAATGCTATTGCCGGGCACGAAATAACTCAAATTCATATTTTTTATTCAAAGGATTCCGCATTGGAATGTATGCTCAAGGCATTCTTCTATTCGCGGAGCGCCCCATGGATTTGGCCAACCTCAATGCCTTTATCGCCATCGCCGAGACGGGCAGCTTTTCCGAAGCCGGCGAGCGCCTGCATCTGACCCAGCCGGCGGTGAGTAAACGCATCGCCGGCCTGGAGCAGCAACTGGGCGTGCGCCTGTTCGATCGCCTCGGCCGCGAGATCGGCCTGACCCAGGCGGGCCGCGCCCTGCTGCCGCGCGCCTACCAAATCCTCAACGTGCTGGACGACACGCGCCGCGCGCTGACCAATCTATCCGGTGAGGTCAGCGGCCGTCTGACGCTCGCCACCAGTCACCATATCGGCTTGCATCGCCTCCCTGCACTGCTGCGTGCGTTTACCCGCGCCCACCCGCAGGTGGCACTGGATATCCAGTTTCTCGATTCGGAGGTGGCCTACGAAGAGATTCTGCATGGTCGCGCCGAGCTGGCGGTGATCACCCTCGCCCCGGAAACCCGCGAACCGATCCGCGCCGTGGCGGTGTGGGACGACCCGCTGGACTTCGTCGCCGCGCCGGAACATCCGCTGGCACGCAGCCAGGCGATCAGTCTGGCCGACGTGGCGCAGCACCCCGCGGTATTTCCCGGCGGCAACACCTTCACTCATCACATCGTGCAGCGCCTGTTCGAGGCCCAGGGCCTGACGCCGAATATCGCCATGAGCACCAACTACCTGGAAACCATCAAGATGATGGTGTCCATTGGCCTGGCCTGGAGCGTACTGCCACGCACCATGCTCGACGAACAGGTCGCGCGCCTGCCGATCCCGGGCATTCAGCTGACCCGCCAGCTAGGCTACATCCTGCATACCGAGCGTACGCTGTCCAATGCTGCGCGGGCTTTCATGGATCTGCTCGACAGCCAACGGGACGACCTTGCATAGGCCACCGGCATCAGACTAACGTGGTGACACAACGATAAAAAAAGTGTCCACATGCCATTAATGCCCGCCCCGCGCATCGCGCCCTCCGGAGAACGGTTCGGCCATGGCCAGATCGACTGACCAGACCCCGCCCCTGCCACATATCCCGGCGATGGATCCCGCCGAATTCGAGCAAACCTGGCAAGACGCACCGCGTTTGCTGGCCGCGCTGAATGGCGCGCATCTCGGTACCTGGTACTGGGACATTCGCAGCGGCCAGGTGAACTGGTCGCGCGGCGCCCAGGCACTGTTCGGCCTCGATCCCAATCGCCCGGTAACGCGGGAACTGCATTACATCGAGCTGATCCCCGAGGAGGAGCGCGCCGAAGTTCTGGCGACGTTCGAGGCCATTCTCAAGGGCGAACAGATCCCCAATGCCCTGCGCCATCGTATCCGCTGGCCGGACGGCAGCCTGCACTGGCTGGAGATCACCGGCAGCCTGCAACGCGAGGCTGACGGTCGGCCACGGATGTTCGGCGTGATCCGCGACATCACTGCCCAGCAGGAACGTGCCGAGGCCCTGAGCGCTTCAGAGGAACGCTTCGCCAGCCTGTTCCGCCTGAGCCCCGACATCATGATGCTGGTGCGCTACGACAACAGCGAAATCATTGAGGTCAACCAGCACTTCACCCACGCCTTTGGCTGGAACCCCAGCGAAATTCTTGGCTACTCCACCCATGAGCTGAATCTCTGGGTACACGCCAGTCAGCGCGACCAGTTGCGTCGGCAGGCGCCGCTGAGCCGCGAGCCGGTGATTCAGGAGGTGCAGCTACGCACCCGCGCCGGCGACATTCTCGACGGTGTGCTGTCGAGCCAGTACATCGAATTGCAGGGTGACCGCCTGATGCTCTGCACCTTTCTCGACACCAGTGAGCGCAAGCGAGCGGAGAACGCACTGCGCGCCAGCGAGGAAAAATTCGCCAAGGCATTCATGCATACCCCGGACGCGGTGGCGATCTCCGAGCGGGCGACAGGTCGCTTTATCGAAGTCAACCCGAGCTTCGAGCAGCAGTTTGGCTGGAGCTGCGCCGAAGCCGTGGGCCGCACCTCGCTGGAGCTGGGCATCTGGGCTGACCCCGGTGACCGTCAGCGCATGCTCGAAGCCGCGCAAACCGGGCGCCTGGACAACCTCGAGGTGCGCCTGTTCAGTCGCGACGGCCGCGTCACCAGCAACCTGCTGTTCGGCGGCGAGATTGAATTGAACGGCGTCGATTGCCTGGTGCTCACCGTGCGCAACATAACCGAACAACGCGCCCAGGAACTGGCGCTGAACGAAAGCAAACAGCGCCTGCGCCTGGCGCTGGAATCGGCCGACCTGGGCACCTGGGACTGGCACATTCCCGGCAGCCGCCTGATCGCCAGCGCCCGCGCAGCGCAACTGCAGGGGCTGGACGCGGCACCATTCGAAGGCGCCTTTCTCGATTTCTTCCGGCATGTGCCAATGGAGGACCGGCGCAGCCTGCGCCAGCACTTTCAGCAGATGGTCGAAGAGCGCCGCAGCCATTATCAGGTCACCTATCGCGTACAGCGGGAGAATGGCGGCCTGCGCTTTCTCGAAAGCACGGCCAAGCTGCAGCTCGACGACGACGGGCAACCGCTGCGAATGGTCGGCACCCTGGTCGACATCAGCGAACGGGTATTGCGTGAACAGCGCCTGCAAGCCTCGGAAGAGAAGTTCGCCAAGGCCTTCCACTCCAGCCCGGACGCGATCACCATCACCGAGCGCGAAAGCGGCCGCTACATCGAGGTCAACGAAGGCTTCACCCGCATCACCGGCTACCTGCCGGAGGAAGTGGTCGGGCGCACGTCCTTCGAGATGGACGTCTGGGCCTATCCCGAGGAGCGCCAGCGGTTGCTCGAGCAGCTGTCGCGCAACGCCAAGGTACTGCATATGGAAATGCACGGCCGGCACCGCGACGGCGACGTGCGCCTGGTCGACGTTTCCGTGCAACCCATCGAACTCGATGGCGTGCCCTGCCTGCTGCTCACCGCGCGTGACATCAGCGAGCTCAAGCAGGCCCAGGCGCAGGTGCAGCACCTGGCCTATCACGATGCGCTGACCAACCTACCCAATCGCGCCCTGCTGATGGACCGTCTGACTCAGCAGATCGCCCTGCTCAAACGCCATGACCTGCGCGGCGCCCTGCTGTTTCTCGATCTCGACCACTTCAAGCACATCAACGACTCGCTCGGCCACCCCGTCGGCGACTCCGTGCTGCGCCTGGTCACCGCGCGCCTGGAAGCCAGCGTGCGTCTGGAGGACACCGTGGCGCGCCTGGGCGGTGACGAATTCGTGGTATTGCTCTCTGGCCTGGAGGGCAAACGCTCGGAAGTCACCCGCCACGTCCGCCAAGTCGCCGAAAAACTGCGTCAGCTGCTTGCCGAACCGATGCTGCTGGACGGACACCGCCTGCAGGTTACACCGAGCATCGGTGTCGCGTTGATTCCCGACCACGGCAACACTCCAGCAGATTTGCTCAAACGCGCCGATATTGCCCTGTACCGCGCCAAGGATTCCGGCCGCAACGCTATCCAGCTGTTTCGCAGCACCATGCAGGATGCTGCCAGCGCTCGCCTGCGCCTGGAGAATGATCTGCGCCTGGCTCTGGCTCGTGGCGAATTCGAACTGCACTTCCAGCCCCAGGTCGACGCCCGTGACGGCAAGGTGGTCGGCGCCGAAGCCCTGCTGCGCTGGCAGCATCCGCAACTGGGGCCACAATCGCCGGCGCACTTCATTCAGGTGCTGGAAGAAAGCGGATTGATCGTTGAGGTCGGTGGCTGGGTGCTGGCCGAGGCCTGTCATTTCTGCTCCCAGCTACTGGCTGGTGGCTTGGTCGACAGCGAGCGCTTCAGCCTGTGCGTGAACATCAGCCCCCGCCAGTTCCGCCAGCACGACTTCGTCGAACGCGTAGCCAACTGCCTACGTGCCAGCCAGTTGCCCAATGCCATGCTCAAGCTGGAAATCACCGAAGGCATCGTCATTCAGAATATCGACGATACCGTCGGCAAGATGCTGCGCCTGAAAAAGCAAGGCGTCAGCTTCGCCATGGACGATTTCGGCACTGGCTACAGTTCGCTGACCTACCTCAAGCGCCTGCCGGTGGACATGCTGAAGATCGACCAGTCGTTCGTGCGCGACGCCACCAACGACCCCAACGACGCCGAGATCATTCGCGCCATCGTCGCCATGGCACGCAGCCTGGGCCTGGGGTTGATCGCAGAGGGTGTCGAACAGCAGGACCAACTGGAGTTCCTGCAGTCGCAAGGTTGCCATCTTTATCAGGGTTATCTGTTCAGCAGACCGCTGCCGCAGGAAGCCTTCCGCGACCTGCTGATGCTGAACGGCTAGAGCCGAGCCAAATGAAAAAGGCGCCCCGCGGGGCAACTGTTCGCTTAAGGTGCTCGCGCTTGGCTCCCCTCTCCCATTTATGGGAGAGGGGCTGGGGGAGAGGGCTGAAAACACTGCAAAACTGCCAGTTTTCCCCTCGCCGAACGCGGCCCGCCCTAACCCTCTCCCCGGAGGGGCGAGGGGACTGATCGCGTTCGACCATTCTTATGTGAACAGCATTAGCCCCGCGGGGCGCCTGCTTCATCGACCATCGACTCAGCTTTCCAGCGCAGGACGCTGACTGCCGATGGGAATGCGCTTGGCCTTGGCCTCTTCCGGCACGATGCGCTCCAGCTCGACATGGAGCAGACCGTTAACCAGGTTGGCACCCTTGACCTCGATATGATCGGCCAGGCGGAACGACAGCTTGAACGCACGCTGGGCGATGCCCTGATGCAGGTAGCTGACACTCTCGGCGCTGCGATCACGCTTGTTGCCGACCACGGTCAGCACGCCCCGCTCGACCTGCAGCTCCAGATCGCCTTCCTCGAAGCCGGCAGCCGCGACCACGATGCGGTAGTGGTCTTCGCCATGCTTCTCGACGTTATAGGGCGGGTAGGAACTGCCGGCGTCATTGCTGCGCAGGGCAGATTCGAAAAGATCGTTGAAACGGTCGAAACCGACGGACTGGCGGAACAGAGGGGCCAGGGACAGTACGTTGCTCATGAGTATTCTCCTGAAAATTTCAGCAAGGTTCATATCGCGGAACCCGACTTCGGCATCCCGCAGTCACGTATTTAGGGTCGCCAGGACATTTTTCAAGAGCCTGAAAAATTCGTTTACAGCCCGCATGGAAGCATGGACCCACCAAGCCACCCACCATCCCTACCGCAGCGTGTGGCGTGCGCACCAAGCTTCAGCCGTAGCCCGGATGCAATCCGGGGAGAATGCCCGCTGCCTGGATTTCATCCAGGCCACAGGCTTTAGCTGGAGGGCATCATCAGCAGCCGGTCGATACGCTCGCAATCCTGCTCGCGGCGCACCTCAGCGAACAGCGCGACAGCTTCCGGGTAGGTACGAGTAAGCATCGCCAACCACTGTTTCAGGCGCCCCGGTGCGTAGCGCGGCGCCAGCTTGCGCCTTGCCTGCTGCCAGAAGTCGAGCAGCAGCGGCTGCAGTTCGGCCCAGCTCATTTCCTCGGGCGCCTCTCCGGCCCTGACCGCCGCGATCTGCCGTGCCAGACCGGGGCGCGATACCAGGCCGCGGCCCAACATGATGTCATCCACGCCACTGATTTCACGGCAGCGGCGCCAGTCATCCAGCGTCCACACCTCGCCATTGGCGAACACCGGCACGCCGACCACCTCTTGCACCCGCGCCACCCATTCCCAATGCGCCGGCGGCTTGTATCCCTCGACCTTGGTACGCGCATGCACGACGATCTGGCTCGCCCCGCCTTCGGCTAGCGCCCGCGCGCAGTCCAGCGCGCCCTCCTTGCCCTCGAACCCCAGGCGCATCTTCGCCGTCACCGGAATTTCGACCGGCACCGTGCGGCGCACCTCACGGACGATCGCATGCAGCAACTCGGGCTCCTTGAGTAGCACCGCACCGCCGCGCGACTTGTTAACCGTCTTGGCCGGGCAACCGAAGTTGAGATCGATCACAGGCGCGCCGAGCGTACAGGCAAACGCGGCGTTGTCGGCCAGGCATTGCGGATCGGAGCCGAGAAACTGCACCCGCATCGGCGTGCCGGCCTGGGTGCGTGAACCGTTGAACAGCTCGGGCGCCAGCTTGTGGTAGGTAGCCGCCGGCAACAGCCGCTCGCTCACGCGAATGAACTCGGTCACGCACCAGTCGATCCCACCGATACGGGTCAGTACGTCGCGCAGGATCTCGTCGACCAGCCCCTCCATGGGCGCCAGGGCGATTTGCATGAGATAGTCCGAAAAAATGGGGCGCACAGTTTAAGGGGTCGCGCGCCGCGCGCAAGATGGGCCACACTGACAACCGCCAAAACAGGAAGCTCGTCATGCGTTATCTCGCGTTGATCGTTCTGGGTATGTGGTATCTGGGGGCACAGGCCAGCGACGCGCTGCCCCGGGGTATCAAACAGATACCGCCCGACCCGGTCGCCGACGCGTCGGCGCGCTTGATCTTCAGCCGCGACAGCAACGCGCCGAACGCCTGCGACGTGGAGCTTTACGTCAACCAGCAGGCGGTGGCGAAGCTTGGCCCAGGCGAACGCACCAGCCTGGACCTGCCCAGCGGCGAATTAAGCGTCGCCGTGGCCCTGTCACCCGACGGCTATTGCGGCGGGCGTGGGCCGGACGTCGCGCAGTCGATACTGCTGCGCCCCGGCGAAACCCGTCAGTTCGCCGTGATGGTCGAACCGCACCAGGTGTTTCTCGCGCCACTGATCGACTGAGCGCGCCTATAGCTCAAGCGGATAAGGCTCCATCAAGGCCTGGCCATAGCCCTCGACGAACTCCGACGGCATGCGCTTGGGGCGCCCGCTGGACAATTCGATGCAGACGAAGGTGGTCTTGGCCCTGAGCAGCGTCAGACCATCCTCGGGCCGCACCAGCTGGAAACGACGATCCATCTTCAGGCGTTGGTCGGACTCGACGATCCAGGTCGCCATCTGCAGCTGCTGCCCTTCATAGGCGCTGGCCAGGTAATCGATCTCGTGACGCACCACGGCCATGGCCCGATCCAGGCGGCGATACTCGACCAGATCCAGCCCCAGAAACTGCGAATGACGCCAGGCGCAGCGCTCCAGCCAGCTGACATACACCGCGTTGTTGGCATGGCCGAGACCGTCGATATCCTCTGCTGTCACGTCGATATCGATGACGAAGGGGCTGGGCAGCTCCCAGTTCATGGCGGTACCTCCAGGTTTGCAGCCCGCCAAGACGGGCCGAATGAGCCGGCCCGGGCGAGGCGACAACGGCGCCGCCCAGGCTCCATGTTCCACACCGGGTGACCGCCAAACTCGTCGGCGGCCGCTCGATCCGGCCCCGCATCATACGCCGCGCGGCCAGTGCATGCAGTGCCGAGCTTTCATCGCGCCATTACCGCGCGCCATAATGCGCGCACTCGCCAGAGAGTCCGAGAACGAGCAATTGACTGCCATCCTGCGCCTATTGATGCTTCTGCTGCTGCCAGCGCTGACCTGGGCAGACAGCCTGCCGCTGCCGAGCGGCCAGACGCAGACGCTGCCCGGCCCCTACATGTATTTCTGGCAAGACCCGAGCGGCCAGGCCGACATCACCAATGTCCGGGCCCTGCCCGACTCTGCCTGGCAGCCCGTCGACCGGCGCGATGCCAGCTTCGGCTACGGCGGCAGCGCCTACTGGCTGCGCCTGGACGTGCACAACCCGCACAATCGCTCGCTTGGCTGGGTACTATTGATCGGCAATCCGTTGCTCGATCAGCTGGACGCTTACGGCCTCGACGACGAACGGGTTTACCGCGCGGGTGACCAGCGCCCCTTCGGCTGGCGCTGGGTCGAGCACCGCCAGCTGGCGCTCCCACTGGACGTCGAGCCGGGCGAGCAACGGCGCATCTGGCTGCGCATGCAGACCGACGGTTCCGCCAACCTCAGCGCCAGCCTGATGACCCATGAGGCATTCGATCACGAGGAGCAACGCAGCCTGTTGTTACAGGGCCTGTTCTTCGGCGCCCTGATCGCGATGCTGATCTACAACCTGAGCATCTTCTGCATCACGCGTGACCGCAATTACCTCTGGTACAGCCTGTTCGTCGCCAGCTTCAGTCTCTATCAGTTCATCCAGCTTGGCTTCGCCCTGCAATGGTTGTGGCCCAACGCCCTGGCCTGGCACCAGCTCAGCTTTCCACTCAGTTCGGCGCTGGCGACCTTGTTCGGCATACAGTTCACCTACGGCGTGCTGGAGCTGGACAAGGCCGCGAAGCCCTACCGCTGGGTCGCCAACGCACTCAAGGCCTGCGCCTGGCTGGTACTGGGCATGGCGCTCCTCGGACCTTATGCACCCGCACTGATAGGCAGCTTCGTACTGGTGGTCGCCTGCGCCGTGGCCGCCTTCATCATCACTCTGCTGCGCTGGCGTGAAGGTTATGTGGCGGCACGCCTGTTCGCCCTGGGCTGGTTCGTGCTGATCACCGCCAGCCTGGCCAGCATCCTCACCGGCACCGGGCTGCTGCCCTACTCGCTGCTAACCCTTCACACGCAACAGGTGGGCGGCCTGATCGAGATGACGGTGTTCTCCATCGCCCTTGCCGCACGCATCCGCCAGGTGCAACACGCCGAACGCCTGGCACAGGCCAGACTGATCGAACAGGAGCGCCATCTGCGCAACGAGCAGGCCAAGCACCTGGAACTGCAGAGGCAGATCAGCGAGAGCCTGGAACAACGCGTGCAGGAGCGCACCGCGACCCTGCAGGACACCCTGCAGCAGCTGTCCAACGCCAACCTGCGCCTGGCGGAGCTGAATCGCCGTGATGGTCTCACCGGCCTGTTCAATCGCCAGACGCTCAGCGAGGAACTGGCGCGCGCTTGCGCCCGCGCCGAGCGCAGCCAGCAGTCGCTGGCGATCCTGATGATGGACCTGGATCACTTCAAGCAGGTCAATGACCACTATGGTCACCTGGCCGGCGATGCCTGCCTGCGCCATGCAGCCCAACGCATCCAGCAACGTCTGCGCAGCAGCGACCTGCTGGCCCGCTTCGGCGGCGAGGAATTCGTCGCCCTGCTCGACGGTACCGACCTTACCGGTGCACTCGACCTCGCCGAACAGCTACGCGAAGATATCGCCCGAACCCCCTGCAGCTACCAGCAGCAATCGATACCACTGAGCCTGAGCATCGGCCTGCACGCCGGGGTACCGAACGATCCCAACTGCGGCGAGCGCTGGCTGGAACTGGCGGATCGCGCCCTGTATCGCGCCAAGGCAGACGGCCGCAACCGCGTGGTCAGCTACGAAGCCGTGGCACTCAACGACGCCTGAGAAGCAGCGTCAGGGCTCCGGCAGCGGGCGCTGCGCTCCATTGGCAGGCGAAAATAAAAAGGGGCCACCTCCGAAGAGGCAGCCCCTGGGTTCCGCAAATGCGGCAAGAAAAATGGCGTCCCCTAGGGGACTCGAACCCCTGTTACCGCCGTGAAAGGGCGGTGTCCTAGGCCACTAGACGAAGGGGACGAAACCTTCGAACGACAAGGCCAGCGCTAGGCTGGCCTTGTGTGATTGGTGGAGCTAAACGGGATCGAACCGTTGACCTCTTGCATGCCATGCAAGCGCTCTCCCAGCTGAGCTATAGCCCCGAAACCTTGCGGTCGGCTCGCAGCGCTTGCGCGTTGCGACTGGAAAATGGCGTCCCCTAGGGGACTCGAACCCCTGTTACCGCCGTGAAAGGGCGGTGTCCTAGGCCACTAGACGAAGGGGACAAAACCTTCGAAGAACAAGGCCAGCGCTAAGCTGGCCTTGTCAGTGTTTGGTGGAGCTAAACGGGATCGAACCGTTGACCTCTTGCATGCCATGCAAGCGCTCTCCCAGCTGAGCTATAGCCCCGAAACCTTTCGGTCTGGCTGCAGCGCCTGAGCGCTGCGGCTGGAATAAGTGGCGTCCCCTAGGGGACT
>NZ_DLMS01000001.1:567133-804395 GCF_002479365.1 Pseudomonas sp. UBA7530
AGGCCACTAGACGAAGGGGACGCAAAACCCCTGATCGCGAATCGGTCAAACCGATTCTGGCACTCCCGAAGGAGTCGAGATTGGTGGAGCTAAACGGGATCGAACCGTTGACCTCTTGCATGCCATGCAAGCGCTCTCCCAGCTGAGCTATAGCCCCATCTCGAGGACGGGGCGCATGTTAAGAGCGCCCCGATTGGCTGTCAACAACATTTTTCCTGTTAGCCAAAAGTTTTTGCCACTAGAACAATTACTTAGGCCTCTCCTCGCAAAGCATAAGCCCCGACCGTGGGAGTAATGCCGTTCACTTAAGGCTGCATGCGTTTGGCTCCCCTCTCCCATTTATGGGAGAGGGGCTGGGGAGAGGGCTGAAAACACAGCAAGCTGCTAGTTTTTCCCCTCTCCGAACGCGGCCCGCCCTAACCCTCTCCCCAGAGGGGCGAGGGGACTGATCGTATTTGACCGTTCTAAAGTGAACAGAATTCCGACCGTGGGAGGCGCTACAGCGGCGACAAAATCAAATCCTTGCGGCTAAAGCCCCTCCCACAACTGCCCGCCTCAACTTAGCCGATGGCCGCTAGCAGCTTCTCCCACTCCTTGGCTTCCTTCTTCGAGGTGCCGCCGAGCAGTTCAAGCGCCTGACGCAGACGGAAGCGGGTCAGGTCCGGACCAAGGATTTCCATGGCATCGAGCACGGAAACCGAGCTGGCCTGCCCGGTGATGGCAGCGAACATCAGCGGCATGGCGTCACGCAGCTTCAGTTCCAGATGCTCGACCACGGCCTGGATGCAGCCGGTGATGCGCTCTTTTTCCCACTGACGCAGCGACTCGAGCTTCCACAGGATCAGTTGCATCAGCTGGCGCACCTGATCCGCCGAGAGTTTCTTGTGCTCGAACAGCTTGGCATCCAGGTTCAGCGCGCCGGAGAAGAAAAAGCCGGCCAGCGGTGCGATCTGGCTGAAGGTCTCCACCCTGCCCTGCACGTGCGGCGCGATTTTCATCAGGTACTCGGGGTTGAGCGCCCACTTCTGCACTTCGGCGGCAAAGGTCTCCACCGGCAGCTCGCGCAGCCACTGGCCGTTCAGCCAGGACAGTTTTTCCAGGTCGAAGATCGGCCCGCCCAGCGATACGCGGTTGATGTCGAAGTGTTCGATCATCTCGGCCAGCGAGAACTTCTCGCGCTCGTCCGGCATCGACCAACCCATGCGCCCCAGGTAGTTGAGCATGGCCTGCGGCAGGTAGCCCATGCGCTCGTAGAAGGTGATGCTGGTGGGGTTCTTGCGCTTGGACAGCTTGCTCTTGTCCGGATTGCGCAGCAGCGGCATGTAGCACAGCGCCGGCTGCTCCCAGCCGAAGTACTCGTAGAGCTTGATCAGCTTGGGCGCCGACGGCAGCCACTCTTCGCCACGCAGCACATGGGTGATGCCCATCAGGTGGTCGTCGACCACGTTGGCCAGGAAGTAGGTGGGCAGGCCATCGGCCTTCATCAGCACCTGCATGTCCATACGATCCCAGGGGATCTCGACGTCGCCACGGAGCATGTCCGGCACCACGCAGACGCCTTCGCTCGGCACCTTCATGCGCACCACGTGCGACTCACCCGCGTCGATGCGGCGCTGCGCCTCGGCTGGATCGAGGTGCATGCAATGGCCGTCGTAACGCGGGGTTTCCTTGTTGGCCATCTGCTGCGCGCGCACTTCATCGAGGCGCTCGGCGGAGCAGAAGCACGGGAAGGCGTGGCCTTTGGCGACCAGCTCGTCCGAATACTTCTTGTAGATTTCGCCACGCTCGCTCTGCCGATACGGGCCGTGCGGGCCGCCGACGTCCGGGCCTTCGTCCCATTCGATACCCAGCCAGCGCAATGCATCGAAAATCTGCTGCTCGGACTCGCGGGTCGAACGCAGCTGATCGGTGTCTTCGATGCGCAGGATGAACTGGCCACCGTGCTGGCGAGCGAAGCACAGGTTGAACAGTGCAATGTAGGCGGTGCCGACATGGGGGTCGCCGGTCGGCGATGGCGCGATACGGGTACGAACGGTGGTCATGAATGTTCTCGGAAGGAAGACACGAGGTTTGAATCAAGCGGGCGATGTTAGCAGGCCGACGGCCCCCGGCTCCAGCAGCCCGCCGCGGGTGATCGGCAGGCTGGCGATTAGAAAGTCGAGGAAGGTCTTGACCTTCATCGCCTGGAAACGCCGCGACGGATAGATGGCATAGACCTCGCCCACCGGCAAGCGCGCTTCGGGCAACAGCTCGATCAGGCGTCCGCTGCGCACCGCGTCCTCACTGATCATCACCGGCAGCCC
Source organism: Pseudomonas sp. UBA7530 (assembly GCF_002479365.1). Classification (NCBI taxonomy): domain Bacteria; kingdom Pseudomonadati; phylum Pseudomonadota; class Gammaproteobacteria; order Pseudomonadales; family Pseudomonadaceae; genus Pseudomonas; species Pseudomonas sp. UBA7530. The sequence continues at coordinate 569,437 of NZ_DLMS01000001.1, forward strand.
GGAAATCCCGGCGCCCGCCAGGGTCGCCTCACGGGCGAAGGTGATGTTGTTGCAGGTCATCACCCGCTGACAGGGCAGGTTTTCACCCAGCAGCGGCCAATAGCGTGGCGCATCGTGCTGCAACAGAATTGCCCGGTGCCCTTCCAGCTCGGCGACGCCACGCGGCGTGCCATGCGCGGCCAGATAGGCCGGGCTCGCGCACAGGCGCCGGCCGCTTTCGAACAGCTTGCGCGCGATGAGGGTGGAATCCTGCGGCTGACCGACCTGGATGGCGATGTCCACGCCCTCCTCCAATGGATCCACCGAGCGCGAGGTCAGCTCCACCTCGGCGTCGATCTGCGGGTACTGACGCATGAACTCGCCCAGCACTCGCCCGAGAAAAAGCTGGCCGAATTCGATGGGTGAGGTGATGCGCAACAGCCCGGAGGGCTCGCGCTGCAGCTGCATCACCGCCTGCTCTGCCTCGGCGAAGTCGAGCATGATCTGCCGGCAACGCTCGTAATAGGCCTGCCCCACCTCGGTCAGACGCAACTTGCGCGTGGTGCGATTGAGCAGACGCACGCCGAGACGTTCCTCGAGCAAGGCGATGCGCCGACTCACCGTCGACTTCTGCATGCCCAGGCTGGTCGCAGCCTGGGTGAAGCTGTGGCATTCCACCACTCGGGTAAAGATCAGTGCGTCATCCAGCCCCATGATTGTTCCTCGTACGCAACAAAGCATGCCAAGCCTAGAGTCTACTAGCACAAAGGGAACACTGTTAAATTTACTTACATTTCTTTGTCGCATCCCGAGCCTCAAGCATGCCCGCAAAACTGCAACGCCGCCTTCTCGTCTTCGCAATCCTTCTCGCCCTTATCGTCGGTGCCCTGCTCGCTCAATGGCTGCTGGTCGGCCGCTATCACGAGAGCACTGACAACGCCTACGTACAGGGCGAGATAACCCGTGTCTCCAGCCAGTTGAATGCGCGCATCGAAAAGGTGCTGGTGCGCGACAACCAGCACGTGGAAGCCGGTGAGGTGCTGGCCGTGCTGGAAGACGCCGATTTCCGCCTGGCTCGCCAGCGCGCCCTCGCCGCTCTGGAAACCCATGAGGCCGAGCGCGCCCAGGCGCAGAGCAAGCTCGACCAGCAGGCCAGCCTGATTGCCGCCAGCCAGGCTGATGTTGCCGCCAGCCAGGCGACCCTCGATCGCTCCAAGCTCGATCTTGGCCGTGCCCAGACCCTGCGCAAGCCGGGTTATGTCTCCGAAGAACGCGTTACCACCCTGGCCGCCGACAATCGCGTGGCCCGCTCGCAAGTGGCCAAGGCCCAGGCCGACCTGCAGGCGCAGCGTCAACAGGTCGCCAGCCTGGAAGCCGAGCTCAAACGCCTGGACGCGCTCATTCTCTCCGCCCAAGCCGACCTGGAGCAGGCCGATCTCAACCTCTCGCGCACACAGATCCACGCACCGATCAGCGGCATGGTCGGGCAACGCTCGGCGCGTGAAGGCCAGGTGGTGCAGAGCGGCGCCTACCTGCTGTCGCTGGTGCCGGATCAGGACATCTGGATTCAGGCCAACTTCAAGGAAACCCAGATCGGCCGCATGCGCCCCGGGCAGAAAGCCGAGCTGCTGTTCGACAGCTATCCCGACACGCCCATCGAGGGCCGCATCGATAGCCTGTTCGCCGCTTCCGGCGCTCAGTTCAGCCTGCTGCCGCCGGACAACGCCACCGGCAACTTCACCAAGGTGGTGCAGCGCATCCCGGTCAAGCTGACCTTCGCCGCCGACAACCCGCTGCGCGGACTGATCCGCCCCGGCATGTCGGTGGAGGTCACCGTGGATCTGCGCAGCGAAGAACACCATGGCGGGTGATGCGCTGATCCGCGCGACGGCGGAGCCCAGTCGTCGCGACTGGATCGCGGTGATGAGCACCATGCTCGGCGCCTTCATGGCGGTACTGGACATCCAGATCACCAACTCCTCGCTCAAGGACATCCAGGGCGCACTGTCCGCCACGCTGGAGGAAGGTTCGTGGATTTCCACGTCCTATCTGGTGGCCGAGATCATCATGATCCCGTTGACCGCTTGGCTGGTGCAGTTGCTCTCGGCGCGACGCCTGGCGGTGTGGGTGTCGGTAGGCTTTCTGATTGCCTCGCTGCTGTGCTCCATGGCCTGGAGCCTGGAGAGCATGATCGTGTTCCGCGCCTTGCAGGGTTTTACCGGCGGCGCGCTGATTCCGCTGGCGTTCACCATGACGCTGATCAAGCTGCCCGAGCATCACCGCGCCAAGGGCATGGCCCTGTTCGCCATCACCGCTACCTTCGCCCCCTCCATCGGGCCGACGCTGGGTGGTTGGCTGACCGAGAACTGGGGTTGGGAATACATCTTCTACATCAATGTGCCGCCGGGCCTGATCATGATCGCCGGCCTGCTCTACGGCTTGGAGAAGAAGGCGCCGCACTGGGAGCTGCTGAAGACCACCGACTACGCTGGCATCGTCACCCTCGGCCTGGGCCTGGGCTGCCTGCAGGTGTTTCTCGAGGAAGGCCACCGCAAGGATTGGCTGGAGTCGCAGCTGATCGTCGGCCTCGGCAGCGTGGCACTGGTCAGCCTGATCCTGTTCGTCATCCTGCAGATATCCCGCCCCAACCCATTGATCAACCTGGGCGTGCTGCGCGAGCGCAACTTCGGCCTGGCCAGCATTTCCAGCCTGGGGCTCGGTGTCGGGCTGTATGGCTCGATCTATGTTCTGCCGCTGTACCTGGCGCAGATCCAGGGTTACAACGCCATGCAGATCGGCGAAGTGATCATGTGGATGGGCGTGCCGCAGCTGTTCCTGATCCCGCTGGTGCCCAAGCTGATGAAGGTCATCTCGCCGAAGTGGCTGTGCGCCCTGGGCTTTGCCCTGTTCGGTGCGGCAAGCTTCTACTCCGGCGTGCTCAATCCGGACTTCGCCGGCGAGCAGTTTCATCACATCCAGATTATCCGCGCGCTTGGCCAACCGCTGGTGATGGTCACCATCTCGCTGATCGCCACAGCCTACATCCTGCCGCAGGATGCCGGCTCCGCGTCCAGTCTGTTCAACATTTTGCGCAACCTGGGCGGCGCCATCGGCATCGCCCTGCTCGCCACCCTGCTCGATGCCCGCGCCAAGGTCTACTTCGACTACCTGCGCGAATCCATCGTGCCGACAAATCCACAGGTGGCAGAGCGCCTGCACCTGCTGACGCAAACCTTAGGCAGCGAGCAGGCGGCGCTGGCCAAGCTAAGCCAGATCGTCCATGAGCAAGCGATCATCATGGCCTACAACGACGCGTTCCATTTCATTGGCATCGCCCTGGGCGTAAGCATGCTGGCGATTCTTTTGACGCGAAAGCTGCCGCAGAACATGGCGGGTGGCGGCGCGGCGCATTGAGGCACGACCCGATCAATCGAACCCGAATGCACTCTTCGGCTGCGGCCCCTGTCTCCGTGGGAGCGGACTTGTCCGCGAATAGGTCCGGGAAAAGCTTCGCGGACAAGTCCGCTCCCGCAAATTAGCAACAACGCCGACCGCCATTCGCAGGAGCGAGCTTTGCTCGCGAATCCGGCTACCCGTACAGCGAACGCCCCCGTCGGCGGCCGCGCCTGCCCACTGTGGGAGCGGACTTGTCCGCGAATAGGCGCGGGAAAGCTTCGCGGACAAATCCGCTTCTACACTCGTAGCCCGGATGCAATCCGGGAATGGCGGCGTCAGACCTGCAACAACCGATCCCTGAGCTTCTGAATCTCGTCACGCATCTGCGCAGCAGCTTCGAACTCCAAGTCGCGCGCCAGGGCGTACATCTTCTCTTCCAGCTGGCGAATACGCTTGGTGATCTCGCTCGGCGAGCGCAGTTCGTTCTCGTAACGGGCGCTCTCCTCTGCCGCCTTGGCCATACCCTTGCGCTTGTTGCTGCGTGCGCCCGGCACCACGGCGCCTTCGAGGATGTCCTTGATATCCTTCTGCACGCCCTTGGGTACGATGCCGTTGGCCTCGTTGAAGGCGATCTGCTTCTCGCGACGTCGCTCGGTCTCGCCAATGGCGCGCTGCATCGAGCCGGTCATGTTGTCGGCGTATAGAATCGCCCGGCCGTTGAGGTTACGCGCCGCGCGGCCGATGGTCTGGATCAGCGAACGCTCGCTGCGCAGGAAGCCCTCCTTGTCCGCATCGAGAATCGCCACCAGGGCGACCTCGGGCATATCCAGACCCTCGCGCAGCAGGTTGATGCCCACCAACACATCGAAGGCGCCGAGGCGCAGATCGCGGATGATCTCCACCCGCTCCACGGTGTCGATATCCGAGTGCAGGTAGCGCACCTTGACGTCGTGATCGCCGAGATAGTCGGTCAGATCCTCGGCCATGCGCTTGGTCAGCGTGGTGACCAGCACGCGCTCGCCCGCTGCCACGCGCAGTCGAATTTCCGAGAGCAGGTCATCGACCTGGGTGCGCGCTGGGCGCACCTCCACTTCGGGGTCGACAAGTCCTGTGGGCCGCACTACCTGCTCGATCACCCGCCCGGCATGCTCGGCTTCGTAAGGTCCCGGCGTGGCGGAGACGAAGATGGTCTGCGGGCTGGCCGCTTCCCACTCCTCGAAACGCATCGGCCGGTTGTCCAGCGCCGACGGCAGGCGAAAGCCGTATTCCACCAGCGTTTCCTTGCGCGAGCGGTCGCCCTTGTACATGGCCCCGACCTGCGGCACCGAAACGTGAGACTCGTCGATCACCAGCAGCGCTTCGGCCGGCAGGTAGTCATACAGCGTGGGCGGTGGCGCGCCGGCTGGGCGTCCCGAGAGATAGCGCGAGTAGTTCTCGATGCCGTTGCAATAGCCCAGCTCGAGGATCATCTCCAGGTCGAAGCGCGTGCGCTGCTCCAGGCGCTGCGCCTCGACCAACTTGTTCGCCCCGCGCAGGTATTCCAGGCGCTGCTGCAACTCGACCTTGATATGCTCCACCGCCTCCAGCAGCGTATCGCGCGGGGTGACGTAGTGGCTCTTGGGGTAGAAGGTGAAGCGCGGCAGCTTCTGGATCACCTCACCGGTCAGCGGGTCGAAGGCGCTGATACTCTCCACTTCGTCATCGAACAGCTCGACGCGAATGGCTTCGAGATCCGATTCCGCCGGGAAGATATCGATCACATCGCCACGCACGCGAAAGGTGGCGCGTGCGAAATCCATGTCGTTGCGCGTGTATTGCAGCTCGGCCAGACGGCGCAGCAGCGCGCGCTGGTCCATCTTGTCGCCGCGGTCGAGGTGCAGCACCATTTTCAGGTACTCCTCGGGGCTACCCAAGCCGTAGATCGACGACACGGTGCACACCACGATGACGTCCTTGCGCTCGATCAGCGCCTTGGTCGCCGACAGGCGCATCTGCTCGATATGGTCATTGATCGAGGCGTCCTTCTCGATGAAGGTGTCCGACGACGGCACGTAGGCTTCCGGCTGGTAGTAGTCGTAGTAGGAAACGAAATACTCCACCGCGTTATTTGGGAAGAACGCCTTGAACTCGCCGTAGAGCTGCGCCGCCAGGGTCTTGTTCGGCGCCAGCACCAGCGTGGGCCGCTGCACCTTGGCGATCACATTGGCCACGGAAAAGGTCTTGCCCGAGCCGGTCACACCCAGCAGGGTCTGGTGCGAAAGCCCGGCCTCCAGCCCCTCGACCATCTGCCGGATCGCCTCGGGCTGATCGCCGGCAGGTTTGAAGCGGGTCACTAACTGAAACTCGGACATGCAGTACCTCGACAAATGGCTGTGACGCATTGATTCGGACTGCGTCAAAAGCCATGAATTGCGGGGCGATTCGGCGATAGGTCCAAGTAGAGTCGAATTACCTGGCAAAAGGCCTTAATTCAGGGCTTTGCGCTGTCGCCCCCTGGATTCAGGGTCGTTATACTAACGCCCCGTTTACGCGCCCCCTAGCGCTTTTGTCGGGGACGCCTGGCCTCCCACCCCTCACTCGAGTTGCCGCACCCATCATGAGTCTCTTCTCTGCCGTCGAAATGGCTCCGCGCGATCCCATCCTGGGCCTCAACGAAGCATTCAACGCCGACACCCGCAGCACCAAGGTCAACCTTGGCGTGGGCGTCTATTACAACGAGGAGGGGCGAATTCCGCTGCTGCGCGCCGTCGCAGAAGCCGAAAAGGCACGTATCGAGGCCCACGCACCGCGCGGCTACCTGCCGATCGAAGGCATCGCCGCCTACGACAAGGCCGTGCAGGAACTGCTGTTCGGCAAGGGCGCAGCCCTGATCGAAAGCGGCCGCGTGATCACCACCCAGGCCCTGGGCGGTACCGGCGCACTGAAGATCGGCGCCGACTTTCTTAAGCGCCTGCTGCCGGACGCCACCGTGGCCATCAGCGACCCGAGCTGGGAAAACCACCGCGCGCTGTTCGAGTCCGCCGGCTTCCCGGTGCACAACTACCGCTACTACGATCCGTTCAGCAACGGCGTAAACCGCGGCGGCATGCTCGAAGACCTGCGCAACCTGCCGGCCCGCTCCATCGTCGTGCTGCACGCCTGCTGCCACAACCCGACCGGCGTCGACCTGCAGCTGGAAGACTGGAAATCCGTGCTTGAAGTGCTGCGCGAGCGCGAGCACGTGCCATTCCTCGACATCGCCTACCAGGGCTTCGGTGACGGCATCGAGCAGGACGCCGAAGCCGTGCGCCTGTTCGCCGAATCGGGCCTGGAGTTCTTCGTCTCCAGCTCCTTCTCCAAGTCGTTCTCGCTGTACGGCGAGCGCGTCGGCGCCCTGTCGCTGGTCACCAGCAGCCGTGAAGAATCGACTCGCGTACTGTCGCAGCTCAAGCGCGTAATCCGCACCAACTATTCCAACCCACCGACCCACGGCGCCACCGTGGTCGCCAGCGTGCTCAACAGCCCTGAACTGCGCGCCATGTGGGAAGCCGAACTGGGCGAGATGCGCGACCGCATCCGCAGCATGCGCCTGGCCATGGTCGAGCAACTGGCCGCACTGGGCGCCAAGCGGGACTTCAGCTTCGTTGCCGAGCAACGCGGCATGTTCTCCTACTCCGGCCTCACCGTGGAGCAAGTGGAACGCCTGAAGGAAGAGTATGGCATCTACGCCGTCGGCACCGGCCGCATCTGCGTCGCCGCGCTGAACAAAGGCAACCTGGACAGCGTCACCCGCGCGATTCACGCGGTGCTGTAATCGCTGTAGGAGCGAATTTATTCGCGAATAAATTCGCTCCTACAGGTTTTGCGCTGCCAGGCGGCCATCAGGTTTTTTGCACTGCTGACTCAAAGGCCTCAGCCTGTAGCCAGCGTCTTTGCATGCTGCACCCTGTAGGAGCGGCTTCAGCCGCGATCCACCACAGCCGTCGCGGCTAAAGCCCCTCCCACGCACCAACCCGCCGAATTCTCCCATCCGAAGTCGCCACAAAGTGTTGACTTCCCCTTTTTAATCAGTAACATACGCACCGTTGTTCCGCGATAGCTCAGTCGGTAGAGCAAATGACTGTTAATCATTGGGTCCCTGGTTCGAGTCCAGGTCGCGGAGCCAAATTCAAGAACCCAGCCTAACCGCTGGGTTTTTTATTGCCTGCAGGACTCTCACCAGGGACTGCGTCCCAGGTTATTCGCTTCGCTCACCCCTCCGGGGCCGCGCTAAAGCGCGTTCAGCTACGCTGTCGAGTCCAAGTCGCGGAGCCAAACTCAAGAACCCAGCCTAACCGCTGGGTTTTTTATTGCCTGCGGACTCTCACCAGGGACTACGTCCCAGGTTATTCGCTTCGCTCACCCCTTCGGGGCCGCGCTAAAGCGCGTTCAGCTACGCTGTGGAGTCCAGGCCGCGGAGCCAAATTCAAGAACCCAGCCTAACCGCTGGGTTTTTATTGCCTGCGGACCCTCAGCAGGACCGACTAGGTCACTCACTGTACATCCAGGAGCCGCCAGGTCACGCTGGAGTATTGCAACACCAGAAGCATCCAGGCTGACCGTAGCCACCCGCGCATTGGCCGACCCGGCATTTTCAGTTTTGGGTTTCAGCCGCGGTTACAGCCAGAGAGAAGGAAGCAAGGACAGCAGACAGCAGACAGCAGACAGCAGAGTAAAAGACGTGCGCTCAACATAAGGCACACCCCTTGTTTATAAAAAAGCGAAAAAACATAGCCTCGCTCTTCAACTAGACGCTATATCCCAGCTGTCGGCCTCCAGCTCAATACTCACGATTTCTAAGATGAATCCAGTCCACGATCTCACCCTCAGGCACATAACCATGCACCGTTTCGCGCAACAGCACGCGCACACGCGTATAGTCATCCTCATCGACTGCTGCCAATAATTCCTGCAAACGTGCCTTGAGATCCTCCCAAGGCAACATATCCTCTTCCGCCCGCATGATCATCGGATGCTCGGTCGGTTTCACATCGTCGCCGATCAACAACTCCTCATAGAGTTTTTCACCCGGACGCAGTCCAGTAAAATCAATCGGAATATCGCCATGAGGATTCCGCTCATCTCGCACGCTCAGACCTGACAGGCGAATCATTTTTTCTGCCAAATCAGCAATCTTCACTGGCTCCCCCATATCCAGCACGAACACATCGCCGCCCTGCCCTAATGAACCCGCCTGAATGACGAGCTGCGCCGCTTCAGGAATGGTCATGAAGTAGCGGGTAATGTTCGGGTGCGTCACCGTGACCGGCCCACCCTGCTTGATCTGCTCTCTAAACAGCGGAATAACCGACCCGGAAGAACCCAGCACATTACCGAAACGCACCATGGTAAAACGCGTCTTGTTGACTTGGTGAACACCATGCTCCTGACCAAAGAGCAATGGTGCAGACTCACGGCTCAACGCCTGAAGCACCATTTCAGCCAACCGCTTTGTGCTACCCATGACATTTGTAGGCCGCACAGCCTTGTCGGTGGAGATAAGTACGAAGTTCGCTACGCCAGCTTTAATAGAAGCCTGCGCGGCATTGACGGTTCCCACCAGGTTATTCAGCACCCCTTCAGCTACGTTATGCTCGACCATGGGCACATGCTTGTAAGCCGCAGCGTGATACACAGTATTTACACGCCAGGTCTGCAGAATGTCGAACAGACGCTCGAAGTTCCGGATAGACCCAAGAATAGGCACCAGCCTGATAGGCAGCGACTCTCGCTCGATTCGCTGCTGCAATTCGCCATGAATACTGTAGAGATTGAACTCGCTGTGCTCGAAAAGCAGCAACGCATGAGCACCGCTCGCGAGAATCTGCCGACACAGTTCGGAACCGATGGAGCCGCCAGCTCCAGTCACCAAAACCACTTGGTTCTTGATGCAGCGCTGGAAGAGATCCTGGCGAGGCGGAACAGCATCACGACCTAGAAGATCAGCAATATCTACTTCTTGGATGTCCTCGACTTTTACCCGCCCACTTGCCAGATCGGTGAATCCCGGCACGCTTCGCACATGCAAAGCATAAGGCTCCAGCTTGTCGAGAATATCTCGCCTGCGCGCACGCGAGATAGAAGGCATAGCGAGCAAAATCTCATCAGCGCCCGTCTCGTCGATCATTTGTGGAATATGCTTTGGGGTATAAACGCGCAGTCCGGCGATCACACGATTGGCAACCCCGGCATCATCATCCACAAACGCCACGGGACGCATCGTGACACTCAAGCGCAAGGCGGCGAGCAGCTGATTACCCGCAGTACCGGCACCGTATATGGCTACTCGTGCTATTCCTTTACCAGAATCGACCTGCTGGCTCAGCGGATCCAGCCAATTGCCAATGAAGAACTGGCGCATCGCCAAACGCAAGCCGCCCAACAACAGAAGGCTAAGCCACCAATAATTGAAAACCATAGAGCGAGGCACTACCGCCGTCGGGCCGGTGTACCAGTAGACAGCAAGGGCCAATACCAGAGCCGATAAGGTAACCGCTTTGGCAATAGTCAGCAGCGCGTCGCTACCGACATAACGCATAACCGCCCGATACATCCCCATGCGAATGAAGATCGGCAACGCGATGAGTGGAGCAGTGATAAACAACCAACCATGGCCATCAAAGGGGCTAGCTGCAAAAAAGTCGCCCAACCTAACCGCGAACGACAGCCAAAGCGCAACCCAGATCAACAGCGTGTCAGCTGCCAATTGCAAAAAGCGCTTCTGCCGCCTGGGCAAAGCAATCAAAAACTCACGCACTAGTATCATCCTAAGGGATAACTGAAAAATAGAGCCAAATCGGTCAATAACGATACTGAAAGATGCAGCTAATCAAGCTCCAATCCGATCAATCGATTACCTTGCCATTCTCCAGCTATGCAAACAGTCTGTGAAGGCGTTTTCCCTCATTAAATACTGAGCTCCACCCAAGGCTCCGGCGCAAGCCTTAACGCAATAAAAGGGCAATTAGAGCAGAACATGCTCATCAAGAAATGTGCTCACTCGCCTGGACAGACGCCGCTCATATATACCAGTTGCTGGTAACTCGCGGCGGGGCTCTTGAGACCAACGGTTATACAACGAACAAGGCTTTTAAGTAACGACGAGAAGCGGCAATGTCACACCTTAGCGGCAGGTAAAGCGCCAGATGAGTGTAAGTAACCGGCGTGACTGACGCTATTTACTCACCGCCCTGTCGATTCGCACTTACTCACCAATCTCGCACTGAAGCTTATCTGGCACACCGAAACCATAACTCCTCCGGGCCGGCTTACCATCTGAGATCACTCATCCTCATTAACCCGATCACGCAGCTCCTTGCCCGGCTTGAAATGCGGCACGAACTTACCGTCCAGACGGACCGACTGACCGGTTTTCGGGTTACGCCCTACGCGCGGAGCACGGTAGTGCAGTGAAAAGCTGCCAAACCCACGAATCTCGATGCGATCCCCTGTCGCCAGGGCCTGGGACATTTGCTCCAGCATGGTCTTGATGGCCAGCTCGACATCCTTGGAGGACAGCTGACCTTGGTGAGTGACAATTCTTTCGATCAACTCCGACTTGGTCATGGTTTTCCCTTCTTTTTCAAGCGGCTAGAAGACTCGACGGTTTGGTTTTAGCACGCTGGTCAGCTTTTGAACAGTCTAAAAAACAAGGCGTTAGCGAGTTTCGGGGCTAGTTGTGCGAAGGGGCGCCTTATGCCTCCAAGCGAAGCCTCTCCAGCCAACTCATCGGCATCATTGGGCAACCGCCATTCTCCAAGGCGCGCGCCCTTAGAGGATCGTGGCTTGAAGGGATACAGAAACGAAAAAGGGCGGCCCGAGGGCCGCCCTATTCTTCGATGAATTACCCGAACTTAGTTCTGGTTTTCCATCTGAGCACGGATCAGATCACCAATGGTGGTCGGGCCGGTGCTTTCAACGTCCTGCTTGTTACGCAGTTCCTTCATCGCGTCCTTCTCGTCCTCGACGTCTTTCGACTTGATGGACAGGCTGATAACGCGGGACTTGCGGTCGACGCTGATGATCTTGGCTTCTACTTCGTCGCCTTCCTTCAGGACGTTGCGCGCGTCTTCAACGCGGTCACGGCTGATTTCGGAGGCTTTCAGAGTAGCTTCGATTTCGTTGCCCAGGTCAATGATGGCACCTTTGGCGTCTACTTCTTTCACAACGCCACGGACAATGGTGCCCTTGTCGTTGATGGAGACGTAGTTGCTGAACGGATCGTCTTCCAGCTGCTTGATGCCCAGGGAGATGCGCTCGCGCTCCGGGTCGACCGACAGGATGACGGTTTCCAGCTCGTCGCCCTTCTTGAAGCGACGCACGGCTTCTTCGCCGGCTTCGTTCCAGGAGATGTCGGACAGGTGAACCAGGCCGTCGATGCCGCCGTCCAGACCAATGAAGATACCGAAATCGGTGATCGACTTGATGGTACCGGAGATCTTGTCACCCTTGTTGAACTGACCGGAGAAGTCTTCCCACGGGTTGGTCTTGCACTGCTTGATACCCAGAGAGATACGACGACGCTCTTCGTCGATGTCCAGAACCATGACTTCCACTTCGTCGCCGACGTTGACGACCTTCGACGGGTGGATGTTCTTGTTGGTCCAGTCCATTTCGGAAACGTGTACCAGACCTTCAACGCCTTCTTCCAGCTCAGCGAAGCAGCCGTAGTCGGTCAGGTTGGTGACGCGCGCCATGACGCGGGTGTTTTCCGGGTAACGAGCCTTGATGGCAACCCACGGATCTTCGCCCAGCTGCTTCAGACCCAGGGATACGCGGTTGCGCTCGCGGTCGTACTTCAGAACCTTGACGTCGATCTCGTCGCCAACGTTGACGATCTCGGACGGGTGCTTGATGCGCTTCCAGGCCATGTCGGTGATGTGCAGCAGGCCGTCTACGCCGCCCAGGTCAACGAACGCACCGTAGTCGGTGAGGTTCTTGACGATACCTTTGACTTGCTGGCCTTCCTGCAGGGATTCCAGCAGAGCTTCGCGCTCGGCGCTGTTCTCGGCTTCCAGGACGCTGCGACGGGAAACGACAACGTTGTTGCGCTTCTGGTCCAGTTTGATGACCTTGAATTCCAGCTCTTTGCCTTCCAGGTGAGTAGTATCACGCACCGGACGGACGTCGACCAGGGAACCCGGCAGGAACGCGCGGATGCCGTTGACGTCAACGGTGAAGCCGCCTTTGACCTTACCGTTGATAACGCCCTTGACCACTTCTTCAGCGTTGAACGCAGCTTCCAGAACTAGCCAGGATTCAGCGCGCTTGGCTTTCTCGCGGGACAGCTTGGTTTCACCGAAGCCATCTTCAACCGCGTCCAGCGCAACGTGGACTTCGTCACCGACCTTGATGGTCAGCTCGCCTTGTTCGTTGAAGAACTGGTCGAGCGGGATGACGCCCTCGGACTTCAGACCGGCGTGGACGGTAACCCAGTCACCGTCGATGTCGACCACGATGCCGGTGATGATGGCGCCCGGCTGCATGTCGAGGGATTTCAGGCTTTCTTCAAATAGTTCTGCAAAGCTTTCGCTCATGTTGATTCCTGTTGATCAAGGGCGGGGATTCGCCCAAACCACATTCCAGACCATGTGGGTTCGTTCAAGTAAAAAGAGGCCTGCGGGACAGGGACTGGTCTCCCGCATGCCTCCTTGCGGACTCTTCGATTTAAAGCAACCGAAAGTCCTTACCCGGCGAGATCGCGATCGGCGACCTCACGCAGAATTCGTTCAAGCACTTGCTCGATGGAAAGTTCGGTGGAATCCAGCACGATCGCCTCGGCTGCCGGCTTCAGCGGAGCCACCGCACGCTGGGTGTCGCGCTCGTCGCGTGCCCGTATCTCATCGAGAAGACTCGCGAGGTTAACATTATCGCCCTTGGCCTTCAACTGCAGGTAGCGGCGGCGTGCACGCTCCTCGGCACTGGCAGTGAGGAAAACCTTGAGCGGCGCATCGGTGAACACCACGGTGCCCATGTCCCGCCCATCAGCCACCAAGCCTGGCATTTCCTGAAACGCCCGCTGACGCTGCAGCAGCGCTTCGCGCACCGCCGGCAACGATGCAACCATGGAGGCACCCGCACCCACCTGCTCATTGCGAATGGCATCGGTGACCTCTTCGCCCTCGAGAATGATGCGCTTGTCGATGAACTGCACATCCAGATGAGCGGCCAGCTGCTTGAGCGCTTCCTCGTTGGTCAGGTCGATGCCATGGTTGCCGGCCGCAAAGGCCAGCAGACGATAGAGCGCACCGGAGTCGAGCAGATTCCAGCCCAGCTGCTTGGCCAGCAGCGCGCAAAGCGTGCCCTTGCCTGACCCGCTCGGGCCGTCGACGGTGATTACCGGGGCGCTCATACCGTGCCCTCTTCGGCGACATTGATGCCCACCTCAGCCGCCAGGGCGAGGAAGTTGGGGAATGACGTCGCGACGTTGGCGCAATCGTGGATGCGGATCGGCGCACTGGCGCGCAGCGAAGCGACGCTGAAGGACATGGCGATGCGGTGGTCGCCATGCGCCCAGACTTCGCCGCCACCCATGGCGCCGCCTTCGATGATGATGCCGTCCGGGGTCGGCTCGGCCTTGACGCCCAGCGCAATCAGGCCGTCGGCCATGACCTGGATGCGGTCAGACTCCTTGACCCGCAGCTCTTCGGCGCCGCGCAGCACGGTGCGACCCTCGGCGCAGGCTGCTGCCACGAACAGCACCGGGAATTCGTCGATGGCCAGCGGCACCAGGTCTTCTGGAATATCGATACCCTTGAGCTTGGCCGCACGCACGCGAATGTCGGCCACCGGCTCACCGCCCACTTCGCGCTGGTTTTCCAGCGTGATGTCGCCGCCCATCAGTTTGAGGATATCGATCACGCCGGTACGGGTCGGGTTAATGCCGACGTGCTCCAGCACCAGCTCGGAACCTTCGGCGATGCTCGCCGCGACCAGGAAGAAGGCCGCCGAGGAGATATCAGCCGGCACCTCGATGCGCGTGGCGCTGAGCTTGTGCCCGGATTCAACGCTCGCGGTGCTGCCTTCCACGCTCACCGGGTAGCCGAAACCGCGCAGCATGCGCTCGGTGTGATCGCGGGTCGGCGCCGGCTCGGTGACCGAGGTACGGCCCGCAGCGTACAGGCCGGCCAGCAGCAGGCAGGATTTGACCTGGGCACTGGCCATCGGCATTTCGTAATCCATGCCGGTTAGGCGTTGACCGCCCTTGATGGTCAGCGGCGGGCGACCTTCCGGGCCGGTCTCGATCACCGCTCCCATTTCCCGCAACGGCCTGGCCACGCGGTTCATCGGACGCTTGGACAGCGAGGCATCGCCGGTCAGCGTGGTGTCGAACGGCTGCGCCGCCAGCAAACCGGAAAGCAGACGCATGGAGGTACCGGAGTTGCCCATGTACAGCGGGCCGGCCGGCGCCTTGAGACCATTGAGGCCAACGCCATGAATGGTCACCCGACCGTGATGCGGGCCCTCGATCACCACACCCATGTCGCGGAATGCCTGCAGCGTGGCCAGGGCATCTTCGCCTTCGAGAAAACCTTCCACCTCGGTGGTGCCTTCAGCCAGCGAACCCAGCATGATCGAACGGTGAGAGATGGATTTGTCACCAGGTACGCGGATACGTCCGGACAGGCTGCTACCAGGTTTTGCCAGGAAAATCAGATCGGTCGAGTGCATAGCGTCCACATAGGCCCTGCGGGCCAGAATTTTGCTGAAATGTTCGCGGGCAACGCGGGCACGAGTGAACACGCCCAGCAGTTGATGCCCATCCCCGGCGACGACCGCGTCGCGCAAGGCGTCGAGGTCGTCGCGAAACGTGTCCAGTGTGCGCAGCACCGCCTCGCGATTGGCGAGGAAGATATCGTGCCACATCACCGGATCACTGCCGGCGATCCGCGTGAAGTCGCGGAAACCACCAGCGGCATAGCGGAAAATTTCCAGGTTCTCGCTGCGCTTGGCCAGCGAGTCGACCAGAGTAAAGGCCAGCAAGTGCGGCAGATGGCTGGTGGCGGCGAGCACCTGGTCGTGATGTTCCACGTCCATCGACTCGACGTCCGCGCCCAACTCACGCCACAAGCCTTCGACCAGTGCCAGCGCCGCTTCGTCGCTTTGCTCGCAGGGCGTCAGGATCACCTTGTGACGGCGGAACAGCTCGGCATTGGCGGCTTCCACACCGCTCTGCTCGGACCCAGCAATAGGATGCCCAGGCACCAGACGCACGGCCTTGCCGGAAAACGCCAGGCGCGCAGCGCGCACGACATTGCCCTTGGCGCTGCCCACGTCGGTCAGCACGGCATTGCCCAGATCGAGCCTGGCCAGTTCAGCGAGCACCTTTTCCATGGCCAGGATAGGCACAGCCAACTGAATGACCTCTGCCCCCTGACAGGCGACGGCCAGGTCGCTTTCGCAGCGATCGACGACCCCCAACTGCACGGCCAGGCGACGCGACTCGGCGTCCAGATCGACACCCACCACCTCCCGACACAGGCCACGCTCACGCAGCCCCTTGGCGAAGGAACCACCGATCAGGCCAAGGCCGACCACCACCAGGCGGCCGATCTTAGGGGCGTTCGATTGCACTGCAGTGACAGTCACGCCGCCAGCACCTTGGCCAAGGCCTCCAGAAAGCGCGCGTTCTCTTTCGGCAGGCCGATGGAGACGCGCAGAAAGTTGGGCATGCGGTAACCGGCCATCGGCCGTACGATCACACCTTCACGCAACAACGCCTGGTTGATCGCAGCGGTATCGCGGCCGAAGTCGACGGCGATGAAGTTACCCTTCGATGCAATCCAGCTCAGCCCCAGCGCGCGCAAGCCTTCTTCCAGCTGCTGCATGCCGGCATCGTTGAGGCGACGGCTCTCGGCAAGGTAGTCGGCATCGGCCAACGCCGCGCAGGCTGCGGCCAGAGCGAGACTGTTGACGTTGAACGGCTGACGAACGCGGTTGAGCACATCGGCGATCGCGGGCGTGCTGATGGCGTAACCCACACGCAACGAAGCCAGGCCATAGGCCTTGGAGAAAGTGCGCGAAACCAGCAGGTTGGGATAGCGCGCCAGATAATCCAGGCCGTCCGGCAGCTCGTCGCCTTCGGCGTATTCGATATAGGCTTCGTCCAGCACCACCAGCACGGACTCCGGCACCTTGGCCAGGAAAGTTTCCAGCGCCTGCGGGCCGAACCAGGTACCGGTCGGATTATTGGGGTTGGCGATGAAAACCACGCGCGTGTTGTCATCGATGGCCGCGAGCATCGCCTGCAGGTCGTGACCGTAGTCCTTGGCCGGCACGTTCTTGCCCTGAGCACCGACTGCCTGGGTGGCAATGGGGTACACCGCGAAGGCGTAATCGCTGAACACGGCATTGAGGCCGGGCGCCAGATAGGCACGGGCGACCAGCTCAAGGATATCGTTGGAGCCGTTACCCAGGGTGACCTGCGCGGCATCGACACCATAGCGCGCCGCCAGCGCGGTCTTGAGGGTGAAACCGTTGCCGTCCGGATAGCGGGTCAGCTCGTCCAGCTCGGCACGGATCGCCGCCAGCGCCTTGTCGCTGGGGCCAAGCGGGTTCTCGTTGCTGGCCAGCTTGACGATGCCTGCCGGATCGAGCCCCAGCTCGCGGGCCAGTTCATCGACTGGCTTGCCGGGTACGTAGGGGGACAGCTTTTGCACGCCTGGCTGGGCCAGGGTCAGGAAATCGCAACTCATTACAAAACCTCATTGTCTCGACCGAGCGCCACAGGCTTCATAGGAGCGAATTCAGTCACGAATATCGCGGCTAAAGCCGCTCCTACAGGGACGCGGAGTTACAGCACCGCCTTCGGATAGGAGCCCAGCACCTTGAGCGCCACGGCTTCCTGGGCGAGCTTCTCCAGCACGTCCTTGATCAACGGATCACGGTGATGGCCGATGAAGTCGATGAAGAACACGTATGTCCACTTGCCGCTGCGCGACGGGCGGGTTTCGATGCGGGTCAGGTCGATGCCGTTGTTATGAAACGGCACCAACAGCTCATGCAGCGCGCCCGGCTTGTTGCGCATGGAGACGATGATCGAGGTCTTGTCATCGCCGGTCGGCGGCACTTCCTGGCTGCCGATGATGAGAAAGCGCGTGGAGTTGTCCGGACGGTCCTCGATCTTCTCGGCCAGCTTGGTCAGGCCATACAGGTTGGCGGCCATGTCGCCGGCGATGGCCGCACTGTTCCACTCGCTCTTCACCCGCTTGGCGGCGTCGGCGTTGCTGGAAACCGCCACGCGCTCGACGTTCGGGTAGTGCGCGTCCAGCCACTTGCGGCACTGGGCCAGAGACTGGGCGTGGGAGTAGATGCGGGTGATGTTGTCGGTCTTGGTACTCTCACCCACCAGCAGATGGTGGTGGATGCGCAGCTCGACCTCACCGCAGATGACCATGTCATGCTCGAGGAAGCTGTCGAGAGTATGGTTGACCGCACCCTCGGTGGAATTTTCCACGGGCACGACACCGAAGTTCACCGCGCCAGCGGCGACTTCGCGAAACACCTCGTCGATCGCAGCCATCGGCGTGCTGATCACGGCGTGCCCAAAGTGTTTGAGCGCCGCTGCCTGGGAGAATGTACCTTCCGGCCCCAGATACGCGACCTTGAGCGGATTTTCCAATGCCAGGCAGGAGGACATGATTTCGCGGAACAGCCGCGCCATTTCCTCGTTACCCAGCGGGCCCCGGTTGCGTTCCATCACACGCTTGAGCACCTGAGCTTCGCGTTCGGGACGGTAGAAGACCGGCGATTCGCCTTCCTTCAATTCCTTCATCTTCACCCGCGCCACTTCTTCGGCGCAGCGCGCACGGTCGCTGATCAGCTCGAGAATGCGCTCATCGAGATTATCGATGCGCACACGCAGCGCCTGCAGTTCCTGCTCCGACATATTAGCCGTGCTCCTTCTCGAACTCGGCCATGTAGGCCACCAGCGCCTCGACCGCATCCAGACCGACCGCGTTGTAGATGGAGGCACGCATGCCGCCTACCGAGCGATGGCCCTTGAGGTTGAGCAGACCGCGCTCATCGGCGCCGGCGAGGAAGGCCTTGTCCAGCTTCTCGTCAGCCAGGCGGAACGGCACGTTCATCCAGGAACGCGCGTTATGGGCGATGGGGTTGCTGTAGAAATCGCTGCCGTCGATGGTCTTGTACAACAGATCCTTCTTGGCGCGGTTGATGCGCTCCATGGCCTCGACGCCGCCCTGCTCCTTCAGCCACTGGAAGACCAGGCCGGACAGGTACCAGGAATAGGTCGCCGGGGTGTTGTACATCGAGCCGTTGTCGGCGGAGATCTTGTAGTCGAGCATGGTCGGGCAGCTGGAACGGGCGCGACCGAGCAGGTCTTCACGCACGATGACCACAACCAGGCCGCTCGGGCCGATGTTCTTCTGCGCGCCAGCGTAGATCAGACCGAACTGCGACACATCGAGCGAGCGCGAGAGAATGTCCGAGGACATGTCTACTACCAGCGGGGTATCGCCGACCTGCGGCACCCAGTCGAACTGCAGACCGCCGATGGTTTCGTTGCTGCAGTAATGCACGTAGGCGGCATCTTTCGACAGCTGCCAGTCGTTCTGCCCGGGAATGGCGAAATAGTCGTGCGCCTTGGCGCTGGCTGCGACGTTGATCGCGCCGTAGCGACGGGCTTCTTCGATGGCCTTCTTCGACCAGATGCCGGTCTCGACGTAATCCGCCACGCCGTCTTCCGGCAGCAGGTTCAGCGGGATTTCGGCGAACTGCTGGCTGGCACCGCCCTGCAGGAACAGCACCTTGTAGTCGTTGGGCACAGCGAGCAAATCGCGCAGATCCTGCTCGGCCTGGCTGGCAATGGCCACGTACTCGTCGCTGCGATGGCTCATCTCCATCACCGACAGGCCCTTGCCTTGCCAGTCGAGCATCTCGGCCTGGGCGCGTTGCAGTACAGCGGTCGGCAGCGCGGCCGGGCCGGCGCAGAAGTTAAAAGCTCGCTTGCTCACGTCTGTCTCTCTCAGATTCACAGAACGCCACCACCAGGCGATGGCATGTCACACCGCTTGCCGATGGGTATCGCTGCGCTCAACCCATCCCAGTTTCCGTGGGAGGCGCTTTAGCGGCGACAGTCGCGGCTAAAGCCCTTCCCACGGAGCCCAACTTTATTCCTCGCTGCCTTCCTCGGCATCGGCGACCGGTGCGTCGGCGCTTTCGGCGACTTCAGCACCCTCTTCACCTTCGACCAGTTCGTCCTCGTCCACCGGTGTCGGCTCCTGCACGCGCTCCAGACCGACCAGAGTCTCGTCCTTGGCCAGCTTGATCAGGGTCACGCCCTGGGTGTTACGGCCGGAACTGGAGACCTCGTCGACGCGGGTACGCACCAGGGTACCCTGGTCGGAAATCAGCATGATTTCCTCGCCGTTCTGCACCTGGATGGCGCCGACCAGCTTGCCGTTACGCTCGCTGGTGACCATGGCGATAACGCCCTGGCCGCCACGGCCGCGCCGCGGGAACTTGCCCAGGCCGGTGCGCTTGCCGAAGCCGCGCTCGGAAGCCGTGAGAATCTGTGCGCCAGACTCAGGGATCAGCATCGAGATCAGCTCCTGATCCTTGCCCAGGCGCATGCCGCGCACACCGCGGGCAGTACGACCCATGGTGCGCACCTTGCTCTCGGCGAAGCGCAGCACCTTGCCGGCATCGGAGAACAGCATGACTTCCTTGGCGCCATCGGTAATGGCGGCGGCGATCAGGGTGTCGCCCTCTTCCAGCTTCAGCGCGATCAGGCCGGCGCTGCGCGGACGGCTGAACTGCACCAGCGGAGTCTTCTTCACGGTACCGAACGCGGTGGCCATGAAGATGAAGGCGCCGGTCGGCTCGGCGACCAGTTCAGGGGTTTCGCCCTCGACTTCTTCGACTTCCTCGGCCTCGACCACCTCGGTGGCTTCGCCTTCGATCACCACGCCTTCGTCGTCCAGGTCCTCGTCGGCGCCAGCGCTCTGCTGCAGGGCCTCAAGGTCGATCTGCAGCATCGCGGTGATGCGCTCACCCTCGTCCAGCGGCAGCAGGTTGACCAGCGGACGACCGCGCGCAGTACGCGAGGCTTCAGGAATCTCGAAGGTACGCAGCCAGTACACCTTGCCCTTGCTGGAGAACAGCAGCAGGGTCGCGTGACTGTTGGCGACCAGCAGGTGCTCGACGTAGTCCTCGTCCTTCACACCGGTGGCGGACTTGCCCTTGCCGCCGCGACGCTGCGCCTCGTAGGCAGCCAGCGGCTGGCTCTTGGCATAGCCACCGTGGGAGATGGTGACGACACGCTCCTCCTCGGTGATCAGGTCGGCAATGGTCAGATCCAGACGCGAAGCGATAATCTCGGTGCGACGCTTGTCGCCGAACTCGGCCTTGACCTTCTCCAGCTCTTCGCGGATGACTTCCATCAGGCGCTCTGAGCTGGTCAGGATACGGATCAGCTCGCCGATCAGGGCGAGGATTTCCTGGTACTCGGACAGCAGCTTCTCGTGCTCAAGGCCGGTCAGGCGGTGCAGGCGCAGCTCGAGGATGGCCTGAGCCTGCTCAGGCGACAGGTAATACTTGCCATCACGCAGACCGTATTGCTCATCCAGCCCTTCCGGACGGCAGGAATCGGCGCCGGCGCGCTCGACCATGGCCTCTACGGCGCTGGATTCCCACGCCGCAGCGAGCAGGCGCTGCTTGGCCTCGGCCGGGGTCGGCGAGCTCTTGATCATTTCGATGACCGGGTCGATGTTCGACAGCGCAACGGCCTGACCTTCGAGGATGTGGCCGCGCTCGCGCGCCTTGCGCAGCTCGTAGACGGTACGCCGGGTCACCACCTCGCGGCGGTGACGGATGAACACCTCGAGCATGTCCTTGAGGTTCATGGTCTTCGGCTGACCGTCGACCAGCGCCACGACGTTGATGCCGAACACGCTCTGCATCTGGGTCTGGGCGTACAGGTTGTTCAGCACCACGTCCGGCACTTCGCCGCGACGCAGTTCGATCACCACGCGCATGCCGTCCTTGTCGGACTCGTCGCGCAGCTCGGTGATGCCTTCGATCTTCTTCTCTTTGACCAGCTCGGCGATTTTCTCGATCAGACGCGCCTTGTTCAGCTGGTACGGCAGCTCGGTGACCACCAACTGCTGGCGACCACCGACCTTGTCGATGTCCTCGACCTCGACGCGGGCGCGGATGTAGATGCGCCCGCGGCCGGTGCGATAGGCCTCGATGATGCCGGCGCGGCCATTGATGATCCCCGCAGTGGGGAAATCGGGGCCGGGGATGTATTGCATCAGCTCATCGACGGTCAGCTCGGCGTTATCCATCAGCGCCAGGCAGCCATCGATCACCTCGGTGAGGTTGTGCGGCGGGATGTTGGTGGCCATGCCCACGGCGATACCACTGGAACCGTTGACCAGCAGGTTCGGCACCTTGGTCGGCATGACGGCCGGAATCTGCTCGGTGCCGTCGTAGTTGGGCACCCAGTCGACGGTTTCCTTCTCCAGGTCGGCCAGCAGCTCGTGGGCCAGCTTGGTCATGCGCACTTCGGTGTATCGCATGGCCGCGGCGTTGTCGCCGTCCACCGAACCGAAGTTGCCCTGACCGTCGACCAGCAGGTAGCGCAGGGAGAAGTCCTGCGCCATGCGCACGATGGTGTCGTACACCGCGGTGTCGCCGTGCGGGTGGTATTTACCGATCACGTCACCGACCACACGGGCGGATTTCTTGTAGGGCTTGTTCCAGTCGTTGCCCAGTTCGCTCATGGCGTAGAGCACACGACGGTGGACCGGCTTCAAGCCATCGCGCGCATCCGGCAGCGCACGCCCGACGATCACGCTCATTGCGTAGTCGAGGTAGGACTGTTTCAGCTCGTCTTCGATATTGACCGGGAGGATTTCTTTGGCCAGTTCGCCCATGAGAAGCCTGGTTCCTTTTTCTGGTGAAACTCCGCGTCATTCTTCCGGAACGCCATGGAGCACGTCGCGATAGCGTCAGGCCATCAGCGACTCACGACAAATCAACGAGTTATGTCACGATTCGATGCAGTGAAGGTGGCTGCGGTCAGCCCCCTTGAAAACTGCCGGAGATTACCACAAAGCGTGCCACACACCTACCCCGCGAAGGCGTACGCGCGGCGGCGTCAATGCAGGCGCTTGCGGCACATCAACTGCGCCATCTTGGTATTGTCGGGGCGCTCGACCACACCCTTCTCGGTCACGAGATAGTCCACCAGGTCAGCCGGCGTCACGTCGAACACCGGGTTCGCCGCATGCACCTCGGCCGCCACACGCTGGCCTGCCACCTCCAGCAGTTCGCAACCGTCACGCTCTTCGAGCAGAATGTCTTCGCCGCTTTCCTGACTCATGTCGATGGTCGAACTCGGCGCTACCACCATCAGGCGCACGCCGTGGTGCATGGCATTGACCGCCAGTTGGTAGGTGCCGATCTTGCTGACGACATCACCGTTGGCAGTGATTCGCTCGGCCCCGACGACGACCCAGGTGATGCCCTTGGTCTTCATCAAGTGAGCGGCGGCCGCATCGACATTGAGACTGACCGGCACGCCATCGCCAGCAAGCTCCCAGGCGGTCAGCCGTGAGCCCAGCAGCCAGGGGCGGGTCTCATCGACATGGACATGCTCGATCAACCCTTCCAGATGCGCTGCACGAATCACCCCCAGCGCAGTACCAAAGCCACCCGTGGCCAGCGCACCGGCATTGCCGTGGGTCAGCAACACCTGCGAGTTACCCTGGTGCCGGCGGATCAGCTCCACACCCAACTGCGCCATGGTCAGATTCGCCTCACGATCGCTGACATGAATACCGACCGCCTCGGCCTCCAGCAGCGCGAAGGCATCGTCGCCCTCCTTGAGTCGCGCCAGACGCTCACGCATGCGTTGCAACGCCCAGGACAGATTCGCCGCCGCCGGACGCGAGCGCTTCAGACAGGCAAAATCTTCCTCCAGTGCCTCACGCCAGTCTCCACCAGCCTGCAGCCGAACGCGGGCGCCCAGCACCAGGCCATAGGCTCCGGCGATACCGATGGCCGGCGCACCGCGCACCACCATGTCGCCAATCGCGTCGACCACCTGAGCAGCTGTGTCGCAGCGCAGCCAGACCTGCCGATGCGGCAACAGGCGCTGATCGAGCAGATACAGCGCGCCATCGCGCCACTCGATCGCCTGAACCTTTTCCACCGCCAGCAATTGCTCGCGCATCGCGCACTCCACCTGATAACCGTCAAAAAAGCCGCGGATTATACTCAGACAGGCAGATACCAGCCGAACAATCCGGCACATCCCCACGACTTCAAGCTACGCGCGTTCATCTATACACTGGCGACCTTCCCAGACCCATCAAGTCACACGGACCCAGCCTATGCCCCAAGCCCCACTCGACCTGTTGCTGCTGCCCACCTGGCTGGTGCCCGTGGAGCCGGCCGGGGTCGTGCTGCGCGATCATGGCCTGGGCATCCGCGATGGGCAGATCGCGCTGATTGCGCCACGCGACGAGGCACTGCGCCATCCGGCAACGGAGGTGCGGGAACTGCCGCAATGCCTGCTTGCGCCGGGGCTGATCAACGCCCACGGCCATGCGGCGATGACACTGTTGCGCGGCATTGCCGACGACCTGCCGCTGATGACCTGGCTGCACGAACACATCTGGCCCGCTGAAGGTCGGTGGGTCGACGAGGACTTCGTCCGCGACGGCACCGAGCTGGCCATCGCCGAGCAGATCAAGGGCGGCATCAGCTGCTTCTCCGACATGTACTTCTACCCGCAGGTGGCCGCCGAGTGCGTGCACAACGCCGGCGTGCGGGCACAGATCACCGTTCCCGTGCTGGATTTCCCGGTGCCCGGCGCCCTCAACGCTGCCGAGGCGCTGCGCAAGGGCCTGCAACTGTTCGATGATCTCAAGCAGCACCCACGCATCCGCATCGCCTTCGGCCCGCACGCGCCGTATACGGTGAGTGACGACAAGCTCGAGCAAATTCGCGTGCTGGCTGACGAGCTGGATGCCGGCATTCATATGCACGTGCACGAAACCGCCCAGGAAGTGACCGAAGCCGTCGCCAAGCACGGCGAACGCCCATTGGCGCGCCTCGCTCGCCTCGGCCTGCTCGGCCCGCGCTTCCAGGCGGTGCACATGACGCAGATCGATGACGAGGATCTGGCGTTGCTGGTGGAGCACAACTGCAGCATCGTGCATTGTCCCGAGTCCAACCTGAAACTGGCCAGCGGCTTTTGCCCGGTCGAGCGCCTGTGGCAGGCCGGCGTCAACGTCGCTATCGGCACTGATGGCGCGGCCAGCAACAACGACCTCGACCTGCTCGGCGAAACCCGCACCGCGGCGCTTCTGGCCAAGGCCGTCGCTGGCTCTGCCACCGCCCTCAATGCTCACAGCGCCTTGCGCATGGCCACCCTCAATGGTGCTCGCGCATTGGGCCTGGACACCCAGACCGGCTCGCTGGAGCAGGGCAAACTGGCCGACATCGCCGCCTTCGACCTTTCCGGCCTGGCCCAGCAACCGATCTACGACCCGGTCTCGCAGCTCATCTACGCCAGCGGCCGCGACTGCGTGAAGCATCTTTGGGTCGGCGGCAAACAACTGCTGGAGGATGGCCGCCTGACGCGAATGGACGAAGGCGAACTGATCGCCAAGGCCAGGGAATGGGGAGCCAGGATTGCCAAAAGGTAGCCTGGATGAAATCCGGGAAGAATGCAGCCGCCCCGGATTGCATACGGGCTACGCTCACGGAACGCCTGCGACAAACTGACATACATTGAACGAATCCACGCCGCCCAATGCCCGTTCCCAAACTGGCAACATAGCGGCAATACGCTTTCCAGCTTTGAAAGAGATGCTTATGAGCAACGTCGACCGCGCCGAAATCGCCAAATTCGAGGCCCTGGCACACCGCTGGTGGGACCGCGAAAGCGAGTTCAAACCTCTGCACGACATCAACCCGCTGCGGGTCAACTGGATCGACGAGCGCATCAGCCTGGCCGGCAAGCGTGTGCTGGACGTCGGCTGCGGCGGCGGCATCCTCAGCGAGGCCATGGCCCAGCGCGGCGCCACCGTCAGCGGTATCGACATGGGTGAGGCACCGCTTTCGGTCGCCAAGCTGCACCAACTGGAGTCGGGCGTCGAAGTCGACTACCGGCAGATCACCGCCGAAGCCCTGGCTGAGGAAATGCCGGGCCAGTTCGACGTGGTCACCTGCCTGGAGATGCTCGAGCACGTGCCTGATCCGTCTTCGGTCATCCGCGCCTGCCACAAGCTGGTCAAGCCAGGCGGCCAGGTGTTCTTCTCCACCATCAACCGCAACCCCAAGGCCTACCTGTTCGCGGTGATCGGTGCCGAGTACATCCTGCGCCTGCTGCCGCGCGGCACCCATGACTTCAAGAAATTCATTCGCCCGTCCGAACTGGGCGCCTGGAGCCGCGCAGCCGGCCTCGAGGTCAAGGACATCATCGGTCTGACCTACAACCCGCTGACCAAGCACTACAAACTGGAAGCCGACGTCGACGTCAACTACATGATCCAGACGCTGCGCAAGGAGTGAACCGCATGCGTTTGAAAGCAGTTCTTTTCGACATGGACGGCACCCTGCTCGACTCGGCGCCGGACTTCATCGCCATCACCCAGGCCATGCGCGCCGCTCGCGGCCTGCCACCGCTGGCCGAAAAAGCCATTCGTGACCAGGTATCCGGCGGCGCGCGCGCCATGGTCGCCCGCGCCTTCGATGAGGCCCCGGACTCGGCCACCTTCGAAGCCCTGCGCCAGGAGTTTCTCGAGCGCTATCAGGAACATTGCGCGGTGCTCACCCGCCCGTTCGACGGCATCGAGGCCCTGCTC
This sequence comes from Pseudomonas sp. UBA7530, assembly GCF_002479365.1. Lineage (NCBI taxonomy): Bacteria > Pseudomonadati > Pseudomonadota > Gammaproteobacteria > Pseudomonadales > Pseudomonadaceae > Pseudomonas > Pseudomonas sp. UBA7530. Next base: position 595,671 of record NZ_DLMS01000001.1, read on the forward strand.
GGCGATATCGAACAGGCGAGCCTGCCGTGGGGCGTGGCCACCAACAAGCCGGTACGCTACGCCGAGCCGATCATGCAGCGCCTGAATCTGGCCGAGCGCTCGGCGGTGCTGGTCTGCCCGGATCATGTCGAGCAAAGCAAACCCGCACCGGACATGCTGTTGCTCGCCTGCCAGCAGTTGGGCGTCAAACCCGAGGAAGTGCTGTTCATCGGCGACGACGAACGCGACATCGAATCGGGACGCGCCGCCGGCTGCCGCACCGTAGCGGTCACCTATGGCTATATTCACCCTGAAGACAACCCGCGCAATTGGGGCGCCGACGTCGTCGTCGATCACCCATCGGAGCTGCGTGCGGTGCTCGACCGCGCGCTCTGCGGCTGCTGATCACGTAGGGCGGGTGAAACCCGCCATTCTCCCATTTGGCGGGTTGCACCCGCCCTACTCTCAATAGCTCTGCGAAGGATCCCCACATGTTCGACTACACCGCCCGCCCCGACCTGCTCAAGGATCGCGTCATCCTGATCACCGGTGCCGGCCGCGGTATCGGCGCAGCCGCCGCCAAGAGTTTTGCCGCTCATGGCGCCACCGTGTTGCTGCTGGGCAAGACCGAAGCCAACCTGAGCCAGGTATACGACGAGATCGAGGCCGCCGGTCACCCGCAGCCGGTGGTGATTCCCTTCAACCTGGAAACCGCACTGCCGCACCAGTACGACGAACTGGCAGTGATGATCGAGAACGAGTTCGGTCGTCTCGACGGCCTGCTGCATAATGCCTCGATCCTCGGCCCGCGCACGCCACTGGAGCAGCTCTCCGGTGACAACTTCATGCGCGTGATGCACGTCAACGTCAATGCCATGTTCATGCTCAGCAGCACCCTGTTGCCGCTGCTCAAGCTGTCGGAGGATGCCTCCGTCGCCTTCACCTCCAGCAGCGTCGGTCGCAAGGGCCGCGCCTACTGGGGCGCCTACGCGGTCTCCAAGTTCGCCACCGAGGGCCTGATGCAGGTAATGGCCGACGAGCTGGACGGCATCGCTACCGTGCGCGCCAACAGCATCAACCCAGGCGCGACCCGCACCGCCATGCGCGCGCAGGCATATCCTGGGGAGAACCCGGCAACCCGTCCGCAGCCCGAAGAGATCATGCCGCTTTACCTCTATCTGATGGGCCCGGACAGCAAGGGCGTTAATGGCCAGGCGTTCGACGCTCAATAACCACCGTGCCGTGGCCCGCGTCAGAACGGCAGGCCACGGCACGACAGAAATCCGCCGCAACCGATGCAAGGCGGCAGCACATTGCCAGCACTGCCGCCAGACAACCGGCAAGAGATTGCCGATCACCGCACCGAAAAACACACAAATCATTGAATTAAAAGGAATTAAATCAATGAAGAAACAGTTGGCATGGAATTCGCTCTAACCCTCTTGTCGCACCATCGCGCCAGAGGTTCAGCTCCATGGTTCCCCCCAGCCACTCCAACACCATCGATTTCGACGCGGCCAAGCTGCAGCGTCTCGGCTTCACTGCCAGCCGCAACCTGCCGCTCAAGCCCTCCAGCCTGGTGGAGCTGCGCCATCATCTGAGCCTGCAGCTGCAGACCAGCCTGGATGTGGAGCGCATCCTCAACCTGTTCTCTCGCGAAGTGCAGCGCCTGGTGCCGCTCGACGCACTGGCTTTCCAGCATCCCTCCCACGACCTGCGCCTGGAGCTGGGTGAGCGTGCGCCGCATTCGGCGGGCTATCGTCTGAGCCATGAGGGGCAATACCTGGGCGAACTGATCTTTCGCCGCAAGCAGCGCTTCGCCGAGGACGAGCTGATTCAACTGGAGTCGCTGTTGGCCAGCCTGCTGTTCCCGCTGCGCAACGCCCTGCTCTACCGTACCGCGCTGCAAAGCGCATTGCGCGACCCGCTGACCGACACCGGCAACCGCATCGCCATGGACCAGGTGCTGCAGCGCGAGGTGGACCTGGCCCGGCGCAATCTGCAGCCGCTGTCTCTGCTGATGCTCGACATCGACCACTTCAAGAGCATCAACGACAGCCACGGCCATGCGCTCGGTGACGAAGTGCTGAAGGCGGTCGCCCAGACCCTGAAGAACCAGCTGCGCAATATCGATATGGTTTTTCGCTTCGGCGGTGAAGAGTTTCTGGTGATCCTCTCCGGCACCAGCCGTGAGGGAGCGGCGCTGGTGGGCGAGCGCCTGCGCTTTGCAGTGCTGGAACTGCAATGCCTGGATGCCGGCCGCCCGATCGACGTCTCCATCAGCCTCGGTTGCGCCAGCCTGTTGCCGGGCGAGTCCGCCGAAAGCCTGCTGCGCCGAGCTGATAACGCCCTTTATGTGGCCAAGCGCGAAGGTCGCAATCGCCTGTCCATGGCCGGCTGAAAGCTGCAAGGCCAGGGATGAACTCCGCGCCAGAATGAAAAAAGGGACTCTGCGGAGTCCCTTCTTCGTTTATCAGCGTTTGCGACCAAAGCCTGGGCGCTGGCCATCACCCGATGGCGGGCGCTTGCCCGGCGCGGCAGGACGCGGCTTGCGCGCCGGACGCTCGGACAGCTCAACGGCCGGACGTGGCTGACGTTTCTTCACATCACTCGGACGCTCGGCAACCGGCGTACCGCGACCGTTGTCACGGCGCTCAGCGCCTTCCTTGCGGCCGCGCGGCGCACGCTGCTCGGCATCTTCACGGCGAGGCGCACGGCTCGGGCGGGCGCCCTCGCCCGCTTCGTCCTTCGCCGGACGCAGCACGCGCTTGCCGCGCACATCGACCGGCTTGGCCGACTTGCGCTGCAAACGGTCGAGCTTGTCGCGGGTCTTTTCCTTCATCGCCGGCAACGCCTGCGGTGTCAGGCCGACCTCGGCGCTGAGGATGTCCACTTCGCGCTGGTCCATCTCGCGCCAGCGGCCCATGGTCAGTTCGGAGGTGAGGAATACCGGGCCGAAACGCACGCGCTTCAGGCGGCTGACCACCAGCCCCTGGGACTCCCACAGACGACGCACCTCACGGTTACGTCCTTCCATCACCACGCAGTGATACCAGTGGTTGAAGCCTTCGCCACCGGGCGCTTCCTTGATATCGGTGAACTTCGCCGGACCGTCTTCGAGCATGACGCCAGTCTTGAGGTTTTCCAGCATTTCCTCGGTGACCTCGCCACGCACACGCACCGCGTATTCGCGGTCCATCTGATAGGACGGGTGCATCAGGCGGTTGGCCAGTTCACCATCGGTGGTGAACAGCAGCAGGCCGGTGGTATTGATATCGAGACGCCCGATGTTGATCCAGCGGCCTTCTTTCGGACGCGGCAGTCGGTCGAACACAGTGGGACGGCCTTCCGGGTCGTCACGGGTGCAGATCTCGCCGTCCGGCTTGTTGTAGATCAGCACGCGGCGAACCGAACCGGTGATCTCTTCGCGCTTGAGCAGACGGCCATCAAGGGCGATGGCGTCGTTGGCGTCGACGCGCTGGCCCAGGGTCGCAGCGGCGCCATTGACCTTGACCCGCCCTTCGGCGATCCAGGTCTCGATTTCGCGACGCGAGGCCAGCCCGAGGCGGGCCAGGACTTTCTGCAGTTTCTCGCCTGCAGGACGCGGTTGTTCGTGCTCACTCATCTTGGGCACCTCCCGGTGTAGTAGTTGATGATCGAAGGGGCGCGCATCATACGCGCTGCAAAGCTCTTAGGGTAGGTGATGTTGCCCTGCTGTCCACCCTGAACGCCATTGCCAGACGGTCGGCGACGCGATCGCTACGCCAGTTTGAAAGTCATCTTCACGCTGACAAGTCGCCAAGGCCGAGCTAGGGTGCCAGCCATGAACATCATCACGCTGCTTCTACCCTATCAACCACCGTGGGACTGGCAACAGTTCCATGGCCACTTCGCCCTGCGCGCGATCCCGGGCCTTGAGTCGCTGAGCACAGGCAGCTACAGCCGCGGTTTCAGCATAGACGGCACCTCAGGCTGGCTTCAGGTAGCGCCGCTGCCGGGGCAGAACGCGCTGGAGCTGCGCTGCCGCATCGCATCGCCCGCGCATCTCGACCAGCTGGAGCAGCGCGTGCGGCGCATGTTCGATCTCGATAGCGAGCCGGAAGCGATTGCCCGCCACCTGAGCACTGACGAGCTGCTCGCACCGCTGCTGCTGCGCAACCCTGGCCTGCGATTGCCAGTGGCGTTCGATCCTTTCGAGCAGGCGGTGCGCGCCATCGTCGGCCAGCAGGTTACGGTCAAGGCGGCAGTCACCATAGTCGGGCGCCTTGTGCAGCGTGTTGGCACGCCAATCGAGACGCCACAGGCGCTGGGCATCAGCCGCCTGTTTCCGACGCCGCAAGCGCTGGCCGAAGCGGATCTGACCGGCATCGGCATGCCCGGCAAGCGCGTGCAGTGTCTGCAGCATTTCGCTGCACGCATTGCCGACGGCAGTCTGCAACTGAGCCTGCGCGACGGCAGCGCGGCTTTGATCGAGCAACTATGCGCCCTGCCCGGTATCGGCCCGTGGACGGCGGAGTACATCGCCCTGCGCGCCTTCGGTGAGGCCGATGCCTTTCCCGCCAGCGATCTTGGCCTGCTCAAGGCGCCAGTGTGGGGAACCGGGGGCATCGACGCCCGTCGCCTGAAAATTCGTGCGGAAGCCTGGCGCCCGTGGCGGGCCTATGCGGCTGCGCATCTCTGGCATTGCTATTCGGGAGGCTGAGCCATGCATTACCGTCATCACGACAGCCCCATCGGGCCATTGTTTATCGCAGGCGACGAAAATGGCCTGCAGTTGCTATTGATGGAACTGGACAGCCGACCCTGGCGCATCGAGGAAAGTTGGCAACCCGCCGGCCGCGAACTGGACGCCGTGTGCCGCCAGCTCGATGAATACTTCGCCGGCAAGCGCCGCCAGTTCGACCTGCGTCTGGCGCCCAGGGGCACCGCGTTTCAACAGGCTGTGTGGCAGGCGTTGCAGGCCATTCCCTATGGCCGCACCTGCAGCTACTCCGAGCTGGCCGGCGTGATCGGCCGACCACAAGCCGTGCGTGCGGTGGGAACGGCCAACGGCGCCAATCCGATCTCCATCATCGTGCCCTGCCACCGTGTGATCGGCCGCAATGGCAGCCTCACCGGTTATGCCGGCGGTCTACCGCGCAAGCAGCAGTTGCTGGAGCTAGAGGGCGTGTTGCAGCCCGTGCAGGCGCAACTGGCGTTGTAGCCGTCTCTACGGCGCGGGGATACGCGCCAGCGGTTCAGCGCGCAAGCCCAGAGGCAAAGCAAGGATCAGCCCTTCACCCGAAGCAGGGAAGATGCCGGTCAAGGCGGTGATGTTGACCTGGTGGGAAATCAGCACCAAGGGGGCACCAGCTGGCAATTCGTTGATCAGGCGAATCAGCTCGGCAGTCTGCTCGGCGCCATCCTCGGGTTGCCCGAAGAACGAATCCAGCGCAGCGAAGGGTTGCACCGGGCCGCGCTGCATGCCGCTGGCGGTATCCAGCGCACGGCACCAGCGGCTGCTGAGCAAACGTGGTCGCTCGATGCCCTGACGCGCGAGCAGCTCGCCCCAGCGCCGTGCCTCGGCGCGCCCTTGCGCATTGAGGTTGCGCTGGGTTTCGCATTGCCCGAGACGAAAATTGGCCAGATCGCCGGTACCCGGCGCCGTGGCATGGCGCATGAGTATCAGCGCGCGGCCCTCACGCAGAGCCTGCCAGGCATCGGTAGTTTCTGCCGCTGCGCCCCAGAGCGGCAGCAGCACCAGAGCCAGCAGCCAGAGGCGACTCACAATCTGACGTTACCGCGCGGTCCCATCAGCGCCCAGATGATAAGGCCGAGCACCGGCAACAGCACGATCAGCAGAATCCACAGAATCTTGATGCCCGTTTCGGCATTGCTCTTGATCACGTTGATGATGGCCCAGATATCCAGGGCAAGGATGACCAGGCCAATCAGCCCATTGAACATAGAACCCATGACGACACTCCTGCCTGAAAGGTGGCCTTCATAGGATAGTCGGCGCCCAGCCAGGGTTCCCGCAGGGTTTGCCCCATATCAGGCGCGGCATGGGGCTAAGCGTCAGTCTCCCAGGCGTGGAAAGCGCCTGGCGATATCGTCCCCGGTGCGCTCCGGCGTCTCGTCATTCTCGCCCAGGCGCACCACCAGCGCATGCGGCTCCTCGCCGATGTCGAACCAGTGGCGAGTGCCGGCCGGCAGGGTCAGCAGGTCGCCACGCTCGCCCTGCAGCACGTAGACGTAGCCGTCCAGGTGTACGCTGAGCTGGGCGAAACCGCCGAGAAACAACCAGGCGCAGGCCGAGGCCTGTACCTGCTCATCCAGATGGCGCGCACGCAGCTCCAGCTTCTGCGGATGGTTACGCTGCAGGTTGAACAGCTCCTGCTGCACATGACCTTCCTCGCCCATCAACGCCTGCAGCCAGAGGCCGTAAGCCGTATCGAACTCCGCCTGCTCGCAGCCGGGGCGCAACGCGGCCGGCAGCTCCACCTGGCGATAGTCGATGCCTGCCGCCGCCAGGGTGCTGGCGATGTCATCGGCGTGGTTCAGAACCTTGTTCGGCAGTTCCGGTGAGGTATGCAGGTGGACGGCGAGGCTGCTCATGAAGGGTTCACTCGATTCAGGGCCGCTCGGGCGGCAGACGGGTGGCAATGACGTAGGCTGCGAGCAAGGCTACCAGACTGGCGATGGCGAAAGTCCAGGCTGGGCCCAGGCTCTTCCAGCTGTAACCGGCATACAGCGCGCCAAGCGCACCGCCGATGCCGGCCAGGCTGACGTAGAGCGCCTGGGCCTGCCCCTGCTGGCGGTCGGCGAAACTGCGTTGTACAAAGTGGATGCACCCGGCATGGAAGGCGCCGAAGGTGGCAGCGTGCATGCACTGCGCCAGCAGCAACACCGGCAGGTACTGGGGCAGACTGCCCAGCAGCAGCCAGCGTACGGCGGTGATCAGGAAGCTGGCCAGCAACACCGCGCGCAGCGAGTACCGCTGCAGCAGCCGCGCCATGAACAGGAACAGCAGGATCTCGGCCATCACCCCCAGCGCCCAGAACAGGCCGATGGCGCCGCGGCTGTAGCCAACGCCCTCCAGGTGCAGGGTCAGAAAGGTGTAGTACGGACCGTTGCTCAACTGCATCAGCCCAACGCAGATGTAGAACGCGAGAATGCCGGGGCGCCGCAACTGGCGCAGAAAACCCTCAGGCTCCAGTGTGCTCGGGCGCAGCACAGGCTCTGCGTTGGGCACCCAGACACTGCTGATGACGATACCGGCCATGATTACCAGCAGCGCCGCCGGATAGGCATCCAGGCTCAGCCACTCGAACAGCAGGCCGAGGCCGACCACGGCGACGATAAAACCGATGCTGCCCCACAGGCGAATCTGGCTGTAGCGCGCCGCCTGCTCGCGCAGATGGGCCAGGGTGATGACCTCGAACTGCGGCAACACCGCATGCCAGAAAAAGGCATGGGTGGCCATGATCAGCGCCAGCCAGGCATAGCTCTGCCCGAGAAAGATGCCAGCGAAGCAGACCAAGGTGCACAACGCGCCGAGGCGCACGATCAGCAGGCGCTGGCCGGTGTGGTCACCCAACCAGCCCCACAGGTTCGGTGCCAGACAGCGCATCAGCATAGGAATGGCGATCAGTTCGCCGATCCGCGCCGGGGAAAAGCCCAGGTGATCGAAGTACAGCGCCAGAAACGGCGCCGTACCCCCAAGCAGGGCGAAATAGAAGAAATAGAAACCGGAAAGCCGCCAGTACGGCAGGGCCGCGCTCATGCCACAGTCCGGATCACAGCTGCGGCAGCACCGGCGTGGTGACGTTCACGTCGGCGTTCTGCGCGCGGTGACGCAGCAGGTGATCCATCAGTACGATGGCCATCATCGCCTCGGCAATGGGCGTGGCGCGGATGCCGACGCAGGGGTCGTGACGGCCCTTGGTGATCACGTCCACCGGATTGCCGTTGACGTCGATGGAACGCCCCGGCGTGGTGATGCTGGAGGTCGGCTTGAGCGCCAGGTGGGCGATGATCGGCTGGCCGCTGGAGATGCCACCGAGAATGCCGCCGGCGTTATTGGAGAGGAAACCTTCCGGGGTCAGTTCGTCACGGTGCTCGGTGCCACGCTGGGCGACGCAGGCGAAGCCGGCGCCGATCTCCACGCCCTTGACTGCGTTGATACTCATCAGCGCATGGGCCAGTTCGGCATCGAGGCGGTCGAAAATCGGCTCGCCAAGGCCCGGCATCACCCCTTCGGCTACCACGGTGATCTTCGCGCCGACCGAATCCTGGTCACGGCGCAGCTGATCCATGTAGGCCTCCAGCTCCGGCACCTTGTCCGGGTCGGGGCTGAAGAAGGCATTCTGCTCGACGCTGTCCCAGCTCTTGAACGGAATCTCGATGGGGCCAAGCTGGCTCATGTAGCCACGGATGACGATGCCCTGGCTGGCCAGGTACTTCTTGGCGATGGCGCCGGCCGCCACACGCATGGCGGTTTCGCGCGCCGAACTGCGACCGCCGCCACGGTAGTCACGGATACCGTACTTGTGGTGGTAGGTGTAGTCGGCGTGGGCCGGGCGGAACAGATCCTTGATCGCCGAATAGTCCTTGGACTTCTGGTCGGTGTTGCGGATCAGCAGACCGATGGAGCAACCAGTGGTCTTGCCCTCGAACACGCCGGAGAGGATTTCCACCTCGTCGGCTTCCTGGCGCTGCGTGGTGTGGCGGCTGGTGCCAGGCTTGCGGCGGTCGAGGTCGCGCTGCAGGTCTTCCAGGGAGATCTCGACACCGGGCGGGCAACCGTCGACGATGGCGACCAGCGCCGGGCCATGGCTTTCGCCAGCGGTGGTGACGGTGAACAGCTTGCCGTAGGTATTGCCGGACATGGGAAGACGCTCCGCGAGATTCAGCACAGGCCTGCCACTGCGCAGGCCCGATTCACAAGGTGGGCGAGTATACCTGCCACCTACTTGCAGTTCACCCCGAACCTTGCTCGTTCGGATGCGTCCAATGCCAGTCTGCCACTACCCTACCCTCATCATGCTGCGAGCCCTGCTCTTGTCCCTCACCCTGATCACCGGCCTGGCCCAGGCCAGCACCACCCGCCAACTGCCCATCAGCCTCGATACCGACCAAGGCACCCTGTACGGCAGCCTGCTGGTGCCGCAAAGCGATAAGCCGGTACCGGTGGCGCTGCTGATCGCCGGCTCCGGCCCCACGGATCGCAATGGCAACAACCCCGAGGGCGGTCATAACGATGCGCTGAAAAAGCTGGCTCAGGTTCTGGCGCGCAATGGCATCGCCAGCCTGCGCTACGACAAGCGCGGCGTGGCCGCCAGCCGTGCCGCGACGCCGGATGAAAAGGACCTCAGCGTCGAACGCTACGTGGCCGATGCCGAAGGCTGGGCCAGGCTGCTCAGGGACGATCCACGTTTCGAGCGGCTGATTCTCATCGGTCACAGCGAGGGCGCGCTGGTCGCCAGCCTTGCCGCGTCCGGTGGCCAGGCCGACGCGCTGGTGTCGATTGCCGGCCCCGCCTACCCGATCGGTCAGGTGCTGGACATGCAACTGGCCATGCGCCTGCCACAGCCGTTGCTGGATGAGAGCCGGCACATTCTCGCCAACCTGATCCGCGGCAAGCTGCAGCCCAAGGTTCCGGAGGAGTTGCAGGTGGTGTATCGCCCCAGCGTGCAGCCCTACCTGATCAGCCTGCTGCGCCAGGACCCGGCGGAGAACTTCGCCGCACTGCAGATTCCCGCGCTGATCGTGCAGGGCAGCCACGATGCCCAGGTCAGCCCGGACAACGCCGAGGTGCTCAAGCAGGCCAAGCCCGACGCCGAGCTGGCGCTGATTCCCGGCATGAACCATGTCATGCGCATCACACCGGCGGCCTGGAACGAACAGGTAGCGTCCTATGACGATCCACAGCTACCCTTGGCCCGTGCGCTGGGCGAGCGGATCGTCGCCTTTATTCGCTCCAGTGCTGAGGAAAACGGCCGATAACGCATCGAAGGCCGCCGAACAGTACACAGGACGCCCATGAGCGAAAATCCAGCCCCACAGACGCAAGCCGCCGACGCCGAAGCAGTTGCAGGCGAAACGCCTGCTGCGCCGCATCCCTGGTCTGATCTGCCAGCCGAGCAGTTCAGCCTGCTGCGTCTGGCGCCGCTGCCCGTCGACCGCGAAACCGGGCCCAGGCCGCTACGCTTCGTCCAGCTCGGCCGGGTAGAACGGCACGCCAAGGACACCAGCCTGTTGCGCCTGACCATCCAGGTGCCCGGCCAGCGCCTGCATCGTCAGACCAACCTGCTGGAAGTCTGGGCCGACCATCAGAACAAGGAGGTGCGCTTCGGCCCGGACAAGGGCTTGAGCGTGGAGCCGGCCAATCGCGGCCTGGGGCGTTTCCTGATGGCCCAGGGCATCGCCTGGGCACGCAAGCATTACGCACACTACCAGGTGGAAGGTGGTGCTCTGCCGACCAAGGACAACTTCAACGAGGCCGCTCGCGCTCGCCGAGACCACGCGCTGAAGGCGCAGGGTTTCACCATCGAGTACAGCGACCCGTTGCAGCTCAAGCCTTTCTACAGCGCACCGCGGGTAAGCTCGCTACACGGTGACTGGCAGGCCGAAAAGGTGCAGATCGTCGAACTGCTCGACGCCGCCGCGATGCTGCAGCAGGCCGACCAGACACTGCAGGAGCAGGACGTAAAACTGCGCAAGCTGGAAGACCGGGTCGATCGCCTGAAGCGCGAAGACAGCGGCCTGCGCTTCACCATCACCTGCCTGGTGGCGTTCAGCCTGTTTCAGGCGGGGTTGCTGATCTGGATCGCCACGCGCTGAGCAAGCGAATCACACCAGCGCGCCCGTAGGGTGGATCGCGCTCTATCGATCCACCGTTGTGGTGGATGTGAAAAGCGACATCCACCCTACGCAACTACGCGCCCCCCTGTAGGAGCGAATTCATTCGCGATCATCACGTTCTTTATGCCGGCCGCCTTTCGCGGATAAATCCGCTCCTACAGGCCGTGCAGCCACATCCATCCGCTGCCGTGGAGCGGCTTCTGCCGCGAAAAAATATCGGTCAGCCCTTCACTCGCGAACGAAACAGTTCCTGATGCTCGCGGCACTGCTTGGCCGCCAGCAGGAACACGCCGTGCCCGCCGCGCTGGAAGTCCAACCAGGTGAAGTCCACCTCCGGATACAGCGCCTCGACATGCACCTGGCTGTTGCCCACTTCGACGATCAGTACGCCGCGTTCGGTCAGGTGATCCGCCGCTTCGGCCAACATGCGTCGCACCAGATCCAGCCCATCATCGCCACAGGCCAGGCCCATCTCAGGCTCGTGCTGGTATTCGGCCGGCATATCGGCGAAATCCTCGGCGTCGACATAAGGTGGGTTGGACACGATCAGATCGAAACGCTGCCCAGGCAATTCGGCGAAACCATCGCCCTGCACGCAATAGACGCGCTCCTCCAGGCCATGGCGCTCTATGTTGAGGTTGGCCACCTCCAGCGCATCGAACGACAGGTCGCCCAACACCACTTCCGCCTCGGGAAATTCGTAAGCGCAGGCGATGCCGATGCAGCCGGAACCGGTGCACAGATCGAGAATGCGCGCCGGCTCGGTCGGCAGCCAGGGTGAGAAATGACGATCGATCAGCTCGGCGATTGGCGAGCGCGGTACCAGCACGCGCTCATCGACCACGAAGGGCAAGCCGCAGAACCAGGCTTCGCCCAGCAGGTAGGCGGTAGGAACGCGCTCTTCAATGCGGCGCTTGAGCAGTGCCTGCAGGTGGGCATGCTCGTCGTCTTCCAGGCGGCAATCGAGGTAGGCGTCGGAGATTTCCCAGGGCAGGTGCAGCGCACCGAGCACCAGTTGGCGCGCCTCGTCCCAGGCGTTGTCGGTGCCGTGGCCGAAGAACAGTTGCTCGGCCTGAAAACGGCTGACAGCCCAGCGGATGTAATCACGCAGGGTGCGTAAACGGGTAGTGAGAGCGGTCACGGGCGGCCTCCGAATGAAAAGTGCGGAAGTTTAGCCCAGGGCGGTAGCCAGCGCATGAACGATGGGTTAACGAGTGCTCACGAACCTTTTTGCTTCTTGCGCGCCACGTCCTCGTCGGGGCGGCGCAACTCGCGCAGCACGGCGACCGAAACGGCGATGGAGAACAAAAGCCAGAAATGCGGGGACAACTGCGACAAAAGCGACATGGCGACTCCTTTTGCGTACGACCCCAACTCCTTCAGGGCAGTTCCGATTCTGCTCCGGCGCGATGCACTGAGCAAGCATTGGCGCAGATAGAGGTTCACAGACCGCTCTGGCAAGCGGACAATGGCACATCATCACCATCAGCCAGGAGCCCGAGATGTCCCATCCGCAAACCATGTTCCAGCTCACCGGTCGTGGCCACGCACCGGCCAGCCTGAGCAATGCGACCTTGCTGATCATCGATGCCCAGGAAGAGTACCGCAGCGGCGTACTGGCACTTCCCGGCCTGGACCCTGCACTGGCAGAGATCTCCAGCCTGCTGGCCGCCGCCCGCGCAGCCGGCACCCACATCGTCCACGTCAAGCACCTCGGCATTCCCGGAGGTCTGCTCGACCCCAGCGGCTCACGCGGTCGTCATCTGCCGGAGGCGGCGCCACTGGCTGGCGAAATCATCGTGGAAAAACGCCTGCCCAACGCCTTCGCCGGTACCGAACTGCATGATCGCCTGCAGGCCCTAGGCCATCTCGACCTGATCGTCTGCGGCTTCATGACCCACTCCAGCGTCAGCACCACGGTACGCGCCGCCAAGGATTACGGTTATCGCTGCACCCTAGTCGATGCGGCCTGCGCCACCCGCGATCTACCCGCACCGGATGGCAGCGTGATCGCAGCCGCCGAGGTCCACCGCATCGAGATGATCGCCCTCGGTGACAACTTCGCCACACTCGTGCCGCAAGCCAAGTCGCTGATCTGACTTTCCGGTCGAAGACCGACAGACTGCGGAACCCCAGCGAAACCGGCCGGTCATACCGCCGATAAGCCAAAGGAAATCGGAATGAAGCTGTCCGACGACTTCGATGCGCGCCGCCTGCGTCCGCGCCAGCCGAAACACTGGCGCCTGCGCATCGGTGCCGGCCTGGGTGCCCTGCTCGCCGCCTTCGGCATCCTCCTGTCGATGGCTGGCGTCGCATCGCTGGCAGGCCGTGCTCCGGTACTGGGTACGCTCAACGACTCCACGGGCGAAGCCATCGTCCTGCTGCTGCTCGGCCTGCTCCTGCTGTGGGCCGGCATCGCCTTCTGGCGCCGCCGACGTCTACGGCGACCCAGCGACCTGAGCCTGTCACCCTCGCTGAAGAAAAAACGCGACTGACCGACCGCAGGCAACAGAGAAATTGGCCCCAATCGGCGTTTAACGTCGCGCAACGATGGCCCGCCGGGATGACAGGCCATAAAATACGCGTCTGTTTCGCGGAGCCACCGATGCAAGACGACGACTTTTCCCTGTTCCAGGCCGAGCTGCGCGGCGTCAAGCCGCTCAAGCATGACCGCGCCGACACCGGCAAACCCAAACCCGATCGCAAGCAGTTCAATACCTTGCGCCAGGCGGCGACTGTCAGCCAGGGCGAAATCAAGGTGGATGGCCTGTCCGACCAGTTCGTCATCGACGTCGGCGCCGAGGACGCCCTGTACTGGGCTGCCAACGGCATGCAGGAAGGCCAGATGCGCAAGCTCAAGCTTGGCCAGATTCCGTTCGACGGTAGCCTCGATCTGCACGGCATGAGCGTCGAGAAAGCGCGCGACACGCTCTGGGAGTTTCTCGCCGAAGCCACCAAGCTGGAGATTCGCTGCGTGCGCGTCACCCACGGCAAGGCGGTACGCATGGACGGGCGCAAGCCGATGATCAAGAGCCACGTCAACACCTGGCTACGCCAGCATCCGCAGGTGCTGGGTTTCAGCTCCTGCCTGGCCAAGCACGGTGGCACCGGCGCGGTGTACATCATCCTCAAGCGCACCATGATGGATGGTCGCGACGAGTGACGAAACGCGCATAGACGCCTGACACTCTTGTCAGGCTCATAATGGCGCCCTACCCTGCGCCCATTCGACACCCAACAGGATTTTCCATGTCCCTGGAACAACACTACACCGCCATCCTCGGCCAGCTCGGCGAAGACGCCTCCCGCGAAGGTCTGCTGGACACGCCCAAGCGTGCCGCCAAGGCCATGCAGTACCTTTGCCGCGGCTACCAGCAGACATTGGAAGAAGTCACCAATGGCGCGCTGTTCAGCTCCGACAACAGCGAAATGGTGCTGGTCAAGAACATCGAGCTGTACTCGCTGTGCGAGCATCACCTGCTGCCATTCATCGGCAAGGCTCACGTGGCCTACCTTCCCAACGGCAAGGTACTTGGCCTGTCCAAGGTCGCGCGCATCGTCGACATGTATGCCCGCCGCCTGCAGATCCAGGAAAACCTCAGCCGGCAGATCGCCGAAGCGGTCGAACAGGTCACAGGTGCGCTCGGCGTAGCTGTGGTCATCGAAGCACAGCATATGTGCATGATGATGCGCGGTGTGGAAAAGCAGAATTCCTCCATGGTCACCTCGGTGATGCTCGGCGAATTTCGCAGCAACCCGGCGACCCGCGGCGAATTCCTCAATCTGGTTCGCTGATTCCCGCTCAAGACGACGGCCGCTCACTTCAGTGAATGGCCGTCATCATTTTGCCGTGAGAGTCGCCCTGCGACGCCTTCCTGACACCCTTTTCTCTCGGCGCTAAGCGTCGGACAGTCAGGACACAAGATCTTCAACATTTGGCGTACCGCTCGCGGCGTGCCGTTCAGGAGTTAGAAAGATGTTGCTCAAAGCCCTTCGTATCGGCCTGGGTCAGCTGGTCGTGTTCGGCGACTGGATCAGCCGCCCGCGCAAGCTCAAGCGCAGCCCCGAGGCGCAAGCTGAAGTCGAGCGCGCCACGGCCGGCCTGGCGCTGTACCAATTCCAGGCCTGCCCGTTCTGCGTCAAGGTGCGCCGTACCCTGCACCGCCTCAACCTGCCGGTGCAACTGCGCGACGCCAAGAACGATGCCGAGCATCGCCAGGCCCTCGAGCAACACGGCGGGCGCATCAAAGTGCCGTGCCTGCGCATCGAAGAAAACGGCCAGAGCACCTGGCTGTACGAGTCCAAGGCGATCATCGCCTATCTGGATCAGCGCTTCGCTGGCTAAGCGAATGCACGCCCGCCTGTAGGCGCGAATTCAATCGTGATGGATCAGTACAGAATCGCGAATAAATTCGCTCCTACAGTAAGCAGAACTTAATCCGGCGGTGATTGAGCGGCTCGCTCGGCGCACATCCGGGCATATGCTGACAGCTTCGCGGCTGAAGCCGCTCCTACATAAACGGCGCGCCTTCACCGTTTTTTGTAGGAGCGAATTTATTCGCGATGGATCAATCCAGAATCGCGAATAAATTCGCTCCTACATTAAGCCGAACTCAATCCGGCGGTGATCGAGCGGCCTGCCCGGAATCCATCCGGCCACATGCTGACAGCTTCGCGGCTGAAGCCGCTCCTACATGAGCGGTGCGCCTGCAGCGTTCTCTGTAGGCGCGAATTTATTCGCGATGGATGGCGCGTCTTCGCACCCTCTCCAGGAGCGAGCTCTGCTCGCAAACAGCAGCGCCCTAGACCTCGATGCCCAACGCCTTGAGCTGGTCGAGGAACTGCGCTTCGTCCAGCACCTTAACCCCCAGCTCGCTGGCCTTGGCCAGCTTCGAGCCGGCACCAGGGCCAGCCACCACACAATGGGTCTTGGCCGAGACCGAGCCGGCCACCTTGGCGCCCAGGCTTTCCAGTTTCTCCTTGGCCACGTCACGGCTCATCACTTCCAGCGTGCCGGTCAGCACCCAGGTCTGACCGGCCAGCGGCAGACCCTCGGCAACCTTCTTCTCGCTTTCCCAGTGCATGCCGAACTCACGCAGTTGCTGTTCAACAGCGCGTGCGAGTTGGGCATGGCCTGCATTGTCGAAGAACTCGCGTACGGCCTTGGCCTGCCTCTCCGGTAGCGCCTGACGCATGTCCAGCCAGTCGCCGCCAAGCACGCCTTCCAGACTGCCGAAACGCTCCGCCAGCTTCTGCGCGGCACCGGGTCCGACAGTTGGGATGTTCAGCTTGTCGAGCATGCCGCCAAGCGTGGCGATGGCCGAGAATTCGGCGCTCAATTCGCCCTCTTCCTGCAACTCGAGACCGCATTCGCCCAGGAGTGCGCTGATCACTTGCTGGTTGTGTTCATCCTCGAAGAAGCTGTGGATCTCATGCGCGACTTCCAGACCGATGTCCGGCAGATAGGTCAGCACCTGCGGCAGCGCCTGTCGCACGCGCTGCAGCGAGGCCAGTGAACGCGCCAGCACCTTGGCGGTTTCCTCGCCCACATCGGGAATGCCCAGGGCATAGATGAACCGTGCCAGGCTCGGGCGCTTGCTGGCCTCGATGGCCGCCAGCAGCTTGTTGCTGGAGACCTCGGCGAAGCCTTCCAGACCGATGATCTGATCGAAGGTCAGCTTGTACAGGTCGGCCGGCGAGCCGATCAGCTTCTCGTCCACCAATTGCTCGATGGTCTTGTCGCCGAGGCCGTCGATATCCATGGCGCGGCGCGAGACGAAGTGGATGATGGCCTGCTTGAGCTGTGCCTGGCAGCTCAGGCGACCGACGCAGCGGTACACCGAACCTTCGCTGAGCGACTCCTTGCCCTTGCTGCGCTTGATCAGTTGCGTGCGTTCCACTGCTGAACCGCACACCGGGCATTGCTCGGGAATGTGCACCAGACGCGCGTTTTCCGGTCGACGCTCGGGTACCACGGCCATCACCTGTGGAATCACGTCGCCAGCGCGTCGAATGATCACCGTATCGCCGATCATCACGCCCAGGCGCGCCACCTCGTCCATATTGTGCAGGGTGGCGTTGGCCACCATCACGCCCGCCACCTTGACCGGATTCAGACGCGCCACCGGCGTCACCGCACCGGTACGGCCAACCTGAAATTCCACATCGAGCAACTCGGTGAGTTCTTCCTGCGCGGGAAACTTATGGGCAATGGCCCAGTGCGGCGTACGCGCGCGGTAGCCCAACTGTTGCTGGTCCTCGACATTGTTGACCTTGAACACCACGCCATCGATGTCATACGCCAGACTCATGCGCCGCTCACCAATATCGCGGTAGTAGTCCAGGCAGGCCTCGACGCCCTTAGCCAGCTTCAGTTCGCGACTGATAGGCACGCCCCAGGCCTTGAGTTGCTGCAGCATGGCCACCTGGGTGCCCGGCAGCTCGCCGCTGACCTGACCGACGCCGTAGCAGCAGAACTCCAGCGGACGGCTGGCCGTAATCTTCGGATCGAGCTGACGCAGGCTGCCGGCGGCCGCGTTGCGCGGGTTGGCGAAGGTCTTGCCGCCAATCTCGGCCTGCCGCGCATTGAGTACCTCGAAGCCGGACTTGGGCATGAACACCTCACCACGCACTTCCAGCACCTGCGGCCAGCCCTCGCCCTGCAACTTGAGCGGCACGTTGCGGATGGTGCGCACGTTGCTGGTGATGTCCTCGCCAGTGCTGCCATCACCGCGCGTGGCGCCGCGCACCAGTTGGCCGTTCTCGTAGCGCAGGCTGACGGCCAAGCCGTCGAGCTTGGGTTCGCAGCTGTACTCGATCTCGGCGCCGCCGCCGAACAAATCGCCGCCCTGCACGCCAAGGCCGGTCTGCACACTGCGGTCGAAGGCACGCAGGTCGTCCTCCTCGAAGGCGTTGCCCAGGCTGAGCATCGGCACTTCGTGACGCACCTCGCCGAAGGCGCTGAGGGCTTCTCCGCCGACGCGCTGGGTCGGCGACTCGGGCGTGACCAGCTCCGGATGCTCAGCCTCCAGCGACTGCAGTTCGCGGAACAGGCGGTCGTACTCGGCATCGGGCACACTCGGCTCGTCCAGCACGTAGTAACGGTAATTGTGCGCGTCCAGCTCGTTGCGCAGTTCGGAAATACGTTGGGCGGCGTCGGTCATCACATAAGCCTCAAGCGACAAGCTTCAAGCGGCAAGAACAAAAAAGCCCCAAGCCAAGCGCGTGGCTTGCAGCTTGAGGCTTGCAGCTTGCCGCTGCTGTTTAGCGTTTCTGTGTCAGTTGCCGGCGCTCGAACTCGACGATGCGCTGGCGGTAGTGTTCGATGGTCTGCGCGGTCATCACGCTGCGCTGGTCATCCTTCAGTTCGCCGCCCAGTTCGTGGGCCAGCTTGCGTGCAGCAGCGACCATGACGTCGAAGGCCTGCTTGGGATGACGCGGGCCAGGCAGACTGAGGAAGAAGCTCACCGCGCGGGTGCTGAAGCCTTCGATATCGTCCAGATCGAAGGTGCCAGGCTTGAGCGCGTTGGCCATGGAGAACAGCACCTCGCCGTTGCCGGCCATGCTCTCGTGGCGGTGGAAGATGTCCATCTCGCCGAAACGCAGGCCGCTTTCCAGAATGTTCTGCAGCAGCGCCGGACCCTTGAAGCCGAAGTCATCACGGGCGACCACGTTGATCACCAGCACTTCTTCCACCGGCGCAGCATCGACGGCTGGCTTGGCATGTTTCTTCGGCTCTCTCGGCTCGACCTCATCGACAGGGTTGAGCAAGGTCGGTACCGGCTCGTCGACTGCCAAGTTGAGGTCACCCTGCTGCGGCTCGTTGCGCGAGCGGCGCGGCAGGTCCTTGGCACTCATCGACGGCAGGTCTTCTTCATCGAGCTGCGGTTCGTGGTCGCGATTGACCACACGCGGCGGGCTGAGCAGGTCCGGATCACTGTCATCGTCCGGCATGTTGGCGAAGCTGCGATCGAGCTTGAATCTGAGCTTGCCCTTGCCTCCGCGCATACGGCGCCAGCCGTCGAAAAGAATGCCAGCAATAACGATGATGCCAATAACGATCAGCCACTCGCGCAGACCGAATTCCATGAAATACCTGACCCTTAACAATTCTGGTGAAAAAAAGATCCAATCAATCGGATCACAACTCGACTATAAAACGCGGCGCCAACTTCATGTTCTATCTGACGTTTGCCGCGTGTAACAAAAGTGGGCAATAAGCTAGCACGACGAAAGGCAACTTTACACAGGGAGCAACATAAGGTTGTGCCTATATTCAGTTAATCCCACGGCGCTCTGCCATCACGCCTCCACCATCGCCAGCGCCTCCTCGACATCCACTGCCACCAGACGCGAGCAGCCCGGCTCGTGCATGGTGACCCCCATCAATTGATCGGCCATTTCCATGGCGATCTTGTTGTGGGTGATATAGATGAACTGCACCGTTGCCGACATTTCCTTGACCAGTCGCGCATAGCGTCCGACGTTGGCATCGTCCAGCGGTGCATCCACTTCGTCCAACATGCAGAACGGCGCCGGATTGAGCTGAAAGATGGAAAACACCAGCGCCAAGGCGGTCAACGCCTTCTCTCCACCGGAGAGCAAATGAATGGTGCTGTTCTTCTTGCCCGGCGGCCGCGCCATGATGGTTACACCGGTATCGAGTAAATCTTCGCCGGTGAGTTCCAAATAAGCGCTGCCGCCACCGAAAACTTTTGGAAAGAGTGCCTGCAAACCGCCATTGATCTGATCGAAGGTGTCCTTGAAACGGTTGCGCGTTTCCTTGTCGATCTTGCGGATGACGTTCTCCAGGGTTTCCAGCGCTTCGACCAGGTCGGCGTCCTGCGCATCCAGGTAGCGCTTGCGCTCGGACTGCTGCTGGTACTCATCGATGGCCGCCAGGTTGATCGGCCCGAGACGGGCGATACGCGCGGCCATGCGCTCCAGCTCCTCTTCCCAGGCGCTCTCGCTGGCTTCGGCCGGCAAGGTGGCGATCACCCCGTGCAGGTCGTAGTTGTCCTCGGCGAGCTGGTCGGCCAGGGCCTTGCGCCGCACGTTGAGCGACTGCCAGTCCATGCGCTGCTGCTCCAGCTGGCTGCGCAGCAATTGCGCCTGCTGCTCGGCCTGAGTGCGGCGTTTCTCGGCGTCACGCAATTCGCGGTCGGCATCTTCCAGCGCCAGGCGCGCCTGACGCAGCTCGTCGTCCACCGCCATGCGCCGCTCTAGCAACTCTTCGAGCTTGATGCGCAGCTCTTCAAGCGGCGCCTCGCCCTCTTCCAGATTCAGCGACAGTTGCTCGCGTCGTTCGTGCAGACGCTCGGCCTGCATCTCCAGGCGCACCAGCGCCTGACGGGTGGAATCGTGCTGCGCCTTGAGCGAGCCGACCCGCACCGCCAGCTGATGAGCGTGATCCTTGTGCTGGCGCGCTTCCTGGCGCACGCGATCGAGGCGCTCGCGCAGGCTGTCACGGCTGGCCAGCAGGCTTTCGCGCTGCTCGTTATCCAGGGCCATGGCGTCCAGCGCATCCTGCAATTGCAGGCGCGATTCACCCAGTTGTTCCTGCTCGATCTCGCGCTGCTCAGCCGCTTCCTGCAGTTCGTCCTGCAGACGACGACGGCGCAGGCCCAACTGCTCGGCCTTGGCCTGGCTGGCGGAAAGCTGCGCCTTCAGCTCGGCCAGCTGCCGCGCGAGCACCTGTCCCTGACGGCGCTGCTGCTCGCGCTGTTCTTCCTGAAGACGCTGTTGGTCGCGCAGCGCCAGCAGGCGTTCATCCAGTTGCGCCAAGGCCGCTTCGCGCTCCTCACGCTCAAGCTGCAGGCGCTCCAGCTCCTGCCCGCGGGCGAGCACGCCGCTGTCGGCTTCGGCAGCACGACGCACGCGCAGAAAATGCCGGCCCACCCAATAGCCATCGCGGCTGATGAGGCTTTCGCCTTCGGCCAGTTGCGCGCGGGCCGCCAGTGCCTGCTCCAGCGACTCCACCGGGCGCACGCCGGCCAGCCAGGGCGACAGGTCGTGGCTCGACTCGATCTTGTCCAGCAGGCTGCCGGCGCGACGGGCACCACCCGAAGCAGGACTGGCCAGGCGCAGCTCGCCCTGCTCCAGCGCAGAGAAGTCCAGGCCGGCGAAATCATCCAGCAACACGGCCTGCAGGTCGGCACCGAGCACGGTTTCGACCGCCAGCTCCCAGCCGGACTCGACGCGCAGGCCTTCGGCCAGGCGTGGACGCTGCAGCAGGTTCTGCTCGCGCAGCCAGTCGCCTGCGCCCTGCCCCGGATCGAGGGCGGCCTGTTGTAGCGCCTCCAGCGAGGCCAGGCGGCCGTTCAGCCGTTGCAATTCGCCCTGCGCCTGCTGCTGGGCCTGGCCGGCTTGCTGCAGGTCCTCGCGCAGTTGCTGCAGGCGCTCGGCCTGCTGTTCTTCGGCCAGCTGCAGCGCTTCGTGTTCCAGCTCGCCAGCGGCAAGCTGTTCGTTCAGATCGAGGATGGCGGCGTCTTCCGGGTCGGCCGCCAGTTGCTGCAGTTCTTCGTTCAGACGGCGCTGGCGTTCGGCCAGGCGCTCCAGGCTCTGCTCCAGCTGGGCGATGCGCGACTGCTGCACTTCGGCCTGACGACGCGGTTCGGCGCTGCGCTGGTTGAAGCCGTCCCACTGCTCCTGCCAGCCGTGCATGCCGGTTTCGGCCTCTTCCAGGCTGGCGGCGGATTCCTCGGCTGCCGCTGCGGTCATTTCCTGCTCGGGCAGGAGCATTTCCAGCTCTTCGCCCAGAGTGGCCAGCAGCGTGCGGTCGTGGCCGAGGTGCGATTCGGTTTCCAGACGCGCCTTTTCCGCCTCGCGCAAATCGTCCTGCAACTGGCGCAGGCGCTGCTGGCCATGCTGGATGCTCTGCTCGACGCGGGCGATATCGCCACCGACCGAATAGAAGCGCCCCTGCACCAGGTTGAAACGCTCTGAGAGTTCGTGATGACCGTCGCGCAGACGCTCGATGGCAGCATCGGCGCTGCGCTGCTCGGCCACCAGGGCCTCGAAAGCGACTTCCTGGTCGCCGATCACCTGCTCGCGGCTGCCGACCTGCTGGTTCAACGTCTGCCAGCGCAGGGCGAGCAGCTGGGCCTTGAGCTGACGCTCCTCGGCCTTGTATTCCTGATATTTCTCCGCCGCCTGGGCCTGCCGGTGCAGACGTTCGAGCTGGCGCTCCAGCTCCTCGCGCAGGTCGGTCAGGCGCGCCAGGTTTTCCTGGGTGCGGCGGATGCGGTTCTCGGTCTCGCGGCGGCGCTCCTTGTACTTGGAGATGCCGGCGGCTTCTTCGATGAAGTTGCGCAGTTCCTCGGGCTTGGCCTCGATAAGCTTGCTGATCATGCCCTGCTCGATGATCGAGTAGCTGCGCGGCCCCAAGCCGGTGCCGAGGAAGATGTCGGTGATATCGCGGCGCCGACACTTGGTGCCATTGAGGAAATAGGTGTTCTGAGCGTCGCGGGTCACCCGGCGGCGGATGGAAATCTCGGCGAAGGCGGCGTACTCGCCCACCAGCGAGTTGTCGCTGTTGTCGAAGATCAGCTCGATGGAGGCCTGGGTCACCGGCTTACGCGTGTTGGAGCCGTTGAAGATGACGTCGGTCATCGACTCGCCACGCAGGTTCTTCGCCGAGCTTTCGCCCATTACCCAGCGCACGGCGTCGATGATGTTGGACTTGCCGCAACCGTTGGGGCCGACCACCGCCGCCATGTTGCTGGGAAAGCTCACCGTCGTCGGATCGACGAAGGACTTGAAGCCCGCCAGCTTGATGCTCTTCAGGCGCATCTGGGCTTAACGCTCGGCCAGGGTCGCCAGCACTAGCTGGCAATTGTGCTCGCCATAGGCCTGCAGCACCTCGCGGGCACGCACGGGGTCGCGCGCGATAATTGCCTGCAGCAGGCTGGCGAAGGTGTTCATGAACTGGCCCATCTCGCCTTTGCGCCGTTCCAGCGCCAGGTGGTAGGTGCGGCTGATGGCCGGCAGCAGGTTCTCCAGGGTTTCCTGCAGGTAAGGATTGTCGGCGAAGGGAAAGGCCGCGCGCATCACGTCGAAGCTGTTATCGACGAAGGCACCGATATCGCCGCGCTGGAGGCTGTCCTGCAGGCGGCGCTGGATGTCGATGAAGGGCGTCAGGTCGGTTTCCGTCTGCCAGCGCTCGATCACCGCGCGGGCCAGCATGATGTACAACTCGATGCTCAGTGCATAAAGGCTGGTGACGTGGTGCGCAGTCAGTTCGCTGACTTGGGCGCCACGGCGCGGCAGGATGACGATCAGGTGGCGGCGCTCGAGAATCAGCAACGCCTCGCGCACCGAACCACGGCTGACGTTCAGCGCATGGGTGACCTTCTGCTCCTGGATGCGTTCGCGCTCCTTGAGCTCACCGCGAATGATGCGTTCGGCCAGGTAGCGGGCGATTTGCTCGGCGAGGCTGTCCGGGGCCTTGAACGTCATGACATTCCTTATTTGCGTCGATCCAGGGGCAGGCAGTCGAGTCTGGGAGCCCCGCCACGGCTGGGCGGAAGCTGAAAAAACAAGCGCGGAGTGTAACACAGGGCGCTACCGGGCCAAGCGTCCTCCGGCACGCGCTGCGATGTGCATGGCAGGCAAAGGGAGCACGTGCCGTCAATGCGCAATCCCTCGCCAGTCAACTGGCGCAAAGGCGCAAATGCGGGGGCATACTCAAGGCTGTTCGGCTGATTACCAAGCAGCATTAAAACAGCTGACTTTCAAGTCAAATATTTGTTGACCCAAAAGTCAGAAAACCCTAGATTGCCTCCATGGCCAAACACGTCCGGGCCTTGCAACGCGTGCTCAGTACCCGGCGAGCCACCGATTCATAACAATAAAGTGCCTGGAGGTCGTCCTTGATCCAGTTTTTACTCAACCGGGAGCTGCGCACAGAGCATGCCCTGGACCCCAACGTCACCGTGCTCAACTACCTGCGTGAGTACGTCGGCAAGACCGGAACCAAGGAAGGCTGCGCCTCCGGCGACTGCGGTGCCTGCACCGTGGTGGTGGGCGAGCTCGATGGCGAGCGGGTGCGCTATCGCACCCTCAATTCCTGCCTGACCTTCGTCTCCAGCCTGCATGGCAAGCAACTGATCACCGTCGAAGACCTCAAGCACCAGGGCAAGCTGCACAGCGTGCAGCAGGCGATGGTCGACTGCCACGGCTCGCAGTGCGGCTTCTGCACTCCGGGCTTCATCATGTCGCTGTTCGCCCTGCAGAAGAACTCCACGGGCTATGACAAAGGCCAAACCATGGAGGCCCTGGCCGGCAACCTGTGCCGCTGCACCGGCTACCGCCCGATCATCGACGCCGCCAAGCAGGCCTGCTGCCAGAAACAGCCGGATCAGTTCGATGCCTTCGAAAGCGATACCGTGGCCCGCCTCAAGACCATCGCTCCGCGCGAGACGGCCGAGCTCAATAGCGGCGACAAGCGCTGCCTGGTGCCGCTGACCGTGGCCGACCTGGCCGATCTCTACACCGCCAATCCGGAAGCGCGTCTGCTGGCTGGCGGCACCGACCTGGCCCTGGAGGTCACCCAGTTCCATCGCGAGCTGCCGGTAATGATCTACGTCGGCCATATCGAGGACATGAAGCGCATCGAAGTGACCGACAGCGCCATCGAAATCGGCGCTGCCGCCGCCCTGTCCGACTGCTACGAAGCGCTGTCGCGCGAGTACCCGGACTTCGGCGAGCTGCTGCACCGCTTCGCCTCGCTGCAGATCCGCAACCAGGGCACCCTGGGCGGCAACATCGGCAACGCTTCGCCCATCGGCGACGCCCCGCCGCTGCTGATCGCCCTCGGCGCGCAAATTGCCCTGCGCCAGGGCAACACCCGGCGCATCCTGCCGTTGCAAGACTACTTCCTCGACTACAAGGTGACCGCACGCCAGGAAGCCGAATTCATCGAGAAGATCATCGTGCCGCGCAAGCAGGCCAACCAGGCGTTCCGCGCCTACAAGGTGTCCAAGCGCCTGGACGACGACATCTCCGCCGTCTGCGCGGCCTTCAACCTGACCATCGTCGACGGCTTGGTGACAGACGCGCGCATCGCCTTCGGCGGTATGGCCGCCATCCCCAAACGCGCCAGCGCCTGCGAAGCGGCGCTGGTCGGCTCGGCCTGGTACCCGGGCGTGATCGAACGCGCCTGCGACGCGCTGGGCGAGGACTTCACCCCGCTGTCGGATTTCCGTGCCAGCAAGGAATACCGCCTGCTCACTGCCCAGAACCTGCTGCGCAAGTTCTTTCTGGAGCAGCAGTCGCCCGAGGTGGAAACCCGGGTTACCGCTTACGCGTAAGCGTGCAGTGAATTGATCCGCTGTCGGCCCGCCCGGCGGCATGCGAAGTTTTGGAGGCGAAGATGTCCAGTCATATCGAACACAAATCCCAGGAAGAGCTGGCCGCCCTGTTCCGCGCCGGCATGGCCAGCGGCGTCGGCCGCAGCGTCAAGCACGAGAGCGCGGACAAGCACGTATCCGGCGAAGCGGTCTATGTCGACGACCGCCTGGAATTCCCCAACCAGTTGCACGTCTACGCGCGCCAGTCCGATCGCGCCCATGCGCGCATCGTGCGCATCGACACCAGCCCCTGCTACGAGATTCCGGGCGTGGCCATCGCCATCACCAAGGATGACGTGCCGGGCCAGCTGGACATCGGCCCGGTGGTCGCTGGTGACCCGCTGCTGGCCGACGGCAAGGTCGAGTACGTTGGCCAGGTGGTGCTGGCAGTAGCCGCAGACAGCCTGGAAACCGCACGCAAGGCGGCCATGGCAGCCATCGTCGAATACGAAGACCTGGAGCCGGTGCTCGACGTGGTCGACGCCTACCGCAAGAAGCATTTCGTGCTCGCCAGCCACACCCACCGCATCGGCGATTCGGCCAGCAAGCTAGCCAGCGCCCCGCGTCGCCTGCAAGGCACCCTGCATATCGGCGGCCAGGAGCACTTCTACCTGGAAACCCAGATTTCCTCGGTGATGCCCACCGAAGATGGCGGCATGTTGGTCTACACCTCGACGCAAAACCCCACCGAGGTGCAGAAACTGGTCGCCGAAGTGCTCGGCGTGCCGATGAACAAGATCGTCATCGACATGCGCCGCATGGGCGGTGGCTTCGGCGGCAAGGAAACCCAGGCCGCCGGCCCGGCATGCCTGTGCGCGGTGATCGCCCACCTCACCGGCCGACCGACCAAGATGCGCCTGCCGCGCATGGAAGACATGAGCATGACCGGCAAGCGTCACCCCTTCTACGTCGAGTACGACGTCGGCTTCGATGACGACGGCCTGCTGCACGGCATCGAGATGGACCTGGCCGGCAACTGCGGCTACTCGCCGGATTTGTCCGGCTCCATCGTCGACCGCGCCATGTTCCACTCGGACAACGCCTACTTCCTCGGCAACGCCACCATCAACGGTCATCGCTGCAAGACCAACACCGCCTCGAACACCGCCTACCGCGGCTTCGGCGGGCCGCAGGGCATGGTCGCCATCGAGGAAGTGATGGATGCCGTCGCGCGCAGCCTGGGCAAGGACCCGCTGGAAGTGCGCAAGCTCAACTACTACGGCAAGACCGAGCGCAACGTCACCCACTACCACCAGACCGTCGAGCATAACGTCATCCATGAGATGACCGCCGAGCTGGAGCAAAGCTGCGAGTACGCCAAGCGCCGTGAAGAAATCCGCGCTTTCAACGCCAAGAGCCCTGTGCTGAAGAAAGGCTTGGCCATGACCCCGGTGAAATTCGGCATCAGCTTCACCGCCACCTTCCTCAACCAGGCTGGCGCGCTGATCCACATCTACACCGACGGTTCGATCCACCTGAACCACGGCGGCACCGAGATGGGCCAAGGCCTCAACACCAAGGTCGCGCAGGTGGTGGCCGAGGTATTCCAGGTCGATATCGAGCGCATCCAGATCACTGCCACCAATACCGACAAGGTGCCCAATACCTCGCCGACCGCGGCCTCCAGCGGCGCAGACCTCAACGGCATGGCGGCGAAGAACGCGGCCGAAACCATCAAGCGGCGCCTGGTGGACTTCCTGGTGCGCGAGTACAAGGTCACCCCGGAGGATGTCGAATTCCGCAACGGCCAGGTGCGCGTACGCGACCACTTCCTTTCCTTCGAGGAGGTGATCCAGAAGGCCTACTTCGGTCAGGTCTCGCTGTCGTCGACCGGTTTCTATCGCACCCCGAAGATCTACTACGATCGCGACAAGGCTGCAGGCCGCCCCTTCTACTACTACGCCTACGGCGTGGCTTGCGTGGAAGTGCTGGTGGACACCCTGACTGGCGAATACCGCATGCTGCGCGGCGATATCCTGCATGACGTCGGCGATTCGCTGAACCCGGCCATCGACATCGGCCAGGTCGAAGGCGCCTTCGTCCAGGGCATGGGCTGGCTGACCACCGAGGAGCTGGTGTGGAACGCCAAGGGCAAGCTGATGACCAACGGCCCGGCCAGCTACAAGATCCCGGCCATTGCCGACATGCCCATCGACCTGCGCGTGAAGCTGGTGGAGAACCGCAAGAACCCGGAAGACACCGTGTTCCACTCCAAGGCCGTGGGCGAGCCGCCATTCATGCTCGGCATCGCTGCCTGGTGCGCTCTCAAGGACGCCGTGGCCAGCCTGGCGGACTACAAGGTGCAGCCGCAGATCGACGCCCCGGCCACGCCTGAGCGCGTGCTTTGGGGCGTGGAGCAGATGCGCAAGTTGAAAGCACAGAGCAAGGCAGCCAAAGCTGCCGAGGTCGAACCGGCCTGATTCGTAGCCCGGATGAAATCCGGGGGGACCCTGCCCCGGATTGCATCCGGGCTACGACCCGAAGCAAAGAGGTGTACAACAATGACAAAACACACCGAACCGAATAACCGCCCCGCTCGCCCGGCGCCGGAGCCGATTCTCGATCCGTCGCCGAGCAACTGGCGCCTGCCGCGCCCGGGACAGACCACGCCTTCCTGGAGGCTGAGCAAATGAGCTGGATCAGCGCCCTCGCCGAGCAGCAGCAAAAAGGTGAAGCCTGCGTTCTGGTGACCATCATCGAAGAACGCGGCTCGACGCCGCGTAATGCCGGCTCGAAGATGGTGGTCACCGCCGAGCGCATCTTCGAGACCATCGGCGGCGGCCATCTGGAATACAAGGCCATGGAGATGGCGCGCGAGATGCTCGCCAGCCACAGCCAGGACACGCGCCTGGAGCGTTTCTCCCTCGGCGCCAGCCTCGGCCAGTGCTGTGGCGGCGCCACCGTGCTGCTCTTTGAGCCCATGGGCCAGCCGCAGGCACAGATCGCCGTGTTCGGTGCCGGCCATGTCGGCCGCGCGCTGGTGCCACTGCTCGCCAGCCTGCCGTGCAAGGTGCGCTGGATCGACTCGCGGGAGAACGAATTTCCCGAGCACATCGCCGCCGGCGTGGAGAAGATTGTGGGTGACGAAGTGGTCGACGAGGTGGAGAACATGCCGCCCGGCAGCTACTACATCGTCATGACCCACAATCACCAACTCGATCTGGAGCTGACCGCGGCGATCCTGAAGCGCGGCGACTTCGCCTACTACGGTCTGATCGGCTCGAAGACCAAGCGCATCAAGTTCGAGCACCGCCTGCGCGAGCGCGGCTTCGCGGACACCCTGATGGCGCGTATGCGCTGCCCCATGGGCCTACCCGAGGTGAAAGGCAAGCTGCCAGTGGAAATCGCCGTGTCCATCGCCGGCGAGGTAATTGCCACCTATAACGCCCTGTTTGGTGAAAAAAGAGCCGGTCAGGACGTGAAGAAAGGCGAATCCAGCGTGGCCAAGCTGCTACCGGCCTCTCGCCGATCCTGATTCTTGGTGCGCTATGCGCACCACACCCATTTTTATGATGCGCCCAGCGCATCCCACGCACGAGATTCGAACAATGAGCAACACCCGCAAAGCCTACCGCGCCGCCATCCTGCACAGCCTCGCCGACCCGACCGTGGTCGGTGTCGAGCAGTCCTATGAATATTTCGAGGACGGCATCCTGCTGATCGAAAACGGCAAAGTCGCCCAGGTCGGCGCGGCTGCCGAGCTGCTGCCGAAGCTGGCCGGCATCGAGATCCAGCACTACTGCGACGCACTGATCACCCCCGGCTTTATCGACACCCACATCCACTACCCGCAGACCGGCATGATCGCCTCCTACGGCGAGCAACTGCTGGACTGGCTCAACACCTACACCTTCCCTACCGAGCGGCAGTTCGAAGACAAGGCGCATGCCAGCGACGTGGCGGCGATCTTCCTCAAGGAACTGCTGCGCAACGGCACCACCACCGCCCTGGTGTTCGGCAGCGTGCACCCGCAGTCGGTGGATGCTTTCTTCGAGCAGGCCGACAAGCTCAACGTGCGCATGATCGCCGGCAAGGTGCTGATGGATCGCAACGCCCCGGACTACCTGACCGACACAGCCGAAACCGGCTACTCCGAGAGCAAGGCCCTGATCGAGCGCTGGCACGGCAAGGGCCGCCTGCACTATGCCGTCACCCCGCGCTTCGCCCCGACCAGTACGCCGGAGCAACTGGAGCTGGCCGGCAAGCTGCTGGGCGAGTACCCGGACCTGTACATGCACACCCACCTGTCCGAGAACCGCAAAGAAATCGAATGGGTCAAGGAACTGTTCCCCGAGCGCAAGGGCTACCTCGACGTTTACGACCACCACAAGCTGATCGGCCCGCGCGCAGTATTCGCCCATGGCGTGCACCTGTGCGACGACGAGTGCAGGCGCCTCGCCGAAACCGGCTCGGCCGTGGCCTTCTGCCCGACGTCCAACCTGTTCCTCGGCAGTGGCCTGTTCGACTTGAACAAGCTCGAAGCTCATGGCGTGCGCGTCGGCCTGGGTACCGACGTCGGCGCCGGCACCAGCTTCAGCCAGCTGCAATCGCTGAACGAGGCGTACAAGGTGATGCAGCTGCAGGGCAAGAAGCTCGACCCGTTCAAGTCGCTGTACCTGGCCACCCTGGGCGGCGCCAATGCGCTGTATTTGGACGACAAGCTGGGCAACTTCCTGCCCGGCAAGGACGCCGACTTCCTGGTGCTCGACTACAACGCCACGCCGCTGATCAGCTACCGCATGCAGCAGGCCAGGAGCCTGGAAGAACGCCTGTTCGCCCTGACCATGCTCGGCGACGACCGCGCCGTGAAAGAGACCTTCGCCGCCGGCGTCTCGGTGCACCAGCGCAGCTGAGGCCGATGATCTGCGCACCCTTGTAGGAGCGGATTTATCCGCGATCAGGCTGTAAGCCATGCTCGGCAGCATCGCGAATAAATTCGCTCCTACAGATTTGAGCGGGACTTTCACCAAGAGGCACGATCGCGTAGAAGCCGGCTTGCCGGCGATCAACTCAGCACGGATCACCGAGGCGAGGGCCTTACCGCTCTCGTAGGAGCGGATTTATCCGCGATCAGGCTGTAAGCCATGCTCGACAGCATCGCGAATGAATTCGCTCCTACAAATGCGCCTCGCCTCAGCTACATCGTCTCCACAACGAAAAAACCCCGATGCGCGAACATCGGGGCTTTCATTTCAGAGTGGCGAATCAGCGATTGGCAGCGTTGCGGCCGGGCTTCTTCTTCGTCTGCAACAGATGCGAGAACACCGCGTGCAGGTCGTCCGAGGCGCTTTCCTCGTCCAGGTTCAGCTTGCTGTCGATATGGTCCATGTGATGCATCATCAGGTGCACAGCACGCTCGGTATCGCGCGCCTCGATGGCGTCGATCAGCTGATTGTGTTCGTCGTAGGAGCAATGCGAACGGCTGCCGCTTTCGTACTGGGCAATGATCAGCGAAGTCTGCGACACCAGGCTGCGCTGGAAGCTGACCAGCGGCGCATTACGTGCGGCTTCGGCCAGTTTCAGGTGGAACTCGCCGGACAGACGGATACCCGCACCACGATCTCCACGGGAGAAGCTGTCCTGTTCGTCCTTGACCATCTGCCGTAGCTCAGCGAGCTGTTCAGCGGTGGCGTGCTCGACGGCCAGCTCGGTGATGGCACGCTCGACCAGACGACGTGCATAGAAAATCTGCCGGGCCTCTTCAACGCTAGGGCTGGCCACCACCGCACCGCGATTCGGCCGCAGCAGCACCACGCCCTCATGGGCCAGGCGCGACAAGGCGCGACGAATGATGGTGCGGCTGACGCCGAAGATCTCACCCAGCGCCTCTTCGCTCAGCTTGGTGCCGGGCGCCAGGCGTTGCTCAAGAATCGCATCGAAAATGTGGGCATATACGACATCGTCCTGAGTCCCGCTGCGGCTGCTTTTACCCGCGCGCGGCTGCTTCTTCAGAGGCTGCAATTGATCGTTCATTCTGGCTCGCGTCAATGAGAGTCGGCGACAGTGCGACTCTACTGTGTTCTACCCGGTAGCTGACAAGCACCGAGCGAAAAAACATCAGAAAAGAATGGAGGCAATTGTACACAAGTCAATCCGCCACTACACCATGCGTTGTATGACGTCATAGCTGCTATCGGCCGCTCGCTGACCAGGGTGAGTGCCGAAGATCAAATTCTTTCCTTATATATAGCTGCGTTGTCAGTTCGTTAGCAGCTAAGGGTTTCCTTATCCGATGGATCGATGCGTACGCGAGTAAAAGCGTCAAACCCGCAACCCATCTATCTTATTGTTTTTAAAGAATTTAAAGCAGATTCCAGAATGATTGTCGCCTAATCCGTGCGCATCCGGGCCAGACCGTACGACTGGTGCGATTAATGCAACATTAAAAACATTAATTGCATTTTTTGTATACAACATCATAATCGCGCCTGAGTGACTTCTTGACCGCTCGGTCAACAACTTAGCCAGGAAGCACCACCAAAGACACCGCCTGCCTCAGAGAGCATTGTTCTTGCGCAACGCTCTGGGCGGTACACAACAAGAGAGATGAGGAGTACCCGCTGTGGAAAGCGTCAAACAAGAACAACACGCGAATCAACTGGCAAGGGGTGGCCTGCTCGACCGCTTCTTCAAACTGACCGAGCACCGCACCACCATAAAGACCGAACTGCTGGCGGGCCTGACGACCTTCGTCACCATGGCCTACATCATTTTCGTCAACCCCAACATCATGGCCGGCGCCGGCATCGACCATGGCGCCGCCTTCGTCGCCACCTGCATCGGCGCAGCCCTTGGCTGCTTCCTGATGGGCCTGTACGCCAACTGGCCGGTCGGTCTGGCGCCGGGCATGGGGCTGAATGCCTTCTTCACCTACACGGTCGTCGGCGAGATGGGCTACAGCTGGCAGATCGCATTGGGCGCAGTGTTCATCTCCGGTGTGCTGTTCATGATCATGAGCTTGTCGAAGATTCGCGAATGGCTGCTCAACAGCATCCCGATGAGCCTGCGCTTCGCCATGGGCGCCGGGGTCGGCCTGTTTCTCGGCCTCATCGGCCTGAAGACCGCCGGCATCGTCGTCGACAGCCCGGCGACCCTGCTGACCATGGGCTCGTTCGGCAATCCGACGGCGCTGCTCGCAGCCGTGTGCTTCCTGCTGATCGCCGTGCTCAGTCATCGCAACGTGTTTGGCGCGATCCTGTTCAGCATGCTCGGCGTGACCGCCATCGGCTGGGCCCTGGGCCTGGTGGAATATGGCGGTCTGGTGTCGATGCCGCCGAGCCTGGCGCCGACCTTCCTGGCGATGGACATCGCCGGCGCGTTCAATGTGGCGATGATCAGCGTGATCCTGGCCTTCCTGTTCGTGAACATGTTCGACACCGCCGGCACCCTGATGGGTGTGGCGCATCGCGCCAACCTGGTAGACGAAGACGGCAAGATCCACAATCTCTCCAAGGCACTGAAAGCCGACTCCACCTCCAGCGTCGTGGGCGCGATGGTTGGCTGCCCGCCGGTGACCAGTTACGTCGAGAGCGCTTCGGGCGTCGCCGCCGGGGGCCGCACCGGCCTGACCGCCATCACCGTCGGCCTGCTGTTCCTCGCCGCGATGTTCTTTGCGCCACTGGCCGGCATGATTCCCGCCTATGCCACCGCGGGCGCGCTGATCTACGTGGCGATGCTGATGATGAGCGGCATGGCGCACATCGACTGGAAGGATCACACCGACACCATTCCGGCCATCGTCACAGTGGTGATGATGCCGCTGACCTTCTCCATCGCCAACGGCATCGCCCTGGGCTTTCTCACCTACGCCACGCTCAAGCTGCTCACCGGCCAGCGCGACAAGGTATCGCTGAGCCTGTACGTGCTGTGCGTCATCTTCATCGCCAAGTTCGCCTTCCTCTGACGACAAGCTCGAGGCGATGATCAAAAGCTCATCGCCGTAGCAGTCATTCAGAACAAAAGCTTCGCGGACAAGTCCGCTCCCACAGAACACAAACAGTGCTTTTGTGGGAGCGGACTTGTCCGCGAAGATCTTTGGTAGCAGCAGCCCGATCCGGCAAAAACGCAGCGCCCCTGTAAAAGTAGCCGCAGCATTTCTGTTGACTGACAGCTATCAGTCCCAAATTTGTATTGGAACTAGGTCAACGTGCATCGGTAGGGGCCGCACGCAGCGCCATGGAGTTCACCCAACTTGGTGCCCGCAAGCACGCTCCGCCCCCTGGGCGTCACCTGACCACACAACAACATCGGACAGGTCTTAGCCTTGGCAAAAACATTCGCGCAAAAAAAAGCCCGCAGTGTGAGCGGGCGTAAGGACTCAAACGAGTCTGAGGGTGACAAGCATTCGTCTGGCGGACGGCCCGCCAATCATCAGCTACCGCGGTAGGTGGAGTAGCTGTAGGGAGAAATCAGCAGCGGCACGTGGTAATGCTCCTGACCGGCATCGATGCCGAAGCGCAGCACGACCACATCGAGAAAGGCAGGCTCAGGCAGTTTCACGCCACGGGCGCGGTAGTAGTCGCCGGCATGGAAGTGCAGTTGATAGACGCCCGTGCGGTAATCATCGCCCTGCAGCACCGGTGCATCGCAACGGCCATCGTGGTTGGTGGTAACGGTGTTGATCAGTTCCAGCTGCGCGCCTTCGACGCGGTACAGCTCGACCTTGATGTCACTGCCTGGGCAGCCATGTGCGGCATCCAGTACGTGTGTAGTCAATCGTCCCATGGGTCTCGGATGCTCGTGGCGACCAGCGCCCGGCGAACATCACACCTCCTCTACTTTGTTGAAATCGGCTCGTCGCAGTGCACCGACGCGATGGCAGGATAGCACGCAGTCAGAATATAAAACACTTTAATCAAAAATTGTACACAATAAATCCAGTAGCCATACCCGAAACGCACCAAAGCGGTTCACTATTCACCCCATCCCCAGCTAGTAATCACGGCACAACCCGCGCGCATTGCTGGCCATCCGGTCAATTTCTCTATGGCCACGCACAGCGAAGAAAATGATGAAAAGTCGATTTACAAACAGCAATTAACTTTGTATACAATTACTCATCCCGGTCGCGTAGCCGTCGATTATCCGGCACGCAGTGACCGCAACGCTCCAGATAGGAAGACTGCAGTGAATGCTGATTACCCACGCGACCTGATCGGCTACGGCGCAAAACCACCCCATCCGCAATGGCCGGGCGACGCTCGTATCGCCCTGTCCTTCGTGCTCAATTACGAGGAAGGCGGCGAGCGCAACATTCTGCATGGCGACAAGGAATCCGAGGCTTTCCTCTCCGAGATGGTCGCCGCGCAGCCACTGCAGGGCCAGCGCAACCTGTGCATGGAGTCGCTCTACGAATACGGCAGCCGCGCCGGCGTGTGGCGCCTGCTCGATCTGTTCAGGAAGCACGACATCCCGCTGACCATCTTCGCCGTGGCCATGGCCGCGCAGCGCCATCCCGAGGTGATTCGGCAGATGGTCAACGCCGGTCACGAGATCTGCAGCCATGGCTACCGCTGGATCGACTACCAGAACATGGACGAAGCCACCGAGCGTGAGCACATGTTCGAAGCCATCCGTATCCTCACCGAGCTCACCGGTGAACGTCCGCTGGGCTGGTACACCGGCCGCCTGGGCCCGAACACCCGACGCATCGTGCGTGAGGAAGGCGGTTTCCTCTATGACTCCGATACCTACGACGACGACCTGCCCTACTGGGACCCTGCCAGCAGCGCAGACAAACCGCACCTGGTGATTCCCTACACCCTCGACACCAATGACATGCGCTTCACCCAGGTGCAGGGCTTCAACAAGGGCGACGACTTCTTCGAATACCTCAAGGATGCCTTCGACGTGCTCTATGCCGAAGGCCAGGCCGGCGCGCCGAAGATGCTGTCGATCGGCATGCACTGCCGCCTGCTTGGCCGCCCGGCGCGCCTGGCCTCGCTGGCGCGCTTCATCGACTACGTGAAAAGCCATGACAAGGTCTGGTGCGCCCGCCGCGTCGACATCGCCAGACACTGGCACGCCAACCACCCCTTCCGCGCGCCCGAATGAGAGAGCCGTCCATGAGCCGTTTCCAAACCCTGACCCCGTCCCAGCTGAGCCGCGAGGAGTTCGTCGCAGCCTTCGCCGACATCTACGAGCACTCGCCCTGGGTCGCCGAGAAAGCCTACGACCTCGGCCTGGACGCTTCGGTAGACGAGATCGACGCCCTGCACCAGCGCATGGCCGACATCCTCCTGTCCGCTAGCGCCGATGCGCAGTTGGCACTGATCAACGCCCACCCGGATCTGGCCGGCAAAGCTGCCGTACGCGGCGAACTGACTGCCTCCAGCACTGCTGAACAGTCCGGTGCCGGCATCCATGAATGCAGCGCCGAGGAGTTCGCCCGTTTCACCGAGCTCAACGACGCCTACAAGGCCAAGTTCGGCTTTCCCTTCATCAAGGCCGTCAAGGGCAGCAACCGCCACCAGATCCTGGCCGCCTTCGAGGAGCGCATTCACAACACGCCGGAGCAGGAATTCGCCACCGCCCTGGCCGAGATCAACAAGATCGCCCTCTTCCGCCTGCAGCAGCTTTAAGCCTGCAGCAGCCCCGACAATCGAACAGAACAAGTAGAACAGCCATGCGTAGCCTGACCATCGAGCCCCTGAGCAAAGAAGCCTTCGCCCCCTTCGGTGACGTGATCGAAACCGAGGGCAGCGACTTCTTCATGATCAACAACGGTTCCACCCGCCGCTATCACAAGCTGGCCACCGTGGAGACCGCACAGCCGGAGGACAAGGCCATCATCAGCATCTTCAGCGCCGAAGCACTGGAGATGCCACTGACCATCCGCATGCTGGAACGCCATCCGCTGGGCAGCCAGGCTTTCATCCCGCTGCTCGGCAACCCCTTTCTGATCGTGGTCGCGCCACTTGGCGATGTACCTGTATCAGGGTCCGTCCGTGCCTTCCTCAGCAATGGCAGGCAGGGCGTCAATTACCATCGCGGCGTCTGGCACCACCCGGTGCTGACGATCGAAAAGCGGGATGACTTCCTGGTGGTTGATCGCAGTGGTTCCGGTAACAACTGCGATGAGCATTTCTTCAATGAGGACGAGCTCCTTCTCCTCAAACCCCACCAATAAGAGAAGCCCGGGGCTGGCGTGCCTCCCCCGGGGAAGAGGTACGAATCGTGGAAGCACATTTCACCGAGTGGCTAAACCTGGGCATCCGCTGGATCCATATGATCACCGGCGTCGCCTGGATCGGCGCATCCTTCTATTTCGTCTGGCTGGAGAACAACCTCAACCGCAGCAACCCGCGCGACGGCCTGTCGGGCGACCTCTGGGCGATACACGGCGGCGGCATCTACCACCTGGAAAAGTACAAGCTGGCCCCGCCGAAAATGCCGGAGAACCTGCACTGGTTCAAATGGGAGGCCTATTTCACCTGGTTGTCGGGCGTCGCCCTGCTGCTGGTGGTGTATTACCTCAACCCCAGCCTGTACCTGGTCAAGCCGGGCGTCGAACTGTCTCCGGCGATGGGCATCGCCATCGGCCTCGGCTCCATGGCGGTCAGCTATGTGATCTACCACTTCCTCTGCGATTCGCCGCTGGGCAAACGCCCCGCCCTGCTCGGCGCCGTGCTCTTCGTGCTGATCATCGCGGCGGCCTATGGCTTCAGCCAGATTTTCAGCGGCCGCGCGGCCTACATCCATGTCGGCGCCATCATCGGCACCATCATGGTCGGCAACGTGTTTTTCACCATCATGCCGGCCCAGCGTGCACTGGTTAAGGCGATCGAAACCAACACGACGCCAGATCCGCTGCTGCCGGCCAAGGGCTTGCTGCGTTCGCGCCACAACAACTACTTCACCCTGCCGGTGCTGTTCATCATGATCAGCAACCACTTCCCGAGCACTTACGGCAGCCAGTACAACTGGGCAATCCTGGCCGGCATCGCGATCCTGGCCGTGCTGGTGCGTCACTACTTCAACACCCGCCACGACAGCAGCAAATACGTCTGGACCCTGCCGGCCGCAGCCCTGGGCATGATCTGCCTGGCTTACGTCACCAGCCCGCACAGCAAATCGGTCAGCGCACCGGCAACGGCTCAAGCCCCGGCGATCAAGTACGCTCCCGTACCTGCCACGGGACGCCCTGGCAACCCCGCCACGCCCAGCGAACCCGCTACGCAAGACGCCCAGGCCAAGACCGACGCCAGCGCGGAGTCGCCAGCGGCCGCCGATAGCGCGGCACCTGCCACCAGCAGCGACTTCGCCAAGGTCGAAAACGTGATTCACGAGCGCTGCACCGTGTGCCATTCAGCCAGCCCCAGCAGCCCGATGTTCAGCGCTGCACCGGCTGGCCTGATGCTCGATACCCCGGAGCAGATGAAGGCGCAGGCGGCCAAGATCCACGCCCAGACCGTGGCCACGCAGATCATGCCGCTGGGCAATATCACCCAAATGACTCAGGACGAGCGCGACCTGATCGGCAGCTGGATCGCCGAGGGCGCGCAGATCAACTGATTGCCACACATGTCGCGCCCGTGACTGGCGCGGCATCTTTTTACACCCATGAACCGCCGGCAGCGTGAGCTGACCGGCGGTTCATTTTTTGTGCACAATCGATAAATAAATTGTTTTTAACCATGTCCACAAGTTGCTATAGTCGGGAACATTCTGACCGAATAGACAAATTTCTATCGGGCAGGACGAGAGGTGCCGTGAAGCCTCGTGCAAGCCCATGACCGTATAAAAACAAAATGGCAGGCTACGACATGACCACAGACAGCAACACCCAAGCTCCCGCTGCGCCCGCCGGCAACAGCGACCTGATCTACCAGCTGGACGACACGCCCGCGTTCGCCCCAGCCATCTTCGCGGCGCTGCAGCATGTGCTGGCCAGCTTCGTCGGCATCATCACCCCCACACTGATCGTCGGTAGCGCTCTGGGCCTTGGCGCCCATGTACCCTATCTGGTGAGCATGGCCTTGTTCGTTTCCGGCCTTGGCACCTTCGTTCAGGCCAAACGCATCGGCCCGATCGGCTCCGGCCTGCTGTGCCTGCAAGGCACCAGCTTCGGCTTTCTCAGCGTGGTGCTCAGCGCCGGATTCATCGTCAAAGGGCGCGGCGCCAGCGAGGAGGAAATACTCGCCACGCTGTTCGGCATCTGTTTCTGCGCCGCCTTCGTCGAGATCGCCTTCAGCCAGTTCATCAACAAGCTGCGCAAGGTCATCACCCCGGTGGTGACCGGCACCATCATCTGCCTGATGGGCCTGTCGCTGATCAAGGTCGGCATGACCGACCTGGCCGGCGGCTACGGCGCACCGGATCTCGGCGCATTGCATCATTTCGCCCTCGGCGGCCTGGTGCTGGGCACTATCGTCGTGCTCAACCGCGTCTCGTCGCAGGTCCTGCGCCTGTCCGCGGTGATCATCGGACTGACGCTCGGCTTCGCCGTTGCCTGGTTCACCGGCCGTGTAGATTTCGCCAACATGGCCGATGTGCCGCTGATCAGCGTGCCGCAGCCGTTCAAGTACGGTTTCGGTTTCGACTGGATCGCCTTCGTGCCCATCGCCGTGATCTTCCTGATCACTCCGCTGGAAACCGCTGGCGACCTGACTGCCAACTCGATCATCTCCAGGCAGCCGGTCAAGGGCCCGCTGTACATGCGCCGGATCAAGTCCGGGGTACTGGCCGACGGCTGCAACTCGGCGGTCGCCGCCATGTTCAACAGCCTGCCGATGACCACCTTCAGCCAGAACAACGGGGTGATTCAGCTCACCGGCGTGGCCAGCCGTCATGTGGCCTTCTACATCGCCGGCATCCTGGTTTTGCTCGGCCTGTTCCCGGTGGTGGGCGCGGTGCTGCAACTGATGCCCAAACCGGTGCTCGGCGGCGCCACCTTGATCATGTTCGGCACCGTCGCGGTGGCCGGCATCAAGATTCTCAGCGAAGCCGGTCTGCACCGCCGTAACGTGCTGATCGTGGCCATTTCCCTGGGCCTGGGCCTGGGCGTAGCTGGCGTGCCGGAGGTGCTCTCGCACATGCCGGACGTGCTGAAGAACATCTTCGGCTCACCGATCACCATCGGAGCCTTCAGCGCCATTGTGCTGAACATTTTCCTGCCAGACGAACAGCAGGAAGTGGAAGAGGACGACTACGACCCCGAGGCGCACCTGCACACCGTGCTGCAGAACCGCCAGGACGACGATAGCGTCGACGACGGCAACCTCAAGACCCTAAGCCGCGACCTCACCCCGGACGCGCGCACCAGCTGACCCGTTAACCGCGTCATCGATTCCACTCCCGGCAGCCTGCTGCCGGGAGGCACCTGCTTGCACCTCAAAAACAAGGACAATTCATGAAACTCAAGCATCTGCCTCACTGCCTGGCCCTCTCTGCCGGACTGCTCTGCGGCCAGCAGGCGCTCGCCGGCGACCTGCTGCTCTGGCAGGACAACAGCCTGTCGTACCTGTATGGCGAGAACTTCCAGCGCATGAACTTCAATGGCGAAGAGCAGCGCACCCAGACCACCTTCACCTTCGAGCACGCCAGCGGCTGGGCCTGGGGCGACATCTTCTACTTCCTCGACTACATCCGCGCCGACAATGTGCAGACACGCGGCAGCTTCGACAATGGCACCTTCCGCCAGCACGACCGCAACACCTTCTACTACATGGAGTTCTCGCCGCGCGTCAGCCTGAGCTGGCTGACCGGGCAAAAGCTGGCTGCCGGCCCGATCAAGGACGTCTACGCCGCCTTTACCTATGAAAAAGGCGAAGGCGGCCCGGGGCCGGAGAACTACCTGTACGGCATCGGTCTGGACTGGGAACTACCCGGCTTCAATTACTTCAAGACCAACCTGTATCAGGTGAAGATCAACAACCACACCTTCTTCAAGGATGCCGACAGCAACGGCTACGCCACCCAGCTGACCGTCAGCGCGGCGTACCCTTTCAGCCTGGGCGATCAGGATTTCGTGGTCGACGGTTTCGTCGACTGGCGCTCGCCGTCGCGCGACGCCGGCACCCAGACCTCGGTCGGCTCCTCGATCCAGGTCAAGTGGGATGCGGGCAAGGCCCTGTTCGGCAAGGAGCGCCAGCTCTATGTGGGCAGCGAAATCAACATGTGGCGCGCCAAGTATGGCGTGAAACCGGTGGATGGCACGGGCGACCGCTTCGACCAGACCGCCGTGCAGGCACTGGTCAAGTATCACTTCTGACCATTGCCGCAACGCACTTGGCCAACGTCGGTAGGGACGGCGGCCAGGTAAAAGGGGGATGGGCGCTTGCGCCCCTCCCCCTTTTTCTTTAACGGGAGATCGACAAGTACCCTGGAAGTCGCACCAACCCGGCACTCAAGCACCAACCCCGGCACCGAATCGGTGCACGATTTGACTGGCGTAACCGGCTTTTCGATCAACATCTTGCAAGCACACAACTGACCAGAAGGTCAAGTTTTTGATCACAAAAATTCAGTTTTTTGTGTGCAATTTCTTCAAAAGCCATATTCAACAACGACTTTTATGTGTACAACACAAGCAGGTTCCTACCGAAACACTGTTTAAGTGGCTGTATACATGGAATCAGTCACGCAACGCATACAGGATCGGAACGAAACCTGCAGACAAATCTCCTCATAGATCGCCGCGGCGCAAGAACAAAACTGGGAGCTGTCCATGTCCAACACCGAAGACTTTCGCATCAAGCACATCGACCCCTCGCTACACAATGAGGACCTCGCCCCATTGGCTCCCGAGAAACGCACCTGGGGCTGGTTCGAGATTTTCAACGTCTGGTCGAATGACATTCAAAGCCTGTTCGGCTACACCCTGGCGGCGACGCTGTTCATTTCCTACGGCCTCAATGGCTGGGCGGTACTGGCGGGTATCGTGCTCGCCGGCTTCATCGTCATGGGCCTGGTGCAACTGACCGGCAAACCCAGCGTCAAGTACGGCATCCCCTTCCCGGTGTTCGCCCGCGCCAGCATGGGTGTACGCGGCGCCAACTTCCCCGCCTTGGTGCGCGGTATCGTCGCCATCTTCTGGTACGGCGTGCAGACCTACTTCGCCTCCACGGCGGTGGCGCTGCTGCTCAACTCGCTGCTGCAACCTCAGGACCCGGCCGTATACATGGGCCTGACCGCCATCGGCTGGCTGTCCTACGTGATCGTCTGCCTGTTCCAGGTGGCGTTGTTCGTCTGCGGCATGAGCTGGATCACCCGCTTCCTCAACTGGGCCGGGCCGCTGGTCTACGTGGTGATGATCGCGCTGATGGGCCTGATCTGGTACAAGGCCGGCCCCAGCCTGCTCAGTGAGCTGGGCAACATCTTCAGTGGCACGGGCGAGTACAAGGC
Source organism: Pseudomonas sp. UBA7530 (assembly GCF_002479365.1). Classification (NCBI taxonomy): domain Bacteria; kingdom Pseudomonadati; phylum Pseudomonadota; class Gammaproteobacteria; order Pseudomonadales; family Pseudomonadaceae; genus Pseudomonas; species Pseudomonas sp. UBA7530. Next base: position 637,187 of record NZ_DLMS01000001.1, read on the forward strand.
CGGCCCGGTGGCCGCGTTCTTCGCGGTAGTCGGCACCATGGTCGCCTACTTCGCCGCGGTGGTGATCAACTACGGCGACTTCGCCCGCTTCGTCAAAAGCGAAAAGCAGATGACCATCGGCAACTTCCTCGGCCTGCCGGTGAGCCTGGCGTTCTTCTCGCTGATCGCCCTGGTGATCACCGCCGGCACCGTGGTGGTGTTCGGCGAGACGCTGACCAACCCCACCGATATCGTTGCGCGGGTGGACAACCTGACCCTGACCATCATCGCCGCGCTGACCTTCTTCGCCGCGACCGTGGGCATCAACCTGGTGGCCAACTTCATTCCGCCAGCCTATGACCTGGCCAACCTGGCGCCGGCGCACATCAGCGCCCGCACCGGCGGCTTCATCACTGCTGGTATCGCCTTCTTCATCGGCGCGCTGTGGGTGGCCTTCATCAGCAGCGTCGGCATCGCCGCCTTCGTCGACACCCTGGGCGCCGTGCTCGCGCCGCTGTACGGCATCATCGTCGCCGATTACTACCTGGTGCGCCGGCGCAAGCTCGACCTGCAGCAGCTGTTCAGTGCCGAGGTCGGTTCGGCCTACTACTTCGATGGCGGCTGGAACCGCAAGGCGATGCTGGCCTTTGCCATCGGCTCGGTATTTTCCGTGGCCTCGGTCTGGGCGCCTGCCCTGAGCATGCTGTCGGGCTATGCCTGGCTGCTCGGCGCCCTGCTCGGCGCGGTGCTGCACTACGGGCTGATGCACGGCCAGGCGCAGGCACTGAAGCGCGCGGGCGCCGCTGCCTGAACCGTCAGCGTGTGGACGAAGCCGGCGCCTGTGCGCCGGCTTTGGCTTTCTGGCGCTCGAGAAAATCCACCTTCCACTGCTCCAAGCCTATGTAGTCGCTGTCCAGGTTGGCTTCTACCCGATGACTTGCCTTGAGCGCCGCGACCTGAACCGAGCGCTCGGCAAGAAATTGATCGAAACGGGCGATCAGTTGCGGATGACGCTGGCTCGACAGATGGAAACTGCCGCGGGTGTGCAGCAAGCTGGGATCGAACACCAGCGCACCGGGCCGCGCGCGGACGTTGTCCAGATAATGCGTGGCCACCACCACATTGAAATAGGCGCCATCGGTGTCCTGCTTCAAGGCCTGGCGAATCATCTGGCGCAGATCGTCGCTGTAACTCAGCTGAATCTGCCCGCTGTCGATGGAATTCTCGTAGCCCCGCGGCGTCCAGCCCTGCACCATCGCCAGGCGGTGAATGCTTTCCAGCGCCTGGCCCTGGCGCTGCGGCGCGACCAGCACACCATCGACGTAATCGACCACGGCCCGGCTGTAATGCATCGCCATGCCCGCCTTTTGCGCGCCGGCCCAGTGCGGGCTGTCCGGGTACTTGAAGTCGATCTCGCCGCGCTGCAGGGCCGGAAGCAGCTGATCCACCGGCAGCGGCCTGTAGGTCAGGCTGACGCCGCTATCGGCGGCGAAGGCATCCAGCACCTCACGCGCGAAGCCACGGTATTGCCCATCGGCATCGACGCTGTAGTGCGGCGCGAAAGGCAGGTCCTCGACGCCGACCACATAGGTCTGGGCCAGGACATTCGCGCTCATCAAAACGGTAGATAGCAGACACAGTCTTACGGGCTTCATGCAGAGCCTCCTTATTGTTTTTGTGAGAAATCCGAAAGCGGATCTATCCGCCGGTCATGCTCATGAAGCGCACCACCTGAACCTGCTCGTCGGTGGCGAAGTGGTGTCGCTCGGGCTTCAGGCGCAGCGCCTCGACCAGCGCCTGGCGCAGACGCTCGCCGTCACCCGGATGGGCGCGCAGCAGACGCTTGAGATCCAATGCGTTGTCATGGCCAAGGCAGAGCACCAGCTTGCCCTCGGCAGTAACTCGCACGCGGTTGCAGTCACCGCAGAAGTTGTGACTATGCGGCGAGATAAAACCGACTCGCGTATCGCTGCCGACCACCTGCCAGTAGCGCGAGGGGCCGCCGGTTACCGTACTGCTGCGCACCAGCGAGTATCGCTGCTCGATGCGCTGGCGCACCTCGTCGCTGGAGCAGAACGTCTGTTCGCGGCTGTGGCTGACCACACTGCCCAGCGGCATCTCCTCGATGAAGCCGATATCCAGGCCACGGTCGATGGCGAACTCGACCAGATCCAGCACCTCGTCGTCGTTGCGCCCGCTCTGCACCACGCTGTTGAGCTTGATCCTGTCGAAGCCGGCTGCACGCGCCGCATCGATACCGGCCAGCACCTGGTAGAGTTTGTCACGCCGGGTGAAGGCGGCGAAGCGCTCGCGCCGCAGCGAATCCAGGCTGATGTTCAGCCGGCGCACACCGGCCGCACGCAATTGCGGCGCCAGCTCGCCGAGTTGCGAACCATTGGTGGTGATCGCCAGGTCCTCCAGCTCGTCACGCTCGCCCAGGCGCTGCAGCAGGCTGAGCAGGTTCTTGCGCACAAGCGGCTCGCCACCGGTGATGCGAATACGCCGTACGCCAAGGCCGATAAAGGCGTCGGCCACGGCGTAGAGCTCTTCCAGGCTGAGAATCTGCGCACGCGGTGCGAACTGCATGTCTTCGCTCATGCAGTAGGTGCAGCGAAAATCGCAGCGGTCGGTCACCGACAAACGCAGGTAGGTGATGCGTCGACCGAAGGGATCGACGAGCTGACTGGTATTCACGTTGGTCTCCTGCAGCGTCGCGCGCCGAGACTTTGCTCATGGAGGTAGCTGTACGGGATAAGAACAGAAAAGCGATTTTCTGTACACAAAAATTTGACCCACAAGTCAGTTAAGCGCTGCGCAGCCCGTGGCTGCTGGCTTGAGCCTCGCGCAAAGCCAGTGCTACCATGCCCGACCGCCGCTCGGCGGCAGAGGAAAACACAGGGCCTTATGACCAGCATTCGCGAGCGCAACAAAGAGCTCATCCTGCGCGCAGCCAGCGAGGAGTTCGCCGACAAGGGCTTCGCCGCCACCAAGACCAGTGACATCGCGGCCAAGGCAGGCCTGCCCAAGCCCAACGTCTACTACTACTTCAAATCCAAGGAAAACCTCTACCGCGAGGTCCTGGAAAGCATCATCGAACCGTTGCTGGCTGCCTCTGCCCCCTTCAACCAGCCGGGCCACCCGAGCGAAGTCCTGACGGCCTACATCCGCTCGAAGATCCGCATCTCCCGCGAGCTGCCGCATGCTTCCAAGGTGTTCGCCAGCGAGATCATGCACGGTGCGCCGCATTTATCACCGGAACAGACCGAACAGCTCAACGCCCAGGCCAAACACAACATCGCCTGCATCCAGCGCTGGATCGACCAGGGCCTGATGGCCAAGGTCGACCCACATCATCTGCTGTTCAGCATCTGGGCCGCGACCCAGACCTACGCCGACTTCAACTGGCAGATTTCCACCGTCACCGGCAAGGCCAACCTGGACGACGCCGACTACGAAGCCGCCGCGCAGACCATCATTCGTCTGGTGCTCAAGGGCTGCGACGTCAACCCGATGCCATCGACGGCCTCCGAACTGGTAACCAGCGCCTGACGCTTTCGAGTCAATTGCGCAGTGGGAGGCGCTTTAGCGGCGACGCTTCGATGTCCCAGTCGCGACTGAAGCCCCTCCCACAGTCGTAGCCCGGATGCAACCCAGGGCATCGCGCAGCCGCGATCAAGGCGGTGCGCAAAGCCTCCCTACGCTCCCGCATCCGCCTTCAAGCCAAGAGCTTCAAGCGCGCTGACCGCACACTGCTCATCGATGTCCGAGGTGTCGCCGGTGATGCCGACCGCGCCGATCACCTGCCCCTGCGCGTCACGGATCAACACGCCGCCAGGCGCCGGCACCAGGCTGCCCTGGGCCAGATTGTTCACCGCACCGATAAAGGCCGGGCGCTGCTGCGCATCGGCGGCGATCAGGCGCGAGCCCTTGCCCAGCGCCAGTGCACCCCAGGCTTTGCCGATGGCGATCTGCGGACGCAGCAGGCTGGCACCATCCTCGCGCTGCAGGCTGATCAGATGCCCGCCGGCATCCAGCACCGCCACCGTCAGCGGCGCAGCGCGAAGCTCACGCCCGACGGCAAGCGCGTTGTGGGTAATGCTCACGGCTGTGGACAGGTTGAGCGCATTCATAAGGATTCTCCGAAAACCGAACGGGAAGTCGCCGCACGCACCAATGACGACGTGCGACATGAGAAAGCGCCTTATGCAATAGCCGAACAGAGGGATTGTTTCAACATAAAAGAACAAAACAAATCAAAAATGTACACAATTTCAGTTTTCTTGAATAACAAGGCAAGTATCGAATTAACCGGTCAACCTCCTCGTACTTCCCAGTACCCCGGCGCGTTGTAGATGTCCTTCAGATAGTCGATGAAAAAGCGCACCTTGGCCGGCAGGTAGCGCTGCTGTGGGTATACCGCCTGGATGTCATAGGCCGGGATTTCGTAATCATCGAGCACCGTGACCAGCTCGCCGGCCTTCAACTCCGCCTGAATTTCCCAGGTTGAGCGCCAGCCGATTCCCAGCCCCTGCTTGACCCAGTCGTAGAGCAGTTCGCCGTCGTTGCAATCGAGGTTGCCGGCCACTTTCACCGCCACCTGGCGCCCGTCGCGCAGGAAGGTCCAGCCGCGCTGCTGGCCACCCTGCAGGTTGAACGCCAGGCAATTGTGCCGCGCCAGATCTTCGAGGGTGCGCGGCACGCCATGCAGTTCGAAGTAACTGGGCGCGCCACAGACCACACGGCGATTGGGGAAGAGCTTGACCGCAACGTAGTTGGGGTCGGTCACCTCGCCGATGCGGATGCCCATGTCGTAACCCTGGCGCACCAGATCGACCAGGCTGTCGGTGAAGTTGAACGACAGCTTCAGGTCCGGGTAGCGCTTGAGAAATGCCGGCGCATGCGGCGCGATATGCCGTCTGCCGAACGCGGCAGGCGCGGATACCACCAAATGCCCGCGCACCGACCTGCCCCCACGGGCCACGCTGGCATCGGCCTCGTCGAAGTCCTTGAGCAGTGCGCGGGCGCGATCGAGGTACTGCTCACCGAGGTCGGTCAGCTGCAGACCACGCGTGGAGCGATGCATCAACTTGACGCCCAGGTGGCGCTCCAGCGCGTCCAGGCGGCGCCCCATGACCACCGGGGTGACGCCTTCACTGAGCGCAGCTGCGGCGAAGCTGCCATTGTCGGCCACCAGAACGAAACTTCGGATAAGGGTATGACGGTCCATTCGGTACTCCAAGTATCGACAGAACTGAAGTATCCAACAATTCCGCCGCACCGGTACAGCGGTCATCCTTGCTCCCAAGAAGAAAAACCACTGACTCGGAGAACAATGGTCATGGCCAGAATGAGAGCAATCGAGGCAGCCGTACTGGTGATGCGTCGCGAAGGCGTCGATACCGCGTTCGGCGTCCCCGGCGCCGCCATCAACCCCCTGTATGCCTCCCTGAAGAAACTCGGTGGCATCGATCACGTCCTGGCCCGTCACGTCGAAGGCGCTTCGCACATGGCCGAGGGCTACACCCGCACCAACGCCGGCAATATCGGCGTGTGCATCGGCACCTCCGGCCCCGCCGGCACCGACATGGTCACCGGCCTGTACTCGGCCTCCGCCGACTCCATTCCAATCCTCTGCATTACCGGCCAGGCGCCGCGTGCACGCATGCACAAGGAAGACTTCCAGGCGGTCGACATCACCAGCATTGTCGGCCCGGTGACCAAATGGGCCACCACCGTGATGGAACCCGGCCAGGTGCCTCGCGCCTTCCAGCGCGCCTTCCATGAAATGCGCAGCGGCCGCCCCGGCCCGGTGCTGATCGACCTGCCGTTCGACGTGCAGATGGCCGAGATCGAGTTCGATATCGACGCCTACGAGCCGCTGCCGGTAGCCAAGCCGAGCACCAGCCGCGTCCAGGCCGAGAAGGCCATCGCCATGCTCAATGACGCCGAGCGCCCGCTGCTGGTCGCCGGTGGTGGCATCTTCAACGCCAATGCGGCGGACAAGCTGGTCGAATTCGCCGAGCTGACCGGCGTACCGGTGGTGCCGACGCTGATGGGCTGGGGCGCGATTCCGGACGATCACAAGCTGATGGTCGGCATGGTCGGCCTGCAGACCTCGCATCGCTACGGCAACGCCACCCTGCTCGCTTCCGACCTGGTGTTCGGCATCGGCAACCGCTGGGCCAACCGCCACACCGGCTCGGTGGACGTCTATACCGAGGGCCGCAAGTTCATCCATGTTGACATCGAACCGACGCAGATCGGCCGCGTGTTCAACCCGGATCTGGGCATCGTTTCCGACGCCGGTAACGCACTGAATGCCTTCCTCCAAGTGGCCCGCGAGTGGAAAGCCGCCGGCAAGCTGAAGGATCGCAGCGCCTGGGTCGAGTCGTGCCGCGAGCGTAAGCGCACCCTGCAGCGCAAGACCCACTTCGACAACGTGCCGGCCAAGCCGCAGCGCGTGTACGAGGAGATGAACGAGGCCTTCGGCAAGGACACCTGCTACGTCAGCACCATCGGTCTGTCGCAGATCGCCGGCGCGCAGTTCCTGCACGTCTACAAGCCGCGCCACTGGATCAACTGCGGCCAGGCCGGCCCGCTGGGCTGGACCATTCCGGCGGCCCTCGGCGTGGTCAAGGCCGACCCGACCCGCAACGTGGTGGCGCTGTCCGGCGACTATGACTTTCAGTTCATGATCGAAGAGCTGGCTGTCGGCGCGCAGTTCAACCTGCCTTACATCCACGTGCTGGTGAACAACTCCTACCTGGGGCTGATTCGTCAGGCGCAGCGCGGCTTCGACATCGACTACTGCGTGCAGCTGGCGTTCGAGAACATCAACGCGCCGGAGCTCAATGGGTATGGCGTCGACCACATCGCCGTGGTCGAGGGCCTGGGCTGCAAGGCGATCCGCGTGTTCGACCCGAACGAACTGCAGAACGCCTTCGCCGAAGCCAAGCGCCTGATGGCCGAACACCGTGTACCGGTGGTGGTCGAGGTGATCCTGGAGCGTGTCACCAACATCTCCATGGGCACCGAGATCAACGCCGTCAACGAGTTCGAGGAACTGGCCGAGCGCGGCGTCGACGCCCCGACCGCCATCTCGCTGCTGGATTGATCAGTACGCCGGGTGTGCCACGCGCACCCGGCCATCACGACGTAGCCCGGATGCAATCCGGGAAGACCGCAACACCGCCCCGGATTGCATCCGGGCTACGACAAGGAGCACACCATGCCCCGTTTTGCTGCCAACCTGTCCATGCTGTTCACCGAAGTGGACTTCCTGGACCGTTTCGCCGCTGCCGCCGAAGCCGGTTTCAGCGGCGTGGAATACCTCTTCCCCTATGACTTCACGGTGGAAGAGATCAAGGCCCGCCTGGACGCCAACAAACTGGAGCAGGTGCTGTTCAACCTGCCGGCCGGCGACTGGGGCAAGGGCGAGCGCGGCATCGCCTGCCACCCGAACCGCATCGAGGAGTTCCGCGCCGGCGTCGACAAGGCCATCGCCTACGCCAAGGTGCTGGGCAACAAGCAGATCAACTGCCTGGCCGGCATCCGCCCGCAGGGCGTGGATTGCGCCACCGTCGAGAAAACCTTCGTCGACAACCTGCGCTATGCCGCCGACAAGCTGGCCGGTGCCGGCATCCGCCTGGTGATGGAAGCCATCAACACCCGCGACATCCCCGGCTTCTACCTCAGCACCACCAAGCAGGCCCTGGACATCCGCGACAAGGTCGGCAGCACCAACCTGTACCTGCAGTACGACATCTACCACATGCAGATCATGGAAGGTGACCTGGCCCGCACCGTGGAAAACAACCTGGCCGCCATCAACCACGTGCAACTGGCCGACAACCCGGGCCGCAACGAGCCGGGCACTGGCGAGATCAACTACCGCTTCCTCTTCGAGCACCTGGATCGCATCGGCTACCAGGGCTGGATCGGCTGTGAATACAAGCCGGCCACCACCACCGCTGCCGGCCTCGGCTGGATGAAGGCGCATAACGTGATCTGACGGCTGCACCTGTAGGAGCGGATTCATCCGCGAAAGCGGCAGTGAACCCACCACTGCATTCGCGGGCAAGCCCGCTCCCACAGGCCTGCGTCGCCCCCAACATCGAGACAGACAAATACAAAGAGGCAAATTCTCATGGCAAAAATCGGATTTATCGGCACCGGCATCATGGGCAAACCCATGGCCCAGAACCTGCAGAAAGCCGGTCACACCCTGTTCCTTTCCGAGCATCACGACCCGGCTCCGGCCGACCTCGTGGCTGCCGGGGCTGTCGCGCTGGCCAACCCGCAGGAAGTCGCGCAGGAAGCCGAATTCATCATCGTCATGGTGCCGGACACCCCACAGGTCGAAGACGTGCTGTTCCGCGCAGACGGCGTTGCCAGCGGTGTTGGCAGCGGCAAGGTCGTGATCGACATGAGCTCGATCTCGCCCTCCGCCACCAAGGCCTTCGCCGAGAAGATCAAGGCCACCGGCGCTGCCTACCTGGACGCCCCGGTGTCCGGCGGTGAAGTCGGCGCCAAGGCCGCGACGCTGTCGATCATGGTCGGCGGCTGCCCGAACGCCTTCGAACGCGCGCTGCCGCTGTTCCAGGCCATGGGCAAGAACATCACCCTCGTCGGCGGCAATGGCGACGGCCAGACTGCCAAGGTGGCCAACCAGATCATCGTCGCCCTGAACATCCAGGCAGTGGCCGAAGCGCTGCTGTTCGCTGCCAGAAACGGTGCCGACCCGGCCAAGGTGCGCGAGGCGCTGTCCGGTGGTTTCGCCGGCTCGAAGATCCTCGAAGTGCACGGCGAGCGCATGATCAAGGGCACCTTCGACCCGGGCTTCCGCATCAGCCTGCACCAGAAGGACCTCAACCTGGCGCTGTCCGGCGCTCGCGAGCTGGGCCTGAACCTGCCCAACACCGCCAATGCCCAGCAAGTGTTCAGCACCTGCGCGGCCCTCGGCGGCAGCGGCTGGGACCACTCTGGCCTGATCAAGGGCCTGGAGCATATGGCCAACTTCAATATCCGCGGCGAGTAACAGAGCGCCCTCTCCCCCGGCCCCTCTCCCGCATGCGGGAGAGGGGAGACAAGCGGCTCGGCGTTGCACGGAGTTTTGGGGTACGCCAAACCAGTCCCCCTCTCACTTGTGGGAGTGAGGGACAAGCAGCTTGGTGTTGCACGGATTTCGGCGTACGCCAAACCAGTCCCCTCTCCCACTTGTGGGAGTGAGGGACAAGCAGCTCGGCGTTGCACGGAGTTTCGGCGTACGCCGGACCAGTCCCCTCTCCCATTTATGGGAGAGGGTTAGGGAGAGGGGCTTTGCTTCTGGCCCACCCTTTCGACCTTCCTGGCAGGAGGTGTCACGGCCCGATTGCCAGGTTGGTCGATTCCATTCCCCAGATGCTGCGCGCGGCATCTGCGGACTGGAATCGATCCGCAAGAGACCACCACCATGACCTTCGACCCGCAAAGCCTGCTGCGTGACCTGTTCGCCACCGCCATCGCTGCTGCCCATCCGCGCCAGGTACTGGCCGATCATCTGCCTGCCGACCGTAGCGGCCGCGTCATCGTCATCGGCGCTGGCAAGGCCGCCGCGGCCATGGCCGAGGTGATCGAGCAACAGTGGCAGGGCGAGGTCAGCGGCCTGGTGGTGACCCGCTACGAGCACGGCGCCGATTGCAGGAAGATCGAAGTGGTGGAGGCCGCGCACCCGGTGCCGGACGATGCCGGCGAGCGCGTCGCCCGCCGCGTGCTGGAGCTGGTGTCGAACCTGTCCGAAGACGACCGGGTGATTTTCCTGCTTTCTGGCGGCGGCTCTTCGCTGCTGGCGCTGCCGGCAGAGGGCATCAGCCTTAAGGACAAGCAGGCGATCAACAAGGCGCTGCTCAAATCCGGCGCCACCATTGGCGAGATGAACTGTGTGCGCAAGCACCTCTCGGCGATCAAGGGCGGCCGCCTGGCCAAGGCCTGCTGGCCAGCCACGGTCTACACCTACGCCATCTCCGACGTGCCCGGCGACGAAGCAACGGTGATCGCCTCCGGCCCCACCGTGGGCGATCCGACCACCTCGGTCGACGCCCTGGCGATTCTCGCCCGTTATCAAATCGACATTCCCGCCAACGTGCGCGCCTGGCTGCAGGACCCGCGCTCGGAAACGGTCAAGCCGGGCGACCCGGTGCTCGCCCGTAGCCACTTCCAGCTGATCGCCACCCCGCAACAGTCGCTCGACGCGGCTGCGGCCAAAGCCGAAGCCGCCGGTCTGCCGGTGCTGATTCTTGGCGATCTGGAAGGCGAGTCGCGCGACGTGGCCAAGGTGCATGCCGGCATCGCCCGCCAGGTGCAGTTGCACGGCCAGCCGATCAAGCCGCCATGCGTGATCCTTTCCGGCGGCGAAACCACCGTCACCGTGCGCGGCAACGGCCGTGGCGGACGCAACGCCGAATTCCTCCTCAGCCTCACCGAGAGCCTCAAGGGCCTGCCCGGCATCTACGCGCTGGCCGGCGACACCGACGGCATCGACGGTTCCGAAGACAACGCCGGCGCCATCATGACGCCCTACAGCTACGCCCGTGCCGGCATCAAGGGTCTGAGCGCCCGAGACGAACTGGACAACAACAACGGCTATGGCTACTTCGCCGCCCTCGACGAGCTGATCGTCACCGGCCCGACCCGTACCAACGTCAACGACTTCCGCGCCATTCTGATCCTGGGAACATCGGAAACTGCAGGTGAAGAACCACTGGGCGCCTCCCTGAAGGACGGGTGAAAACCGCCAGAGCGCTGGTGGCGGGTTGCACCCGCCCTACGCCGCAACGCCATCGACAAAACTCATGACCAAGGCCTGCCAGATGACTCCCGACAAGAAAGTAAAGATCCTCGCCACCCTCGGCCCGGCGATCCGCGACGCCGCGCATATCCGCCAGCTGGTGGAAGCCGGGGTCAACCTGTTTCGCCTCAACTTCAGCCACGGCGAGCACGCCGACCACGCCCAGCGCTACCAGTGGGTACGCGAGGTAGAGCGCGAGCTGAACCAGCCCATCGGCATCCTCATGGACCTGCAGGGGCCGAAACTGCGCGTCGGCCGCTTTGCCGAAGGCAAGGTGCAACTGGTCAACGGCCAGAGCCTGCGCCTGGATCTGGACACCACACCCGGTGACGCCAACCGGGTCAACCTGCCCCACCCGGAAATCATCGAAGCCCTGCAGCCGGGCATGAGCCTGCTACTGGACGACGGCCGCCTGCGCCTGAAAGTGACCGGCAAGCAGGCCGATGCCGTAGTCACCGAAGTGGTAGCCGGCGGCGAGCTGTCCGACCGCAAGGGCGTCAACGTACCCGAGGCGGTGCTGCAACTGTCGCCGCTGACCGAGAAGGATCGCCGCGACCTGGCCTTCGGGCTGGAGCTGGGCGTGGACTGGGTGGCGCTGTCGTTCGTGCAGCGCCCGGAAGACATCGTCGAGGCTCGTGAGCTGATCGGCGGCAAGGCCTTCCTGATGGCCAAGATAGAGAAGCCCTCGGCGGTGCAGCATCTCGAAGAAATCGCCCGTCTGTGCGACGCCATCATGGTGGCGCGCGGCGATCTGGGCGTGGAGGTGCCGGCCGAGAACGTGCCGCGTATCCAGAAGGACATCGTGCGCACCTGCCGCCAGCTCGGCCGCCCGGTGGTGGTCGCCACGCAGATGCTCGAATCCATGCGTTTCTCCCCGGCGCCGACCCGCGCCGAGGTCACCGATGTGGCCAATGCCGTGGCCGAAGGCGCCGATGCAGTCATGCTGTCGGCCGAGACGGCCTCCGGCGACTACCCACTGGAAACCGTGCAGATGATGAGCAAGATCATCCGCCAGGTGGAAAATGGCCCGGACTACCAGACTCAACTCGACGTCGGTCGCCCGCAGGCCGAAGCCACCGCCAGCGACGCCATCAGCTGCGCCATCCGCCGTATCAGCTCGATCCTGCCGGTGGCGGCCCTGGTCAACTACAGCGAGTCCGGTGCCAGCAGCCTGCGCGCCTCACGCGAGCGACCGAAGGCGCCGATCCTCAGCCTGACGCCAAGCCTGACCACCGCCCGCCGTCTCACCGTGGCTTGGGGCATCTACTCGGTGGTCAACGAGCGCCTGCGCAGGGTCGAAGAGGTCACCAGCACCGCGCTGGAGATCGCCCAGGCCCAGGGCATGGCCAAGCGCGGTGAAACCGTAGTGATCACCGCCGGCGAACCCTTCGGCCAACCCGGCAGCACCAACAGCCTGAGGATCGAGACGCTGCATTGAGCCGGTGATTCTCGACGCAATAAAGAACCGTAGCCGGATGAAATCCGGGGAAAGCTCGACTCCTGATTCCCGGATTTCACCCGGGCTACGCGCTGTATTGATTCGTAGGGTGTCGCGGGGCCGCCTAGGCCGTGCACACCTTGCTTCCTTTGGCGGTGCGCACAGCGCGCCCTACATGGCTCCTCCAAGCGACACGAACAACTCCCCTCTCCCGCTTGCGGGAGAGGGGCTGGGGGAGAGGGATCTCTTGGCACACACATCATGCCTCCACTACCCACCTCACACCCTGCCCTGCAAAGCCTGCGCGCCCTGCTCTGCGGCTTCGCCCAGATTTTCCTGCAACAGCACCCAGGCTCCGGCGCGCTGGTGGCGCTCGCCATCCTCAGTGGCGCTCCCGAGCTGCTGCCCGGCGCGCTGCTCGGTGGCCTCAGCGCGATGCTGGTCGCGCAACGCCGCGGCTACCCGCAAGCGGACATCGCCATCGGCCTGTATGGCTACAACGGCATTCTGCTCGGCCTGCTGCTGAGCCTGAAACTGCCATGGACGCCGTTGCTGCCCGTGCTGGTCATCGCCAGCGCTGCCCTGTCCAGCCTGCTGCTGGCGCCCTGGATGCGGCGCATGCGCCGGCAGGGCTGGCTGCCCGCCTTCACCCTTCCCTTCGTACTGCTCGGCTGGCTGCTGCTGGCGTTGTTCGCCCCGGCCGATCAGCCACTTTCAGTTCCATCGCACTCAGCTGAGTTCGACGCTGTACAACTGCTGCAGGCCATTTTGCGCGGCCTCGGCCAGGTGATCTTCCTCGACTCGCCACTGGCCGGCCTGTGCCTGCTGATCGGTCTGCGCCTGGCCGATGGCCGCACGGCGCTCTGGGCGCTACTAGGCTCCAGCAGCGGCCTTGCCCCGGCGATAGCGCATGGCTGGCCCAGCGATGCCGCCCTGGCCGGACTCTATGGCTACAACGCCACCCTCGCCGCCATCGCCCTGGCCCAGGTCTATCGCTGCCCATTGGTCCCCGCAGCGGGAATCCTGCTGGCCCTGGTCCTGCAACCGGCGTTCAGCGCACTGGGCCTACCAGCGCTGACCATGCCGTTCATCCTCGCCTGCTGGCTAGTCAAAGCCTGCGCGCTGAGCTGGCAACGGGCAGTAAGGAACGGGGTCTCATGACGCAGCGCTGAAACGCGATACACAGCAGATGAACTCAGGCCAGGGATAGCGCTCAGAGTCTTCAGCCGCCAGGTTTATCGGCGGCCAGACAAAAGTAAGCACAGGGAGCGTTGCCCATGATCTTGGAAAACAAATCAAGCGGATTGTCCGCTTTCGCGCTTGCACTATTGGCCGGCTCGCTATCGCCAGCAGCGAGCGCTACGGACGCCGAATTCAACGCCACGCTTTCCGAGGCGGCCACTCGAGTGGTGACGGCGAGAACGGTCAAGGAACTTTGCGACGAACGCAGCCCGCAAAGCGAAAGCGCGCGTCGAGATGCCCTGGCAAGCTGGAGCAATCGCAACGACATCGCCGACTACGACCAGGTCATAAGCGAACTGGTGCGCAATAGCGAAGCGTTTCGCAAGGAAATGGAAGGCAACCTCACGCGTGCCCGTACCCAGATCGCCTCCCCGCTCGCCGCGGACCCCGCGCCCTGTGCGGACCTGGCAATATTCCTCGCTGACGAGAAGTACGCCATCAAACCCCTCGTGCGCAAGCTGCGCCGCTTGGCAGGCAATTACGGGCTGGACCTGGCGCGAGCACCAGCGGACTCAGCGCAAGCTAACCTGCAGGTCAGGGGGTTGGCGCACCTGACGGTGCTGGCCGACGCCGAAATGGCCAGCGTCGGCTCCTACGAGGGGGCGCTTGAGGATCGCGACCTGCGCAAGGCACGTGAAGACCGCCTGGAAACCTATCTGCAGAACCAGGGCGCGGTCGCCGGTTACGGCCGTGTGGTTGCCGACAATCGCCTGCGCGAGTGGCGCGGGGCTCGCCAATCGCGCTTCTCGCTGTCCTGCCGCAGCTTCAAGGACGACACGCACAAAACGCGGATGAACGAGGCGCTTGGCCAGGACCGCGTCGTCATCGGCCAGGTACGCAACGTCATCGATGGCAAGAATGCCGAGATCTCGCTGCGCGAGTGCCAGATACTCACTCTGGAACAAACTCAAACGCCCCTCGCCAAAGCCGATGACCAAGCCGGTCTCGTCCACCGGCCGCCGGAGGCCAACGAGGTTTTCGCCGGGCCGGGTAAGGGTATCGCCATGGCCGAGGTCGATCGCGTGCTCTACGTCGCGGACTTCGCGCACCGTCTGGACGGTTTCGGCAATGGCTACACCAGCCGCGACGAGGACATCTACGTCCTGCTGTCGGACGCGAGCGCCTACCGCCATACCTGGAAATTCCCCTTTACAGACCTCGATGTGAGCGCCTCGAAGAGCCGTGAGCCGGAGAACTGGCTTACCTGGTCAAAGAGCTGGACAGGCGAGATCACGTTGTCGCGTGACGGAGAAAAGATCGATCTCTCCAAAGCACAGGAACTGGCGCCGCTGCCGGCCGATACGCGGCTCGATCACAGTTATTATTTCCTCAATGTCGGTATGGGCGGCGCTCGCAGCGACCGCTCCTTCGTGTTCCGCCCGGATGGAACCGTCACGCACAAGCGCAGCGGCTTCGTCGCGGGAAGATTCGCCACCAGCTACATCATCACTGGCAGCAATCGCGACGACAGCGTCACCTCGAACTATCGCTTCGAGGATTACGCCCTGGTGCTGTCGAACCCGCAGGGAGAGGAGCGCCGCTTCTTCGCTGTGCTCGACAATGCCGACAAGAGCAAGCCGGAGGATGTCATCGTCGACGGTCAGGTCTACTGGACGCGCAAGAAGGACGAGCGCTAGCGCGCGGCAAACGCTGGGCCGTGCGTGAATCATCCAGAGGAGCCGTGATCGCGCAGATCATGCCGACGCGGCCGATCCTGCGCCCTTTGTTCGGGTAAAGACTGAACTCCCGCCGCGTTCGGCGGGCTAATGGATATCTGCCACGACGAGCGACGCCCATGCCCGACCTTGTCCGCTGCCCTGCCATCGCCCTTTCGCCTCTTGCCTGCGCGCCTTGTCGGGAGGTGCGTCGATGAGTCTGGCGCCTGGCGACATCGAGCTACCCGCCGACCTGCGCTATGTCGACGACAGCATGCCAGGCATCAGCCGTCGCAAGCTGCGTGGCAAGTTCTGCTATTTCGACAGCCAGGGCCAGCGCATCCGTGACCCGCAGGAGGTAGCCCGCATCGATGCCCTGGCGGTGCCGCCAGCCTACACCGAGGTATGGATCTGCCCATTGGCCAACGGTCATCTGCAGGCAACGGGCCGCGACGCCCGCGGACGCAAGCAATACCGCTACCACGCCCGCTGGCGCGAAATCAGGGATGCCGACAAGTACGCCAGCCTGCTGGCCTTCGGCAAAGCCCTGCCGGCACTGCGTGAAGCCCTGCAGCAGCATCTGAACCTGCGCGAACACCGCCGAGAGAAAGTGCTGGCGACGGTGATCCTGCTGCTGGACAACACCCTGATCCGCATCGGCAACGCCCGCTACGCGCGGGACAATCGCTCCTATGGCCTGACCACCCTGCGCAATCGCCACGTCGAAGTGCAAGGCAGCACGATACGCTTTCATTTTCGCGGCAAGAGCGGCATCGAGCATGAGGTGAAGATCAGCGACCGGCGTCTGGCGCGTATCATCCAGCGCTGCCTGGAACTGCCCGGGCAGCACCTGTTCCAGTATCTGGACGAGCATGGCGAACGTCGGGCGGTCACCTCCACCGACATCAACGATTACCTGCGTGAACTCACCGGCGCCGACTTCACCGCCAAGCACTACCGTACCTGGGCCGGCAGCGCGCTGGCCCTGACGCTACTGCGTGAACTCGAATGGCAACCCGATAGTGCGGCGAAGAAACATGTGGTGGCCATGGTCAAGGAGGTTGCCCAGCAGCTGCGCAATACGCCGGCGGTCTGCCGCAAGTGCTACATCCACCCCGCGCTCCTCGACGCCTTCCATGCCGGTGAGCTGTCCAGCCTACGCCTGGCGACGCCGCGCAAGGGCCTGCGCGCTGAAGAAAGCCTGTTGATGCGCTTCCTGGAAAAACTGCCGATGACCTGAGCCTGATACCTGGCGGTGCTCAACCTGACGGACGCAGAGCGTCCTGGGCGGCATTCCCACCGGAGCGTGGGAACGATCAAAGCGCCTTGTGTAGGAGCGAATTCATTCGCGATTTGCGGCGAAAGCCGCACCTGCCGCGTCGGTCACGCGTGACGGCCATGTACTTGGCATGTGGGCGCTTTTCGTATCGCCGACCTCGGGGCATGGATCAGATATCGAGAATGCCATCATCGCGGCTGAAGCCGCTCCTACAGCCTCGGTATATCGATGTTCAACCCACCGGCCTGGAATCCGGCGCTATCACTGCGCAGAGCTGACCTCACCCGGTGCCGGCCTTGCGCGTGTCCAGCACCTAGAGCAACCAAAGCGCCTTGTGTAGGAGCGAATTTATTCGCGATTCGCGGCGAAAGCCGCGCCCGCCGCGTCGGTAATGCGTGGCGGCCATGTAGGTTGGCGTGTGGGCGCTTTTCGTATCGCGGACCTCGGGGCATGGATCAGATATCGAGGATGCAAACATCGCGGCTGAAGCCGCTCCTACAGCCTCGGTATATTGATGTTCAAGCGAGTCGCCTGCCCTGGCCCTGGAATCCGGCGCTATCACTGCGCAGCGCCGACCTCACCCGATGCCGGGCTTGCGCGTGTCCAGCACCCAATGCAACCAAAGCGCCTTGTGTAGGAGCGAATTTATTCGCGATTCGCGGCGAAAGCCGCGCCGGCCACGCCGGTCACGCGCAGCGGCCATGAACTCGGCCTGTAGCCGCTTTCCTATCGCCGACCTCGGGCATGGAACGGATATCGAGGATGCCATCATCGCGGCTGAAGCCGCTCCTACCGCCTCGGTATATCGATGTTCAAGCGAGTCGCCTGTCACACTGGCCTTGGAATCCGGTGCTATCACTGCGCAGCGTTGGCCTCGCTCGGTGCATGCGCAGCTTCTGCGGCCTCCGCGTTCCAGCCGCCACCTAACGCTACATACAGCGCAACCTGCGCCGTCGCCAGCGCGGTCCGGCCTTCCAGCGCCCGTTGCCGGGCTTGCAGCGCGCCACGCTGGGCGTCCAGCACCTCGCTCAGGTTCACCTCGCCCAGCTCGTAGCTGCGCTGCGCCAGCCGATGCGCGCGCTCGCGATGGTCGCGGGTGCGGCTGAGGGCTGCGTGTCGGCGTTGCTGGCCGGCGATGCGCGTCAGGCCGCGCTCGACTTCCTCCAGCGCGCCGGCCAGGGCCTGCTCGAAGGCGATGTAGGCGGTCTCGCCCTCGGCATCGGCCAGCTCGATGGCCGCGCCGCGGCGTGAGTAGTCCAACAGCGGCAGGCCGAAAGTGGCACCCACCTGCGCAAAGTTCGAGGCGCTGGAGAAAGTGTCGCCCAAGGCGAAGCCGGAGCGGCCCACGGCGGCCTGCACCGCCAGTTTCGGGAACAGGTCACGACGGGCGGCCAGCGCCTGAAGCTCGGCGGCGTCCAGCCGCGCAGCCTCGGCGATCAGATCCGGACGGCGGCGCAGCAGGTCGATAGGCTGGCCGGGGGCGATACGCGGCTCGGCCAGCGGCACCGCAGCACCGGCGGCAAGCTGAGTGGCAGTACTGCCCGGCGGTTCGGCGAGCAGCGTATCCAGGGCCAGTTGCGCTTCGGCCAGGTGAACGTCCAGCTCGCCCAGGTCGGCCTCCAGCGACGCGCGCTCGGCGGACGTCGCCTCGACGTCCAGCCGAGTGACCTCGCCGGCATGAAACAGCAGCCCGGCGATACGTTCCAGCTCGCTGGCCACTTCTATGCCTTCCACCAGCAGGTCGCGCTGACCCTGCAACGCGCGCAGCTGCAGATAGCCCTGGGCGGTGTTGGAGGCCACGGCCAGGCGCGCGGCCACCGTCTGCGCCTCGGCCGAGCGCAGCTGCTGGGCCGCGCTGTCGCGCCGTGCGCGGGCGGCGCCGAACAGATCCAGCTCCCAGGTCGCCTGCAGGGCCAGGTCCCAACTGTCCAGGGTGATTGGATCGTCATCCGGGATGAAGTCGGCCATCGGGCTGCCGGGTTCAGCCTCCTGGTCGTTCTCGAGCCATTGGCGGCTGGCCGACCCCGGCAGGTCGAAGCTTGGCAACAGGCCGGCGCGCGACTGGCGCAGTTGCGCACGGGCGCTGTCGACCCGTGCCATGGCCAGGCGCACGTCATGGTTGCGCTGCATGGCGCGGCCGACCAGTGCGGTGAGCTGAGGGTCGTCGAACTGGCGCCACCACGCGGCCAGCTTTTCGGCATCGACCGCGGACGCGCCAGCGGCGCTGTACCAGGTTGGCGGCAGTTGCGGCACCGGGTATTGCGGTGCACTGGAACAGGCGCCCAGAGCCAGGGCGAACAGCAGCGGGCCGGCCATGCGCTTGGCAGTCATGCGGTTTCCTCCGGACGCACTTTCATCAGCAACAGATACAGGCAGGGAACGGCGAGCAAGGTCAGTAGCGTGGCGAAGCCCAGGCCGCCCATGATAGTCACCGCCATGTTGGCGAAGAACGGGTCGAACAGCAGCGGCACCATGCCCAGCACCGTGGTGCCGGCGGCCATCGTCACCGGCCGCAGACGCGAGGCCGAGGCCTCGATGATGGCGGTCAGGCGCGGTACCTCGGCGGCGATCTGCCGGTCGATCTCGTCCACCAGCACCACGGCGTTCTTGATCAGCATGCCGGTCAGGCTGAGCAGGCCGAGCAGCGCCATGAAGCCGAAGGCCTGGCCGGTGAGCAGCAGGCCGAAGCTCACCCCGCAGATTGCCATGGGCACCACCGCCCAGATCATCAGCGGCTGGCGCACCTTGGCGAACAGCAGCACGGTGACCAGCACCATCGCCAGATAGGGCACCGCCAGCGTACCGGCCAGCGCCTGCTGGGCGTCGGAGGACTGCTCATAGTCGCCGCCCCATTTCAGGCTGTAGTTGAGCGGCAACTCGATGTCCTCGATCAACGGACGGATGCGCGCGTGGGCCTCGTTGGTGTTTTCGCCGTCACGCGGTTCGGCGCGGACGGAGATGGTGCGCTCGCGGTCGTAGCGCACGATGATGCTGTCCTCGCGGCTTGGCTCGACGCCGTCGGCCACCTGCGCCAGCGGCACGTAGCCGTTACCGGCCGGGCTCCAGATCAGCCGTTGCAACAGGTTGTCGCTGTCGATGCGGTCCTGCTGCGCGGCGCGCAGCAGCACGGGAATCAGCTCGTCGCGCTCGCGCAGCAGGCTGACGCGCTGGCCCTCGCTGCCAGCAGCCAGGGCGCGCGCCACCGCCTGGCGAGTCAGCCCGGCATCGGCGAGGCGATCCAGCGCCAGTTGCGGGCGCAGCACCAGTTCCGGCTGGCGCCAATCGTCACGCACATTTAGCACCTGGCCCTGCTCCTGCAGGCGCTTGCGTCCTTCGGCGGACAGCGCGCGCAGCACCTCGATGTCCGGGCCGCTGATACGTGCTTCCAGCTTGGCCTCGGCGTTGGGGCCGAACATGAACTGTGCGGCGCTGACGTCGGCCGATGGATAACGCTGAGGTAACTCCTGATTGATCTGCCGGACCAGGCTGGCGATCCGCTCGGCATCATCGGTACGCACGAGAAAGTGCATCAGCGAGGCGTTGGGCTGCTCCGGCATGTAGGTCAGCATGAAACGCGAGGCCCCGGCGCCGATGAAGCTCGACACCTCGCTCACGCCGTCCTGCTCGGCCAGGTACTGCTCGACCTCGCTGGCAGCCTGCGCAGTGTCGCGGATATGCGTGCCTTGCGGCAGGAACAGGTTGACGTAGAACAGCGGCGTGCTCGACGGCGGGAAGAAGCTCTGCGGCAGGCGGGTGAAGATCACCGCGCTGATCATCGTCAGCACCAGCAGCGCACCAATGGTCAGCCAGGGCCGGCGCAGCACGCCTGCCGCCAGCCGCCGGTAGCGCGCATACCAAGGGCCGCTGTAGGCAGCGTCGGCATCTTCCTCCCCGCTGGCCTTGCGCAACAGGTAATGGCCGAACAGCGGCACCAGCAGCAAGGCCAGCAGCCAGCTGAGCAACAGCGAAACGGCGATGACGAAGAACAGCGAAAAGAGGAACTCGCCGGTGGTGTCCTGGGACAGGCCAATGCCGGCGAAGGCGAGGATGCCGATAATGGTCGCGCCGAGCAGCGGCCATTGCGTCTGTTGCAGCGTCTGCTGCGAGGCCTCGAGGATGCTCTTGCCCTGACGCTGGCGCACCAGCATGCCGTCGCAGACCACTACCGCATTGTCCACCAGCATGCCCATGGCGATGATCAACGCGCCGAGGGAAATCCGCTCCAGCTCGATACCCATCAGCCACATCACCAGCAGCGTGCCGAGCACGGTAAGAAACAGCACCGCGCCGATGATGACGCCGGCGCGCAGGCCCATGGCCAAGCACAGCACGCCGACCACGATGGCCACCGAGAGGAACACGTTGAGCGCGAAGCTGTTCACCGCATCGTCGACGATACGGTGCTGCTCGTACAGCGGGTGAAGCTCGGCACCCAACGGCATGCGGTGCCGGACGCCCTCGAGTACCGCTTCGACGCTTTGCCCGACCTCGACGATGTTCGCCCCGGACACCCCACTGATGCCCAGCGTCAATGCCGGCTGGCCGTTATGGCGAATGATCTGCTGCGGCCGCTCGGCATAGTCGCGCGAAAGTCTGGCAATGGCGCCCAGCTCGACCCGCTGCGAGCCCTGGCCGACCGACAGCGCGCGCAACTCCTCGAGCGAGTCGAAGGCCCCGCTAGGGCGCAGGCGCACGAAGAACTCGCCGGCAGTGACGCCGCCGGCATCCACAGCAGCATCGGTGTCGGCCAGGGCGGCGGCGATCTCGTCCGGGTCGACGCCCAGTGCCGCCAGTTGCGCCTGATCGACCTCGACCAGGATACGCTCCTCCTGCACACCGGCGATCTCCACCTTGCCGACACCGTCGGCGGCGAGCAGCGCTCGGCGCAGATCCTTGGCTGTTTCGTGCAATTCCTTGAGCGTCAGACCGTCGCCGGTCAGCGCGTAGAAAATGCCGTAAACGTCACCGAAGTCGTCGTTGACCTGCGGCGGCTCGATGCCGGGCGGCAGATCGCCCTGGGCATCGTTGACCTTGTTACGCAGCTCGTCCCAGATCTGCGGCAGCGCATCGCCGGCGTAGCGGTCCTGCATCTCCACGCGAATCTCGGCGATGCCCGGCATCGAGCGCGAGCGGATCTCCTTGATCTGCGACATCTGCTGGATGGCGCTTTCCAGTGGCTCGGTGACCTGCTGCTCGACCTCCAGCGCGGTGGCGCCGGGGTATTGCACGTTGACGATGGTCTGCTTGATGGTGAACTCGGGGTCCTCCAGGCGACCGATCTCGAAGAAGGCGAGGATGCCGCCGAACAGGCAGGTCAGCACCAGAATCCAGATATTGACGCGACGAGTAATGGCGTAGCGGGCGAAATCCATTGGCTCAGTTCCGCTCCTGCACTTTGATCGGCTGCTCCTCGTGCAGCTTGCTGCCGCCAGCGACGATAATCGGCAGCTGCGCCTGCAGGCCATCGCCGCGGATCAATGCCTGGTCACCTTCGACCTCCTGCAACTCCACCGCCAATCGCCGGGCGCGGCCATCGGCGGCCTGCCAGATGTAGTGGCCGCCGTCGCTGTCGGCCTGCAACGCCGACAGCGGCAGGCGGAATTGGTCC
Source organism: Pseudomonas sp. UBA7530 (assembly GCF_002479365.1). Taxonomy (NCBI): domain Bacteria; kingdom Pseudomonadati; phylum Pseudomonadota; class Gammaproteobacteria; order Pseudomonadales; family Pseudomonadaceae; genus Pseudomonas; species Pseudomonas sp. UBA7530. The sequence goes on from NZ_DLMS01000001.1 coordinate 659,213, forward strand.
TGGCTCGCCTGCGGCCGGGGTGGCCGCTGCACGCTGACGCGCATGGCCATGCCCGGCAGCAAGTTGTAGTCCTCCGGCGGCTCGCCCTGCAGCACCAGCCGGTAGGTGCGCGCGCCCTCGCGCGGCTGAGTGCTGTGCTCCTTGTAGCGCAGCGGCAGGCTCACGTCGGCGATCACCAGCTGCCCTTCGGCCTTGAGCTCGGGCCCGAGCGGAATGCTCAACGCGGCAATTTCCGGCAGATCGACGCTGACCTCGATATGGCGGTTGTCCTGCATCTCGAACACTGGCGTGCCCACCGCCACCACCATGTTCGGCTCGACCAGACGGCGCGCCACGACGCCATCGAACGGCGCGCTCAAAGTGCTGCGTTCGAGGTCGCGCCGGGCGCTGTCGCGCGCCACCCGCGCCGCCACGGTATTGGCTTCCAGCGCCTCGATAGCGGCGGGGGCAAGGATGCCTTCGGCGAGCAGCGTACGCTTGCGCGCCAGATCTGCCTGCAACTGGCGCAGGCGTGCCTCGGCTTCACTCAGTTGCAGTTGGTAGTCGACGCGATCCAGCTCGGCCAGCGGTTGCCCGCGACGGATACGGGTGCCTTCATCGATCAGGATCCGCTCAATGCGCCCGGCCACCTCAAACGACAGTTGGGTGGTGGTCACGCTCTGCACCACTCCGGAGAGGCGCAGCGCCTCAGGTTGTGGCTCGGCCGGCTGCAGCGGCTCGACCAGCGCCACCCGCGGCGGCTCGGAGGCCGGCTCATCCCCGGAGGAGCAGCCGCCAAGCAGCAGCGCGCAGGCGATGATCGTCAGATAGGTCTTGAGCGGGGGAAATGCTGGCGTCGACGTCATCGGGACTCCTGTCTGATGGGATTGACGACCGCGAGTGCGGGTCGCAAGGACTGACAGTAGAACATCGCTACAACGCAGGAGTTCGCCAGCAAATCGTTGCCAATCTCGTGACCAGCCAGTCACGCGGATAGCGAGCGCAAGATGAGGGACGGATAACGAGAGGTCGCAGCCTGCGCCTCCCCCATCGAGGTCGCGGTAACAGCGGATGCCGGATCGGCCTCCATTGAATGGCTGGCTGCCCGTCCTCTCCGACTGCCAGCCCGGTCTTTATCCGCACTCGACGCTGCGTGACGACGGCGCTGTCATCGGCGCCTGGCGCTGGCAGCGCTGCATGAAGCGAGCGCCAGAAGAGCGTGCGTCGCCTGGGTAAACTGATACATCTGATTAACCATGCCCGCCCCGCGCGGTATGATCCGGGCCGACCCAGCCACCATTGCCTGTATGAACATATCGCGCACGACCCTCGCCAACCTCGCTCGGCGAGCAGCATGAATACCGTCTGGCAAGGGCGCCTGTGGCTGGCCAGCGACTATTGCCTGCTCGATGGCTGCGCGGGTGACACCCAGGCGCATGCTCATTACGCCCACCAGCTGATGCTGGCCCACGACGGTGAACTACGCCTGATGGTCGGCGGCCAGTTGCTGCAAAGCCAGCGGCTGCTGGTGCCCTCGATGCAGCCGCATGCCTTCATCGAGCCCGGCCAGCCCATGCTGGCGCTGTACACCGAGCCGCTGTCGTTCCGCCTGGAGCACTTGAAGGATTGGCAAGCCGAGGCCCCAACCCAGCCGCAGGCACTGATCGAGCGGTTGCGCCACTGGCCAAGACCGCCTCTGGACACACGCGTGGAGCAGGCGCTGCTTGGTATCGACGCGCTATTGCAGGAGAAAATCGACGCCACAGAGCTGGCAAGCCAGGTTCGATTGTCATTGAGCCAGCTGGAGCGCCTGTTCGGTGATCAGGTCGGTCTTTCCATCCGCCGGCTGGTACTCTGGCGGCGGCTGCGCCTGGCGTTGGCCATGGTGCTGCGTGGCAGCAATCTGACCGCAGCCGCACATACGGCGAACTTCGCCGACTCGGCGCACTTCTCGCGCACCGTTCGCAGCATGTTCGGCATCCAGGCGCGAGCGCTGCACAACCTGCAACTGCAACTACTCGACTGAGCGGCGCAAGCCCAGCGGCAGAACGGGCGCGGGTACATGTCCAGCGCGATCAATAAAGGGCTCGGCCAGCTGCGCCAGGTACTCGTCAGGGTAGTCCGGCTGGCTGCCGATACCCAGATCCTCGCTGGCCACTTCGTAGCTGGAGTGGAAAGCCGTGCCTAGCAAGCGATCCCAGAAACTGAAGAACAGCGCGAAATTCACATCCCCCGCTCTGCCGTAGCGCAGGTGATGGAAACGATGTACCGGCGCCCAGGCGAACAGATGGCGTAATGGACCGATGCGCATATCCACATTGCTGTGCTGCAGCAGCAATTGCACGCCAATGGCGAATGCCAGCACCCCGGCGATGTCCACCGGCATTCCCACGAGAACCAACGGCAGCGTACCCGCCAGGGCTTCGAGCCCCAGATGCAATGGGTGCTTCATCAGGCCATTGAGGCCATACATGCGCTGCACCGAATGATGCACCGCGTGCAGGCGCCAGAGCCATGCGCTGCGATGGCTGAGCCAGTGCATCAGGGTGATGCCAAGGTCGGCCACCACAATCGCCATCAGCACCTGCAACCAGAATGGCCAGGCATGTGGCCACAGATCAGGCCCTGGCAACAACGCAGCAAGCAGCGGGATGCCGAGTACGCCCAGGCTGTTGAGGCTTTCGTTGACCAGTGCATGCAGGCGATCGCGCCCCGCATCACCGCGCGGCTGATTCCATTGAGGTCGATAAGGTGCCTGGCGCTCGGCCACTGCGGATAGACCGATGGCCAGTAGCAACAGTACCGGCAGGCAGCCCAGGCCCAAATGCCAGTAACCGACCAGATAGATCGCCAGAGCGGTCAGGCCGAAGCTGAAACAGGGGGCGTAAAGATAACGAAGCAGTGCATCACGCATGGTGTTCTCCTTGATGATCGGAGCCCACAGCCTGCTGCCTGGCAGGCCTTGCGCGCTTGAACAAACCACGCATGCCTGCCTGCAGCCGGACTTATCGAAAGCGGCCAACGCCATCCATAGTCGCGGTGAGCAGCCGCGACAGGAGCCGCCACAGGGGGGCGAGTAAGGCAGAGCAACAACTAGGGCCACGGTCTTGCCCTCGCTCCTCCTTCCTGCCTAGGCTGTGCCCTTCGTTTACTTCGGAGCTTGCCATGGATAACCGGCAGAGCTGGCGCCAGCGCCTCTACATCATCATCTTCGAAACCAGCACGCCGGCGGCGCAACGCTTCGACAACTGGCTGCTGGTGAGCATTCTCGCCAGCCTGGTGGTGGTGATGCTCGACAGCATCGAACACTTTCATAGCCGGTACGCCGAGGTTTTCAGCCTATTGGAATGGCTCTTCACCATCCTTTTCGCAATCGAATACGGCTTGCGTTTGTACATCTCGCCCAAGCCTATGCGCTATGCCTTCAGTTTCTTCGGAATGGTGGATCTGCTGGCGGTACTGCCAGCCATACTGACGCTGATCTTTGCCGATGCGCAGTACCTGATGATTGTTCGCGTCATCCGCCTGATCCGAATTTTCCGTGTCCTCAAGTTGCGTCAGTATCTGTCTCAGGCGAATTTCCTGATTGTGGCGCTGCAAGGAAGCAAGCAGAAGATCATCGTGTTTCTGGTGAGTGTTTCCACGCTGGTGACCGTGTTCGGCGCGCTGATGTACGTCATCGAGGGGCCGGCTCACGGTTTCACCAGTATTCCGATGGGCATCTACTGGGCAGTGGTAACACTGACCACCGTGGGCTTTGGCGATATCACCCCACAGACGCCCGTCGGCCAGATGCTGGCCACCATGGTGATGATTACCGGCTATTCGATCATCGCCGTCCCGACCGGGATCTTCACCGCCGAACTGGCCAACGCCATGCGCCAGGACGGGCTGATGGAACATGACTGCCCGCATTGCCGGAAGAACCGCCACGAATACAGCGCGGCATTCTGCAGCCGCTGCGGCGGGCCGCTGTTCAGCCGGCGGACCGGGCCCTCAGCCCCGCCGCAGAGCGCGCCTGAAACAGACTGAAGCAAAACCGATTGGCCACCGCGTGGTCATAAAGTCGCCCTGTGGGCTATAAAGCCCGACTTTTTAGCTGAAGGAAGCGTGCCATGGCCGTTACCACCAATGAATCCACGGCACCCGCCAAGGCAGCCTGGATTGGTCTGATCCTGGGTCCATTGCTACTGCTCGTGTGCCTGATCACCGAGCCGCCAGGCGACCTGTCCAGCGCCGCCTGGGCCACTATCGGCCTGACCCTGCTGATGGCCACCTGGTGGTCGACCGAAGCCATTCCGATTCCGGCCACCTCGCTACTGCCGATCCTGCTGATCCCGGCGCTGGGCATCGACAGCCTCAATGCCGCCACCGCGCCCTACGCCAACCCGACCATCTACCTGTTCCTCGGCGGCTTCGTCCTGGGCCTGGCCATGGAGCGCTGGAACCTGCACAAGCGCATCGCCCTGATGACGCTGCTGGCCATGGGCAGCAAGCCGAGCAAACAGATCGCCGGCTTCATGATGGCCACCGCGTTTCTCAGTATGTGGGTTAGCAACACCGCCACCACCATCATGATGTTGCCCATCGGCCTGTCGGTGGTCGGCATGCTCACCGGCGAGAAGAACGAGGGCGACACCGAGCGCGAACGCTTCGCCACCGCCCTGCTGCTGGCGATTGCCTATGCCGCCAGCGTCGGCGGTATCGCCACTCTGATCGGTACACCACCCAACGCCCTGCTCGCGGCCTTCCTCGCCGACAACTACGACGTGCAGATCGGCTTCGGCCAGTGGATGCTGCTTGGCGTGCCGGTGGCGGTAATCATGCTGGCGTTCATCTGGTGGTGGCTGACCCGTGGCGGCTTCAACCTGGCCGGGCATGACAGCACGCAACTGATCCGCAGCGAACTGGCCGAACTCGGCCCGCTGAGCCGCGGCGAGAAGCTGGTGGCACTGGTATTTCTGGTTACCGCGCTAGCCTGGGTGTGCCAGCCGCTGATCGCCGACTGGGTATCGGGCGTCAACGACACCAGCATCGCCATCGCGGCAGCGCTGGCGCTGTTCATCATTCCGGTGGACACCAAGCAGCGCGTATTCCTGATGGACTGGGAAAGCGCCAGCAAATTGCCCTGGGGCGTGCTGCTGCTGTTCGGTGGCGGCCTGTCGCTGGCTGGCGTGATCCGCAGCACCGGCCTCGCCGAGTGGATCGCCCAGAGCCTCGGCGCGCTGGGCGCCCTGCCAGTGATCGCGATGATCGGCGTGGTAGTGCTGGTGATCATTTTCCTCACCGAAGTCACTTCCAACACCGCCACTGCCGCGGCCTTCCTGCCGCTGCTCGGCGCCCTTGCCGTGTCGCAGGGCATGCCGGCCGAACTGCTGGCGATTCCGGCTGCCATCGCCGCCAGCTGCGCCTTCATGATGCCGGTGGCGACGCCGCCCAACGCCATCGTGTTCGGCACCGGGCATATGAAGATACAGTCGATGATCAAGGCGGGCTTCGCCCTCAACCTGTTCGGCGTGGTGCTGGTGACGGTGATCTGCTACCTGCTGGTTGGCATGATCTGGGCGCAATGAACCTGATCACTGCCAGCAAAAACGGCGCCTTCGGGCGCCGTTTTTTATGGTGCTTCACTGTTCGCGGGGAAGATACGCTTGGTAGCGGACTGGCAATTAAGTGTTAGTTGTCGATGACTTGGCACTATCCGTTAGCGCGTCGCCTGTTCTGATGGGTTTCGCCCCTTACGGGCGAGTCAAGGTGTGGCGCCCATAAGGAGCGCAACCTAACCGTCAGCAGGCGCGGTAATGGATAGTGCCAATACCGAAAGCACGCACTTAATTGCCATCCGGTATCAAACCCGCACCTCTCCCAAACTATGCGAAGAACTTAGAAAATACTGTCCCAGCTCCTGGTGGTGAACGCGCTGATATCTATATATTCACCGCTCCAGGACTTGAACGTCAGCGTGCCATTAAAATCCGGGTAGACCGTCTTTTTTTCATTCAGCAACCATAGCTGCAAATTTTCAATCGGCTTCGAGGTCACTTTCAAATCGCCACTCTCTGGCGCCATATGCGGCAAGCTATAAACAGCGCGCTTTAGTTGCCCGTGATAGCGGTAGATCATTGGACTGCGATAATCTTGCGTATTCGGGCGGTAATACTGGTTATAACCGACAATACTGATTTCATTACCGCTAAAGCTGACAAACATGAAATTAGGGGTTTCACTGGTGATCAGGCTGTTATCCGCCAGCATTCTCGACGCGTCTTCGCGACTTAGCAGGCTGTTATCTCTGCGATCAAGGCCGGTGTAAACATGAAGACCCTGCAGATCGGTCATGGCTTGCAACAACAGCTCTTTCGAGGGCGTCGGGTGCATCCAGCGCACCGAACGAGACGTACAGCCGCAGACAACCAACAGCATGATCAGACATATCGCTAACCGACTTGCCGTAGCGGGAGCCAAATATGAAGGTCTCAGCACAGCACCAGCCCTCGCTGTTTTAATTGCAGATTCAGCGCCTCGATTTCAGGCTGCTCGGTCGTTACACAGATAAAACGCGGATTTTCATGTAAATAGACCTTGCCATCGCCCTACAGCATGCCGACCTCCAGCAATTGCAACCCAGACTGCCGCAGTTGCTGTTGCAAGACCGGCAGATAAAAGCCGCCGGCATCGTACATGAACTCTTCGCGACTGATTTGCTGAAGCGGAAAACCCTGCTCATCGTAGAGACTGTCGGTAGACAAGGTAATACCGGCCTGCTGAACCGGCGCTAACGCATTGAGTCCATCAACACCCCAGGGATCGAACTCCTTCCATTCGACGTAACAGAGATAACGCTCACCCAATAACGCGTCCAGCCAATAGATTTGCTTGTACTCGCCCTGCCGCTCATCAACTACAGGTATCGTTCTTCCCGAGAATCCCGGGATGGCTTGCGCCAAAGCGGTTAAAAGTGCTCCATCACTCATGTCTTACTCCTTAGCTATGCAGGTGAATATTTGACTCGTGTAAATGGTTGAAGCGAGCAGTCGGACATTGTCGCAAAGGAGCGTGCGGCAATGTGAGCCGAGATGCATCCAATGAAACTGACGGACTAGATGAAAAACGGCGCCCGCGGCGCCGTTGAAGGCCGAGGCAGATGCCTCAGCGAGATTGATAGTGCCGGTACAACCCCGGCGGAATGCCCGAGCTGTCAGTACCCTTCCACGGGCCACCTGCTTGCGGCGACCAGCTCCAGCCCCCGTCCCAGCGGTAGTAGATACGCTCGCGGTAATAAAGGTCCCGCGTTCCTTCGACCACATAGACACCCAGTGCCGGGTTCCAGTGGCTTTTCACGCCGGGTGGCGGTGCATAACGCGGATGCGAGGGCTGCTGCACCGGCGGCAACTGGCCAGCCGGGGTACCGGGTTGCTGCACTGGTGGCGGCTCGCCGCCCGGCGCACTCGGTTGTTGCAATACGCAACCGCTCAGGCCAAGCCCGAGCGCGCAGACCAGCACCAGGCGCTTCACTGTGCCTGCCCGTCGCGGCTGTCGATCAGCAACGTCTGCACGTCACGGGCGGTGCTGGCGACCGGGCCGGTCTGGCCGCTCCACTCGCCCTGGGTGGCATTGCCCGCGCGGGAAACCCGCGCCACCAGTTGCACCTGGTCGAATTGTGACATCTTCAGTTCCGGCATCATCGCATCCACATCCGAGAGACTGATCTGCACCGGCAGGTCGGAGACCTTCAGGCGTTTGGCCGCCAGCGGCATCGGCGGGCCGCTGAGTGCGCGGGCGAAGATGAACACGGCATCGTCCGGCTGCACGTTCTGCTGCACCTCGGGCGACAGCGACACGCTGACTTCCAGCGCATGCACCTTGGCGCTCGGCTCGGCGGCAGCGCTGGGCTGCTCGCCCTCGCCCATCTGCTGCCGGGCGCGTTCGATACCGCCGGCGATGGCCGCGCGGGACGGGTCCTGCTCCGGCAGCACCGCGACCAGACGCTCCCAGTAGCGCACTGCATCAGCATAGCGCTGACTTTCATAGGCCGCGATGCCAAGCAGGCCCAAACTGGTGACTTCTTCCGGATCGGCCTTCAACGCCTCGTCGGTGAGCGCCTGCAATTGCGCGTTCCACTGCTTGCCTTCGGCAAAATACAGCGCCTGCGCCCATTGACCGAGCAGTTCCGGGGCACGCCCAGCGATCTCCACGGCGCGCTCGAAGGCCTTGGCGGCGTCGCCGGCACGCTCCTGTGCCATGTAAGTACGGCCGAGGAAGTACCAACCTTCGGCGGAGTCCGGCTGCTGCTTGACGGTCTGTTCCAGGCGCGCTGTCATCTCCTCGATACTCTGCGGCTGCATGGCAGCCATCTGACGGGTCTGCTCGACCTGGTCGAGCGCGCCCCAATGCAGGTACAGGGCCACGCCGAGCACCGGCACCAGCAACGCCGAAACCAGCGGGATCTTGCCACCGAGCACACCACTGCGGCGCTGTACGCCTTCGGTGTCGTCGAGCAGCTCGCGCGCGGCTTCGGCGCGACCGGCCTGCATCTGCGCGTCATCAAGCACGCCGGCCTGACGCTGGGCTTCCAGCTCCTGCAGGCGCTCCTGATAGAGGGTAACGTTGAGTGCGGTACGGTCTTCTTCGGCCTGCAGCTTGCGAATGCGCAGCACCGGAATCAGCAGAAACGCCAGGGCAGTCAGCAACAGCAGCCCGGCGGGCAACCAGAAATCGATCATTGGTCTTTCTTGTCCTGAGAGGCTTGGGCGAGCAGCGCGTCGAGACGCGCCTGCTCATCAAGGGAGAGGCCAGCGGCGGAGCGATCCTTCTGCTGGCCACGGCGGCGCAGGACGATCACCCCGAGCACACCGAAGCCAATCAGCAGCAGGCCGGCCGGGCCGTACCAGAGCAGCAGCGTGCGGCTGGTCAGCGGTGGCTTGTAGAGTACGAAGTCGCCATACCGGGATACCAGAAAGTCGATGATCTCCTCGTTGCTCTTGCCCTCTTCGAGCATGCGATAGATCTCGCCGCGCAAGTCCATGGCGATCGGCGCATCGGAGTCGGCGATGTTCTGGTTCTGGCATTTCGGGCAGCGCAACTCCTCGATCAGGTTGCGATAGCGCTGGCGCTCGGCCTCGTTGGCGAACTCGAAGGTATCGATGGCGGCATGCGCGCTGGCCAACAGGCCCAACGCCAGACCGGCGGACATCAGCAAACGCTTCATGGCTGGGCCTCGTCGACCAGTTCCTGATAGATCGGCGCCAGTTTTTCGCGCCAGATGCGCTCGTCGATGGCTCCGACATACTTGTGGCGGATGATGCCCTTGGCGTCGACGAAAAAGGTCTCCGGCGCGCCATACACCCCCAGATCCAGCCCCAGGCTGCCCTTGGCATCCTCGATATTGAGCTGATAGGGGTTGTGCAGGTCACGCAGCCACTTCTGCGCCGGCTCGCGCTGATCCTTGTAGTTGATCCCGTGGATCACCACGCCGGCCTCGGCCAGCTTGTTCAGCACCGGATGCTCGTGGCGGCAGGCCGGGCACCAGGTGGCCCAGACGTTGACCAGCGCCGGCTTACCCTTGAGGTCGTCCGCGGTCAGGGTGCGCTCGGGGTTGTCCAGAGCCGGCAGGCTGAAGGCCGGGAACGGCTTGCCGATCAGCGCAGAGGGCAGCTCTGACGGATCGAGGAACAGACCGCGATAGAGGAATACGGCAATCGCCAAAAAGGCCAGCAGCGGCAACAGCAGGAGCAGGCGTCTCATGCGCTGGCCCCCTGCATGCCCAAGGCGTCGCGCACGCGGGTGCGGACCTTGATGCGGTAGCGTTTGTCGGCCGCAGCGAGGAAACCGCCAAAGCCCATCAGCAGCGCGCCGAGCCAGATCCAGCGCACGAACGGTTTGATGTGCACGCGCACCGCCCAGGCGCCCTGCTCCAGCGGCTCGCCGAGCGCGACGAAGAGGTCACGGGTGAAGCCGGCATCGATGCCCGCCTCGGTCATGGTCGCCTGCTGCACCGTATACAGGCGCTTCTCCGGGTGCAGCACCTTGATCTGCCGCTCGCCGTCGAACACGCGAATAGTACCTTTGTCGGAGATGAAGTTGGGGCCTTCGTGATGCACGGCGCCTTCGAACTGGAAGCGATAGCCAGCCAGCTCCACCGACTCGCCCAGCGCCATGCGCAGGTCGCGCTCGTAGCTGCCCAGGCTGGTCAGCACCACGCCGAGGGCGCATACGGCAAACCCCAGGTGCGCCATCTGCATGCCCCAGTAGCTGCGACCGAGACTCGGCAGTCCCTTGATCAGGCCCTTGTGGCGCGTCTTGTCGAAAATGTCACGCACGCCGCCGAGGATTACCCAGAACGCCAGCAGACAAACGGCCAGCACCGACCAGTGGAAATCACCGTGCAGGAAGGTCGCGGCTACCGCCAGCACCACGCTGGCGACCAGCACCGGCGTCAGCATGCTGCCCAGCCACTTCAGCGGCGTATCCTTCCAGCGCACCAGCACGCCGACGCTGATCACCGCCATCAGCAGCGCCATCAGCGGCAGGAACAGCGCGTTGAAGTAAGGCGGCCCGACCGACAGCTTGGCGCCGGTCAGCGCGTCGAGCACCAGCGGGTAGAGGGTGCCGAGCAGGATCATCGCCGCCGACACCACCAGCACGATGTTGTTGACCAGCAGCAGGGTTTCACGCGACCACAGGCCAAAGCCCACCTGGCTCTTGACCACCGGCGCGCGCACGGCGAACAGTGCCAGCGAACCGCCGACCACCACCAGCAGGAAGGCGAGGATGAACACGCCGCGCTCCGGGTCGGTAGCGAAGGCATGCACCGAGGTCAGCACGCCGGAACGCACCAGGAAGGTCCCCAGCAGGCTGAGCGAGAACGCGGCGATGGCCAGCAGCACCGTCCAGCTCTTGAACACGCCGCGTTTTTCCGTCACGGCCAGTGAGTGGATCAGCGCCGTACCCACCAGCCAGGGCATGAACGAGGCATTTTCCACCGGGTCCCAGAACCACCAGCCGCCCCAGCCCAGTTCGTAGTAGGCCCACCAGGAACCGAGGGCGATACCAATACCGAGGAAGGCCCAGGCGACGATGGTCCACGGCCGCGACCAGCGCGCCCAGGCGGCGTCCAGCTTGCCGCCGAGCAGTGCGGCAATGGCGAAGGCGAAGGCCACCGAGAAGCCGACGTAGCCCATGTACAGCATCGGTGGATGCACGATCAGGCCGAAGTCCTGCAGCAGCGGGTTGAGATCGCGGCCATCGGCGGGCGAGTTCGGTAGCAGGCGCTCGAATGGGTTGGAGGTGACGATCAAAAACAGCAGGAAGCCAACGCTGATCATGCCCATCACCGCCAGCACGCGGGCGAGCATCTCTTCCGGCAGGTGGCGCGAGAAGATCGCCACGGCGAAGGTCCAGCCAGCCAGAATCAAGGCCCACAGCAGCAGGGAGCCTTCGTGAGCGCCCCATACCGCGCTGAACTTGTAGTACCAGGGCAGCGCGCTGTTGGAGTTGTTGGCCACGTAGGCGACGGAGAAGTCGTCGACCATAAAGGCATAGGTCAGGCACAGGAAGGAGAACAGCAGGAAAGCGAACTGACCCCAGGCGGCCGGCTGCGCCAGGCTCATCCACTGGTGGTCACCGCGCCAGGCACCGATCAGCGGCAGCGTCGCCTGTACCAGGCACAGGCACAGCGCCAGGATCATCGCCAGGTGGCCGAGCTCGGGAATCATTGCGTGCTCTCCTGCTTGTAGCCACCTTGCTTGGCGGCTTTGGCCTCATCGTGCTTTTGCATCATCCCGCTCTTTTCCAGCGCCTGCATGACTTCAGGCGGCATGTAGTTCTCGTCGTGCTTGGCCAGTACCTCGTCGGCCACCAGCACGCCCTGTTCATTGACGCGGCCCAGGGCAACGATGCCCTGCCCCTCACGGAACAGGTCCGGAAGGATGCCGCTGTAGCGGATGGTCACGCCATGGGCGCCGTCGGTGACGACGAAGTCCACTTCCAGCGAATCGGCCGAGCGCTTCACCGACCCTTCCTCCACCAGACCACCGGCACGAATGCGGGTATCGACCGGCGCCTCGCCATTGGCGATCTGGCTCGGGGTGTAGAACAGGTTGATATTCTCCTGCAGCGCGGTCAGCGCCAGCGCGACGGCGATGCTGACGCCACAGAGGATGGCCAGAACGATGTACAGGCGTTTCTTGCGAACCGGATTCACTTCGACTTCTCCCGGCGCAAACGGCGCGCCTCGTCTTGCAGGTAACGGCGGCGAGCCAGAATCGGCAGCACCACATTCAACGCCAGAATCGCCAGGCTGATGCCGTAGGCGCTCCAGACGTAGGGGCCATGGGTACCCATGGCGAGAAATTCGGAAAAGGACGAAAAGCTCATGCCTTGCCCTCCACCAGGTTCTGCACTTCGGCTTTCACCCAGCTGCTGCGCGATTCACGCTTGAGGACTTCCAGGCGCATGCGATACAGCAGCACGGCGCCGAAGAAGCAGTAAAAACCCAGCACCGCCAGCAGCAGCGGCAGCCACATCTCCACCGGCATCGCCGGTTTTTCGGTGACCTTGAAGGTGGCGGTCTGGTGCAGCGAGTTCCACCACTCCACCGAGTACTTGATGATCGGGATGTTGATCACGCCGACGATGGCCAACACGGCGCAGGCCTTGGCGGCGCTGTCGCGGTTGCTGATGGCGTTGCCCAGGGCGATCACGCCGAAGTAGAGAAACAGCAGAATCAGCATCGAGGTCAGGCGTGCGTCCCAGACCCAGTAGGTGCCCCAGGTCGGCTTACCCCAGATGGCCCCGGTGAGCAGCGCGATGGCGGTCATCCAGGCGCCGATGGGCGCCGCCTGCTGCAGGGCGACGTCGGCCAGCTTCATTTTCCACACCAGGCCAACCAGGCCGGCGATGGCCAGCGTCACGTATATCGATTGGGCCAGGAACGCGGCCGGAACGTGGATGTAGATGATGCGAAAGCTGTTGCCCTGCTGGTAGTCCGGCGGCGCGAAGGCCAGGCCCCAGACCAGGCCGGAGACGGTCAGCAACACGGCAGCGATGCTGAGCCAGGGCAGCCAGCGGCCACTCATCTCATAGAACCACTTGGGCGAACCCCATTTGTGAAACCACGTCCAGTTCATGCTCGACTCATCATTCAGGCCTGACTCGACTGTTGTCGGCCAGGTATCACGGTTCTTTTCTTATTCACCGACACTGATGGTCAGGCCGGCGGCAATCGCAAACGGTGTCAGGGTCACCGCCAGGGCGGTGAGGCTCGCCAGCCACAACAGGTGGCCGGTCGCCGGCAATCCTTGCAGGGCCGCCTGCAATGCTCCGCTGCCGAGAATCAGCACCGGGATGTACAGCGGCAGAATCAGCAGTGCCAGCAGCAGGCCGCCACGCTTGAGACCAACGGTAAGCGCCGCGCCTACCGCGCCGAGCAGGCTCAACACCGGGGTGCCGAGCAGCAGGGAGATCAGCAGGACCGGCAGGCAACGCCCGGGCAGACCGAGCATCAGCGCCAGCACAGGCGCCAGCAAAACCAGCGCCAGACCGCTGAATAGCCAGTGTGCCAGCACCTTGGCCAACACCAGAAGAGGCAGGGGGTGCGACGAAAGGACCCACTGCTCCAGCGAGCCGTCCTCGAAATCACTGCGGAAAAGCCCGTCCAGCGAGAGCAGCACGGCCAAAAGCGCTGCCACCCAGACCAGGCCTGGGGAAAGGGTTTGCAACAATTGCGTCTCCGGCCCTACCGCCAGTGGGAACAGCGCGATGACGATGGCGAAGAACACCAGCGGGTTGGCCAGATCGGACGGACGGCGGGCGAGCAGACGCATTTCGCGCGAAAGCAGCTGTGTGAAGACGTTGCTCATGCGGCGTACTGCCCCAGATCCAGATCGCGATAGGTCGCCGGTGTGTGTTGCAGGCTGTGGTGGGTGGTCAGCACCACCACGCCACCGCGCTCGCAGTGGCCGGCCAGGTGCGCTTCGAGTTGCGCCACGCCATTCTTGTCCAGCGCGGTGAAGGGCTCATCGAGCACCCACAGCGGCGGCGTATCCTCCAGATACAGGCGCGCCAGGGCCACACGCCGCTGCTGGCCGGCCGACAGGGTATGACAGGGAACGTCCTCGAAACCACGCAGGCCGACCGCTTCCAGCGCCTGCCAGATCGCCTCGCGGCTCGCTGGGCGATGCAGCGCGCAGAGCCAGGCCAGGTTCTCTTCGGCGCTCAAAAGGCCCTTGATACCGGCTGCATGGCCGATCCACAGAAGATTGCGCGCCAGCTCGCTACGCTGCTCGGCCAGAGCCTGGCCCTGCAGGAGAATGTCGCCGGCGGTCGGTTGACGCAGCCCGGCGATCAGACGCAACAGGCTGGTCTTGCCGCTGCCATTGGGACCGCTGATCTGCAGCATGTCGCCTGGTTGCAGGGCGAAATGCAGCTGTTCGAAGAGCATGCGCCAGTCCCGCTCACAGCTGAGCGCCACGGCTTCGAGAAGGGGAACAGGACGGGTCATCGATACCTGACAGGGCTAAAGTCGACGGTGCTCCGGCCGCTATACTGACGCGAGCCGGAAGTGCGATGCGCAGCGGGCCGGCATTATACATGGCGCATCACTGTCCCCGCAGTCAGCATTTTCGACAGGGTGTTAATCGCGTAGGGTGTGCCATACGCACCAGCAGTTGAAACCGATACGCATGGCGCCCCCGACAGCACCTGCAAAGGACGGAGCCTCAGCAAAGCCCATGAGCGAAATCAGCGGCCCACGCCCGCTCCCCCCCTCCCTGCCGGTGATTCGCAACGCTGCGACCGCTGCCGACATGGCCGTGCGCCTGCTGCAGCCGCTGGAAGGCATGCTGGCAGCCGGCGAAAGCGCCAAGGCCGAAGTGGTCGCGGTTCGCGAGCATGCGCAGAGCTTCCAGCTGCTGCTGAAACTCACCCTCGAAGGCGGCAAGCAGGCGACGCTGCAGGCCGAGAGCCCCAGGCCACTGGCTCAGGGCAGCGCGCTGATGGTCACCGCACTGTCCGACACCCGCCTGGCGTTGGCCCTGCAGGCAGGCGGCGACAAACCGCTGACCAGCCTCGATCTGCAGCAACTGCCGCCCGGCACTCTGGTCCAGGGCAAAGTCGTCAGCCGCGACGTTTTGCCGCCACAGGGCACGCAGACGGTCTATCGCCTGGTTGTGAATCTGCTCAACACCCCGCTTGCCGGTAACCAACTGGCACTCGACAGCCCGCTGCCACTGCCGCTCGGCAGCCTGCTCAGTGCCCAGGTCCAGGGCAGCCAGAGCCTCGCCTTCCTGCCGCTCAGCGGTCGTCTCGATCAGCTGGTACTGGGTCAGCAACTGGCTGCACAGCAAAACCGCCAGGCTTCGCTGGAGGGCTTGTTCAAGGGCCTGCAGAACCTGAGCGGCGGCGATGAAGCACTGCGCGGCAGCATCGACAAACTGCTCGGTGCGCTGCCCGACAGCACCCAGCTGAGCACTGCCAAGGGCCTGGCGCAGGCACTGGAAAGCAGCGGCGTGCTGCTCGAAGCCAAGCTGCTGCAGGGCCAGACCGGCGCCTTGCAGCAGGACCTGAAAGCCAACCTGCTGCGCCTGATTGCCCAACTCATGCCGCAACTGCCTGGTGGTGCCAGTACCCTCGCCGGCCTGCAGAATGCGCTCAACCAGAACCTGCCCAACCTCGCCCGGCAACTGCTCGGCGTGAATGCGGCAGGCTCGTCGCGACAGCAGGCACTGACCTTTCCCCTGCCCTCGCGCCTGCTGCAGAACTTGGATGGCGAGGCCGACCTGGAAACCCTGCTGAAACTCGCCGCGGCGGCCGTTTCACGACTGCAGACCCACCAGCTGTCGAGCCTGGCGCAAACCCAGGTCGATGCCAACGGTAATGTGCTGACCACCTGGCAGCTGGAGCTGCCCATGCGCCATCAGCAGGAAGTGATTCCCCTGCAAGTCAAATTGCAGCGCGAGGACAGCGGCAAGCCAGAGAAAACAGAGCAGAAGGAAACGCTCTGGCGCGTGGAGCTGGCCTTCGAACTCGATCATCTCGGCCCGTTGCAGGTGCGCGCGCAACTGCTGCGTGGCAGCCTGTCCAGCCAGTTGTGGGCGGAGCGTGCCGAGACCACCCACCTGATCAATGCCGAACTTGACCACCTGCGTGAACGCCTGCTGGCCGCCGGGCTGGAAGTCGGAGAGCTGGCCTGCAGCCAGGGCATGCCACCGCAGGGACCGAAGACCTCGCTGGAACAACGCTGGGTGGATGAAACCGCATGAGCCGCAAGCAGCAACCCGAAGCCCGACAGGCCATTGCCCTCAATTACGATGGGCAGAATGCGCCAGTGCTCAGTGCCAAGGGTGATGACGAACTGGCCGAAGCCATCCTCGCCATCGCCCGCGAGTACGAAGTGCCGATCTACGAGAATGCCGAACTGGTGCGTTTGTTGGCACGCCTGGAGTTGGGCGACGCGATTCCCGAAGCGTTGTATCGCTGCATCGCCGAGATCATCGCCTTCGCCTGGTACCTGCAGGGCAAGACCCCGCCCGGCTTCGAGGCAGACGCGCAACGCGACGTCACCCCGCCACTGCGTCAGCTCAAGGGGCCTTCGACCTGAGCACCCGCGCAGGCCATTGACGGTCACGCCCGCGAAGGCGTCGGTCCAGGAACGACGATTGATCGGGAGTATTCACGCCAGCGTTGCACTCAAGCGATAAGCGCTACTGTGCCTGGCCCGACCGGGGCTTGTGCAGACGACTGATCAGCTCCGCCTCGGCCTTGCTCAGGCCGCAGGATTGGGTCAGGTCCTGGACGCTGGCGCCCATGCCCACCAGGCGCGCCGCCTGAGTGAAGGACAGGCTGCTGGGGTCGCGCTGCTCGATCTGGCTGACCTTGTCCGGCAGCGGTGCCACCACACGGCGCAGCTCGTGTAGCTCCTCGCCCATGCGAATGCTGCCGGTCAGGTAGGTATCGAGGCGCTTGCTCAGCTCCTTGATCCGCGCATCGCGCGCGGCGTCACGCTTGGCCTGCTCGGCCAGCAGGCGCTGCTGGTTGCGATACAGGCCATTGCAGGCGATGCCCAGTGCCACGCATAGCAAGGCCACGAAGGCCAGGGCCGCAGCGAGCATGGCAAACTCGGACATGGCTCAGATGCTCTCCAGCTCCGACCACTCTTCTTCGGACATCATCTTGTCCAGCTCGACCAGGATCAGCAGCTCGCCGTTCTTGTTGCACACGCCCTGGATGAACTTGGCCGACTCGTCGTTACCCACGTTCGGTGCGGTCTCGATCTCGGACTGGCGCAGGTAGACCACTTCGGCCACGCTGTCGACCAGAATGCCGACCACTTGCTTGTCCGCTTCGATGATGACGATACGGGTGTTGTCGGTCACCGGCGCCGACCCCAGACCGAAACGCTGGCGGGTATCGATCACGGTCACAACATTGCCGCGCAGGTTGATGATGCCCAGCACGTAGCTCGGTGCCCCCGGCACCGGGGCGATCTCGGTGTAGCGCAGAACTTCCTGCACCTGCATCACGTTGATGCCATAGGTCTCGTTGTCCAGGCGAAAGGTCACCCACTGCAGAATCGGATCTTCGGCACCTTGTGCAGAACTTTTCTTCATGTCCCTAGCCTCGTCAAAAACCGCTCAGTGCGGCATGTGCGGGTCGACCCGCTTGTCATCAACTATAGAGCCCGTTGGCACGGGCCCACCAATTCTCAATGCACTTTTCCGCCATTCAGGCGTTTCGCCGCACCGCTGGCGATCAGCTCGGCCAGCGCCGCCACGTCGAGCAGCGCGCACATGTGCTCGATCACCGTACCGGCCAACCACGGCCGCTGGGTACGCTGACTGCGCCACTTGACCTCGCTGGGGTCCAGGCGAATCGAGCGGCTGACCTGATGCACCGCCAGCCCCCACTCGTAGCCCTGCACGGAAATCACGTACTGGAGGCCTTCGCGGAAGTCCTCACGATACCGATCCGGCATCACCCAACGCGCCGTGTCCAGGACCTTCAGGTTACCGGCCTGGCTCGGCAGGATGCCCAGGAACCAATCCGGCTGACCGAACAGCGGCGTCAGCTCCTGGCCTTCGAGCGGATAGATCGAGCCCAGGCAAATCAGCGGCACGGCCAGGGTCAACCCGGCAACGTCGAACAACAGACACTCGAAGGGTTCCTCGGCCCAGGCCGGACGACCATCGGCCAGCAACGCAGCCGGCTGCGGCGCCAGCTCGGCAAGGATGGCAACTTCCGGCGGTGCCTCTTCGATCACCGGCGCCTGTACCGGCGCCAGCAACTCCACCGGCGCGACGGCCGCCTTAACCTGCGGCTCGACCACCACAGCGAGCGCAACCGGCGCAACGACCGGAGCAACCGGCTCGACCAGCCGGGCATCGCGTACCTGCTCCTCGAGCACCGCAGCCTCGAACTCGTCAAGGCTGACGGACATCTCCAGCTCGGCAGCAGCGTCCTGAAGCAACCCATCAAGGTAGGACTGCAGGGCCAGCTGGGAACGTGTGGCGGTGGCGAGGTTACGACTCATGACAGGAACCCGGGATAAGATCTTGACAGCCTATCGGCCGCAGCCTGCTGCGACTTGAGTGACGCAGTTCAACACAGACGCTCATTTCAAGCCACCTGCGCCGCCGGCTGGTGACTGAGCAGGTGCTTGAGCAGCGCCCGATAGGCGATCACGCCACGGCTGTTGGCATCGAACTGCGAAGGCGTACGCCCTGCCCGGCTGGCATCGCGCAAGCGCGTATCGACCGGAATGTAGGCCTGCCACAGGTGTTCGGGATAGGTGTTGCGCAGCACCCGCAGCGTGCTCATCGACGCCTGGGTCCGACGATCGAACAGCGTCGGCACGATGGTGTAAGGCAGCGCCTGCTTGCGCGAGCGGTTGATCATAGCCAGCGTGGTGATCATGCGCTCCAGACCTTTGACCGCGAGGAACTCGGTCTGCACCGGGATCGCCAACTGCTGGCTGGCCGCCAGGGCATTGACCATCAGGACGCCGAGCAATGGCGGGCTGTCGATGATGGCGTGATCGAAATCCTCCCACAGCTGCGCCAGGCTCTTGGCGATTACCAGCCCCAGGCCGTTCTGTCCCGGCGACTGGCGCTCGAGCGTAGCCAGCGCGGTGCTCGACGGCAGCAGCGAGATATTCTCGTGGCTGGTGCCGTGCAACAGCTGCTTGGGCAGGCCTTGTGGCACATTGCCCTGGTGCAGGAACAGATCGAAGCAACTGTGCTCCAGCGTATCGGGGTCATGGCCGAAATAACTGGTCATCGACCCATGCGGGTCGAGATCGACGACGATCACGCGCTTGCCGGCGTCGGCCAACAGGCCCGCCAGCGCGATGGAGGTGGTGGTCTTGCCGACCCCGCCCTTCTGATTGGCTACTGCCCAGACTTTCATCTTCTCTCATCCTCCCGGCAAGAGGCGCTCAGGCCGAGAATGGCTGTCGCACGCACGCAGCAGGCGACTGGGATTTGACGGCTCACGACTGTGGAACCCCCGACGCAGAGGCCGGTGCAGGTTGCGTGCCAGCCTCGGACTGCTGGGTTGCGGCGCTGCTAGCGCCACGTCGCGTGTCGAGGTTGCGGGAAATCACCAGCACGACCCGACGGTTTCGCCCCCTGCCCTCTGCGGTGGCATTGTCGGCCACCGGCTGAAATTCGCCATAACCCACTGCGGCCAGACGCGAAGGATCGACGCCATCCATGGCCAGCATACGCACGATGCTCGACGCACGCGCCGAAGACAGCTCCCAGTTGGTCGGATACTGGGGCGTCTGGATCGGCAGGTTATCGGTGAAACCTTCGACCTTGACCGGGTTCTGGTACGGCGCCAGGATTTTGGCGACCTTCTCGATAATGTCGAATGCCTGGTTGTTCGGAATCGCGTCGCCGCTGGGAAACAGCAGGCTGGAGCTGAGCTCGATCTCGATCCACATCTCGTTGCCGCGTACGGTCAGCTGATCGCTCTGGATCAGATCACCAAAGGCCTCACGCACGCTGGAGGCGATGCTCTGCAAGTTCGAGTCCGAACTCGGGTCGTCCACCGCGGTGTTGTCCGGCTCGCTGGTACGCGGCCGTTCCTCACCGACCGGAATCGGCTTGATCGAGCGATCCGGCTGGTTGAATACGCCGGTTAGCGACTCCGAGAGGATCTTGTACTTGCCTTCGTTGATCGAAGAGATCGAATACATCACCACGAAGAAGGCGAAGAGCAAGGTGATGAAATCGGCGTAGGACACCAGCCAGCGCTCGTGATTCTCGTGCTCTTCATGTTGCCGCCTGCGCGCCATGCCATGCCTCCATCAGTCCATGAAGCCTTGCAGCTTCAGTTCGATGGAGCGCGGGTTCTCACCCTCGGCGATGGACAGGATGCCTTCGAGGAGCATCTCGCGGTAACGCGACTGGCGCAGCGCGATGGACTTGAGCTTGTTACCAGCCGGCAACAGCAACAGGTTGGCGAAGCCGACGCCGTAGATTGTAGCGACGAACGCCACGGCAATACCGCTGCCGAGCATGCTCGGATCGGCCAGGTTGCCCATCACGTGAATCAGGCCCATCACGGCACCTATGATGCCGATGGTCGGCGCGTAGCCGCCCATGCTCTCGAATACCTTGGCGGCCTGTATATCACGCGCTTCCTGGGTGTAAAGATCGACCTCCAGAATGCTGCGAATGGACTCGGGCTCGGCGCCATCGACTAGCAACTGCAAGCCTTTGCGCGCATAGGGGTCCGGCTCGGCATCGGCCACGGATTCCAGGCCCAGCAGGCCCTCCTTGCGCGCCACCATGCTCCAGCCAACCACGCGGTTGATGCCACCGATCAGGTCGATACGCGGTGGAAAGAAGATCCAGCGCAGGATACCCATGGCACGCTTGAACACCTGCACGGGCGCTTGCAGGAAAGCCGCACCCAGCGTACCGCCGATGACGATCAGCGCGGCCGGGCCGTTGAGCAACGCCCCGGCGTTACCGCCTTCCAGATAATTGCCGCCCAGAATGGCAACGAACGCCAGGATGACGCCGATTAGGCTCAGTACATCCATACGCATGTTCCCGGCTTAAGCATCGTCACTGGCAGGCCTCGGTCAGATGCCGGCCGATATCGTCCAGGCCGTAGACCGCATCGGCCAGGTTGGCCTTGACCACCGCCATGGGCATGCCATAGATCACGCAGCTCGCCTCGTCCTGCGCCCACACCTGGCTGCCGCCCTGCTTGAGCAGGCGTGCGCCCTCACGGCCATCGGCCCCCATGCCGGTCAGCACCACCGCCAGCACCTTGTCGCCATAGGACTTGGCTGCAGAACCGAAGGTGATATCGACGCAGGGCTTGTAGTTGAGGCGCTCGTCGCCCGGCAGGATTTTCACCGCGCCGCGCGCATCCACCATCATCTGCTTACCGCCTGGCGCCAGCAGCGCCAGGCCGGGACGCAGGATATCGCCGTCCTCGGCTTCCTTAACCTGGATGCGGCACAGCTTGTCCAGGCGTTCGGCGAAAGCCTTGGTGAAGGCAGCCGGCATGTGCTGGATCAGCACCAACGGCGCCGGGAAATTAGCCGGCAACTGGGTCAGTACGCGCTGCAACGCCACCGGGCCACCTGTGGACGTGCCGATGGCCACCAGCTTGTAAGCCTTGCGCTTGGGCGCAGACGAAACCGCTGCACCACCAGTACGTGCAGGAGCTGCGGGAGCAGGAGCCGGTGCCGCAGGTCGCGTCGAAACGGCCGGACGGCTAATCGGCGCCGCGCTCGGACTGGCCGCAGTCGGCGCCGGAGCCACCGCAGCCGAGCTGAAACGACGGTTGCTGCGCGCGATGCTGTGCACCTTCTCGCAGAGCATCTGCTTGACCTTCTCGGGGTTGCGCGAGATGTCTTCGAAGTTCTTCGGCAGGAAATCCACTGCGCCGGCGTCCAGCGCATCGAGGGTCACCCGCGCGCCTTCATGGGTCAGCGAGGAGAACATCAGTACCGGCGTCGGGCAGCGCTGCATGATGTTTCGCACCGCGGTGATGCCGTCCATCATCGGCATCTCGTAATCCATGGTGATCACGTCCGGCTTGAGCGCCAACGCCTGATCGATGGCTTCACGCCCGTTGGTGGCCGTGCCCACGACCTGAATGCTGGGGTCAGCAGACAGGATTTCCGAGACGCGCCGGCGGAAGAAACCGGAGTCGTCCACCACCAGAACCTTAACAGCCATACACACTCCTAGACGGCGCGAAGCCATGGCTCGCGCCGCGAAACATCAGAAACGTCGAGCGTAGCGCTTGAGCATGCTCGGTACGTCGAGAATCAATGCGATGCGTCCGTCGCCGGTGATCGTGGCGCCAGACATCCCGGGCGTGCCTTGCAGCATCTTACCCAGTGGCTTGATTACCACTTCTTCCTGGCCGACCAATTGATCGACGACAAAGCCGATGCGTTGACTGCCAACCGTGAGGATCACCACGTGGCCTTCGCGCTGACCTTCATGGAAGGCCTGCGGCACCAGCCAGCGCTTGAGATAGAACAGCGGCAGCGCCTTGTCGCGCACGATCACCACTTCCTGGCCGTCGACCACATTGGTGCGCGACAGATCGAGGTGGAAGATCTCGTTGACGTTGACCAGCGGGAAGGCGAATGCCTGGTTCTCCAGCATCACCATCAGCGTCGGCATGATCGCCAGGGTCAGCGGCACCTTGATGATGATCTTCGAACCCTGGCCCTTCTGCGAGAACACGTTGACCGTGCCGTTGAGCTGGGAAATCTTGGTCTTGACCACATCCATGCCGACACCACGGCCGGACACGTCGGAAATCTCGGTCTTGGTCGAGAAACCCGGGGCGAAGATCAGGTTGTAGCATTCGAACTCGTTGAGGCGATCGGCCGCGTCCTTGTCCAGCAGGCCCTTCTCCACGGCCTTGGCGCGCAGCACGTCGGCGTCCATGCCCTTGCCGTCATCGGTGATCGACAACAGGATGTGGTCGCCTTCCTGCTCGGCGGACAGCACCACGCGACCAGCGCGCGCCTTGCCGGCCTTCTCGCGCTCTTCCGGGGTTTCCACGCCATGGTCGACGGCGTTGCGCACCAAGTGCACCAGCGGGTCGGCCAGCGCCTCGACCAAGTTCTTGTCGAGGTCGGTTTCCTCGCCCACCAGTTCGAGGTTGATTTCCTTCTTCAGGTTGCGCGCCAGGTCGCGTACCAGGCGCGGGAAGCGGCCGAAGACCTTCTTGATCGGCTGCATGCGGGTCTTCATCACCGAGGTCTGCAGGTCAGCCGTTACCACGTCGAGGTTCGACACGGCCTTGGACATGGCCTCGTCGCCACTGTTGAGCCCCAGGCGAACCAGGCGGTTACGTACCAGCACCAGCTCGCCGACCATGTTCATGATCTCGTCGAGGCGCGCGGTATCGACACGCACGGTGGTTTCCGCTTCGCTCGCCGCCGTTGCCTTTTCGGCAGCTGCAGGCGCGGCGCTGGCACGGGCAGCAGCAGGCTCAGCCTTGGCAGGTGCAGGGCTGGCGGGTACGGCGGTCTTGGGCGCCGCAGCCGGTTTGGCCGCAGGCACCGGGGCCGGCGCCGGCTCGCTGGGCGCCACGAACTTGCCCTTGCCGTGCAGTTGATCGAGCAACGACTCGAACTCGTCGTCGGTGATCTCGTCACTGGCCGCAACAGGTGCAGCGGCAACGGCCGCGGCAACCGGCGCCGCGGCTTCGGCTGCGCCAGAGAACTGACCCTTGCCATGCAACTGATCGAGCAGCGCTTCGAACTCGTCGTCGGTTATGTCGTCGCCTGCCGGGGCAGCAGCCGGCGCAGAGGCAACGGCAGCGATCGCAGCAGGCGTCTCGACCATGCCGGAGAACTGCCCTTTGCCGTGCAGTTGGTCGAGCAGCGATTCGAACTCGTCATCGGTGATCTCGTCACCGGCAGCACTCTCCGCACTCGGAGCGGCAGCCGGCGCCTCACCCAACGCGTCGAGCAGTTGCTCGAATTCGCTGTCGGTGATATCGCCCGAGGCAACGGACGCAGCAACCGCCTGGGGCTCCGGTTCGGACTCGGGTTGCGGCTGCGCCTGCTGCACCGATTCAGGGGCCGCTTCGCCGCCACCCGGTTCGGCCAGGCGCGACAGGGCCGCCAGCAGCTCCGGCGACGCGGGCGTCGGCTCACGCCGCTCACGCACTTCGCCGAACATGCCATTGACTGCATCAAGAGCCTCGAGCACTACATCCATCAGCTCCGAATCGACGCGACGCTCACCCTTGCGCAGGATGTCGAAGACGTTTTCGGCGATATGGCAGCACTCCACCAGCTCGTTGAGCTGGAGGAAGCCCGCTCCGCCCTTGACGGTATGGAAACCGCGAAAGATGGCATTGAGCAGGTTCATGTCGTCCGGTCGGCTTTCCAGCTCGACTAACTGTTCGGACAACTGTTCGAGAATCTCGCCGGCCTCTACCAGGAAATCCTGGAGGATCTCTTCATCGGCGCCGAAGCTCATATTGTGTGCTCCTTAGAACCCTAGACTGGACAGCAGGTCGTCGACATCGTCCTGGCTGGAGGCAACGTCATCACGCTTATCGGCATGAATCTGCGGACCTTCACCCCGCGATGGTTCTTTTAATTTTTCCTGTTCGGCGCGCAGCACTTCGTGGTCGTGCTGAATACCGGCGAAACGGTCGACCTGGCTGGCCATGAGCACCAGCTTGAGCAGGTTGCTTTCCACTTCTGTCACCAACTGGGTGACACGCTTGATCACCTGACCGGTAAGGTCCTGGTAGTCCTGCGCCAGCAGAATGTCGTTGAGGTGGCCGGAGAGCTTGGCGCCGTCTCGCTCGCTACGGGCGAGGAACAGCTCGACACGCTTGGCCAGCTCGCGAAAACCATCGGCACCGATTTCGCGGCGCATGAAGCGGCCCCACTCGACACTCAGGCTGTGCGCCTCGTCGCTCAGGTCGTTGACCAGCGGTGCGCTCTGCTCGACCAGATCCATGGTCCGGTTGGCGGCCTTCTCGGTCATGGTCACGACGTAGTTCAGGCGCTCGGTAGCGTCGGCGATCTGCGACAACTCCTGAGCATGAGGCATGCGCGGGTCGAGCTGAAAGTTGACGATAGCGTTGTGCAGCTCACGAGTCAGTTTGCCGACTTCGTGATACAGCCCGCGGTCGCGGACCTTGTTGAGTTCGTTGATCAGTTGCACCGCGGCGCCGAAGTTGCCTTGTTCGAGGCTATCGACCAGATCGCGCGCATTGTTTTTCAGGGTCGACTCGAGGTCACCCAGCGTGGAGTCATCGTGTTCCATAGCACCCTCGCGGCCGGCATCAGCCGTTGACCCGCTCGAAGATCTTTTCGATCTTTTCCTTCAGCACCTGGGCGGTGAAGGGTTTGACCACGTAGCCATTCACGCCGGCCTGGGCCGCCTCGATGATCTGATCGCGCTTGGCTTCAGCGGTCACCATCAGCACCGGCAGGTGCTTGAGACGCTCGTCGGCACGTACGGCACGCAGCAGGTCGATGCCGGTCATGCCGGGCATGTTCCAGTCGGTCACCAGAAAGTCGAAGCTGCCGCTTTGCAGCATCGGCAGCGCCGAGGTGCCGTCATCGGCTTCCGCGGTGTTGGTGAAACCCAAGTCCCGCAAGAGGTTCTTGATGATCCGTCGCATCGTCGAAAAATCGTCAACGATGAGGATTTTCATGTTCTTGTCCAAGTCGACCTCCGTCAGTCCCAAACGTATTGCGCTTGCAACTACGTCCTTTAATCGTGAAACCGTTTCTGCCTGCGAGTACGCTGCGTTCAGCCAGCGCGCCATTCACTCAGCCGCGAGCGCAGACGCGCCGCACACTGGCTGTGCAGCTGACTCACGCGCGATTCGCTAACCCCCAGCACTTCACCGATTTCCTTCAAGTTCAATTCTTCATCGTAATACAGCGCCAGCACCAGACGTTCGCGCTCCGGCAGGCCGGCGATGGCATTGGCCAAGGCCGCCTGGAAGCGTTCGTCTTCGAGGTCCCGCGAAGGTTCGAGGTGGGTGTGCTCGGCGTCTTCGTGCAACCCGCCATGCTCGCCGTCCTGCAACAGGTCGTCGAAGCTGAACAGGCGGCTGCCCAAAGTGTCGCCAAGAATGCCGTAGTAATCTTCCAGACTCAATTGGAGTTCGGCCGCAACCTCCTGATCTTTAGCGTCGCGCCCGGTTCTGGCCTCAACGGCGCGAATGGCATCGCTGACCATGCGGCTGTTGCGGTGCACCGAACGCGGCGCCCAATCGCCCTTGCGCACCTCATCGAGCATGGAGCCGCGAATGCGAATGCCCGCGAAGGTCTCGAAACTGGCACCTTTGCCAGAGTCATATTTACGTGAGGCTTCGAGCAGGCCGATCATGCCGGCCTGGATGAGATCATCGACCTGCACACTGGCTGGCAGGCGTGCCAGCAGGTGGTAGGCGATACGCTTGACCAGCGGAGCATAACGCTCGATCAACTGGTGCTGGGAGTCCTGCGCCTGAGCCTTGTTGTACATACGAAGTCCAGAGGCTGCTGTCATACGGCCGAGTCTGCGGTCGGTTGCTGCACCAGACGCTCGACGAAAAACTCCAGATGGCCACGGGGATTGGCCGGCAGCGGCCAGGTGTCAACCTTCTGAGCTATCGCCTTGAACGCCAGAGCGCACTTGGAGCGAGGGAAGGCTTCATAGACTGCGCGCTGTTTCTGCACGGCTTTACGCACACACTCATCGTAGGGCACGGCGCCGACGTACTGCAGGGCGACATCAAGGAAGCGATCCGTCACCTTGGTCAGCTTAGCAAAGAGATTGCGCCCTTCCTGCGGGCTATGCGCCATGTTGGCCAGGACGCGGAAGCGGCTGATGCCGTGATCGCGGTTGAGCAGCTTGATCAGCGCGTAGGCGTCGGTGATCGAAGTGGGCTCGTCGCATACCACCACAAGGATTTCCTGCGCCGCGCGAACGAAGCTGACCACCGCATCGCCGATACCGGCGGCGGTGTCGATCACCAGCACGTCAAGATTTTCGCTGATATCGCTGAACGCCTGGATCAGGCCGGCGTGCTGCATCGGGGTGAGGCTGACCATGCTCTGCGTACCGGACGCGGCCGGCACAATACGGATGCCCCCCGGCCCCTGCAGCAAGACATCACGCAGATCGCATTCGCCCGCGATGACATCGGCCAGCGTGCGCTTGGGCGCCAAACCCAGCAGCACGTCGACATTGGCCAGGCCCAGGTCGGCGTCCATCAGCATCACCCGACGGCCGAGATCGGCCAGGGCCATGGACAGATTCACCGACACATTGGTCTTGCCGACGCCACCTTTGCCGCCGGTCACCGCGATCACCTGTACGGGATGCATACCCATGTTCTCTTTACACCTTGTCTAACTTCGACTTGGCCATCAGGCCGTTCACTCCCGCGCCAACTGCGCGGGAGGGTGCAACATCTCGCTGTTTCACCCGGCCCGTTGCGCCGGGTTGTGGTAAAGGCCGGCGAACATCTGCGCCATGGCGTCTTCACTCGGTTCCTCTGCCGCCTGCAGCCCTACGGCACGGCTGACCAGCTGATGACTGCGCGGCACTTGCAGATCGTCAGGGATCCGCGGCCCGTCCGTCACATAGGCTACCGGCAGTTGCTGGCCGATAGCCAGACCCAAAACCTCACCCAGACTCGCAGCTTCGTCCAGTTTCGTCAGTATGCAGCCTGCGAGGCCACAACGCTTATAACTATGGTAGGCGGCCTTGAGCACTTGGCTCTGACTGGTTGCCGCCAGTACCAGATAATTCTTCGCCTTGATGCGTGCCGAGGCCAGGCTCTCCAGTTGCAGACGCAGCGCCGGATCGTTAGCCGGCAGGCCTGCGGTATCGACCAGCACCACGCGTTTCTTGGCCAGCGGCGCCAGGGCCTGCAACAGAGACTGACCGGGATCGATCTGGGTCACCGACACACCCAGGATTCGCCCCAGGGTCTTGAGTTGTTCCTGCGCGCCGATACGAAAGCTATCCATGCTAACCAGAGCGACCTGCTGCGCGCCGTACTTAAGCACGTAACGGGCGGCCAGCTTGGCCAGCGTAGTGGTCTTGCCCATGCCAGCAGGGCCGACCAGCGCGATCACCCCGCCCTCTTCCAGCGGCTCGACCTTGGGCGTCTGGATCGCATGCGCCAGATGCGCCAGCAGCATGCGCCAGGCCTGACGCGGCTCGGCGACGCCGGCCACCTTGCCCAGCAGCGCCTGCGACAATTCGGCAGACAGCCCCATGCGCTGCAGACGACGCCACAGGTTGGCCTGCTGCGGACGGCGATTCTGCAATTGGCCCCAGGCGATGGAGCCCAACTGCACTTCGATCAGCTCGCGCAGGCCATTGAGTTCGAAGCGCATGGCATCCAGCGCACGCGGATCGACGGCCGGCGTCGCAGGCGCAGCGACCTCGACCGGACGCTGCGGCTTAACCGGAGTCGCCGGCAGCTCGGGCGCCAGCAACGACTCATTGGCAAAGAGTTGACGGTCCTTGCCCGCGTCCTGTTCAGGCCCGGCGGTCAGCTCGGCATGAGCACTGGCAATGCGTGCCTGGGTCTTGCGCAGCTCGGCCTCCAGCGCCGGGTTCGGGCGCACCGGGACAGGCGCCTGGTAATCCAGCGCAGCAGTCAACTCAACGCCGCCGGCAACGCGACGATTGCCGATGATCGAGGCATCGGCGCCCAATTCGTCACGCACCAGTTTCATGGCGGTCCGCATATCGGCGGCGAAGAAGCGTTTGACCTGCATGACCCTTTACCTCAGTTCTGGCCAACCGTAGCGACTATGGTGACCTGCTTGTTGTCCGGAATTTCCTGGTACGCCAGCACGTGCATGCTGGGTACCGCCAGCCGCGCGAAGCGCGACAGCATCGCCCGGACCGGCCCGGCCACCAGCAGAATCACCGGCTTGCCGAGCATTTCCTGGCGCTGCGCCGCTTCCACCAGGGAACGCTGCAGCTTCTCGGCCATGCCAGGTTCGAGGAGGATGCCATCCTCGCTGCCCTGACCGGCCTTCTGCAGACTGTTCAGCAAAATCTGTTCCAACCTTGGTTCGAGGGTAATCACAGGCAGCTCCGGCTCTAGTCCCACAATGCTTTGCACGATTGCGCGGGCCAGCGACACGCGAACGGCAGCGACCATGGCGGCGGGATCTTGACTCTTGGGTGCGACGTTGGCGATGGCCTCGGCGATGGTGCGGATGTCGCGCACCGGTACCTGTTCCTGCAGCAGTGCCTGCAACACCTTGAGCAGCGTCGACAGCGACACCAGCCCCGGCACCAGCTCTTCGGCCAGCTTCGGCGAGCTCTTGGCCAGCAGTTGCATGAGCTGCTGCACCTCCTCATGCCCGAGCAGCTCGTGAGCGTGCTTGTGCAGGATCTGATTCAAGTGGGTAGCGACCACGGTGCTGGCATCGACCACGGTGTAACCCAGTGATTGCGCCTGGTCGCGCTGGCTGGGGTCGATCCACACCGCTTCCAGACCGAACGCCGGATCTTTGGCGGCGATGCCATTGAGCGGGCCGAACACCTGGCCGGGGTTGATCGCCAGCTCGCGGTCAGGGTAGACCTCGGCCTCGGCGACGCTGACGCCCATGAGCGTCAAACGATAAGCGTTGGGCGCCAGATCGAGGTTGTCGCGGATGTGTACCGAAGGCATGAGAAAGCCCATCTCCTGCGACAGCTTCTTGCGTACGCCCTTGATCCGCGCCAGCAGTTGGCCGCCCTGGTTGCGATCGACCAGCGGGATCAGGCGGTAGCCGACTTCCAGGCCGACCATATCGACCGGCGTCACGTCGTCCCAACCCAGCTCCTTGACCTCCTGCGCCTTCTGCGCCGGAATCAGCTCCTGCTGACGCTGAACCTCCTTGACCTCTTCCTCCTTGATCTTGCGCTGGCGATGGGCGATCCAGTAGGCGCCACCGGCGGCCACTAGGCCCAGGCTGATAAAGGAGAAATGCGGCATGCCCGGCACCAGGCCCATGGCAATCATGATCGCCGCAGCCACGGCCAGCGCGCGCGGCGAAGCGAACATCTGCCGGTTGACCTGGGCGCCCATGTCTTCGGAGGTGGAAACGCGGGTCACCATCACCGCAGCCGCGGTGGACAGCAACAGGGAAGGAATCTGCGCCACCAGGCCGTCACCGATGGTCAGCAGGGTGTAGACCTTGCCGGCGTCGGAAAAGGCCAGTTGGTGCTGCAGCACGCCGATGGCGATACCACCGATGAGGTTGATGAACAGGATCAGCAGGCCGGCGATGGCATCGCCGCGGACGAACTTGCTGGCACCGTCCATCGAACCGTAGAAGTCGGCCTCCTGGGCTACTTCCGAGCGGCGCTTCTTGGCTTCAGCCTGATCGATCAGACCGGCGTTAAGGTCGGCGTCGATGGCCATCTGCTTGCCAGGCATGGCGTCGAGGGTAAAACGCGCACTCACCTCGGAAATACGCCCGGCACCCTTGGTGACCACCACGAAGTTGATGATCATCAAAATGGCGAACACCACGATACCGACCACGTAGTTGCCGCCGATCACCACCTCACCGAACGCCTGGATCACTTGGCCAGCGGCCCCATGGCCATCATGACCATTGAGCAACACGACGCGCGTCGACGCCACGTTCAGCGCCAGGCGCAGCAGCGTCGCAGCCAGCAGGATGGTGGGGAATACCGCGAAGTCGAGCGGGCGCAGCGCGTAGATACTGACCAGCAGCACGACGATCGACAGCGCAATGCTGAAGGTGAACAGCACGTCGAGCAGAAACGCCGGGATCGGCAGCATGACCATGCCGAGCATGACCAGCAGCAGCAAGGGAATACCCAGGTTGCCGTGACGCAAGCCCGCCAGATTGCTGCGGACATCACCGATTAACTGTGCGCGATCTACTGCCACGTCCCTACCTCGAGCCATTCAATCTTTTGACGCGAAAGTGCGTCCTGAAAGGGTAATGGCAAGAAGCGTTCCAGAAATGAACCGGTCGCTTAGAAGATGCTCAAGTTTCGTAACCCGGATGCAATCCGGGGTTGGCTGAATCTGTCCGGGATTTCATCCAGGTTCCCGCCTCAGTTGCGGCCCAGCCGCCAGCAGATGCCTCTATTCGTCGCGACGCAGGTCCACAGGGATCGGCAAATCCGGTAGCGGTCCAGGGCGTTTGCCCTTGCCGGCGCGGTACTGACGCAACTGATAGACGTAAGCCAGAACCTGGGCCACCGCCAGGTACAGGCCGGCAGGAATTTCCTGGTCCAACTCGGTGGAGTAGTACACGGCCCGCGACAGCGCCGGCGATTCCAGCACCATCACCTGATGCTCCTGGGCGATCTCGCGGATCTTCAACGCCAGGAAGTCGCCGCCCTTGGCCAGCAACATCGGCGCGCCCCCCTTCTCCGGGTCGTACTTGAGCGCCACGGCGAAGTGCGTCGGGTTGGTGATCACCACGTCGGCCTGCGGCACGGCCTGCATCATCCGGCGTTCGGCCATCTCGCGCTGCAGCTGACGAATACGCCCCTTGACCTCGGGCTTGCCCTCGGTGTCCTTGTATTCGTCGCGCACTTCCTGCTTGGTCATCATCAGCTTCTGCTTGTGACTCCACAGCTGGAACGGCACATCCGCGGCGGCGATCAGGATCAGCCCACAGGACAACCAGAACGCGCTCCAGCCGACCACCGTGAGGCTGTGCATAATGGCCGGCTCGACCGGTTCGTTGGCAATCGCCAGCAAATCGTCCTGATCCACGGCAAGCACCATCAGCGCCACCGCGAGAATCACCAGGAATTTGGCCAACGCCTTGACCAGCTCGACCAGGGCCTGAACCGAGAACATGCGTTTGAGCCCCGCCAGCGGATTCATCCGGCTGGCCTTGGGTTGCAGCGCTTCGGCGGAGAACAGCCAGCCGCCCAGGGCGACCGGGCCGGCGATGGAAGCGATCAGCAAGGCGATCAAGAATGGCTGCACCGCTACCAGTGCCTCCTTGCCGGAGGCCAGCAGATACAGCGCCATGCTGCGTTCGCTCATCAACACGTCACGCGGCAGGCTGAAATTGCCACGCATGATGTCCATCAGCACATTGCCCATATAGGCGCCGAAGATGATCAGGGCCACGGTGCCGGTGAGGGTCACCGCCAGGGTGTTGAGCTCCTTGGAGCGAGCGATCTGGCCTTTCTTGCGCGACTCTTCAAGTCGCTTGCCTGTGGGTTCCTCGCTCTTGTCGGCGCCGCTCTCGCTCTCAGCCATGCTCGCCCCTCATCGCGTCAAGGCGAATTCGCCCAACTGCTGCAGGGCTTCGCTGGCCAGCGCCTGAAACAGGTTGCCGAAATCGGAGAGCCCCACCCAGAAAATCACCAGGCCCATGGCCAGGGTCAGGGGGAAGCCGATGGAAAAGATGTTCAGCTGCGGCGCGGCCCGGGTCATGACCCCGAACGCCAGGTTGATCACCAGCAGCGCAGTGACCATGGGCAATGTCAGCAGTAGCCCGGCACCGATCACCCAGCTCAGCTTGCCGGCCAATGTCCAGTAGTGATTGACCATCATGCCCTGCCCCGGCGGCAGGCTGACGAAGCTTTCGGCGAGGATTTCCAGCACCACCAGATGCCCGTTGATCGCCAGGAACAGCAGCGTCACCAGCATCAGCATGAACTGGCCGAGCACCGGCACCGACACGCCGTTGGTAGGGTCGACCATGGAAGCGAAGCCCAGGCCCATCTGCATGGCGATGATCTGCCCGGCAACGCTGAAGACATGAAAGAACAACTGCAGAATAAAGCCGAACATGACCCCGATCAGCACCTGTTCGAGAATCATCATCAGGCTGCGCAGGCTCAGCGCGTCGACCTGCGGCATCGGTGGCAGGCTAGGCACCAGCACCACACTGATGGCAAGGGCCAGGTAGAGCCGCACACGCGTCGGCACCAGCTGGGTACCGATGATCGGCATCACCATCAGCATCGCGGCGATACGAAACAACGGCAGCAGGAACTGGCCGACCCAGCCGCTGATCTGCTCGTTGCTCAACTCCAGCATCGTGCCCTGCCCTCAACCTATGAGGTACGGAATGTTCTGGATCAACGTCTGGGTGTACTCCATCAGCTGGCTCACCAGCCACGGGCCGGCCCAGATCAGGGTGATCAGCATCACCATCAGACGCGGCAGAAAGCTCAAGGTCTGTTCGTTGATCTGCGTGGCAGCCTGGAACATGGCTACGATCAGACCGACCACCAGGCTCGGCACCACCGCCAGGCCGACGATCAGCACGATCAGCCACAGCGCTTCGCGAAACAGGTCAACCGCCACCTCGGGAGTCATCGAAGGCCTCGCTATATCGTGCCGAAACTGGCAGCCAGTGTACCCATGATCAACGCCCAGCCATCGACCAGGACGAACAGCATGATCTTGAACGGCAGGGAGATGATAAGCGGCGACAGCATCATCATACCCATCGCCATGAGGATACTGGCGACCACCATGTCGATGATCAGAAACGGAATGAAGATCATGAAGCCGATCTGGAACGCGGTCTTCAGCTCGGAGGTGACGAAGGCCGGCACCAGGATGGTCAGCGGCACGTCCTCGACCCCCGCCAGGTCGGTACGCTTGGACAGACGCACGAACAGGGCCAGGTCGCTCTCGCGGGTCTGCGCCAGCATGAAGTCGCGGATCGGCCCCTCTGCTCGGCTCAGCGCCTCCTGCGCAACGATCTCCTCGTTGAGATAGGGCTGCAGTGCGTCGGTGTTAATCCGGTCGAAAATCGGCGCCATGATGAACATCGTCAGAAACAGCGCCAGACCGACGAGTATCTGGTTGGATGGCGTCTGCTGCAGGCCTAACGCCTGACGCAGAATGGAAAAGACGATGATGATCCGGGTGAAGCTGGTCATCAGCATGACGAACGCCGGGATGAAGCTCAGCGCCGTCATGATCAGCAGGATCTGCAGGCTGACCGAGTACTCCTGCTGGCCTTCCGCGTCCGTCGTCAGGGTGATCGCCGGGACCGATAGCGGGCTGTTGCCCTGCTGAATCAGCGAGCCGGCCCCGGGCGGGTCTTCGGCGAACGCCATTGAAGCGGCCAGGCTCAACACCAACACCAGCAACAAGCGCAGCATCAGGATTTGTCCTTCTGATCCTTGCCCAGCAGTTCCATCAGGCGCTGGGCGAATTCCGGTGTGGCCGGCTCGGCATCGGTCAGATGCACAGGCTCCTTGAGCACGTGCAAAGGCGCGATACGCCCGGCGGACAGGCCCAGCAGAATCTGCTCGTTACCCACCTGCACCAGCACCAGGCGATCACGTGGCCCCAGCGGTTGCGTGGCCAGCAGCTTGATCACCTGCCCGCCACGCGGCGCCAGCTGCTGCACGCGGCGCAGCAGCCAGGCCAGGACGAAGATCAGACCGATGACCAGCAGCAACCCCAGCAGCAACTGACCAAGCTGACCGGCCACATCGCTACCGGCCATGGGCGTGGCGGCCTTGCCCGCAGGCTCGGCGGCCAGCGCCAGCCCTGGCAGCGCAAGTAACAACGCGAAGAGTCGGGTCATGATCAGCGCAGCTTCTTGATACGTTCGCTGGGGCTGATCACGTCCGTCAGGCGGATGCCGAACTTCTCGTTGACCACCACCACTTCACCATGAGCGATCAGCGTGCCGTTGACCAGCACGTCGAGCGGCTCGCCAGCCAGGCGATCGAGCTCGATCACCGAGCCCTGGTTGAGCTGCAGCAGGTTGCGGATGGTGATATCGGTGTTGCCCACCTCCATGGAGATGGACACCGGAATATCCAGAATCACGTCCAGATTCGGCCCGTCTAGGTTGGCGGGCAGGTTACTGGGCACCGGTGCGCTGCCGAACTCTTCCATCGGCGCCCGCGGGGCCGCCGGCTGCGCTGCGGCCTGCCCGGCGAGCATCGCATCGATATCGTCCTGTCCCGCATCGCCCGCCTCGGCCAACGCTGCGGCCCATTCGTCGGCCAGCGCCTGTTCCTCTGGGGAAGTGTTTTCTTCGTCTGCCATCGTCTTTCCTCGCCTGGCTCCAGCTATTCGTTTGCCTCGGGCCTGTTGACCCTACGGAGTTCCAGCGCCTCAGCGCTGGCGTTCGATTGGTTCGAGCACCTGCAGGGCCAGATTGCCCTTGTGCGCGCCCAGCTTGACCTTGAACGTCGGCACGCCATTGGCACGCATGATCACGTTCCCCGGCAGCTCCACCGGGATCACATCGCCCGGCTGCATGTGCAGGATGTCGCGCAGCTTCAATTGACGACGCGCCACCGTAGCGGCCAGCGGTACGCTGACATCGAGGATGTCTTCGCGCAGGGCCTTGATCCAGCGCTCGTCCTGATCGTCGACATCGGACTGGAAGCCGGCATCGAGCATCTCGCGGATCGGCTCGATCATCGAATACGGCATGGTGATGTGCAGGTCACCACCGCCGCCATCCAGTTCGATATGGAAGGTGGATACCACCACCACCTCGCTGGGGCTGACGATATTGGCCAGCGCCGGGTTGACCTCGGAGTTGACGTACTCGAAGTTGATATCCATCACCGCGTGCCAGGCCTCACGCATGTCGACGAAGGCCTGGTCGAGCACCATACGCACAACACGCAGCTCGGTAGGGGTGAACTCACGGCCCTCGATCTTGGCGTGGCGCCCGTCGCCGCCGAAGAAGTTGTCCACCAGCTTGAACACCAGCTTGGCGTCGAGAATGAACAGGCCGGTGCCACGCAACGGCTTCATCTTCACCAGGTTGAGACTGGTGGGCACGTAGAGCGAATGCACGTATTCGCCGAACTTCATCACCTGCACACCACCGACCGCGACATCGGCCGAGCGGCGCAGCAGGTTGAACATGCTGATGCGGGTGTAACGGGCGAAACGCTCGTTGATCATCTCCAGGGTGGGCATGCGCCCGCGAACGATACGATCCTGACTGGTCAGGTCATATTGCTTGACGCTACCCGGCTCCGCGGCGTCCTCGGTTTCCACCAGGCCGTCATCGACGCCATGCAACAGCGCATCGATCTCGTCCTGGGAAAGCAGGTCTTGCACGGCCATCTTCGGCTCCCGCTACTGCAATACGAAATTGGTGAACAGCACCTGCTCGACCACGGTGCTGCCGGTTTCCTTCTGCGCCAGCTCCTGCACGCTGGCCAGCGCCTGCTGCAGGAGCATCTCCTTGCCCAGCGGCGTTTGCAGCGCGGCGAAATCCTGCCCGGAGAGCAGCATCACCAGGCGGTTGCGCAGCACCGGCATATGCACCTTGAGCTTCTCCATCCCGGCGGCATCGCGGCTCATCAGGGCCATGCTCACCTGCAGGTAGCGGGTACGGTTCTGGTAATTGAAGTTGACCACGAAGGCCGGCATCAGGTCCTGGTAAAGGGCCGGCTGACGGACAGGCGCAGCGGCGGCTGCCTCTTCAGGCTTGGCCTCCTCATGCTTGTCGCCCTTGCTGAGAATGAACCAGGTACCGCCAATGGAAAGACCAACGGCCAGGAGCAACCCCACCACGATCAGGATGATGAGTTTGAGCTTGCTCTTGCCGGCGGGTTGTCCATCGGCAGTCGATGCCGCTTCTTTCTTAGCCATGCCAATAATCCGTCAGTGCCTGGGTTCTTTCCGCATTCAAAGGGTTAGGAGCAAGTGTTATGCCAGCATATGAGCAGGCTTGTCTAACTCTGGGCTGCGGATTTAACAGCGCCAGCTGCCTGCTGTCACCCCAAAATGCATTCGCCCGGGCACCTTTCGGCAACCCGGGCAAATACAAGTCTAGCGGAGGAATACCGATCATCAGGCATTGCCTCGCGCGATGCAGCGCTATCCGTTACGTCAGAAGGTCGCCAGGAACATGCGCGAGGCGCCTTTCACGCGTAGTAATCGACCAGACCACGGCCCGCGCTCAATCGCTCGCTGCGCACCTCCTGTTGAGCGCCGGGCTGCAGCTCTTCGCCGGCAAGCAGGCCGTCACGCGAGCCGGAGCCGCCGCGACCACCCTCGCCCTGCCCCTGCCAGCCGCGGTTGAGCGACTGATCGGAAACGTTGGCATCGGCCAGGTTCATCCCTTGCTGGGCGAACAGCTCACGTAGGCGATGCATCTGCCCTTCCAGCGCCTCACGCACGCCCGCATTGGGGCTGGCGAAGGTCACCTGGGCCTGATCCTGAGTCAGATTCACGCGCACCTCGAGGCGCCCCAGCTCGGCCGGATCAAGCTGAATCTCGGCCGACTTGAGGTTCTGGCTCGACAGCCACATGACGCGGTCGACCACCGCCTCGCTCCAGCCGCCCTGCTGCATCGCCACCGGTTGGCCCGGCACCAACGGCACGCGTTGCGCGGCGCCAGCCTGATGGTTGAGCGCCTGGGTCAGCGCATTGAGCTTGCTGACGAACTGATCCGGACGGTTGGGCTGAACGCTGTCCTTGAGGCTCTCCAGCGCGTCCTTGGCCAGGCTTTCCAGTGGCAGTTCCAGCGTCGACTCCTCGCTGCTCTCGGCGGTCTCCTCGCCCTTGCCCATGGCGGCCATGGCAGCGGCAAAGTCTGTGCTGGTCGCCACGCGCGAGCTCTTGATCGCAGCGTCCTGCGAGGCTTGCGCCTTGCTCGCCTCTTCCGCCGGTTGCTTGAGCAGTGCCAGCGGGTCGAGCGCGTCGTCCTCCAGCACCGGCTCGGCCTCCTCAGTGACACCAGCGGTGGCGCCGGTAATCACCAGGGCGGGCATATCCGATGCCGCCTCGGTGCTCGCAGCCTCCTGCGTCTGAGCCTGGATGCCGCCCAGCGCCATCGCCAGCAGCGGATCGAGCTCTTCTTCAGCGCCCTCTTCGGTCGGCAAGGAATTGCCGGAGGCGGCAACTTCAGGCTGCTCGGCGGCAGTCGACGCGGTATCAGGCTCACCAGAAGCTGGTGCCGAGTTCTGCTCCTGGCTGGGTTTATCGGTACTGCCAGCGCGCTCGCCAGGCTTGGCCTGACGCTCCTTGGCATATACCTCGGCAAAGCTGGAAGCACCGCTGTTGCTGGGTTCCGGCGCTTTGGCCGGCTGCTTCGCTTTGCTCTTCACCTCAGGCGTGGCCTGCAGGCGAATATCGGGCAATGCGGACATGGACGCTCTCCGTCTGTTGGGTCGTGACGGGATCAGAGCAAAGGGCGGGCCAACTCTGGAAAAGTTGTCAGGGGCGGAAGCGCTGCCGCTCGGACTTGAACAGGATGCGCACGATGGCGAACTCGCGCTCGATCTGCTCGACCAGCCCCGGAACCAGTTCCAGCGCCTCGCGCCGCCCGGCGTCCTCGAGTTCCTTGCACAGGCTGGCCAACAGGACCGCGCCCATGTTGCTGCAACTGCCCTTGAAGCTGTGCGCGGCCAGGCGCAGACCCTGCGCATCGCCCTCAGTCTGAGCCTGATGCAACAGGCGTAGACGCTCCTCTGAGTCGGCAACGAAGGTGTCGAGCAGAATCGGGTACTCGTCTTCCATGACGTCCTGCAGGGCCGCCAGGACGGCATCGTCGAGATGGATATCGGACACCGGGTCACTCCCTGAACTACAAGGCCGGAATTATGCCTCAGTGGTCCAACAAAACTCCACGGTGACGCCCCGACCGTCGGGGCCGCAAGCAAAACCGTCACTCAGCTCGCGCACCAGGGCCAGCCCGCGGCCGCACAGTGCATCATCTCGCGTGGCCATGAGCCTGGCCGGATCGAAGCCAGGACCGCTGTCCTCGATCCCAACGATAAGACGACCGCCATTTCCCTCCGGCAGCATCTGCAGGTGAAAGCGCACATAGCCATCGCGCAATGACGCCAGACGCAGACGCCGCTCCCGGTAGTACTCGGCAAAGCCGCTGGCATCCTGCTTGAGCGAGGAATCGAGGCCCATCACGCCATGCTCCAGCGCATTGGAGTAGAGCTCGGCGAGCACCGTATACAGTTCGCCACCACGCGGGCGCAGTGCCTGCACGTCCAACAACAGCTGCAACAGAAATGGCAGCGGATTGAAATGGCGCAGGCTCAGCGCGCGAAATTCGAAACTGGCTGACCAGTCCATGACGCTGCTCTGGCCGCTATCGGCGAAGGCCAGCGGCCGCGGGCGCTCGTCGTCTTCGGCGAGCCCGACCTGAACCAGGCTGACATCGTCCTGCTGCTCGCCGCGAAATGCCGTCAGCGCCTGCTGGATTTCCTCGAACAGCGCCTGCGGCTGACGATTGGCATCCAACAGCCTGAGCAGTCGCTCTTCGCCGAACAGTTGCCCGTGCCGGTCACTGGCCTCGAGCACACCGTCGCTGAGCAGGAAGATGCGATCTCCCTGCGTCAGCGGATAAACCTCGCAGCGATCACTGAACGCCGCGGGCTCAAGGATGCCAAGCGGCAAATGACGCGACACCAGCGGCTGACGCGGACGGCCATCGCCATGCAGCAGATAGCCATCCGGCAGCCCGCCATTCCACACCTCGAGCAAACCACGCTTGTTGCTGATGTTGAGCAGGGTGGCGCAGCAGAAAACCCCCACCGGCAGGATGCGCTTGAGCTTGGCGTTGATCTCGCGAAGGATCTCGGCCAGTGAGTGCCCCTTGGCCGTCATGCCGTAGAACACCTCGGCCAGCGGCATGGCGCCAATCGCTGCAGGCAGACCATGGCCGGTGAAGTCGCCGAGCATCACGTGCATGCCACCGGAGGGCTTGTAGGCCGCCAGCAGTAGATCGCCATTGAACAGAGCGTAAGGCGATTGCATGTAGCGGATGTTCGGCGCATCCAGGCAGCCGGAATGCGCCACCTTGTCGAATACCGCCTTGGCCACGCGCTGCTCGCGCAGCAGATGCTCATTGTGGCGGGCGATCAGGTCACGCTGGCGCAACACCGTGTCGTGCAGACGGCGCAGACGATCCATCGCGCCGATTTTCGCCTCGAGTATCACCCGGTTGTAGGGCTTGGCGAGAAAGTCG
The DNA here is from genome assembly GCF_002479365.1 of Pseudomonas sp. UBA7530. Classification (NCBI taxonomy): domain Bacteria; kingdom Pseudomonadati; phylum Pseudomonadota; class Gammaproteobacteria; order Pseudomonadales; family Pseudomonadaceae; genus Pseudomonas; species Pseudomonas sp. UBA7530. The sequence goes on from NZ_DLMS01000001.1 coordinate 699,087, forward strand.
TCGCCCCCGGCCTCCAGACACCGCACCAGCGCCTCGCCTTCGGTAAGCGAGGTGAGAAAAATGATCGGCACCAGCGACTCGCCGGCCTGCTCCTTGATCCGTCGCGCCGCCTCGAAGCCATCCATCACCGGCATCAGCGCGTCCATCAGGACCAGATGCGGACGCTCCTGCTCGAACAGGGCGACCGCCTCCAAACCATTGCTGGCGGTGAGCACACGGTGGCCCTGACGACTGACGATGGTGGACAGCAGCATGCGATCAGCCGCGTTGTCCTCGGCAATCAGGATCGCAAGACGATCAGGCATCAGCTGATCTGGAACAACTGCTCGAAATTGGAAATGGCGAGAATCTTGCGCACGTCACTGCTGCAGTTGAGCAGGCGAATCTGCGCCGAATCGCCGCCCGCGTGATCGCGCAGGAGCAGCAGCATGCCCAGTGCCGAGCTATCCAGGTAGCTGGTGTCGCGCAGGTCGACCTGATAGCGCCTGGGCGTCACGTTGACGCGCTCGTAGGCGTCACGAAATTCCTGGTGGGAGGCGAAGTCGAAGCGTCCTCGAATCACGATGGTCAGCTCTTGCCCGTCCGCCGACGGTTGCGAGGTGATGGCCATGTTTACTCCTTTGTCGAGACTTTGCCGGATAGGGCGGTTCACGACTGAAGGTGTAGCATCTGGCAGGCGCCGAAACAACTTCTAATCAAGGTTCGCCCCGGTCGACCAGGCGCTGCGCCAGTTCGTCGAGCAGTTTCTGCTCGCGCTTGTCCTCGGCCAAACGGGCTTCGTCGATGTAACGCTGTACCAGCTTGCGCAGCCCCTCGAGGCGGGCATAGCGCTGCTGCCACACCGCGCGCACCTTCTCCAGATTGGCTCGATGCCACTCCAGGCTTTGCTGCTGCTGGCCGACCGCCGTCTCGAGCTGCGACAAAAAGCGCTGGTAGTTCATCAGCCACTGGCCGGAAACGCCCTTGCTGCCCTCGCTGATCCATTGCTGCTGGTAATCGCCACGAAAGCGCTCCAGCTCCCCCAACTTGGCCTCGGCCTGGCCGACCAGGCCCTGGCAATGCCCTAGCTGGCGCGCGGCCTCGCGCTCGGCCTTTTCTGCCATCTCGACAACCGGCTGCAGGCGTTTGGCGCGGCTGAGGCTCATTGCGTCACCGCCTTGATGGCCGCGAAAGGATCGTTAGCCAGCGCCATCATTACCCCAGCACGGCGGCCAGTTGCTCACGGCTTTGCGGCATGCCCACGCTTTCATCCAGCCCCTGACGCAGGTATTGAGCCATGGCCGGCTGGCGTGCGATGGCCAGGTCGGTATCCGCATCACCGCCCGGCACATAGGCGCCGACGCTGATCAGATCGCGGCTCTGCTGGTAACGCGACCACAGCTGCTTGAAACGCTGCGCCTGCCTGAGTTGCTCCGGCGGCACCACCTGCGGCATGACCCGGCTGATCGAGGACTCGATATCGACTGCCGGATAGTGCCCCTCCTCCGCCAGACGCCGGGACAGCACGAAGTGGCCATCGAGCACGCCGCGCGCGGCATCGGCGATGGGGTCCTGCTGATCGTCACCCTCACTCAACACGGTGTAGAACGCGGTGATCGAACCGCCGCCGGCCTCGGCGTTACCGGCGCGCTCGACCAGTTTGGGCAATTTGGCGAACACCGAAGGCGGATAGCCTTTGGTGGCCGGCGGCTCACCGATGGCCAGGGCGATTTCGCGCTGCGCCTGGGCGTAGCGCGTCAGCGAATCCATCAGCAACAGGACATTCTTGCCCTTGTCGCGAAAATATTCGGCGATGCGCGTGCAGTACTGCGCGGCGCGCAGCCGCATCAATGGCGCATCATCGGCCGGCGAGGCCACGACGACGGAGCGCTTGATCCCCTCTTCACCGAGAATCTCGTCGATGAACTCCTTGACCTCGCGCCCGCGCTCCCCGATCAGCCCGACGACGATGATATCGGCCTCGGTAAAACGCGTCATCATCCCCAGCAACACCGACTTGCCGACACCGGTGCCGGCGAACAGGCCCAGGCGCTGACCGCGCCCGACGGTGAGCAGGCCGTTGATCGAACGAATGCCGACGTCCAGCGGCTGGCTGATGGGGTCGCGATTGAGTGGGTTGATGGTGGGGCCATCCATCGGCACCCAATCTTCGGCTTTCATCCCGCCTTTGCCATCGAGCGCCCGGCCAGCGCCGTCGAGCACACGGCCGAGCATGGTCATGCCCATCGGCAGGCGCCCGGCATCAGGCAGCGGCACCACGCGCGCGCCCGGCGCAATGCCAGCCAGGCTGCCTACGGGCATCAGGTAGATCTTGCCGCCGGAGAAGCCCATCACCTCGGCCTCGACCTGGACCGGGTGGTAGCTGTCGTCATTGATTACCAGGCAGCGGCTGCCAACAGCCGCGCGCAGCCCTTCGGCCTCCAGGGTAAGGCCGACCATGCGCAGCAAGCGACCCTCAAGTATGGGCTGGCTGGGCAGGCTGATCGCATCGCTGTAACCCTCCAGACGCCGGGCGAAGCTCACGCGATCAAGACGCATCGTCGCCATCCAGATCCAGGTTGATGTCCGCCTCCGGCAACTGGGTGCTCTGCGCGCGCTGTTGCTCGAACAGTTGCTTGAGGGCCTGCGCCATGCGCGTCTCGACGCTGGCGTCGATCTGACTGTGTTCCGACTCGATGCGGCAACCGCCAGGCAGCAGACTGTCGTCTTCGAGAATGCGCCAGCTTTCTTCATGGCGCTCACGCAGCGCCCTGATCGTTTCGAAGTCCTGCGGGTTGACCTGAATGCGCACGTTGTCCGCGCCCATCGGCAGCAATTTGAGTGCCTCGCGCAGAACCTGGCGAATCTGGCTGGAGTCGCTGCTCAGTTCGCGCTGAATCACCTCGCGCACCATATGGCTGACCAGACGCACCATGGCCACTTCCATTTGCTGGTCCTGCTCGGCAATCGGATCGAGCAGCTGAGTCATGAGCTTTTCCAGGCTGCCGACCTTCAGCGCCAGGGCAGCGTCGGCTTCCTGCTTGGCCTTGATCTGGCCGGCATGAAAGCCGTCCTTCTCACCGGTGGCGAAGCCTTCGTTATAGGCATCCTGACGGATGGCTTCGAGTTCATCGAGCGTCAGCGGTTTGACATCCTCGATAGCGACCTCTTCAACCTGCCCGGTTTCCTGGGCTTGGGCCTCGACAGGTGAAGACGCAGGCTCATCGGCCGGAACTTCAGCTTCGGCCGGTTCCTCGCCCGGCGCGTCGAAGCTGGGCAGCGCCCAGCGGTCGACGGCGCCCAGATCCTTGGCGCGAATCAGCTCGCTCTCAGGCTCCTTGGCCATGGTTTAGACCATCTCCTCGCCACCCTTGCCGCCGAGCACGATCTCTCCGGCCTCGGCCATGCGACGGGCGATGGTGAGAATTTCCTTCTGCGCCGCTTCCACGTCGCTGACCCGCACCGGGCCCTTGGCTTCCAGGTCGTCGCGCAGCAGCTCGGCCGCGCGCTTGGACATGTTCTTGAACACCTTGTCCTTGATCGCATCGTCGGCGCCCTTGAGAGCCAGTACCAGCACCTCGGACGAGACTTCACGCATCAGCGCCTGAATGCCGCGGTCGTCGACATCGGCCAGGTTGTCGAAGACGAACATGAGGTCCTCGATCTGCGTCGACAGGTCTTCGTCCACCTCGCGAATGGAATCCATCAGTTGGCCTTCCACCGAGCTGTCGAGGAAGTTCATGATGTCCGCCGCGCGCTTGACGCCGCCCATGGTGGCGCGCGTGGTGTTGGCACTGCCGGAGAACTGCTTCTCAAGAATCTGGTTGAGCTCCTTGAGCGCAGACGGCTGCACGGTGTTCAACGACGACACACGCAGAATGATGTCCAGGCGCACCTTGTGATCGAAATGGCTGAGCACCTCGCCAGCCTGATCCGGGTCGAGATAGGCGACAACGATGGCCTGAATCTGCGGGTGCTCGTAGCGAATCACGTCGGCAACGGCACGCGGCTCCATCCATTTCAGGCTGTCCAGGCCACTGGTGCTGCCGCCGAGGAGGATACGGTCGATGAGATTGCCGGCCTTGTCCTCACCCAGTGCAGCGGTGAGCATCTTGCGGATGTAGCCGTCGGAACCGACGCCCAGGCTGGTCTGGTCGCCGACGATCTCGACGAACTCGCTCATGACCTGCTCGACCTGCTCGCGATGGATGTTGCGCATGCCGGCCATGGCCACGCCGACGCGCTGCACTTCCTTCGGCCCGAGATGACGCAGCACCTGGGCGGCATCGGTCTCGCCCAGCGAGAGCAGCAGGATCGCGGCCTTGTCGACCTTGGTCAGCTTGGTAGCGGTACGATTGTCACTCATCTGCGTTGATCCACTCTTTGACGACCTGGGCTACGCGGCCAGGATCTTCCGCCACCAGGCTCTTGATAGCGTTCAGTTGCGCATCATACCCCTCACTGGGGCTGGGCAGCAGCATGCTCTGCGGCCCACCGAGGCTGACGCGATCATCGGACAGCTCGCCATCCAGGCCGGCCATCTCGCCAAGCTCTACATCGCCGGCACTAGCCAGCTCCTTGCCCCTGCCGCCGCCAGTGATGTTGTTGAGCACCGGACGCAGCACGCCGAACACCAGCACCAAGATGAACAGCACGCCGAGCACCTGCTTGACGATGTCCCAGAACCAGGGCTGGGTGTAGAACGGAATATCAGGAATTTCCTCGCCCTGCGACGCGTTGAAGGCCGTGTTGATCACGCTGACGCTATCGCCACGGCTGGCATCGAAGCCCACCGAGTCCTGTACCAGGCGGGTGAAGCGCGCCAGGTCGTCGGCTGTCCACGGCACGCGGGTGGTCTCACCGGTGGCCGGATCGACACGTACCTGATCGTCCACCACCACCGCGACGGACAGGCGACGCAGGCGACCTTGTTGCTGGCGGGTGTAGCTGATGGAACGGTCCAGCTCGAAGTTGCGGGTGGACTGCTCACGCTTGTCCGCCGGGTACGGCGCCAGCATCGGCTGGCCGGTAGCCGGGTCCATGATCTGCTGGCCGTTGGCATCGACCAGCGGCTGACCCGCCGCTACCGGGCCAGCCGGAGCAGCGGCACCAGCGGCCTGCTCGGGAGCGGCGGCCGGGCCTGGCGGTTGATTGGACAGTGCACCCGGCACCCCTTGCGGCGGCAGGCTGCTCTGACGCTGCTCGTTGACCTGCTGCTCGCTGCGCAGCGCCGGCTGGTCGGGGTTGAACATCTCGGAGGTGGACTCGACCGAGCTGAAATCCACATCAGCCGACACTTCGGCCTTGTAGCGACCGCTGCCCAGCACCGGCAGCAGGATGTTGTGCACACGCTGGGTGAACAGTCCCTCCATGCGCCGGGTGTAGTCGAACTGCTTGCCAGCCATGGTCAGCTCGGACAGTTCCTGCTGATCGGAGAGCAGGTTGCCCTTCTGGTCGACCACGGTGACCTGGCCCTTGTCCAGCTCGGGTACGCTGGTCGCCACCAGATTGACGATCGCCATCACCTGGCTCGGCTCCAGTGCGCGCCCCGGATAGAGTTCGACCAGGACCGAAGCCGAAGGCTTGCGCTCGTCACGTACGAACACGGATGCCTTGGGCATGGCCAGATGCACGCGCGCTGCCTTGACGTTATTGAGGCTGGCCACGGTACGCGCCAACTCGCCTTCGAGGCCACGGCGATAGCGGGTCGCTTCCATGAACTGACTGGTGCCCAGCCCCTGTTCGCGGTCGAGGATTTCGAAACCCACACTGTTGTCGGTCGGCGCCACGCCGGCAGCGGCCAGACGCATGCGCGCACGCGCCAGATCGTCTGCCTTGACCAGCAGCGCACCGGAGTTGGGTTCGATGGTGTAGTCGATGCCAGACGCGGTCAGGGTCTCGACCACCTGCGTCGCATCCATACCGTTGAGGCTGCCGTAGAGCGGACGGTAGTCCGGCTGCTGCGACCAGAGCACCACGGCAAAGCCGATGGCCACGCTGGCGGCAAGGCCGACCAGCAGGCCGAGCTGACGCAGCACTGACATCTCTGCGAGATTTTCCAGGAAGCTAAGGCCCAGCAGGGGCTTCTTGGGCTCACCCGCTTCGGCCTTGACCGGTACGTTTGCAACTGCTGCTTCAGCCATTAATCAACCCTCAGACCGGCATCTGCATGATGTCTTGATAAGCCTGGACCAGCTTGTTACGCACCTGGGTCATGGCTTGAAAGGATACGCCGGCTTTCTGCGAGGCGATCATCACATCGGTCAGATCGACCCCGCTCTGGCCCATCTCGAAAGCCGTGGCGAGCTTGCTGGAGGCCTGCTGGGTTTCGTTGACCTTGTTCACCGCCTGACCGAGCATTTCCGAGAAACTCGGCGCCCCCTGCACCGGCTCGCTCGCAACAGGTTTCTGACGCGACATGGCCTCAGCCTGCATGGAACGCATTTCCAGCATCAAGCGATTGAATTCGACACCCTGGCTCATCACATCCTCCACTGCCCGCTTTTTGACGCTAGCGGCGCTATGCAGAGGTATTAGCAACAAGGGTGCCAAGAAGTGAAAGGCCAGGTGAAGGGATGCGCAAAAGCCGGGCGACGCCCGGACCAGAAAGCCTTCAGGAGTGTAGTCAGAGGAACTCGCGGACAAGTCCGCTCCCACAAGAAGCCAGCTCATGACCAAGATGAAACTAGATACACCCCGGCAACCTGGCCCGCATACGGGCTTGCTACTCTTTACCCGTCAAAGGGAACAGAAGCGCCGCCCGACCTGTAGGAGCGGACTTGTCCGCGAAGCTTTTCGTTCAATACGCTTACGAAAACCGCCGATAGTGCGAGCGATTCGCCAGTCAGCGGGCCACGACAATCAACTGGCGTACAGATACGCCTCCACATCCATACCCGCATCGCGCATCTGCGCCAGCTTGTAGCGCAGGGTACGCGGGCTGATGCCCAGGCGCTCGGCGGCTTCCTTGCGGCGACCGCGCTCGGCGCGCAGGGTATCGATGATCACCTGAAATTCGCGGCGACGAAGATCCTCCCCTAAGGCACCGGCGTCCACCGCAGCGGGCGACTCGACCGGGGACGCCGGGGGCGGAGCGACATTCGGCACGACCGCCAGACGCGGCGCAGCACTCTGCACCGTTTGGCCGTTAGGCGCATGCAGGCAGAGATCCTGCGCCTGAATCACCCCGCCCTGCTGCAGAATCAGGGCACGCTGAATGGCGTTGTCCAGTTCGCGCACATTACCCGGCCACTGGTGCTGCACGAGGCTGTGCGCAGCGGACTCAGACAAACGCACCGGTGCCTGATTCATTTTTTTGACGTGCTTGGCGAGCAGGCGCTCGGCCAGCGGCAAAATGTCGGCGGGCCGCTCACGCAGCGGTCGCCAAGCCAGCGGAAACACCGACAAACGATAATAAAGGTCCTCGCGGAACCGCCCGGCTGCCACTTCACTGGCCAGATCACGGTTGCTGGTGGCCAGCACACGAATATCCAGATTGATCGGCTTGCGCGCCCCGACCCGCTCCACTTCACGCTCCTGCAGCACCCGCAGCAACTTGGCCTGCAAACCCAGCGGCATTTCGGAAATTTCATCGAGCAGAATGGTGCCGCCATCGGCCAGTTCGAACTTGCCCGGCTGCGCGGTAACGGCACCCGTAAACGCACCCTTCTCATGGCCGAACAAGGTGGCCTCGAGCATGTTGTCCGGAATCGCCGCACAGTTGATGGCAATGAAGGGGCCGGATGCGCGTGGCGATTGCTGATGGATATAGCGCGCCAGCACCTCCTTGCCGGTGCCGGACTCGCCAGTGATCATCACCGTCGAATCGCTCTGCGCAACGCGTGCGGCCAGCTCGAGCAACTGCACGCTGGCCGGTTCCAGCGCCACCGGACCGTCACGATCGCTTGCCGGCAGCTTGCCAAGGGCATGTTTGGCCACCAGCTCGAGCAACGTACGCGGCTCGAACGGCTTGACCAGATAATCGGCCGCACCCTGGCGAATGGCATCCACCGCGCGCTCCACGGCGCCGAAGGCCGTCATCAACAGCACCGGCAATTGCGGGTAGCGAGCGCGAATCTGCGCCAGTAGTTGGTGGCCGTCCATGCCCGGCATGTTGACGTCACTGACCACCAGCCCGAACGGCTCCTCGGCCAGGGCAACCAGTGCCGCCTCGGCACAATCGACCGCCCGATAATCATGCCCGCCCAGGCACAGGGTATCGGCCAGGGCTTCGCGCAGTGCGCGATCGTCTTCAACCAGCAGGACTTTGGCAGCCATGGGTTACTCCTGATTCGAGTGAGGCGCTGCATCGAGCAGCGGTAGAGAAACGATGGCGCAGGTACCACGACCTGCACGTGATTGCAGCAGCAGCTGGCCTTGGTGGGCACGCGCCACCGCTTTGACCACTGCCAGGCCGAGGCCGGTGCCGGTGGTCTTGGTGGTGAAGAAGGGTTCGCCCAGACGCGCCAGGGTTTCCCGGCTCATGCCGGGGCCGTTATCGCTGACGCATAGGCGCAACTGGCTGTCACGGCGATACAGGTGGACTTTCAGACGCGCATCGCGCCCGGCCGCCTGGATAGCGTTGTCGACCAGGTTGAGCACGGTGCCGACCAGCGTGTCGCGGTTGCACAGCAGTTCGCCGCCCTGCACATCGCACTGCCAGCGCACGGCCATGCCGCCCACATGCGCATCGGCGGCCGCACGTAGTGCATCGAACAAGGCCGATGGCGTCAGACGGTCCGGCAATGGCAGTTCGCCTCGGGCGAAGATCAGCATGTCACGTACCTGGTTCTCCAGCTCGTGCAGACGCTCCTTCAAACGCCCAGCGAAGCGCTGCTGCTGGTCGGCAGGAAGAACCTGTTCATTGAGGTGGCTGGCGTAGAGCAGCGCGGCGGACAGCGGCGTGCGGATCTGATGCGCGAGGGAAGCGACCATGCGCCCCAGCGCCGAAAGGCGCTCATGGCGAGACAGTTGATCCTGCAGGCGACGGGTTTCCGTCAGGTCGGTCAATAACACTAATTGCCCAGGCTCTCCATGCAGGGAGCGGGTCGCGATGGATAGCCGACGCCCATCCCGCATGGAGATTTCATGACCATCGTCTTCGCGCGGGGCGAAGTTGCGGGCGATCACCTGACGCCAGAGCATGCCCACCAGCGGCTGGCCGAGCAACGCACGCGCAACAGGATTGGCCTCACGCACGACACCCTGGCCGTCGATGACAATCACGCCGCCGGGCAGAAGGTCCAGCAGACTTTGCAGACGATGCGCCAGACGTTCTTTCTCTGCCAGCTCCTGCATGCGCTGAGCACTGACCAGAGCCAACTGCCCCTTGAGCTCATTGACTCGCGCCTCGAGCAGGCTGTAGGACTCGCTGAGCTGGCTGGACATCTGGTTGAACAGGGCAAAGGCCTGTTCCAGTCCTGCGCGGCTGGCTTGTTCAAGCGGCGCGGCAACGGCTGGCTCGGCTGGCTCGGCTGACTCGGTAGGACGAAGGTTGGCTTCCATCTGCTTCTCTCGTACGACGCACCGTCAGAAGACGGTCGGATACGAGAGCATTAGCAATCCCCGTGCCTACTTTTTTATTCTTATATTTCAATCACTTGAAAAAACGAAGCCGGAGCTAGCGTCAAAGCTCCGGCTTTCCTTGTAGCATGGGCCTGCGCACCGTGCTTGCGATGGTGGTACGCGCAGCCTAGAAATTTAGGGCGGGTGAAACCCGCCAGAGCGCGATGGCGGGTTGCACCCGCCCTACTGCTCCAAGGGCGCAAATACAGGACGACACTCAGTCGCCCTGCTCATCCTCTTCGCGGCGTGTCATACCATACTTGCGCATCTTTTCCACCAACGTGGTCCGACGAATGCGCAGGCGCTCGGCCGCACGGGCGACGACACCACCGGCATCATCCAGAGCCTGTTGAATGAGACCCTGCTCCAGGTTACCGAGATAATCCTTCAGGTCCAGGCCTTCCGGCGGCAGCATAGCCGGGGTGTCGAGGCCCGGCAGTCCGGCCATGATCGCCGCGCGCTCTTCCATCTCGTCACGCAGGCTGGCAGCAAGCTGCTCATCCTCGTCATCGACATGACGGAATTTCTTCGGCAGTTCGCCAACACCGATCACGCCGTAGGGGTGCATGATCGCCATGCGTTCCACCAGGTTGGCCAGCTCGCGCACATTGCCAGCCCAGTCGTGGCGACACAGCGACATGATGGCAGCCGAGTTGAAACGAATGGAGCCTCGCTTCTCGTGCTCCATGCGCGAGATCAGCTCGTTCATCAACAGCGGGATGTCTTCGATACGCTCACGCAGCGGCGCCATCTCGATGGGGAAGACGTTGAGGCGGTAATACAGATCCTCGCGGAAACTGCCGTCCTCGATCATCTTTTCCAGGTTCTTGTGCGTCGCGGCGATGATGCGCACATCGGCGCTCTGGGTCTTGTTGCTGCCAACGCGCTCGAAGGTGCGCTCCTGCAACACGCGTAGCAACTTGACCTGCATTGGCAGCGGCATGTCACCGATCTCGTCGAGGAACAGCGTGCCGCCATTGGCCAGCTCGAAGCGCCCTGCCCGACTGGTAATCGCGCCAGTGAAGGCACCCTTCTCATGCCCGAACAGCTCACTCTCCAGCAATTCGGCCGGGATGGCACCGCAGTTGACCGGGACGAACGGCGCGTCGCGACGCTTGGAGTGATAGTGCAGGTTGCGTGCGACCACTTCCTTGCCGGTACCGGACTCACCGAGAATCAACACGCTGGCTTCGGTATCGGCCACCTGCTGCATCATCTGCCGCACCTGCCCGATGGCACGACTGGTGCCGACCAGGCTGCGGAATAGATTGGGTTCGCGCTGGCGACCCCGATCGCGAGCCTGGTCATACATCTCACGATAGACTTGGGCGCGATGCTGGGAGTCGAGCAGCTTGTTGTAGCTGAGCGGAGTTTCCAGGCTGGCCAGTACGCGCCTGCGCAGGTCTTCCGGCCACTCGGCGAAGCTGAATTCACCAACCGTCAGCAGCGGCAGAAACTCATCCCAACCGGCAATCTGCTTGGTCAGTTCCAGCGCACCGCCCTTGGCCTCGACATCGCCAAGTACGACGCTGAGCACCTCCCGGCTGGACTCAAGCTCGGCCACCGCATTGCGCCAGTTCTGACTCGAGCAGGCCAGGTACTCTTCCCCGAGAAAACTCAGAATGATCGCCAGTTCGTGGCGACGCGCAGCATTGTCATCGATCAGCAGGATTTTGGTTTCACGCCACATCTTGTGTTTGTCTGACCCGAGGATTGAGGGAGATTGCGCGCCAGATCTTCGGCGCACACCGGCAACTGGCCACTAGTAAAGTCAAAAAATTGAAGCCAGTCAATTTTATGACGTGATTTTTTTGCTTGTCGAGAATGACAGCTAAGCAGCTGCTGGAATAAGGGGGATAGATAAAACGGATAAAAAGGACGGAAAAGACAAACAGATAGTGACGAAAACCGAGCCGAACCTGCTGGTTAAACTCGGTAAACGCAAGGCAATCAGCCGAAAAGCTGATAAACCTTGGCCCCCTGACGGGAATGGTTGAGCTGGACCAACTCGCCGGCCAGGCGCTGCTGCTCGTTCTGACAAACGGTCACAAGCTCACGGTACAAAGACAGAAGATTTTCAAGGCCATTGCGCAGCTCTTCTTCGTCACGGCTATCGGCCATGGCCGCTTCGACTGCCATTCGGCACTGCAGATCGAGCTCGCCAATCGCGGCCCAGTCCTGCTTGGCCAAGGCATCGCGCATCGCCGAACCGGTCGCTTGCAAATGCTGGACGGATGAACTCATTCGCTTCTCCTCCGATGCCCGCTCGTTACTGAGCGATGGCATCCCAACCCTGTTTGATGTTACGCAGCAGCATCGATACTTCTTCAAGAAGTTCGGGTTCATTGCTGACATTGGCTTCGGTCAGACGGGCGATCATATATTCGTACAGGCTATCGAGATTACCTGCCAGCTCGCCGCCCTGGCGGTGGTCCAGACTTTCCCGCAAACCGGCAATGATGGCAATACTCTTGCCGATCAACTCGCCTTTCAGCGCAGTCTGCTCGCGCTCCATGGCGCCACGCGCCTGAGCGATGCGAGACAAGCCGCCCTCCATCAACATCTGAATCAGACGATGAGGGCTGGCCTCTGCGGCCTGCGCTTGGTTGTTGACGGTCTGATACTGTTTAAGGGCCGCCATTGCGTTCATAATCGCTCTCGCTTTACCGGTGGGCTGATACTCTGAATATCGGCCCCACCCTGTAAAGCTTTAGCGTTTTCGTCGCTCGAAATGGCTCTGCCCAAGCGGCAGGCAAATCAGCCAGCTGACGCCGGCTCGACCTCAGGCCCGATGGCATCCCAGGCGATCTTGATGTCGGTCAGAAGCGCTTGCACTTCATCCAGAGAACGCGGCGTGCTATCCAGCGCCACCCCCGCCAAGCGGCGAGTCATATAGTCGTACAATGCGTCCAGATTCTCGGCAATTTCACCGCCAAGCTCCTTGTCCAGAGCTGCCTGGAGCACGCTGAGAATGGTGATGGTACTGCCTACCGCCATACCGCGAATCTCGGTATCACCTTCAGCCTGAGCGTGCTTTGCCAGCATCACTCGCTGCAGCGCACCTTCCAGCAACAGCTGCACGGTGCGGTAGGGTGAAACTTCCTGGCTGGTCTTGACCTGTTTGTAGGCATCTATAGGGTTCTTGCCCATGACTTAATCCTTTTTCACGAAACCAGGGAGGTTGGCCAGCATACCGCCCAGGCTTTCGCTGGTCCGCTTAAGCTGCCCGACCAGCGAGTCCATGGCGTTGTATTGGGCATACAGGCGCTTTTCCAGACTTTCGACACGCTTGCCCAACGCCACGCGCTGCTTATCGACATCCATTTTCGTCGACTGCAAAGCATCAGTGCGTTGCTTCAGTACACCGTCAGTCGCCACATAACCTGAAACGAAACCGGACAAACGCCCCATCAAGCCATTGTCGCCAGTAAGATAAGCGCCAACCTGCTCGAAATTGTTATCGAGCGCTTCTGTCAGCACGGCGTCATCCAGAGAGAGCTTGCCATCCTTGCTGGTGGTAATACCCAAGTTAGCCAATGCACGAATGTTACTTTCGCTGCCTCCGGTCATCTTCACGATTTCATTGCGCAAACCAGACATCACATTGCGCACCGTGGAATCGCCGACCAACGGGCCAGTCACCGGCTCATTGGAGCCATCAACCTTTACCACGGCAGTCAATTGAGCGGTAGAAGATATCAATGCGTTGTAGGCATCGACGAACTTCTGCAGATTGGTTTTTACACTGCCCTTGTCTACGCCCACGGTCAGGCTGATCGTCTTGCCATCAGCGAGGTCGGTAGCGCTTTGGGCGGACGCCAGATTGAGCGTAACGCCTTCCAGGGCGTCCTCGATCTTGTTGCTGTCACGCACCAGTTGCAGACCATCAATGGTCAGCTTGGCGGACTTGGCCTGGGTAATAACGCCACCCGCTCCGGTCTCCGAGCTGGGCTTTAGAAAGGCATCCGCGTTATCAGGATCAACCTCGGCGGTAAAAGCCTGGCCACTGAGCGAGTTGGCACCCGACGTGATACCATCCTCAGTAACCGCCACTTTAATGTCATTGCCCGCGCCTGTCTTGGTCGAGCTGAGCACCAGGCGAGAGCCGGAGTCATCGGTGATGATGGCTGCGCTTATGCCGTCATCCTTACCGGCCTCGTTGATGGCGTCTCGCATACCCGCTAGCGTGTTATTGGCTGCAGTGACATCGACACTGATGCTGGACTTCCCAGCGGAAATTTCCAACGTGCCACTGTTGAAGGTCGCCCCGGTCCCGCCGGATACCGATTGCAGCGCCACCTTGCTACTAGTGGCCAACTGCTGAACCTGAACGCTGTAAACTCCAGCAGGCGCCGTGGTGGCCGCCGTGGCTTTCAGCACGCTACTACTGGAAGTGCTCGCAGTGCGCGACTCGAATAAGGAAGGCTTGTTAAGCGCGTCCAAGGCCGTCTTGAAGGTATTCAATGCGCCAGTGAGAGTGCCCATTGCCGAGATGCGCGTGGTGGTCTGTTTCTCGAGTTTGTCGAGTTGATTGGTCTTCGGAGCCCGCTCCGCATTGACCAACGCCGTGACGACCTCGTCAATTTTGATGCCCGAACCGAGCCCAGTGATTCCCACCATAATGTTGCACCTCGTCAAAAATTCGACTGAACGCTATCCATAACAGAAGGCCAGTCAATATTCATGCCAGGCTACAATTACGCCTCGGCCTTGAATAAAAGGCTGCGTACTTCAGACAGGTTCTCTGCCAGTTTGAGCGCTTCTTCGGACGGAATCTGCCGGATCATATCGCCCGATCCCGAATCCGTCACCTTGACCACGACACGTCCGGAGCCATCGTCTACCGCGAAGTTGATGTTTCGGCGGACCGACTGGACGAACTCCTGAATAGTTGCCACTGCGTCCTCGACTTGCTCACGACTGACATCCTGAGCAGGAGAGACAGAACGAGTGGTCGATTGCTCGTCAGCCACGCTAGCCGCAGCAACACCTGAAAGGCCCTGCTTTTGGCGAGAATCCGCAGCATTGGAGACGCCACCATCGCGGACAACCGTGGAGTTGACCTGAGGTTTGATTGAGCTGACGTCCATAAGTTACTCCTCAGAATGAGGTAACGGGGGGAAGAGCCAAGCCCTTCCCCCCGTAGTCTAGCGCCTTCGAGCTTAGCCCAGGAGACTGAGAACAGCCTGTGGCAGCTGGTTGGCCTGCGACAGGATCGCGGTACCGGCCTGCTGCAGGATCTGATTCTTGGTCAGTTCCGAGGTTTCGGCAGCAAAGTCAGTGTCGCGAATCCGGCTACGAGCAGCGGAGGAGTTTTCAGCGATGTTCTGCAGGTTCGAGATGGTGTTCTCGAAGCGGTTCTGCACGGCACCGAGCTGAGCACGCTGGCTGTCGATGTTGGAGATCGCACCGTTGATGATACCCAGTGCGTCCTGAGCCCCTGTCGCAGTACTGATATCGATGCTATTGACCGCATCGAGCTCACTGAAGCCGTCTGCGCCCAGGCCGCCGCTCATGCCACTAACCTCGAAAGCATCAGCTGCTTCGAATTGCACCTGACCATCAGCGCGAGCACCGCCACCCGCGACGATCGTGGCAGCAGTGCCGACATCGTCTTCACCATCGAAGCTTTTCGCCTGCAAGGTTGCGCCACCCGAACCGGCGTAGTTGGAGATGCTGATCGCATCACCACGCGAGCTGACCAGTTCGATGGTGTCACCCTTGGAAACAGCCGAGATACCGGTTTTACCAGTTTCACGGTTGATGGCGTCAGCCAGCGAGGACAGTTGGGTTGTATCGGTTACTACGGCGGACACGGTAGCAGCGTCGGCCTCCAGCGACTTGCTGGTAAGACCAGACAGGTTGAACGAAACGGTGCCCGAAGCGGTGATGCCACCCAGGACGGCAACGGTACGAGCGTTGGCAGTTACGCCAGTTTCATCGCTCTTGGCGTTGACGGCGCGAGCTACTTCACTGGCCGAACCACTGGCAGCACCGGAGATTGCGACGTCACCATCAGACAGCTTGGAGTTAATGTTGAACGAAGCACTGCCGTAGGCGCTGCCGGAAGTAGCACTGAAAGCGGCACCGGAAGCAGTAGCAGCAGCACCAGCGCCTTCAGTGGTGAAGCGGTTGATACCGATGCGGTCGGTCGCAGCCGAGCCAATCGAAACGTTGATGGTTTCGTAAGCGTTGGCACCCACCTGGAAGCTCTGCGAACCGAAGCTGCCGTCGAGGATCTTGCGACCGCCGAAGCTGGTGGTATCAGAGATACGGTTTAACTCCTGCTGCAGTTGGGCGACCTCACCCTGAAGCGCGGCACGCTCGGTAACGCCGTTGGAACCGTTGGCCGATTGCAGGGCCAGGTCA
The DNA here is from genome assembly GCF_002479365.1 of Pseudomonas sp. UBA7530. Taxonomy (NCBI): domain Bacteria; kingdom Pseudomonadati; phylum Pseudomonadota; class Gammaproteobacteria; order Pseudomonadales; family Pseudomonadaceae; genus Pseudomonas; species Pseudomonas sp. UBA7530. The sequence continues at coordinate 714,999 of NZ_DLMS01000001.1, forward strand.
CGCATACGCTGCAGGATGCCAGTGGACTGTTGCAGAGCACCTTCAGCGGTCTGGGCCAGGGAGATACCGTCGTTGGCGTTACGGGTAGCGACGCCCAGGCCAGAGATCTGGCTGGTGAGGCGGTTGGCGATCTGCAGACCAGCAGCATCGTCTTTGGCGCTGTTGATACGGAAGCCGGTGGACAGGCGCTGGAGGGAAGTATCCAGGCCTTTGGACGAGCTGTTCAGGTTACGCTGAGTGTTGAGGGACGCAACGTTAGTGTTGACTGTAAGGGCCATGGTATTGCCTCCAGATGACCTAAGAACCGTTTGTCTGAGCTTGCGAGCTCGGGCCTGCATGCTCAGACGCCCAGAGAGTTCGCATTCGATCTCTTTATCGGCGCGTGTCTAAGGAGCTTTAGAGAGAATTTTCAGCTTTTTTTATGTCTTTAAAGTCAAGCACTTAAGCAAGTAACACGCGCCTCCCCGACGACTTCCATCGCGATTCATCCAGCACGTGTGCCACTCCAGATGAATCGGATGGGCCAGACACTCAGTCAGGCATCCACGCCCTGCGCCACCGCTGCAGGTTCTCGCCCTCAAGCATCCAGTCGCGATAGACCGCCTCACGCAGACGATCCCCCGCCTTCGCAGCAGCATCCAGATCGCTGACGTGCATGCGAATGGCATCGACCCAGTCGCGGAAGCGGTTCTTTACCCGGGTCACCGGCAGATCACCGCGATAGCACACCAGATCACTACAGATAACCGGGAAACCACAGGCTCCATACTCAAGGAGGCGCAGATTGCTCTTGCACTCGTTGAACAGATTAGGCTCCACTGGTGCCAATGCCAGATCGAGATCCAGGCTCGCGAGCGCAGTGGGATAACTCTCGATATCGACACCACCGTGGAATTCATTAACGTACGGCCTGATCGCATCGGGGCACATTCCCATGAATACCCACTCGACCTCTCCCGCAAGCTCGCGAACGACATCGACGATCAGCTCAAGGTCTCCGGTATGACTGATCCCGCCCGCCCAGCCGACCCTGGGCTTGCGACCACGGCGGCGCTGGCTTTCCAGGCCCTTCCACCATTTGGTCGGCAGTCGGTTCTCGATCACCCGGATGTCGTCATGCAGGCCGGCGAAAGCCTCCGCTAGCGGCTGGGTGGAAACCACAAAGCGATCGACGAACTCCAGCCCGCGACGCAGCGACTTGAGGATATCTCGCGGCATCTGATCCCGATGCACGCTCTTGAGCGGCAAGTTGGGCAAGTAGTCGTCCAACTCGTACACCTTGAACGCCTGCGAGAAACGCTTGATACGGCGCATGGCATCGAGCCGCTCCTCGCCGATCTGACGCTGTAGTACCACAACGTCGGGCGCATAACGCTCCAGGTCAGTGACCTGCAGCAAGCCCATGGACAGCGTGCCGTCAATCAGCCCCCGAGCCTTGAGCGCGGAGAACGGCTGAATGACGCGATAATGGCCACAGCCCCAGGGGTCGGCCGGATGAGCGAGCACCACCGGCAACGGTCGCCAGCTAAGCGGACGCCAGGTAAGTGCCACATCACTTTCCAGGTCAAAACCTCGTCCACTCAGGGCCAGATTGCGGTTATAGGCAGGATCGCCGACCAGTTGCGGCAGGTGCCGGTCGTAGAAGTGATCCTGCGCTTCGGTATCGGCTGCTACCGGCTGAGCTTCGTTCAGTATGATGGCGTTCGCCGCCCACACCGTCAGGTACCCAGCCTCGCGCACGCGAAGACAAAGGTCGACGTCGCGGAAGGCGGCCAGCGACGCATCCATTGCGCCGACCTGGTGGAATACCTCGGCGCGAATCATCAGGCAGGCTTCGCCGACCGCGCTGTAATTTTGGTCGACCTGGAGGCGGTGCAGATAACCCGCCGCGTCCATCGGCTCGCCAGCGAAGGCCGGGCTGGCCGGCCCGTTGACCCCCAATAGCAGCCCGGCCTGCGCGATACGCCCATTTGCGCTCAGCAGCTTGCCGCCAACCACGCCGACCTCGGGTCGTAAGGCATGATTGAGCAACTCGTCCAGCCAATCGGCGTTGACGATCGCGGCCTCTCCGGAAAGCAGCAGCAGATAGTCACCGCGCGCCTGTTCTGCAGCACGATTTTGTGCCAGCCCGGTGCCCGCAGCGATCACTCGTACCTTGTCGTCACTCAGGGCGGCTACGTCACGTAGCCAGGCGCTGACGTCCGCACGGTTGCCGCTATCGGCCAGCAGCAGTTCGTACTGACCGTAGGCCGTGTTTTCCAGCAGGCTGTCGGCGCAGCGCTGCAGGGCTGCCAGGGGTACGTCAGTGGCGAGAATGATAGATACAAGCGGGGTCGCATCGTGACCGTAGTGCACCCGATAGCGCCCTGGTAGACCGGGTACGACCCGTGCCCGATAACCGCGGTTGCTCAGATGGCGCTCGATCACCCGACGCTCGTCGGGGTTGTCGCGCAACTGCGGTGCCTCGGTGATCAGCAGCGGCTCGTCGATATGCCCGAGGCCCCCCAGTCCGCCCTGCTCGATGAAACGGGTCAGCAGGTCGAATTCGATGGCATCGGCAAATGCTGGGTCGAAGCCACCGGCAGCGAGGAACAGGTCACGGCGATAAAGCCAGTGACGCGCCATCACCATCGGAAAACTGAGCAGTAGATCGAGATTGAAGCCCGGTAAAAAAGCGCCGCCCAGGCTACCGTCCGGCAGGCGTTGCAACTGATCACCATACACCGCACGGCATTCGGGGTTGCCAGCCAGTTCCAGGCCCGCCACCATCAGGCCGCTTTGGGTGAACTCATCGCCGGCACGCGCCAAGGTGAACCACTGGCAATCGCTTGCCTCGACCGCACGGTTGATCTGTATCGCCAGAGGCTCATCGGTCGTGCGCAGAAAATGCAGCTTATCCGCCGCCGAGGTGGCGGGCACTTCGGACGGGGTGATGACCAGGATACGCAGGGTGGCGTAGAGGCAGCGCTCACCAAGCAGGCTCTTGAGCGTAACCATCAATGGCTCGGACTGGCCTTCTGTGTCGAGCACTACCACACCAATCATCGGCCCACCCTGATGATCTTCCAGGTAGTCGGCGATCAGGCGGTTTTCGGCGGCTGTCGGCAGGCGTTGGGCCAGCCAGTCCGCGATCCCGCCCCTGGGACGCTCACCGAGGCTTTCGAGCATCTGCTGGCGGCCAAGCTGCAGGCCATCGCTGGCAGAACCGCGGTAACGCTCGTAAAGCTCGCGGTACAGGGCGGGAAAATTCTTACGCTCACGCCCCAGCATGTGGTCTGCACCAGCACCAGGCGCCCGCGTGTGAACCTCGCTGGTTACGGTCGGTACGTGCACGAATGGATAACGCGTGGCCAGACGCAGGAGCATGTCCCAGTCTTCGAAGGCGGCCAGCCCCGTGTCGAACTCGCCGACGCTGGCGAGCATCGCGCGCGGGTGCGCCCAAGTGTTGACCGGAATGTAGTTCTGCACGAATAGGCGATCATGATCGAACAACTCATGCTTGAACGGCTGACCACGGCCCAATTCGATGCGTCGTCCGCCCTCGAGTTTTTCATTGACGTATTCGACGCCGGTATAGATGACGCTGTCCGGATGCTGCTCGAAGGCCTCGCTCAGCACTGCCAAGTGGTTGGGCAGATAGATATCATCATCGTCGAGGTAGACGATGTATCGCCCACGCGCCAGTTTGAGGCCGGCGTTACGCGCGGCTGACAAACCCTGGTTGCGGCCCTGGCGGATATAGGTGATGGGGAACGCGTAATCAGCCAGCAGGTGTTCGACCGGCTCGCCGTTGTCGTTGATCAGAATGACTTCGAAATCACGCAGAGTCTGGTTGCCAACGCTGGCCAGGGCATCCGTCAACAGATCGGCACGGTTGTAGGTGGTGAGAATGATGGAGAACAGGCACGTCGCAACGTCATTATGGCTGTTCTGCTCCAGCAGCGCACGGCGGACGGCATCGATGCGCACCTGCAGCGGCGCCCTAACCTCGGCCGGGTAGGCCTCGAAACGCTGACGGTAGAGCTGCCAGATCGGTTGCGCGGCGCCTCGCATGCGCACCCGGGTCGGCGCGTCATCCAGGCACATTTCGAGAATCTCGGTGTGCTCGCGCAGCGGACGGTCACTGCCATAGAAACTCTTGGAGATCTGTCCGCCGTGTACCCGATAGCCGACGCTGGGTTGGCGCAGGAATACGAAATCGGGCGCTACACGGGCCAGGCGAATCCACAGTTCCCAATCGCCGGCGAGCATGTCGTGGCGGTGGATGCCGCCTTCCGGCAGTGCGACGAGATGCAGTGCACTACGGCGCAACATCGCGGCGGACGGCGTGATGTAGTTGTCGAAACACAGCAGGTCGATTACTTCGTCGCGTCCACCACAATACGATGCGCGCCGGTGCCCCGGATGATCCGCGTACTGCTGGCGTACCCCCTGCTCATCGATCCAGTAGCACTGGGTATAGCCCAGCGCAGCCTGCGGACTGGCATCCATCGCCTCGACCAGCGAGGCCAGGTGGCCCGGGTAGAGCACGTCATCGGAACCCAGTACCACCACATAACGACCGCGCCCGGCCGCCACGCACTTGTTGTAGTTTCCGGTCATGCCCAGGTTCTCGGCGTTGACCTCGAAATGCAGGCGCGGCTCGCCGGCATAGCGTTTCAGCACCTCCAAACTGTCGTCTTTCGAACAGTCGTCGTAGACCACCACTTCGAGCCGCACACCCTCCTGAGCCAGGATCGAATCGAGGGTCTGAGCCAGGAATGCGGCATTGTTGTAGGACATCACCGCAACGGTGACGTCTACGCCTTCTTCCTGTGGTTCGACAGAAAGCGGCTCGGGCAGCGTTCTGCGGCGCCGCCCGGCGAGCTCACTCTGCAGAGTCGCGACGCCCAGTGGCTGCTCAGGCAGCGCCTGACTGGCGCGCTGTGCATCCTGGACCAGCCATTGGCGCAGGGCCTCGATGGGAATTTCCACGTTCCAGTGGTAAACGACGCTGTGGGTGCCAGGCAACCCCTTGACCGGGTGATAGACCAGACGCACGCCAACCGCAGCCGCCAGGGCGTGGAAGAACCAGTACCACATCTGCGGATTGTCCTGGATCAGCATCACCAGGGTGCCGCCGCGGGGCATCCACAGAAGGTTGGCGGCAGCCGCCCCGGAGCCGAGGATCACCAGTTCGCAACCGGCTAGCGCACGCACCTGCGAGGCAAAGTCGCGCACCTCCGGCTGAAAGGCCTGGAAGCCATCGCGACTGAGCTCACGGATCAGCTCCTGCTGGTTGATGATGGTACGGCCGTTACCGCCTGGCGGCCGAATCAAATAGGCCTTGTCATGGCCCTCGACCGCAGCGCAGCGGGCCTTGACCTGGCTCGCCATCCAGGCGATGGCCGGCGGGTAGAGATGGTATTCGTCACCGCGATAGACGTAGCCGGCACGCGGCTCCCAGATATCGGCGGTGTCAGAGAAGTGATGCAGCACCTCCACCTGACAAGCACGCCCCGGCTGCACACATAGCGTACGTTCACGCGGCCAGAACAGCGCCAGCGCCTCCATGATCGAAGCTGGCAGCCCGGCCTCCACCAATACCACGGTGTCTTGCGGCAGGTTCGCCTGCTCGATCCAAAAAAAACGCCCGAGCTTTTCACTCAGCCAATGCGCATAGTTGCCGTTTTCCCAACCGAAGAAGCTGATGGCATTAACCACGCGCTGCGGTTCGCCCTGCCCGGCAAAGAACTCGCACGCTCCGCTGTCATCGAGACGCAACCCGTGCTTTTCGTACCAGGCATTACTCACCCGTCCAAGGTTGTCGTAAACACCGTCGCACACGTACTCGCCGTTGGTAATGTCACCAATCCCGGCCATGCCGGCGACCAGGCGCACGTCGTAAAAGAGTCCGCTGAACTGGGCCAGCGCGGTCTGCTCGGCCTGACGCACGCTTTGCGGCAGTGAAAAGCCCACCATCTCAAGCGGTGCTGGCGCCCACTGAGTGACGGTGGCCAGCTCGGTCAGATCGACACAGCCCTTAGCGCTCCGCGCGGGAACTACCCTGGCGCCGACCACTACGTCTGGCAAATGACTTCCCTGGGGCATGCAGAAAACTCCGATCAAAAAAAGTGAAGACGGCCAGCCTGAACACGGCGGCCCTGTGCGACGTCAGCGAGCTATTTGCCGTTGGCAGCCAGGCAGAACTGGTCATAGTCGCGGTAATAGTCGTCTTCGCTGTAGTGCTCGGACGCCAGCACCATGCACACCGACCCACTGGAGAAGTTGTCAATTTCACGCCAGATCATTGGCGGAATGTAGAGGCCGTAATAGGAGCGATTGAGGTGATACTTGAATTTGGTTCGCCCGTCGTCCAGCAGAATGTCGAAACTACCCGACATGGCAATCAGCAATTGATGCAGCCCCTTGTGAGCGTGGCCGCCGCGGTGAGAGCCGCCGGGAACGTCATAGAGGTAGTAGACACGCTGGATATCGAAGGGAATATGTCGCCCTCCCTCGATGAAAGTGAGGTTGCCACGACGATCCTCGACGATTGGCAGATCGATGATCTTGCAGTGCTGAAGAGACATAGAACGCTCCAAATACGCTGGTGTAACCCATTCCCGCCTGCCTCTCGATCACCTTCCAGGTGACCGAGCCCCATGCAGTCGCTGCGTCAAGAAAACATGATCGACAGGGTCGTTATGCTCCAAAGCAAAACTCGAACCACCTTCCCATCAGACGCGGAAAGCGTTGCATGCTTCAATGGTCTGCTCGCCCCATTCATTTGCCATTCCCGGGTATAGCGGCAAGCTGAGCACCTCGCCAGCCAGGCGTTGCGAGAGCGGCAGGTGCCGATCAGCAAACTCGGCATATGCGGCCTGGCGATGGATGGGAATCGGGTAGTGGATCAGGCTCGGTACGCCGTGACGCTCGAGATGCGTCTGCAAGGCCTCTCGTGCTTCGCAGCGTATGACGAACTGGTGCCAGACGTGGCTCCCGAACACGTGCGGAGCCTGGGGCAGTTGCAGATGCGGGTTGTCGATGCCGGCCAGATAACGCGCCGCCAGGTCGCGTCGGGCCTGGGCATCATCGGCCAGGCGCGCCAGCTTTACCCGCAAAAGCGCAGCCTGCAACTCGTCAAGGCGCGAATTAATACCCTGCAACTCGTGCACGTACTTGCGGCTGGAGCCGTAGTTACGCAGCTTGCGCACCTGCTCGGCCAGGGCATCATCGTTGGTAGTCAGAGCACCGGCATCGCCAAGTGCGCCAAGGTTCTTAACCGGGAAAAAGCTGAAGCCTGCCGCATCGCCGAGGGCACCCGCAGCATGCCCGTGGGCGTCCACTGCGCCATGCGCCTGAGCCGCATCCTCGATCAGCAACAGCCCGTGCTGATCGGCGAGTGCGCGCAGACGCTGCATGTCAGCCAGACGCCCATACAGGTGCACGGCGATGATTGCCCGTGTGCGCGAGCTGATTGCGGCCTCGACGGCGGCCGGATCGATGTTGAACGTGTCCGCCTCGGGCTCGACCAAGACCGGCGTCAGCCCGGCCTCGCTGACGGCCAGCGCCGTGGCGACGAAGCTGTTGTCGGGCAGGATCACCTCGTCACCCTCGGCCAGGCGCCCCAACTGCCGATAACCGCGCAGAATCAGGGTCAGCGCATCCAGGCCGTTGCCTACGCCGATAGCATGCGCCACCCCGCAGGCAGCCGCGTATTCAGTCTCGAACGCTGCGACCTCGGTGCCCAGCACATACCAGCCGGAGCGCAGTACCCGCTGAAACGCCTCGGTCAATTCGGCCTCATCGCGCCGGTTGATCCCGGCCAGATCGAGAAAAGGGAACATGTCATTCTTCCAGGTAACGCACGATACGTGCAGGGTTGCCAACTACCAGCGCGCGGGCGGGAACGTCGCGGGTCACCACCGCGCCAGCGCCGACCATGGCACCGGCGCCGATGGTCAGGCCTGGCAGGATGACCGCCGCGGCACCAATGGAGGCGCCGCGTTCGATCACGGTCTGCGCGAAGCTGTCGGGATATTGCTTGGAGCGCGGCAGTCGGTCATTGGTGAAGGTGGCGTTGGGGCCGATGAAAACATCGTCGGCGACACGCAGGCCGTCCCACAGGTACACGCCGCATTTCACCGTAACCCGATCACCAAGCACCACGTCGTTCTCGATGAAACAGTGAGCGTTGATATTGCAGTCGCGGCCGATGCGCGCCTGCGCGAGGATCACCACGAACTGCCAGACCGAAGTACCCTCGCCTATCGACTGGCTTTTGACGTCCGCGGACGGATGGATCGATGCCATGTATGAACTGCCCTTGAGTGAAGTTTCGAGCGTAGCAAGCCTAGCCTGAAGCGTCACGGAAGAAGCGCCTCAACCGCCGGTTAATTTCCAGTAACATGGCGCATCGGTAATCGCCAGGACGGGACGGCATGGCTAGCGAACTCGAACGCTTCGGTTTTCTGATCCACAACCCTGAGATGTTCAATCACTACCACGCGGTCTGGCAGCATCTGCCGGCAGGCAGCGTGGAGATCGCCGTTACCGGCAAGACGCAGCAGGACATCGACGCGGTGGTCGCCGGCTGTCAGCAGCACCGGCTGCCATGGCGTGACGCGCGCGAAATGCTCGCCCGCAAGGAGAGCTACACCACCCTGGTGTCGAACTTTCCCCAGCATTACCTGCGTGGCCCCGACTCGCCCTACCTGCCCAAGTCCATCGGTCGCTACAACCTGCGCTTCATGTACGCCAACGGTAAGGCTGGCTGGAACTTTCAATCCTGGAATCAGGTGTACGACAGCATTCTCTGCTTCGGCCCTTATCAGGCCGAGCACCTGGAGTTCTGCCAGGACACGTTGAAGATCCAGATGGGTTACCCCCGCTTCGATCGTTTCTTCAACCAGCCGCTGGACCGTGCGGCGCGTCTGAGCGAGCTGAAGCTCGACCCCAGCCGGCAGACCGTGGTGTGGCTGCCGACCTGGAGCACGCTCAGCTCGATCGACCTGTTCGCAGCCGCCGTCGCGCGCTTGCAGGCGCGCTACAACGTCATCGTCAAACCCCATCCGATCACCATCACCGACGAGCCGGCGCGTATGCGCGAGCTGGAACGCTTCGCCTGCGTGATCCGCGAACATATCGACAACGTCGAGCTGTTCCAGCTCGCCGACTTCCTGCTCTGTGACTACGGTGGCTCCGCCTTCGGCGGCATCTACACCGATCGCAACGTGCTGCTGCTCGATTTGCCCAATGCCGAGGCCGACCCTCTGATGGGCGAGGATTCCTCAGACATCTGGCTGCGCAAGTACCTGCCACATCTTGGCAACCAGCAAAGCGGTCGCCTCGAAGAGTTGTTGGAGGATGCCAGCCTGTGGGAGGCCCAGCGACCGATTCGCAAGACCCTCAGCCAGTACTATTTCGCACCGTTCTACGGTTACGCCGGTCAGGTGGCCGCCGTGGCGATCGCCAACAGTGCCCGCTCCCTGGCAGGGAGAGGCTGATGGTCATCTGGTTGATCGGCCTGTCCGGCTCGGGCAAGACCACGCTCGGTCGCGAAATCACCCGCCAATGGAAGCAGCAGGCAGCCAATACCCTGCTGGTGGATGGCGACGAGGTTCGGCGCATCTTCCGCCAGGATACCCAAGCCGCGGACTACAGCCTGGCAGGGCGGCGCCTCAACGCCGAGCGCATCTTCGAGCTGTGCGCCTGGCTCGATGCCCAGGAGATAAACGTGGTATGCAGCATCCTGTCGATCTTCCCCGATCTGCGCGCGCTCAACCGCACACGCTTTCGCCACTACTACGAGGTCTACCTCAATCCGCCCATGCAGACGCTGGTCGAACGCGACACCAAGGGCCTCTACCGTCAGGCGCTGGCCGGCGAGATGAGCGATATGGTGGGCGTGGATATCCCCTTCCCGCCCCCCAGCGCAGCGGATCTGGAAATCGACACCAGCCAACCGGCCGACATCGCCGAATTGGCCCGTGACATCCTCCAACGAGCACAGGGGTCGATGGCATGAGCGATATCGACTACCTCTACAGCCAGGGTGATCGGCTCGAGGAACGCAACACCTACTTCTACAGCCAATACCACGGCGCGGCCTTCTTCCCGGCCTGGCGTGCGAGCCGTCAGACGGCGCTGGCGCAACTGCCGCCAGCCCAACCTGTGCCGTTAGCCGTGGCCGCCGAACGCGACGAACACCCTGCGGATACGGCTGCGCTGCTGGCCAATCTCCTGCACACGACCCCGGAAGCACCCGAGCGGCGCTTGGCCAAGCGCTTGCTGCAGCGTTTCGAGGTCAGCAAGCGCCTGCACCGTCGCTATGACATGAACTTCAAGGCAGTCGCTGACAGCGGCTACGACGATCTGGATCTCTATCTGCAATTCGCCGCGTTGTGCCTGCATCAAGCCGAGCAGCCTGGTGCCCTGCCCTTTCTCAATGGGCTGCTCAAGGTTGTCGATAGCCTGATCTCGATTCACCCGCGCCTGAGTCCGCCCCAGGGCGCTCAACTCGCCTGGCTTATCACGGCCGAACAGGATTGGGTCGCTCGCGTGGCAGCGCAGGCCAACGTGGAGCTCGCCCCATGACCCACCTCGACGACGTTCTGCTGATCGCAGCGCACAGTGCACGCAGCCAAGCCTATGTGCAGACCCTGGCCACCCACGGCCTGATGCCGTCCCATGCCTTGCTGCTGGGCGAGGCGCCGCAGAGTTCCACGGCGCCGAGCGAGCCTGCCTGCGAGTTAATGGGGGTTCTGCTGCCGGATCTGGGCATCCCGCTCAGCCTCACCCTGGCCGACTGCGATGTACCCGTCACCAGCCTGGCGACACGCGACATCAACGATCAGCAGGTCATCGACGCCGTGCGTGAGCGGGCACCGCGCCTGGTGATCTTCTCCGGGTATGGAGGGCAGATCGTTAAGCCGCCCCTGATCGAACTAGGCATCCCGCTGCTGCACGTGCACAGCGGCTGGCTGCCCGACTACCGTGGCAGCACGACCGTCTACTACAGCCTGCTGGAAGAAGGTGTCTGCGCCGCCAGCGCTATTCTGCTCGATACCCAAATCGACACCGGCCCGGTACTGGCTCGCAAACGCTACCCGGCACCGCCGCTGGGCACCGACATCGACCGCCGCTACGACACGGCGATCCGCGCCGATCTGCTGCTGGAGGTGCTGCGCCGCTATCAGGCCAGCGGCGAACTGGACGTGGTGTTGCAACAGGACGCCGAACAGGGCAACACCTACTACGTCATTCACCCGGTGCTCAAGCACCTGGCGCTGCTCAGCCTGCCCGGCGCGGCAGACTGAACACACAGTCGTTCAGGCGTGTAGCGCCTCTGGGGTGAACAGCCGGTGATAGAGTGCCAGGTCATCGGCAGCGTCTACCTCCCCCCAGGGGCCTTGTACCGGTGACACAGTGATTGGCAGGCCGGCCTGCAGCAGCAAGCGCAGCAGGCTCGTCATGTCCAGACGGTCTATCGCCTCGTCGCCACGCTGCAGCAACAGCTCGCGCACCTTTGCCCAGCCGGCCGGGGTGAACTTGAGCAGCCCCATGTACTGTCCCTCGATCTCGGCGACGTCCTGACAACGCTCACCGATGGTCGCCAGATTGCCACTCGCATCCAGGCGGAAGCTCTCGGCATCAGCCAGCGGGTCGGCAAAGCGTTGTGACCACAGCGCATGCCAGTGCGGATCGTAGGCAATCGCCAGGTCGGCCTCGACCCGGCTCAGTGCCGCTACGGTGGCGGCGCTGAAGAAGATGTCGCTGTAACTGACTATGCAGGCCTCCGCCGCCAGCCAGGCGTCTGCGGCCAACAGCGTGCGCACCATGTTGCTCTGTTGCCAGCGGGGGTTTTCGAAGTAGGTCAGCGGCTCGTCAAAGCACTCGCCGCGATACCCCCGCACCAGAGCCAGGCGCTCGATACCGGCGCCCCGCAGCGCCTGCAGTTGCCAGTCCAGCAGGCGACGACCGTGCAGGCGAGCGAAGCACTTGGGCTGCTCGGCGGTCAGTTCGCCCATGCGGCTGCCACGCCCGGCAGCGAGGATGATGGCACGTGTCATGGAAAGCTCATTCCTTGTTCAAACAGCGATTCAGGAGCAGGCCGTCCAGCTCGGCGAAGGGCGCTTCCCGCTCGGGGTGCCACATCACGCCCAGCAGCGGCAGCTGCGGGTGAAAGAAGACCTCGATCACGCCATCTTCACTGCGTGCCAGGACTTCCAGGGGCGCGGCCAGCGAGCGGCAACCCCATTGGTGGTAGCTGTTGACCTCGGTCTCACGCCCGTCGATCACCAGATGGTGACGCGTACCGACATGCCCGGCCACCCGCTCCAGGCGATTGCCGAAGGCATCGAGCAGCAGTTGCGCGCCACGGCACAGGGCAAACAGCGGCACCTGTTCAACCATGGCCCGCGCCAGCAGCGCGCGCTCGACAGCGTCACGTTCCGGGGCATCGCCGCCATACTCAGCCAGGTCATTGCCGCCACTGAGCACCACGGCAGCGGGCTTCAGGCGCGTCCACAGGACGTCCAGACGCTCTGCCCGATTGGGCACGGGCACCGGCAACAACCCGTGGCTCGCCAGCCAGTCCGCCAGGCGCTGATCCAGTGCATCGCGGCGCTCGCCTCGGTCGGCCAGCACATCGACGCGCTGGCTGACCAGCACCACCCTCACCGTAACACCTCGACGCGTCGGTTGGCGCAGTCGATGTTAAGCATCTGGGCCCCAGCCCACTTGCGATAAAGCAGCTCGCCGGCACCGATCACAGCCGGCAGGCCGAGTTCGTTGGCGCGGATGGCCATGTGCGAATTAGTGCCGCCGTAAGCGGTGACGAAGCCGGCGATGCGGTGGGAGAAAATCCAGTCGAAACCCGGATCTGCGCTTGGAATCATCACGATGGCCCCCTGCAACTCGTCGCGCTGGTGGTAATCCATTACCGCGCCTGTCACCTGACGCTGGGTGATGAAGTTCGGCTCGGCCTGCGGCAGGTGGAAGCAGAAGGCGTCCTCGGGGCCGGTAATCAGCGGCGGTAGCACGATTTGACAGGTTTCGCCATATCGCCGGCGCCCTTCCTCGATGCTGGCAGCGATCAGCTCTCTAGGGTCCGCGCTGGCAGCATGCAGCTCCTTGATCACCTGAATGTTGGCGTAGGACATGTCCTCGGCGCTGAAACCCAGGTCATGGCCCAACTCACGGAACAGGGACAACGCATCGGACAGATTACGCGTGAACACGAACTTGGCGTACTCGCGCAGCTCGATACCTGCCTGAAGGAAATCGAACAGTCCCACTACATCGTGGGACAGCCCGTGCTCGCTCAGCAGGCGGCTGATCTCACGCATCTGCGCCAGCGACAGGGCGAAACGGGCGCGCTCATGACGCACCTCGACTGCCGGGCTGTGCCAATCGAAATAGAGATCGGGTGCCTCGTCGTAACGTGGCGACAGGATGTCATAGGTGCCCGGCCGCAGGTGGCCGTAACGCGCCAGAAAAGTCGTGCGATCCAGCTGCGCCAGGTCCTGGGTCATCTGCCCGCTGACAGTGGACAGACCGTTGAGAAAGGCATCGTATTCGCTCTGATCGAGCACGCCCACGGTGACCAATGAACGCAGCAGTTGCACGGCGATGAAGCCGGCGCGCGCCAGTCCGGCGAACGGCAGCGTGCCGTAACGCCGGCAGTCCTCCAGCAGCCAGTAGATGCGGGTCACCGGATCGGTGTCGGCGCCGAGTATCTCGTCGCGCCTGGCCAGCAACACATCGAGCTTCTGCCGGTCGGTGCGCCACAAGCCGGTTTCGTTGTGGACGATGCGATTGGTCAGCTCGCGCAGGCTGTCCGCCAAACGACCACACTCGGCCTCGGTGAAGCCGGCGTCCTGCAGAGCCTGCAGACGTTGCGGCAGATCCAGCGTGTAGCAGGAGAAGACGATCTCGAACTCGACCTTGTCATGCAGATTCGGTGCGGCCAGCAGACGCTCGATGTAGTAGTTGACCAGCTTGTCGGCCAGCGCACCGTCTATGTCGCGCGGGATGAAGGAATTGAAGCTGACGCGCACGTCGATGTAAGGCAAGCCATGGAAATGCAGCATCAACGGAAAACTACGCAGGTTGCGGTAGCCGTAGTTGTTGCGCTGGTAAGCCCAGATCATGTCGGTGACCAGCTCACGGTAAAGCGACAACGCCAGCGGACGTGGCCGCACACCGATGATCTCGGCCGGGTTCCAGTCAGGCATGACCCCAAATACGGTGCGCTCGCCGTGCAGAAAGGGCTGCGGCCGAATGCCCTGCACAATTCGATCATGGATCAGACGCACCATCTTGCCGTGTGCCCGAGCATCGACCGGCTCGGCACCGAGCACCAGTGGCCGAACCTGCAGCAGGTAAAGTTGGGCCTGTGCATCCGTGGCGAATTCGATGTCGATGGCCTGGCGACCGAACAGCGCCTGCAACTCGCGCAGCAACGCCACAACCGGTGCCAGCGAGGGCGGCAAATCGCTGCCGGCGTGATGGGCATAGAACGTGCGCAGCTCGTTGGATCGCCCCGAGGTCACCGCGTCGGTACGCCCACTGCGTTCGTCATAGTTGATGACGAAGTAAGGCGCCAGGGTGGCCGGGTCGAGGCCGAAACCCACTCCCGCCATGCTGACCGAGCCAACCATCGGCTGGACAAAGATCTGATCAGCCCCGCTGGCACTCTGCCCGCCCATCGACTCGAGCACCTGCGCGATAGCGCCCAGCAAACCGTCAGGTGTCACGTTCAGGCAGGAGTCGAACGCACCGGCCGCCGAGCCCTGTTCGCCATCCTCACGGCTACTGCTGCTGCGCACGGCCATGTTTGCCCAGCCTTTGGCGCGTATCTCGGCCAGACAGGCCTCGGCATTTTTGCGCCACTGGATGACGCTGAAGATAACTTGCGGCAGCACGCAGGCGCTGTGCAGCCGCCCTTCAAGCAGAGCAAGCGACTCCGCTTTGGTAGAAAAAGCCAGTTTCTGTTCGGTCATGCCGCCGCCATATCCATGATGAGTAAAACGTGCCTCGCCGCTAATCGAGCGGCCATGCGCTGGCGGCTCAACGCAGCTGATTGAACAGATTCAATCCCGCGATCTTTACATAACTCTGCTGCGCCGCTTCGAGCACGATGGTCTGGAACGACAGACGCGACAGAGCCTCGGCGTAATCCAGTTCACGTAGTTCAGCCTGCACGGATTTGTTCACCAGAGTGACGTCCTCGTTATCGACCTGAGTAGTCTCGATCAGGTTGCGCCGGGCGCCAATCTCGGTGCGCACTTCGTCGACATTGGCGATGCCGTTGTCGAAGTTCTTCAGGGCGATGGCCACTTCATCACGAATGGCCAGGTTGCCGGCAGGCGAGCTCGGCGAGGATTCCAGCGTCTGGCGCAGGCGCGCGATGCTGTCGAGGATGCTGCGCTGTTCCTGAAACTGCGGCTGGATGCCGAACTCGTCACCGCCGGCCGCGGCGGCCGGACCGGACATGGTGAACTGCGCGCCGTAAACGTCGAAGGTCGCCGGATAAGGTGCGGTCACCGAACCGGTTGTGAGCACGGTACTGTTAGGCCCCAACGGCTGGGCATAAACCTCGTAGTCGGTGTCGTTGGTGAAGCGCACCACCACACCTGAGGTGGGGAACTGGCCATCGAACACGCCCTGGTTGACGATGCCGCCCCCCGACACCACGGCTGCCGAGGTATTGGTGGAGGACCGGGTCACGGCGAAGTCGGTGGGAGCCGACTGCAGGGTGAAGCTGTGGGTTCCCGCGCCTGGCGTGCCAGCGGTAGCCGGGGGCTGGATGTCAGCCACCAGATTGTTGAGGTCCTGCGGGTTGTCCCCTTCCTTGAGCACCACGTCGAGCTGGAAGCGCATGCCACGGAAGTTGATGGTGTTGCCGTTGCTGGTCAGCGGATCGATCTTGCCGCCACCCGGAATCTCCGAGGTCACGTCAGCGCCGGAGGCGTCATAGATACGAAACTCGTTGCCGCTGACGAAAGTGAGCGAGTACGGCTCGCCGTTGCGAAAATTGGAGTTGAAGGCACGGTCGTCTTCGACTAGGCCGGGGGACATAAAAACCCGCTGCTCATCGGCCGGCACTGGGGCGATGATGGTGCCCGGCAGCGGCGGTGACGGCAACGCCGGATTGTTGACACCGCCGTTGCTGGCCGTGCGATTGGCGTTGCTCACGCTCTCGAACAGGCGCTTGCCGTTGTCATTGATCGCCACGTTGGTGGAGCTGGCGACCTGCAGGCTGCGCTGGCCTTCGTCACCCATGTAGGAATAGGTGCCGTCGGGATTACGCACGAACGGCGCGGTCTTGCCCAGGTTGCCGCTGAACAGGTACTCGCCACGGGCGTTCTGGCTGTTCATCAGGTTAAGCAGCTCGCCCTCGCGCTCTTCCAGTTCCTTGGCGATGGATTGCCGGTCTTCAGCCGACAGCGCGCCGCCGCCAGCTCGTACAGCCAGTTCGCGCACGCGCTGCATGACGGTGTTGATCGAGTTGAGGGTGGCTTCCTCCTGCACCAGGCTGTTGTCTGCTGCGGTGAGGTTGTTCTTGTACTGGGTGAGCATGGCCTGCTGCTGTTCGAGTTGCAGCAGGCGTACCGACGCGACCGGATCGTCGGCGGGCGTAAGGATGCGGTTGCCGCTGCTGATCTGCTCCTGGGTGCGGATCAGGTTCGAATAGTTGCGCCCCAGGCCGGAAACGCCGTTGTTGAACGCCTGGATGGAGGAAATGCGCATAACCATGGGGCTTGCCTCTTGCCGAGCCTGTTTTCACAGGCTACCCCTTCCCGCAGGAAGGGCAACTATCAGAATGAATTGATCAGGGTATCGAACAAGCTGCGCGCAACTTGAATGATCTGCGCCGATGCCTGGTAATACTGCTCGAACTGGATCAGCTTGGCGGCCTCTTCATCGAGGTTCACGCCGGACACCGAGTCGCGGTTGTCGGTGGCCTGCTTGAGAATCGCGCCAGTCGCCTCGCCATCGACCCGCGCCTGGCTGGTCAGCGTGCCCACCCGTTCGACCAGGTCACCATAGGCGTCGGAGAAACTCGCCCCCGTGGTATCCGGCGCCGCCGGGTTGATGCCGATCACCGATTTCTTCTGCAAGTCGACCAGGTTCAGGGCGTTGCGGTTATCCGAAACACCGTTGGTGTTGAACGACACCGAAAAATTGTCGCCCTGCGAGGGGCGCCCGCCGATACTCACTTCGTAGGCGAAGGCGCTGGGCACGTTCGGCGGATTGGCCGGCACGTTGATGGTGATCTTGTTGCTCTGGCCGGGCGTGATGTTGCCGCTGTTGATCACGTTGCCGTTGATGTCCAGCACTTCATAAGATTGGGTAGCACCGCCGGCGGCGCCCATGACGATGCGCATCGGCGGGGCATTGCGCAGGCTGGTTTCCATATCGGCCTGGGCTGCTGGATCGTAGATGTCGATCTCGGTGCTGAGCTTGGGCTGACTGACGGTACCGGTGCCGGTATTGCCCGGGCTGGACTCGGTCTTCAGCGGAGCGGCGAAGGCCAGTTCCTCCGAATTTTTCATGTCAGCACGAGTATCGCGCGCCGCGTTACGGGTCGGCATCACGGTGAAGCGGTCGCCAGCCGCGAAGGTGCCCTGTGCCACACTCAGGGAAAAACCGTCGACTTCCGGCGCGGGCACCGCGTTGATGTCGAAGGTCGCCGGACTGGCGGGGAACACAGCGCCATCGGAAGAACGCCGCACCACATATTCGGTGGCGCTGGTGAACTGAACTTCGTAATCGCTGGTGGTCAGGCGCGTAGTGTCGGTGATGCTGACATTGAGGTTGGCCATCGGATCGCTATTGCCGATGCGCGCGAGGCTGCGCTGGGCCAGCAACAGTGGATCATTGATCGGACGGAACAGCTCCTTGCCGAACTCACCATTGAGGTCGAGCCCCTGGCCCAGCTGGCGATTCATCTGGTCGGCGATGGATAAGGACAGGCGGCCGATGGAATTCATCGATGTGTCCAGCACGTCCTGCCGATAGCGCAGCAGGCCGCCCATTTCGCCCCCGGTGATCAGCGAGCTGACATTCTGCCGGGAGTTGCCGCTGACGAACTGGATCTCGCTGCGCAGCGGGTCGGACTGCCCCGGCGTCACCTCCAGGCGCGCGGCATTCTTGCCCACCACCAACGGCTGGCCGGAACCGATAAAGAGGTTGTAGGTGTTGTCATCCTGCGGCACCACGGTCACGCCGACGAACTCGGATAGCTTGCGCACCGCCTCTTCACGGGCATCGAGCAGGTCGTTAGGGGCCTGGCCATTGGATGACGCCACGGCGATCGCATCGTTGTAGCCGGCAATCGAGGTCGCCAACTGGTTGACCTGATCGGTCACCGCCGAGAGCTGCTTGTTGATGAAGGCGTTTTGCTCGTACAAGCGGTCGTAGATGTTGTTGAAACGCTTGGCCAGGCCTTCCGCTTCGGACAGCACCAACTGCCGGGCCGGTACGTTGGCCGGGTCTTCCGCGGCGGTCTGCAGGGCTGCGAACAGCTTCTGCATAGCAGGAGTAATGCCCGTATTACTACCAGCCAGGAGCGAATCGAGCTGGTTGATCTGACTCAGGTACGCCTTGGTATCACTGTTGAGCGCCGTGCTGCTGCGCACCTGGGTATTGAGGAAGTCGTTATAGATGCGCCGTACGTCGGTCAGGGTCGTGCCCGAACCGATATAGCCGGCACCACTGAACTGCGGCGTACGCGTAGCCTGGATCGTCTCCTGACGAGAGAAGCCCGGCGTATTGACGTTG
The DNA here is from genome assembly GCF_002479365.1 of Pseudomonas sp. UBA7530. Lineage (NCBI taxonomy): Bacteria > Pseudomonadati > Pseudomonadota > Gammaproteobacteria > Pseudomonadales > Pseudomonadaceae > Pseudomonas > Pseudomonas sp. UBA7530. The sequence goes on from NZ_DLMS01000001.1 coordinate 733,770, forward strand.
ACGATGTTATGGCCGGTAACCGCCAGCGATGTCTTGTTCGCAGCGAGACCGGAAAGACCGATGTTGAGTAGGTCAGCCATGATTCAACCTCAAGTCCTTGTAGTGGCGCTATCGGCAGCGGCGATTGCCTGATAGGTCTGCATCTTGCGAGCGATCTGCGAGATCTTGCGTGCGTAGTTCGGGTCGGTGGCATAACCGGCCTGCTGCAGTTCCTTGACGAAACGCTCGGGGTTCTCGGTAGAGCTCAGCGCTTTGTCGTAGCGCCCATTGTTCTGCAGGAAGCTGACGTAATCGTCGAAGCTCTGCGCGTAGGAGTCATAGGCGCGGAAGCTGGCCGCCTCCTTGACCGCCTTGCCGCCTTTGTATTCGGTCGTCAGAACACGGGCCGACTCACCCTCCCAGCCGCCATGGGATTTGATGCCGAACAGGTTATGGCTGCTATCGCCATCACGGGTACGGATGATCGACTTGCCCCAGCCGGTTTCCAGCGCGGCCTGGGCCACCAGATAACGTGGGTCGACACCGATCTTCTCGGCAGCCGCTTCCGCCATCGGCAGCATGGTGGCGACGAATTCCTGCGGCGAACTGAACGCGGCCTTGCCCGGTGCCAACGGCGGTTGGGCGATACGGCGCCCGGTCAAGGCATCGCTGTTGCCAAGACTGAGGCCTTTATCCTTGGGCGCGGCGCTGGCCTGCGCCGGAATCCAGTCATTGCCCGAGAGTGCCTTACCCTCACCCTCTCCGGCTGACGGTACGATGCCGGCCAGTAGACGATCCGCCAGCTTGCCCGGCACGGCCAGACGCCGACGATTGATCAATGCCGCGTCATCACGGAAGCCTTCGCTGCTGGCGACTTTGTCGGCCTTCGACTCGCTCGCCGCGGCAAGCGGCTGCTCGACCTGCGCGAAAGGGTTGGGACGGCTCGACGGCTGCTTGATTTTCGACATCTGCCGCACCATCACGTCGGCCAGACCGATACCGCGCCCTTCCTTGGAAAGAGTTACGGCCAGTTGCTGGTCGTGCATGTCCTGATAGGTCTTGCTCTCGTTGCTGTTCATGAAGTTGCCCTCGCCGAACGCAGCGTTGGCAGAACGCATGGCCTTGAGCATTTCGTTCATGAACAGCGATTCGAACTCCTGAGCGACCTTGCGGATGTTCTGCTCGGTATCGCCGCCTACCTTGAACTGGTTGAGGCGGTTCAGGTCGGTAAAAGAACCGCTGTCGATCGGGCTTTTGCCGTTGCCGAGCAGACCGGCTGAGAGTCGAGAATCCATGGCAGCAATCCTCCTCAGATCACGATCAGATCGGCCTGCAGGGCGCCGGCTTGCTTGAGCGCCTCCAGGATGGCCATCAGGTCGGAAGGTGCAGCGCCCACCTGGTTCACCGCCCGCACGATCTCGTCGAGACTGGTACCAGGGCCGAATTTGAACATCGGTTTGGCTTCTTCCTCGGCACCCACACGCGAGCGCGGCACCACCGCAGTCTGCCCGCCGGAAAACGCTTCAGGCTGGCTGACGATGGGGTCTTCGGTGATGGTCACGGTCAGGCTGCCGTGGGTGACGGCGGCCGGCTGAACCTTGACGTCCTGGCCGATGACGATGGTGCCGGTGCGCGAGTTGATGATGACCTTGGCCACCGCCTTGCCCGCCTCGACCTGCAGGTTTTCCAGAATCGACAGATAGTCGACGCGCTGATTGGGATCGAGCGGCGCACTGACACGAATCGAGCCACCATCGATGGCCTGGGCAACGCCTGGGCCAAGCAGGTCGTTGATCTGATCGACGATATTCTTCGCCGTGGTGAAGTCGGGGCGATTGAGGTTCAGAGTCAGGTAGTTGCCCTGATCGAAGCCACTCGGTACCGGACGCTCCACAGTGGCACCACCGGGAATACGGCCGGCAGACGGAACGTTGACGGTGATTCGCGAACCATCGGCGCCGCTGGCATCGAAGCCACCGACCACCAGGTTGCCTTGGGCGATGGCGTAGACGTTGCCGTCGATCCCCTTGAGCGGCGTCATCAGCAGGCTGCCGCCACGCAGGCTCTTGGCGTTACCGATGGAGGAAATGGTGATGTCGATGGTCTGCCCCGGCTTGGCGAACGCCGGCAGGTCAGCATGCACCGAAACGGCTGCGACGTTCTTCAACTGCACGTTGCCGCCCGGCGGCACCTTGATGCCGAACTGCGCCAGCATGTTGTTGAAGGTCTGCACGGTGAAAGGCGTCTGCGTGGTCTGGTCACCGCTACCATTGAGGCCGACCACCAGGCCGTAGCCGATCAGCTGGTTGCTGCGCACGCCCTGAATCGATGCCAGATCCTTCAGACGCTCGGCCTGGGTCGGCAGACTCAGCAGCAGGCACGCAAGCATGGTCGCCAGCAGCACCCAATCGTTGGCGCCGCGATGACGATAGCCACGATGGGCGACAGCGAACTGGCGACGGCAGTCGCCGGCCTGTGCCGATTCGAGACCATGGACGCGCAGCCCTCGCTTGGCAGTCGAGGTCACTGCAAATGCCTTGCGCGCAGACCCGCTTGCCGTGGCTCGCGTGTAGCCTTGGGAAAGCAGGTTGAACAGCAGGGACGAGGCATGAGCCAGCCAGGATTTCATCGATAACACCCCGATCAGAACGGCCACAGCGGGCTGACGAAGAAACGGCTCAACCAGCCAGGCTGGCTGGCATCGGCGAACGCGCCGGTGCCCGAGTACGTGATGCGCGCATCGGCGATGCGGGTGGAAGCCACGGTATTGTCGGTAGCGATATCGTCAGCACGAACCAGACCGGAGATACGCACCAGCTCATCACCAGTATTGAGGGTCATCCACTTCTCGCCACGCACGGCGAGAATGCCGTTGGGCAGCACTTCGGCGACGGTCACGGTAATCGAGCCGGACAGGCTGTTGCTCTGCCCCGCCTGGCCGGAGCCGCTGGCCTCGCGCTCGCCATTGAATTGGACGCCTAGGTCCATCTTGCTACCCGTCAGCGGATTGGTAGCCGAAGGGGTCGAACCAAACAAGGACGTCACGCCAAGGTTGGCGTTACTGTCCTTCTGAATATTGCTGTTGGCGTTCTTGCTGGCCTGGGTCCGCTCGTTGAGGGTGATGGTGATGATGTCACCAATGCGGAAGGCCTTGCGGTCGTCATACAGGCCATTTTCGAAGCCGGCCTGGTAGATCGAACCGTTGTTCTGCGCGGCCGGCAGCGGCGTGCGCGGCAGTACCGGCGCGTAATAGGGATCGTCCGGCTTGGCTGTCGGCGCCACGCAGCCGCTGCTGAGCAGCAGGCCAGCCAACAGGGGGAAACAGAGAATTTGCCGGTTCATAACCACTACCTCGCGGCGTTCACAACAGAGTCAAAAGGATCAGAGGTTCTGCGTCACGAAGGACAGCATCTGATCGGCGGTGGAAATCACCTTGGAATTCATTTCATAGGCACGCTGGGTGGTGATCATGTTCACCAACTCCTCCACCACGCTGACGTTGGAGTTTTCCAGGGTGTTCTGCAGCGTAGTGCCCAGACCGTTGAGGCCCGGATTGCCGACTTGCGGCGCGCCACTAGCGCCTGTCTCCAGGAACAGGTTGTTGCCGATGGCCTCCAGCCCCGCCGGGTTGACGAAGTCAGCCAGCTGGATGTTGCCAATGATCTGCGGCTGCGGGTTGCCGGCAGTGGTCACCGAAACGGTGCCATCCTCACCCACGGTGAAGGTACGCACTTCGTTGGGAAGCACGATCGCCGGCTCCAGCGCAAAGCCCTGGGAGGTGACGATCTGCCCATCCGAGTTCAGGTGAAAGCTGCCATCACGGGTGTAGGAAACGGTGCCGTCGGGCTGCAGGATCTGGAAAAAACCGCGACCGTTGACAGCCATATCCAAAGGTTGCTCGGTGGTCTGCAGACTGCCGGCAGTGAAGATTTTCTGCGTACCCACCACCCGCACACCGGTCCCCAACTGCAGACCGGAAGGCAGCTCGCTGTCCTGGCTGGACTGACCGCCAGGCTGGCGGCGAATCTGGTACAGCAGATCCTCGAACTCGGCACGATCGCGCTTGAAGCCCGTGGTGGAGACGTTGGCCAGGTTGTTGGAAATGGTGGTCAGGTTCATGTCCTGGGCGGACAAACCAGTCTTGCTGACCCACAGTGCCGGAAGCATATCGTTTCTCCTCGGGTGCCGGTTTTACGGCGCCGCGTGCTGGTAATTAGCTAATCTGCAAAACCCGCGCCATGGCCGACGAGTTGTCTTCGGCGGTGCGCATCATCTTTACCGACAGTTCGAACTGACGGGACAGGGACAGGATGGCGGTCATTTCCTCGACGGCATTGACGTTGCTCGCCTCGAGAAAGCCGGAAGTCACCTGAACAGTGGCGTCGGCCTCGACCTCTGGCTGACCCTTGACGCGAATCAGGCCATCGGTGCCCTTCTCCATGCTTCTGGGATCAGGGTTGACCAGCTTGATGCGGTCCACCTCAGCCAGCACGTTGGGGTTCTCGCCCAGCGCTCGAATGCTGATGGTGCCGTCCTGGCCGATTTCCACCTTCTGCTCCGGCGGCACGGCAATCGGCCCGGCGTTGCCCATCACCGGCAAGCCATTGCCGGTACGCAGCACACCCAGAGCATCGATGTTCAGGCTGGCGGTACGCACGTAGGCCTCGCTGCCGTCAGGCGCCTGCACGGCGATCCAACCCTTGCCGCCGATCGCCACGTCCAGGTCGCGGCCGGTTTCCTGCAGCGATCCCGGACGGAAATCGGTGGCTGGGCGCTCGGTCATGGCGAACACGCGCGCCGGATAGCTTTCACCGAACAAAGGCATCGAACGCGCCTGCTCGAAATCGCGACGGAACCCCGAGGTGGAAACGTTCGCCAGGTTGTTGGCGTGGGCGCGCAGGCTCAGCGTGTTGTTCTGCGCTCCGGTCATGGAGACGTACAGCATCTTGTCCATGGTAATTCTCCGAGTGGGCGACGTGCCCTTGGCTCTTTGCAAGCTATATAGCAAGCACCATGCCAGACCCGAAAAAACAAATTCAAGACACTGATTTAAAAGGATTTTAAAAGATATAGGGAGCTTCGAGGATGATGTCGGCGGCGAGGTTTTGCCGGCACTGGAACGGCAAAGCGGCAAGCCCGGCTTGCCGCTTTGCCTCAACCGTTATCATCAACGCAGGTTGATGATGGTCTGGGTGATGGCGCTTTCAGTTTCGATGGTCTTGGCGTTGGCCTGGTAGTTGCGCTGAGCCACGATCAGGTTCACCAACTGGTCCGACAGCTCGACGTTGGAGTCTTCCAGCGCGCCAGCCTGCAGGGCACCCAGGGTGCTGCTGCGCGGTGTACCGATCACAGGCTCACCCGACTCGAACGACTGCACCCAGGCGGTCTTGCCAACGGGAGTCAGGCCCTGCACGTTGGCGAAGTTCGCCAGTAGCACCTGACCCTGCACCTTGGACTGACCATTGGTGTAACGAGCGAAGATCACCCCGGTATCGTCCACCTCCACCCCGGCGAGCTGGCCGGTGGTGTAGCCATCCTGGCTGACCGAATTGACGGCGAACGACGCGGCGTATTGAGTCGAACCGCGCATATCGAAAGTGAAGGCCTCGCTATCGGCGCCATTGGCCACCATGCTGCCTGGGTTAGCCGGGTCCTTCTCGGCTGGAGTCCAGTCCGCCTCACCGAGCGTGAATATGCCGTTAACCGTACCCGCGGCGATGGCTGGCGCATCCAGCGCCGGGTTTGGCGGCGTCGACAGAATCGGCGTCATGGCCGGGTTGTTCAACTGCCCCGCTGCATCGTAGCCCATGGAATAGCTGTAAGGCTGCGTGCTGCTTGGATCGCGTGGATTCACACCATCGACCAGCACATGCATGGTCCAGCCATTGTTGGCCGGCGCCTCGTTCTTCACGAAGTACTGGGTCATGACGTGGGCGTTGCCCTGAGCGTCGTAGATATTGGTGGAAGTCGACCAGTTGAAGGACTTGGAATCGCTCGGATCGAAAGTCGGCGCCGCCATGGTGCCGGCGTTGGCCGGGCGCACGGCGTTGGAATTCAGGTTGATGGTCTGGGTCACCGAGGTGGTGGCCTTGGGTTCCTGCTGACCAGCACTGACGCGCAGGTCGGCCTGTACCGGCAAGATATTGCCGCTGTCGTCAGCGGAGTAGCCCTGCAGGCGGTAGCCGAAGTTGTTGACGATATAACCATCGCGATCGGTACCGAAGTAGCCGGCACGGGTATAGCTGATCTCGCCGTTATTGCTGGTAACGAAGAAGCCGTTGCCGTTGACAGCCATGTCCAGGGCGTTCTGCGTGTAGTTGATGTTGCCTTGGTTGAACATCTGCGCCACATCGCCCAGCAGCACGCCACTGCCCTGCGGGTTCTTGCCGGTGCCGAGCATCGACGAGGCGTAGAGATCGGCGAACTCGGCACGCGACTGCTTGAAGCCGGCAGTACCGGCGTTGGCAATGTTGTTGCCGGTGACGTTGAGGTCGCTGGTTGCCGCACGCAGACCACTGAGACCGATATTGAACGACATGGAAGACTCCTTCGCCGGAACGACCGGCGTCAATAATTACTGGCCGATGACCTGCACTTGGGAAAGCGGAACGTTGCCGAGGCCGGCAAGATTGAGCATCAGCTCGTTGCCGCCCAGCGTCACGCTGTCGACGTTGGCCGGCAGCATGGTGTAAAGACCTTTGGTTTCGGTACCGTAGGTGGCCTGCGCCTCGAACTTGTAGGTGCCGGGCGGCGCCACATTGCCGCTCGAATCCTTGCCGTCCCAGATGAAGCTGACATTGCCAGCGGCCTGCTCGCCCAGGTTGATCCGGGTGACCAGCGAACCGGAGTTGTTATAGACGTTGACGTACACGTTGCTGCTGCTGACCGGCAGCACGGTACTGGCCTTGAAGCTCTCACTGGTATCGACCACTGCCTTCTCGCCCGGCACGATAACCTTGCGCCCGACCAGAGAGGACGCCTGCAACGCCTGCGAAGACTGGAAGCTGGAGAGCATCGACCCCATGCTGGTGTTGAGTTTCTCGATCCCTTCCACCTGGCTGAACTGCGCCAGCTGGGCGATGAACTCACCGTTGCCCTGCGGCTCCAGCGGGTTCTGGTTGTTCAACTGCGCCACCAGCAGATTGAGAAACTCATTCTTGCCGAGATCCTTGTTCTGCTTGGTGTCCTGCTTGATCTGATACTGGTCGAGTACCGAGCTGGTTCCGCCTACTGTGCTCATCCGAAATCTCCTCGATGCGTTACTGACCCAGAGTCAGTACGCGCTGCAACATCTGTTTGGCGGTGTTCATCATTTCAACGTTGGTCTGGAAGGCGCGACTGGCAGAGATCATGTCGGCCATTTCCTCGACCACGTTGACGTTCGGGTAGTAGACATAACCGTCGCCGTTGGCCATGGGATGATCCGGCTCGTAACGCGGCATCAGGCTGCTCTGATCCTCGATCACGCCCAGGACCTGGACGCCACGGCCGGCTTCGTCCTGCTCGGCGAACAGCGAACCACGGTCGCCGCCCTGCGCCTGCTGGAACACGGTAGCGAATACCGGATGGCGGGCGCGGTAGGTCTGATCCAGGCTCGAGGACACGGTCTCGGCGTTGGCGATGTTGCTGGAAATGGTGTTCAGGCGAGTGCTCTGGGCGCTCATGCCGGTTCCGGCGATATTGAAGACACTGGCAAGGGACATGGTCGCGCTCCTTATTCGCCGCGCAGGGCTGCGGTCAGCCCTTTGAATTTGCTGTTGAGGAAGGTGAAGCTGGCCTGGAACTGCACGGCGTTCTCGGCGTAGTTCGACTGTTCGATCTGCAGGTCGACGGTGTTCTGATCCAGCGAGGCATGGAACGGCGTGCGGTACGGCAGCTCGGCTTCGCCGCTTTTCACACCTTCGGCCGGGATATGCCGGCTGTCGGTGCGGTTCAGGGAAACGCCGCCACGCTGCATGCGGTTGTTCTGCTCGGCCAACACGCTGGCGAAGTCGAGATCGCGCGCCTTGTAGTTCGGGGTATCGGCGTTGGCGATGTTGTTTGCCAGCACTTCGGCACGCTGGGAGCGGAAGCCGAGTGCCTGTTCATGGATGCCGAGTGCGCTACCGAAGTTGATGCTCATGTTTTCGAACCTTTGCCGCTGGGCCATGTGGTCACTGTTGCGAGCTATTCAGCAAAGGCTGTGCCAACTTATTTAAATCAATAAAATCAATGGCTTATTCTTAAATCTGGCAACGGACAGCGGCAAAGCGGCAAGGCATTACCGCTTGTTGGCAAGCGAGTGGCAAAGGGCGTTTGCCAGCTTGCCGCCTATAGGAACGCATCTATGAACGGTGAGGTTCGCCACCGTCGCGAATAAATGCGCACCTACAAACGCAAACGGGAGGCCATATGGCCTCCCGTTGCTTTGTATGCCGAACGAATCTCGCGGCTATTTCGCCTTGTAGATGATCCCGGGGCTGCACTGCACCATCTGGTATTTCTCCGGCAAGCCATTGAGCGCCTCGGAGGCGCCGAGGAACAGATAGCCACCCGGCTTCAACGTGGCGTGAATACGCGTGAGAATGTCTTTCTTAACCTCGGCAGAGAAGTAGATCAGCACGTTACGGCAGAACACGATATCGAACTTGCCCAGCGCCGCGTAACTGTCCAGCAGGTTGAGCGGACGAAATTCGACACGGCTCTTGATCGGCGCCTTGACCTGCCAACGTCCCGGCCCTTTAGGGTCGAAGTAACGCTGCAGGCGCTCCTGCGAAAGGCCACGCCCCATGGCCAGGCTGTCGTACTCACCGGATTTGCAGTTGGCCAGCATCGACGGCGACAGATCGGTGGCGACAATCTGCACCCCAGCCTTGAGCTGACCGAGATTGGTGCGCTCGAACTCATCGATGGACATCGACAACGAGTATGGCTCCTGGCCGGACGAGCAGGCTGCCGACCAGATGCGCAGGCGCTGGGCCGGATAGGCCTTGATCAGCTCCGGCAGCACGCGACTCTTCAGCACCTCGAACGGATAGGTGTCACGAAACCACAGGGTCTCGTTGGTGGTCATGGCATCCACCACCTGCTCGCGCAGCCCGCCGCGCGGCTGGCTTTGCATGCGCTGCACCAGCTCGCCCAGGGTCTTGATGCCATTTTGCTCCATCAGCTTGTTCAGACGACTGGAGACCAGGTACTGCTTGTTGCTGCCAAGCAGAATACCGCAGGCCTTTTCCAGGAAAGCCCGGAACTGCTCGAAATCCAAATTACCTGAAGACACTAGTGCCGCCTCACCTACCTTAACATTCGCTGAAGGTCATGCCTTCAGCCCTCATCCGATACGCGAATGCGATCGACCACGCGCGCCGCCAGATCATCTGGCTTGAACTTGGCCAAAAAATCGTCGGCACCGACCTTCTTCACCATCGCCTGGTTGAATACACCCGAAAGCGAAGTATGCAGGAGGATATGCAGCTTCTGCATGCGCGGATCACTGCGAATCTCCGTCGTCAGCGTATAGCCGTCCATCTCGGGCATCTCGATGTCGGAAATCAGCATCAGCAGTTCCTTGTCGGGATTGCGCCCCTCTTCCGCCATTTTCTTGAGGTAGTTCAAGGCTTCGCGACCATCGTTCAACGCGGTCACTTCGACACCTACGGTCTGCAGGCAGCGCGATACCTGTTTGCGGGCCACCGAGGAATCATCGACGATCAATACGTGCTTGGTCACCGCCTGACTCTGCACCTGCTCGTCTATGACGCCCGCGGAGATCACTTCCGAGGTCGGCGCAACCTCGGCGAGGATTTTCTCCACGTCGATGATCTCGACCAGCTGCTGGTCGAGCCGCGTGACCGCGGTCAGGTAGTGATCGCGCCCGGTGCCCTTGGGTGGCGGATGGATCTCCTCCCAGTTCATATTGACGATACGTTCGACCGAACGCACCAGAAAGCCCTGAACCTTGGTGTTGTACTCGGTGATGATGACGAAGCTGGTTTTCAGGTCTTCCAGCGGCGCCCGCCCGGTGGCGATGGACAGGTCGAGAATAGGGATGGTGCCGCCACGAATGTTGGCCACGCCCCGCACCACCCGGCTGGATTTGGGCATGATGGTGAGATTGGGGCATTGCAGCACCTCTTTCACCTTGAATACGTTGATACCGTAAAGCTGTGGGCCTTCCAGGCGGAACAACAACAACTCCAAGCGGTTCTGCCCTACCAGCTGCGTGCGCTGGTTAACCGAATCCATCAACCCGGCCATGCCCGGACTCCTTCTTGTCTAGTAACGCCTACCCCATTGAGCCTAGCAGGCGGCACGGGGCTTGCTTTGCAACACGTATGAAGCAGAAAACGTCATCATTCCGACAGCTACTGGCAAAGTGCCTTGCGCCCTTGCCTGTTCTACTCGCTTTGCCGACACTCGGCTACAGCGGTACGGCGGCTGCCACCTTCACCAGCACTGAACAACTTATCGGCGCGACCGAGTCCTTTCTTGAGCAGGCAACCACCGAATATCTACAGCGTAGCGAAATTCAGGGGCGCCATGAGATTCGCGTCAATCGTCTCGACCCACGCTTGCGTCTGCCGGTATGTGACCAGCCTTTGAGCACCACACTGGAAAGCCCGGCACAACCGTTGGGACGAGTCACCACGCGAGTGCGTTGTGACGGCAGCTCTCCATGGACGGTGTTCGTGCCCGCGGAGATACGCTTGTATCGACCGGTCGTCGTACTGACCCGCCCCCTCAAGCGCATGAGCATAGTCAAACCCGCGGATCTCAGCCTGATGGAACGCGACGTAGGACTACTCGGTCAAAACTTTCTGACGGACCCGGCGCAGGCAATCGGCAAGAAATTGACGCGACAGCTGGGCGGCGATCAGGTTCTCGCGCCCAGCCATCTGCAAATCGCCGAGGTCATACGCCGCGGCGACCAGGTCGTTATCAGCGCCCGCGGCACTACGGTGAACGTGCGCATGCCGGGCGAAGCCCTGACAGATGGTGCTCCGGGCGAACAGATCAATGTGCGCAATCTACGTTCGCAGCGGGTGGTTCGAGCCCGCGTTGTCGGCCCTGGCCAGGTGGAAGTGTCCATGTAGGCATGTTTCTTGTAGCGCAAAGGTCTGGCGATTCCCTACACTGTTTGAACGACGCAATGAAAATAGTCCTAAAGTTCTCCCGGCAGCGGCCGAAAAGCATGGCAAGCGTCCACCATATCGTCCGAGGTTCTGCATCATGGTCATCGACTTCAACCGGCTGAACAATGCCAACACGCCCGCCAACGCGGGGCGTACCGGCGCGACTCAGGCTGGCACTCGCAATGAATCGGCGCAGCCGAACAAGGCGCCTGTCACCGGTACCGATGAACAAACCAACGCCAAAAGCGGCGAATCCGTGCAGCTGAGCCGTGAGGCACAACAGTTGCAAGCAATCGGCGAGAAGCTGCGCGATCAGCCCATCGTCAATAAAGAGCGCGTGGCCGAGCTGAAACAGGCCATTGCCGACGGCAGCTACCAGGTCGACAGCAAACGCGTCGCCCAGAAACTGCTCGACTTCGAATCCCAGCGCTAGTCCCAGGGCTGCGCTGGGGGTGTTGGACGCCCGACCCCCAAGAGCCCGCCATGCACGACACAGCCCTGCTTGACCTGTTTACCTCCGATATCGGCACCGCCGAGCAACTGCTTGAGCTGATCGATAACGAATTCCAGGCCCTCACCGAGCGCGACCTGCCGCGCCTCGATAGCCTGCTCAACGAAAAGCAACCCTTGCTTGCCCTGCTCCAGCAGCACGGCAACGACCGCAGCCGCCTGCTGCAGAACGCCGGCCTGAGCGCCGACCGCGAGGGACTTGGCGAGCTGGCGAGCAAATCTTCCGTAGGCGATCAGTTGTTTGCTCGCAGCGAAGAACTTTCCGCCCTGCTCCAGCGCTGCCAGGAGGCCAATCTGCGCAATGGTCGCTTGATCCGCGCCAACCAGGCATCGGTGGGCAGCGTCCTCGGCATTCTCCGTGGCGGCGAAACGCCCGGCCTCTATGACAGCCGAGGTAGTGCCGCTAGAATCGCGCAGCAAAGGCCGCTCAGTCAGGCCTGAGCCCTCATTACAAAAAAGCACAGGGACATGCAGGCACTCTGCCAGTATGCTGGTGCCGTTGTAGTCCATGACTCGGAGAGTTCCGAACTGTGTCCAGTGCGTTCAACGATGAGAGCGGTCCTCAGCCGCCCAAGGTGCTCAAGACATCTGTCGAGATCATTGCCACCCTGCGTCAATTGCAGCAAAACCATGACCCCCTGGTCGTTCAGTTCAAGGATCGTGGCCAGCGCTTTCAAAGCTACCTTGTCGAAATCGATAAGGATCGTGCGCGCATCGCGCTCGATGAAATCATCCCCACCGACGGCGAACGCTTTCTCAAACAGGGCGAACCTTTCAGCGTCGAGGCGTTTCGCGACGGCGTGCGCGTGGCCTGGACCTGTGACCATGACGTGCAGCTCGGCGAACTCGATGGTGCCCCGTGCTACTGGGCGCCCTTGCCCGATGAGGTGATCTATCACCAGCGCCGCAGCGCCTTTCGCGCACAACTGAAGCAGAGCGATCTGGTCAAAGTCGTCCTCAATGGCGACAAGTTGCGCGAGCCGCTACCCGGTCATTTGCTGGACATCTCTGCCACCGGCTGCAAGCTGCGCTTTGCCGGCGATCTTAGCCAGCAGTTAAGCGGCGGCCAGGTGCATGAACGCCTTACTGCCTACTTACCTTTCGGCGATCTGACCTGCGCCGTGGAGATGCGTCACGTGCAGTATGAGGACAAGGTCGACATGACCTTCGTCGGCACTCGCTTTCACCGCATCAACGGCCTGGAGCAGCGCCTGGTCGAGCGTTTCGTCTACCAGTTGCAGCGCGAGGCGCGCCGCACCGAGAGCGACGCCCCCTTCTGAACCCAGCGCAATCCTGTAGGAGCGAATTTATTCGCGATTTCGGACAAGTCCGCTCCTACAAGGCGCACAACACTTATGCGGACATATCCACCCGCTCTTTCCCTGCCTCCTCTTCGGACGCCGCTGCCGCAGCGGCGGCAGGCTCCTGCATCTGCTCCTGCACAGTCTGCTCATCCACCCGCGGATCGAGCGCTGCCACCAGCGGCGAGCTAGCGACGTTGCCGGGCATGGCCATGTGCTGCAGCGGTGCATCATCGACCTGATGCAGGTGCGTCACTCTTTCAGGGCGAATGCGCCAGACCAGAATCAACGCACAAACGCAGGCAAATACGTACAGCATATTGGCACCATAGAAACGCATCAGCACGCCCGTCAGCAACGGACCGATGCAGGCACCGACGCCGAAGGTAACCAGCAGCATCGCCGTGAGTGACACGCGCCGCTCCGGCTCAACGTGGTCGTTGGCCAGCGCCACCGCCAGCGGATAGAGACTGAACTGCATCAGGCTGACCAGAAAACCGATGCCGATCAGCAAACCGAGAAAGACCTCCGGCAACGCCGCCAGCGGCAGGGCCGCGAGTAACAGCAGCACCGCGCAGCCGCGAATCAGGCGCACACGGTCATGGCGGTCGGACAACCAGCCCAGCGGCCACTGCACCAGCAGGCCAGCCAGAATGCAGCTACCCATGAACAGGCCCACCTCCTCGGTGGAAAGACCCATGCGCGAGGCATACAACGGCGCCAGACCGTAGAACGAACCGATCAGCAGGCCAGCCACCGAAATGGTGGTCAGCGACAGCGGCACTCGCCGCAGAAAGAAGCGTAGCTCCAGCGGTGCAGGATGCAGGGGCGCCGGGTGCAGCCGACGGGTCAGGGCCACAGGCACCAGACACAGGGCAAAACACAGCGCCACCAGCATCAGCAGCTCCAGCCCCAGCGTGGGGTGAAGCACCAGGGCCAGTTGTCCGAGAATCAGCCCCAGGTAGGACGCTGCCATGTAGCCACTGAATACCAGGCCGCGCTGTCTGGCTTCAGCCTGCTCGTTGAGCCAGCTCTCGATCACCATGTATTGGCACATCATGCCCACACCCACCAACATGCGCAGGAACAGCCAGAACGGCAGCCACTCCACCAGGCCGTGGCCGAGCACCGCCGCGGTGACGACTCCAGCGCAGGCCACGTAGGCTCGTATATGCCCCACCCGGCCAATCAGGCGATGACCCAGCTTGCCACCCAGCACCAGGCCGAAATAGTTGGCTGCCATCAATGCGCCGACCCACAGGCCATCAACCGTATCGGCGAGGCGCAGAGCCAGATAGGTACTGAGCAGACCGGAACCGAGCAACATCAGCATGGTAGCGAAATACAGCGAGCGGAATGACTTCCAGATCAGTCGCATTGGCGGGTAAAGCTCCTTGTGCTCGATAACGATAAATGGCGTCCGACCTTGGCCGACCGAAACACGACGCTCACTAAGCGTCACGTCGCCCCGGTAGCGGTTCAGCTCCATGAGTTTGCAGGCGATGTACCCTTCGATGAATTGCCCGGCAAACAGTTCGATTGGCCGCGCGCTTCGGATGCTCGATGGGCCTGGTATAGCGTAGCGTCAATTCTTACGGCACCTCGAATCCCTGCGCCGCCGGGCTCGGGAGCAACTCGCTCGCCCTGCCGGTCGGCGGCAGGCTTATCGCGAAAGCCTGATTCGCTTATGCAATATTCAAAGCAGGCAAAGCTTACCGAGATGCGACACCGGCTTGCACCCTGTCGTCCAGATGTCCATCCATGACGCGACGCATGACCAGGCTGTGCTAGAGTCGCGCGCTATTTTTTCGGCCGGCCTTCTGCAGGCTGCGCTGAAAAACCTCTCGAATCAGGCACGACGCCACTTGCAACGCGCCCAGCAACCAGAGAACCACGCGATGTCCCAAGCCATGCACCCTGCCCTGCAGTTCCTTAACCGTACCAGTCTGGTGACGCAGATCATCATCGGCCTGCTCGCAGGTATCGCCCTCGCCGTGGTCGCCCCGCAGGCGGCACTGTCCGTCGGTTTCATCGGTAACGTGTTCGTTTCCGCACTCAAGGCTGTCGCTCCGGTCCTGGTGTTCATTCTGGTGATGTCGTCCATCGCCAATCACCAGCATGGCCAGCAGACCCACATTCGCCCGATTCTGCTGATGTACCTGGTCGGCACCTTCAGCGCCGCGCTGGTGGCGGTGGTAGCCAGCTTCGCCTTTCCGTCGTCGCTGGTGCTGAGCAGCCAGGCTGCCGAGCTGACGCCGCCCGGCGGTATCGGCGAGGTACTCAAGACCCTGCTGATGAACGTGGTCGACAACCCGGTCAATGCGCTGCTGCGCGGCAACTTCATCGGCATTTTGGCCTGGGCCATCGGCCTCGGTTTCGCATTCCGCCATGCCAGCGCCGGCAGCAAGCAGCTGCTGGGTGACCTCGCCAATGGCGTCACCGCCATCGTCAAGCTGGTAATTCGCCTGGCACCGCTGGGTATCTTCGGCCTGGTTGCCGCGACCCTTGCCGAGTCCGGCTTCGACACCCTGCTCGGCTACCTGCACCTGCTGGTGGTGCTGGTCGGCTGCATGCTGCTGGTGGCGCTGGTGATCAACCCGGCGCTGGTGTACTGGAAGCTGCGCCGCAACCCGTACCCGCTGGTGTTCACCTGCCTGCGCGAGAGCGGTATCACCGCCTTCTTCACCCGCAGCTCCGCTGCCAACATCCCAGTCAACCTGCAGCTGTGCCAGCGCCTCGGCCTGCATGAGGAAACCTATTCGGTGTCCATCCCGCTGGGTGCGACCATCAATATGGCCGGCGCGGCGATCACCATCACCGTGCTGACCATGGCCGCGGTGCATACCCTGGACATCGCCGTCGACCTGCCCACGGCCCTGCTGCTGAGCGTGCTGGCTTCGATCAGCGCCTGTGGCGCCTCGGGTGTCGCGGGCGGCTCGCTGCTGCTGATCCCGCTGGCCTGCAGCCTGTTCGGCATCCCCAACGACGTCGCCATGCAGATCGTCGCCATTGGTTTCATCATCGGCATCGTTCAGGACTCGGCGGAAACCGCGCTGAACTCGTCCACCGATGCCCTGTTCACCGCTGCCGCCTGCTTGGCCGAAGAACGACGCCGGGCCTGACCCCGACGAACAGAAGGTGTGCACGACGTGCACGCCTTCTGCCCCTGGAGCCGGGAATGTCCCCCACCGGCACAGTGCAAAATTGATAACGATTAGCGTTTGAATTAGATTGACGCCCTTCGCACACCGACCGCGGACGGCTTCATGTTCGAATTGCAAAGCGTCAGTTTCAGCATTCCTGAACGCACCCTTCTGCATCCCCTGGACCTGCGCATCGATGCTGGACGTATGGTCGGCCTGATCGGCCACAACGGCTCCGGCAAGTCCACCCTGATCAAATTGCTTGCCCGCCAGCAGTCGCCCAGCGGTGGCCAGATCCTGCTCGACGGCAAACCGTTGCCGGCGTGGGGGCAGCGCGACTTCGCCCGTCAGGTGGCCTACCTGCCACAGCAGTTGCCGCAGACCGAAGGCCTGAGCGTTCGCGAGCTGGTGGGTTTCGGCCGGTATCCCTGGCATGGCGCCCTTGGCCGTCTGGGCAGCGAAGACCGCGCACATATCGAGCGCGCCCTGGACCTGACCGACACCGGCATGTTTGCGGATCGCCTGGTGGATCATCTGTCCGGAGGTGAGCGCCAGCGCGTCTGGCTGGCCATGCTGCTGGCGCAGAACACCCGCTACCTGCTGCTCGACGAACCCACCTCGGCGCTGGACATCGCCCACCAGGTGGAAGTCCTCTCTCGGGTTCACGACCTCAGCCGCGAGCTGGGCCTCGGCGTGCTGGTGGTGCTGCACGACATCAACATGGCCGCGCGTTACTGCGACCACCTGCTGGCCCTGCACAGTGGTCGTCTACTGGCGCAAGGCAGCCCGACCGAGCTGATGCATGGCGAGACACTGGAGCGCATCTACGGCGTGCCGATGGGGGTGATGGCCAATCCGGTGGACGGCTCACCTATTAGCTATCTGCACTGACCACTGCCCCTCACGACACCGAACCAGACGCCTGCGCAGGTGGCTCGTCGAGCAGAGGGCAGTTCTCGCACAGTTCGAGTTCAGGCAGCAGATAGCGAATGCAGCACACCCGTCGCTGTCGCCACGGCAGCGTAGCGCCCTGCAGTTCGACATAACGCACCGGCTGATACAGCGGATTGCGTCGCCCATCAGGCAGCGTGGCCGCTTGCAGGAGGCTGAAGCCGTCGGCCAGCATTGGCGCGGGCAGGACCTTGCCCAGCGCCGTCAGAATCCACTCGAAATAATTGCCGGCGTTGCTCCAGAGCACCTTGGGGGCGACCTTCACTTGCGCGGTAAATGCCTGAATCAGGGGGGCCAAGTGATCATGCTGGAGATGAGCGAAACGCTCGAAGGGATCGCCTGGGGCGAACGGCTCCCCCGCATCGCGCAGCTTGAAAGCCTGTGGCAAGTGCTCCTCATCGAGTACAACCTCGATGTCATCGAGGCCTAGCGGCAGGCGCCGGTTCAGCACCAGCGCGGCGGCCACCACCGGCGGAATCAGGCGCACGAAATAGTGCTTCGACCACTGCGACAGCAGCGCGCGTCGGTCACCGCCTGCGTACGCCTCGCCGAAGCGCGCCAGCAGCGCCGGAAGGCCTTCGCTGCCGAGCAGTTGGCGCAGCGGTACCGAGGGCCGAGGGTCGTCGTGCAGCACCAAGGTGTCCCGATAAGAGGAGAAATCGCCGATGAACAGCGGCGCCAGTGCCTCAATCACCCTGAGCGCTTCCCGATGCGTTCAATACAGTACCCCGCCATCGAAGAAACGTTCGCGCCCGATAGCCATCAGCGCGGTGCACTTATGAGATGAATCGAACTCCTTTTCCCGGTAGTAACCCAGCGTTTGCATATAGGCGATCATCTTCGCACTGCCGGCGCGCGGTTCGCGCCGTCCTGATCGTCGGTTAAATAGCAGAACATTAATAGTTGGTCATCAGCAAGGATCAATCCAGATAGCGAGCCTGGGACAGAACTCAACGATTCATCGCCTCGATGGCCTCACGCACCTGGGTAGCGATAGCGGCCACCGAGCGCGGGCCTCCAAAGGTCCAGTACGGTGTGGGAAGAAAGGCGTAACGCTGCTGCTGAGCGACCGGCAGCGCCTTCCACAGAGGGCTGGCGAAGAACGGCGCCCGCTCCTGCCCGCCGATGAACAGCACGCGCAGGCCCGGCTCACTGGCGAAGCTGCGCATATCGATGCGCCGGTGCAGGCTGTGCGCGGAACGCAGCGTCCAGGGCGAGCGCACCTCCAGGCGATTCATCAGGCTACCGATCAGCGTCTGCTGGTTTAGGGCGATAAAACTACCCTGCTGCACCAGTGGGTAGAGCACGACAACCGGCTCGCCCTGCAGGCCTTGCTCACGCACGGACTGACGCGCAGCATCCAGCGCCTGCTGACCTTCGCGGATCACTGCAGCGGCCTGCTCCTGGCGCCTGGTCAGACGCCCGAGATGCTCCAGCATGGCCTCGCCGATGGCCACGCCGTCATAGCCTGCCGATGCCAGCGACACCTGATAGATTAGGGTCGGTGCCAGGCCATCGAGACGCTCGAACAACGGCAGGTGCAGGTAGGCCACACCGATGATCAGATCCGGCTTGAGCCGGGCAATGGCCTCCAGATTGGGTTGTTGCGCGCTGCCCAGCGACACGCTGCGCTCGAGCAGGCCGTTGCCGATACTGATGTAACGACGATAGCTGGCCAAGTTGGCCACCCCCACCGGCTCGATCCCCAGCGACACCAGCAGCTCGGTACTCAGCTCATCGAGGCTGACGATCCGCTGTGGCGCGTCTCCAACGCCGGCCGACTGCCGGGCCACCAGTTGCGCATCGGTCGCCCAGGCGCCATGTGTCAGACAGAGCAGCAATGCCCCACAGAAAAGACGCAGCATCGCCACCGCACTAGTTCCTTTTGTCACTGAAATAGACACGGCTGAGCAGCAGTAGGAACAACGGCGCACCGATGGCGGCCGTGGCGATTCCCAGCGGGATGTCCAGCGGTGCCAGCAGCACGCGCCCGAGCAAGTCAGCCGAAGCCAGCAGGGTCGCGCCCAGCAGCGGCGCCGCCACCAAGCGTTGGCGAGCGCGATGAAAGCCCAGCAAACGCACGCCATGTGGCACCAGCAAGCCGATGAACGCCACCGGGCCGACCACCGCCACGGCCGCGGCAATCAATGCGCTGGCCAGCACGATCAACAGCACCCGCTTGCTCGGCACCGACAAGCCGAGGCTGCCGGCTACACCATCGCCCAGCTGCAGCAGATCCATCCAGCGTGTGGTCGCCGCGCACAGCGCCAGGCCGATCACCAGCCAGGGCAGCATGGCCTGCAGATCACTCCAGGTGCGGCCATAACTGCTGCCCACCATCCAGATCAGCGCCTGGGCGATATTGCTAGTGAACTGCGCCATCAGCAGGCTCACCATGGCAAGCACCACTCCGCTAATGGCAAAGCCGGTGAGCGTCACGCGCAACGGCTCGAGACCATGACGCAGATTGAGACCGATGACGATCAGCAGCGCCAAGCCAGCGCCCAGCCACGCCAGCGGGAAGCGCCAGGCAACGGCCAGCTCGGGCATGAAGATCAGTGCCAGTAGTACCACCAGCGCCGCCATCTGGCTCACCCCGAGGATTTCCGGGCCGGCCAGCGGATTGCGCGTAACTGCCTGCAGCAGCATGCCGGCGGTTGCCAGCAATGCCCCGGCGGCCATGTCCACCAGCAGCCTTGGCAAGCGTAGATCGAGCAGCGTCATGGCCATGGGCTCGCCCATCCACACCCGTTGCCAGAACGCCCAGAGCCCCGACTCGCCCTGTGCCGTGCCCCCGACCAGCAGCGCCAGGCAGACCAGCACTGCGAGCACGACGAACGACCACAGCGGCAGGCGCATGGCCCGGTTCTCGCCCGGCACGTTCGCCGTGACCGCGGCTACCGGCGCGCTGCGCCCGTAGCGCAGCAGCAAGAGGATCGCCAGCGAGCCGAGAACCGCCGACAACACCCCTAGCGGCAGCTGGAACCAGGGTTCGACGGCCGCCACCAGCGCATCGGCGAGTACCGTCAGCAGCGCGCCCCAGATCGCGCACAAGGGGATCAATCGGGAAGGCCGCACCACGGCGAAGGCAAAGCGCAACAGGTTAGGCGTGATCAGCCCGATGAAGCCCAGCGGCCCGGCCAGATGAATGGCCAGCGCCGCCAGCAGACTGCCGAGGACGATGCTCAGCCCTTTCAGCCAGGCCGGTGAAAGCCCCAGCGAGCGCATCTGCCCGTCGCCCAGCACGGCCAGGTTCATCGGCCGCATCAGCGCCAGCAGCGCCAGGGCAATCAGCGGCAACACATACAGCGCCGGACGCATCGCGCCCCACCCCAGCTGCTGCAGCGAACCGGTATTCCAAAGCGACACCACCATCGCAGCTTGGTCGTTGAGGCTGAGAAACAGTGCGATCAGCGCGGCGAAGGTCTGCGCCACCGCTACCCCGGCCAGGGTCAGGCGCAGCGGCGAGGTGTTCCAGCCGCCAGCCATGAGGAAGGTGAACAAGGCCGCCAGCAGGCCGCCGACAAAGATCAGCGGCAAACCCAGCGCGCCGGGCAGAAGCATGCCGAGGATCACGCCCAGTTGTGCCCCTGCGGTGATACCGAGCAGATCCGGCGACACCAGCGGGTTACGCGTGATCAGCTGCATGATCGCCCCGGAAACGCCCAGGCAGGCGCCAACCACGACGCCGGCAAAGGCACGTGGCAGTTGGGTCCACCACAGCAGCAGTCCATCGAGCGATGGCGTCGACGACAGCGGCGCCAGCCAGGCCTCGGCAGTTGGCCAGGGATGGCGCAACACGCCCTGCCACAGCAGCATCGCCAGCAGCAGCACGAGCCCCAGCAGCGCCAGGCCAGCGTGACCGATACCGCGCGCAGCGGCTGGCTGCCCGGGGCGACTCAAACTCGTCATCCGTTGTCCTTAGTTACGCAAAAAGGCGAAGGGTGATCCCCCTCGCCTTGGTTTGCTTACTCGGTTGCCTGTTACCAGCGCAGCGATACGGTACCGAGGAAGGTGCGCTCATCGCCCCAGTAGCAGCGCCCGGCATTGTTGCAGCCTGCCACGTACTCCTGATCGAAGACGTTCTTGGCATTTAGATCGACCGACCAGTGCTCGTCGATATCGTAGCCGATCGCCGCATCGACCAGTGTCACGTCGCCGGTGTCCAGACGGCCGTAGGAAACGACGGCAGGGTTAGTACCAGGCGGGTTGGTATAAGCGAAGGTACTGTCGAAGTGACGCACACCACCACCCAGACGCAGACCGCGCAACGCGCCATCGAGGAAGCGGTAGTTGGCCCAGATCGATGCCTGGTTGCGCGGCACGCCAGTCATCTGATTGCCTTCAAGTAAGGATCCTGGCGCGTCCTTGGTGACACGTGCATCGGTGTAGGTGTAGGAAGCGGTGACATTCAGATTGGCGCTGATATCACTGCTGACCTCCAATTCGACACCCTTGGAGCGGCTCTCACCAACCTGACGGTAATCATTGATGGCCGCCTCGTAGTAGACGTCGTTTTCTTTGCGCAAGTCGAATACGGCTGCGGTGAACATCGTATTCCAGCCCTTGGGCTCGTACTTCAGACCCACCTCGTACTGCTCAGCGGTAATCGGATCCAGAGGACCATTGGTGGCGGAGGTTTCCTGCACCGGTACGAAAGCGGTGGAGTAACTGAAGTAGGGCGACAGACCGTTTTCGAACTGGTACATCACACCGCCCTGCCAGGTTCCCTTGTGATCGCTGAAATCAAGATCGGAGGCCGGCGCCAGTTTGTTGCGGTACTCGTTGTCGACCGAGTCGAAACGACCGCCGAGCAGAAAAATCCAGTTTTCATACTTGCTCTGCAACTGGCTGTAGACGCCAGTCATCTTTTGCTCGAGCAACGTATTGCCCTGGGCGATCGGAGTAGTCGGTTCACCCACTACGCCCCAGGCCGGGTTGTAGTAATCAATCACCGGGATGATCCCGACATCCTGATTCTGATTGAAGGAAGTGCGGTCGAAGGCCAGCCCCACCAACAATGTGTGCTGTAGCGCTCCCGTGGCGAAGTTGCCCTCCAGCTGATTATCCAGCGAGTAGGTCATGGACTTGTTGTAACGATCACGTGCCAGGTTGGTACCCACAGTACTGCTGTAATTGGCACTGGACAAACTGCTGCTCGGCCAGACTTCGTTGCGCTGGATACGCGACTGCATATAGCGCGAGTTCTGGCGGAACTGCCAATCGTCGTTAAAGCGGTGGGTATATTCGTAGCCCAGAGTCCAGACCTCACGGTCAAAATCATCCCAGTCCGGGTGACCCACCAGAGTGTCCTTGTCCAGCTTGCCATTGGGATTGGGCAGCAGCGTGCCCGCCGCTGGCAATCCCAGCTGAATCTTGGTGCGATCCTTCTGATAGTTGGCGAGCAACGTCAGGCTGTTGTAATCGTCAAAGTTCAGGGTCAACGACGGTGCAACGTAGATACGATCATCCTGTACATGGTCGACTGCGGTATCGGCATTGCGTCCTAACAACACCACGCGGCCAAGCACGTTGCCGTTATCGTTCAATGGGCCTGAAACATCCACGCCCAGTTGGCGGCGGTTGTTGGAGCCGTAGCTGAGCTGCACTTCGCCCTGCGAAGCTGCGGTCGGGCGCTTGCTGACCAGGTTGACCAGACCACCCGGTGCGTTCTCGCCATAGAGAATCGAGGTCGGCCCACGGAACACCTCCACCCGCTCCAGACCATAGGGTTCGCTGGTGGTGTCGTAGCGGTTGCCCTGCACGCGCAAACCGTCGCGCAGCAGGCCATAGCCGTAGTCGGTGGCGTTGAAACCGCGGATAAAGAAGTAGTCGCCGGCCAGGCCGTCCCCTACGGCAAACGGCGGGGCGAAGATACCCGGCACGTAGCCCAGGACATCTGTGAGGGTCTGCGATTTCTGGTCTTCGATACGCTTGCGGGTCACCACCGATACCGAACGCGGCGTCTCCGACAGTGGCGTGCTGGTCTTGCTGGCGGTCAGGCTTTTCTCGGCCTTGTAGCCGTAATCCGGGCCTTGAGGGCGGTCCAGCTCACCGGTGATCGTCTGCTCCGGCAGCGTCACCTGATCAGCTTGCGCGTGAGCCATTCCGTGACACGTGGCGGCTATTACCACGGCCAGGCATTTCAGTTGAAAACGTCCAGCACCCTGCACTGCTTCCGACATCTTGTTCTCCCCCCTAGTCCCGCCAGCCAATCCGCTGGCCTGTCAAAAAACGCCCGCCAGCCTAACCAATATCAGATTGAAACTAAATAGTAATTTTTATCATTTAGATGGCAATTTGAAACGTTCTGCCCGGTTGACTACGAAGGGGCAGATTCATGTTTTCGATTTCTTCAGCGGCCAAACGCAGCATCGAGGGCGCTGGCGAAGATCTCCGCCACCTGATTCGTCTGCACGGCCGTGATCATAAACGGTGGCAACAGCCGCAAAACGCTGGAGTGGCGTCCGCCGACCGCCAGGATCAGGCCCCCGGCGCAAGCATCGATCAGGCTCAGGAATGGGCGGCGCCGCCGATCTCCAGCAGCGCGTTGCGACTGGCCCGGGCGCGATACTCGCCCTGCAGTTCGTAGAGCTTCCCGCCATCCATCTTGAGCAGGCGGTCGGCCTGGTCGAAGTAGTGATCGTCGTGACTGATGGCGAATACGGTCTTGCCGGCGGCCTTCAACTGCGGCAGCAGTTCGCGATAGAACACCTGGCGGAACAGTGGGTCTTGGTCGGCGGCCCACTCGTCAAGCAGCAGGACGTCGCGCGCTTCCAGCAGGGCCAGCAACAAGGCCAGGCGCTTGCGCTGACCGGCGGACAGGCGTGTGTCGCGCAGGCGCCCTGCCGCCACTTGCACCTTGTGGCGAATGTGCAAACTGCCCAGCCAGTGATCGAGTTCTTCATCCGATGCCGCCACACCGTGCGGGCCAAGCAGCTGCGAGAACAGGTGATAGTCGGTGAACACCGATGCGAACAGCTGGCGGTAGGCCGGCCACTCCTGCGGTCCAAGCACCCGGCCATCGATGCGTATCTCGCCGTGCTGCGGGATGTACAACCCCGTCAGCAGACGCGCCAGGGTCGACTTGCCGCTGCCGTTGCCACCGACCAGAAACACCGTCTCGCCGCGCTCAAGACGCAGGCTGACCGGCCCTACGTCGAAACCGGACTCGCCATCCTGCGCAGGGTAGCGATACTCCACCTCGTGCAACTCCAGCACCTGCCACTGGCCACTCAAGGGATCGGCAGGATGCGCAAAGATTTCTACATGTGGCGCCAGCGCCAGCGACTCGACTTTGTCCAGAGCCACACGCCCGGCGATCTGCGTGGGAATCGCCGCCACCGCCGACACCAGCGGCGTGCGCATGAACAAAATGGTCAGCGCATAGGTAGACGCCACCGCCGTGGAGGCCCACCCCAGACCGTTGGCCAGGTAGAACACCAGCCCGATAGTGCCCAGCACCATGATGTTGGCCCAGTTGCTGGCCAGGCCGTGGTAACGGTCGGCCAGGGTCACGTGATCGCGATAGGCGCGCGCGCTGAGGTCGAACTCGTCTTCGTACAGGCGCTGCGCGCGATCACGGTTGAGAGTCAGCTCCTTGCGCCCGTCGATCACTGCCTGGTAGTCGCCGTAGAGACGATCCTCGGACTCACGCAGCATGCGCAGGTGATGATTGAGCCGCCCGACCAGCAACCAACCAACGCCAAGGGTAAAGCTCATCCACAAGAGCGTGGTGACGAACAACCCCGGCGAGAGCCAGGCCAGATAGGCGAATGCCGCCAGCGTCAGCACGCTGCCGTAGATCAGTTCGGGCAGATGCACGAAGGCCAGGGTGATGTTGCGGATGTCGCTGGACAGACTGGCGATGATGTTGGAGCCACCGATGATCTCCAGACGCTCGATGCTCGTGTCCAGCACCCGCTTCACCAACGCCCGCCGCATGCGGTAGACGAAGCGGTGGCCCAGCGCCGTCAGCGACAGTTGCGCCGCCGAGGCCAGCA
The DNA here is from genome assembly GCF_002479365.1 of Pseudomonas sp. UBA7530. Taxonomy (NCBI): domain Bacteria; kingdom Pseudomonadati; phylum Pseudomonadota; class Gammaproteobacteria; order Pseudomonadales; family Pseudomonadaceae; genus Pseudomonas; species Pseudomonas sp. UBA7530. The sequence continues at coordinate 758,768 of NZ_DLMS01000001.1, forward strand.
CCAGCAGCAACGCCAGCAAGGCGACGAACTGCCCCAGCGCCACGCCCGGATTGCTCGCCGGCGTAAGCATGCGCTGATTGATGAAGGCGATCACCGCCACGCTGAGCAATGCGCTGCCCAGGCTGAGCCCCAGCACTAGCGCGATGGACCAGCGATATTCGTGGAAAACCAGACGCAGCAGTTTCATTCAGAACCTCTTGGCCAGGGGCAGTGACGCGAGCACTGCCCGTCGAGTCGAACACGGCAATGCCCTAGGGTATCGCGCATAAGCAGATTGATCAGCGCCGGCGAGGAGCCCAGTCGAGCTGCCACTTCGCGCTGGGTAAGACCGGCCGAAAACTCGGCGCATGCGCGGGGTCCGCTCCGCCAACGCATCAAGCACCTGGCGCACGGCCTGCTGTCCCCCACGGCCTGCCCCGGAAGATTATGGAATTGATCGTTTAGATATCTATCGCATACTCCCAAACGTGCCCCTAAACCAGAAATCATCCCCTGATTTCTTCTGCTCGCCAGCCGGGCTACCTTTTCCATTCTGGCGGCGAGTTGCTTGTGGGCTGTCTCATCTCCCTTGCATCACCCAGACACGCAAATGATAATTTGTACTATTAGCGTTTGACTGCTAGATTGCCCCGGTCGCTTCTGCCGACGCGTTCTATTCGCGAAGCTTCCGGGTTCAATCGCCATGCATCCTGCTACCGACCTCGACGCCCTGCTCAAGTCCGTCTCCCTCTGCCTGCCAGGCCTGAATGGCAACGTGGCGCCAGTACGCAGCGATCAGTTGCTGTGTGGCGGCCAAGGCAATCAGGAGCGCATCGCCGCGCTGCACGACTATTGGCAGCAAGCCCACCCCGAGGCCGGGCGACACTACTGGTCCACCCGTTGCTGGACCTTGTTGATCTGGCAACCCATCTACCTGAGCCTGTTGGCCGCTCACCTGGAACACCGCGTACCCTGCCTGAAACGCATGGGACAATCGATCCGGCAGGGCTTCGTCGGAGGCTTCAACCTGCCGCCCGATTGCCCACTGCGTACCGATGACAGAAATCTTGTCGAGAACGCTGCTGAGCGACTGATAAACCTGCTGGAACGCCAGCTGGAGGAGTTCAACGGTGTCTCCAACATCTACCCCAAGCTGGCGCGGCTGCTGATTGCCGACTGCGCCCGTGCCGCATTGCTTTTGCTGCAACGCCACCAGGGCATGAGCAATGGCCAGCTGCGAGAGCTGGAAGACCGCTGGCTTCAGGCACTGGGCTTGCCTGGCAAGAGTCCACTGATCGAAGTAAGTCTCGAAGATGGCAGCCAGTGCCTGGCGTTGGGACGCAACGCCTGCTGCCAACATTTTCGCCGCGCCGACGGCGAGCCCTGTGCCGGCTGCCCGAGATTGAAACCTGCCGAGCGCTTGCAGCGCTTTCGCGAGGAGCTGGTCTGCTGATGTGCGCGTGCTACGCAACGCACAATCCACTTCGAATCAACGGGTCGCCCGGGTTTGGCTGAGATGCACAGCGCACCGAGGCTGGTCGACAGTTGGCGCCCACTGAAAGCAGGCGCTTGCCGCTACGGCCTGGCGTTGCTCGGCCTGCTGACCATCGCCTTGCTGCACCTCAATATCAGCCTGGACCACTGGTCGCTGGCTTTCCCCGAAGGCGACAGCTTCGCCGCTCTGCAATTTCACCTGGCCAGCCTGCCACGCCTGGTAATGACGCTACTGGTGGGCGCAGCACTGGGGCTATCCGGCAGCCTTTTGCAGCAACTGACGCAGAACCGCCTGGTATCACCCATGACCCTTGGCGCTGCCTCCGGCGCCTGGCTCGGCTTGCTGGCCGCCAGCCTGGTCTTCCCTGCTTTTGCTGCCGAGCATGGCCATTGGGCGGCGCTGGCCGGCGCACTGCTGAGCGTCGGGCTGGTACTGCTAATTGCAGGACGCGACGGTATCTCCGGCTTGCCAGTGATACTCGCCGGCATGGCGATGAACCTGCTACTGGGCGCACTGGCCATCGCTGTGCTGATACTCAACCAGCAACAGACACGCGGCCTGTTCATCTGGGGCGCAGGCGATATGGGTCAGATCGACTGGTCCTGGGTTCACTGGCTCTGGCCCAAGTTGTTGCCAGGACTGCTGCTCCTGTGGCTCGCCCCGCGCGTGCTGACCTTGCTCAAGCTGGGTGGCACTGCCGCTCGGGGGCGCGGGCTGAACCTGTGGCCGGCGCTGCTGATGCTGTTTCTTGCCTCGTTATGGATGACCGCTGCAGCCATTACCGCCGTGGGTCTGATCGGTTTCATCGGCCTGGTGGCGCCCAACCTGGCGCGTCTGTGTGGCGCCCGCACGGCCCGTGACGAGCTGGTCTACAGCGTACTGCTGGGCATGTTGGTGCTGTTGGCCAGCGATGCCGTGGCGCTACTGCTCAGCCACTGGTTGAGCGAGCAGATACCAACGGGCGCCGTCGCCGCCCTGATTGGCGCGCCAGCCCTGCTCTGGCTTGCCCGTCGCCAGGGTGCTGCGCAAGATCGGCAAGCGCTGGCCCTGACCCGAGGCAGCGACAGCTGCAAGGTTCGCACATGGTGGCTGCTGACGTTGGCTACGGCGCTCACAGCGCTATTTGGCCTGTGCCTGCAATACGTGCCACAGGGTTGGCAACTGGCCTGGCCATCGGACGTCCTGTGGTCGCTGCGCTGGCCGCGGCTGCTCAGTGCAGCGGCTGCTGGCACCGGGCTGGCCGTTGCCGGCGTGCTGCTGCAACGCCTGCTGCACAATCCGCTGGCCAGCCCCGACATTCTCGGCCTCAGCGCCGGTGCAGCACTGGCGGTGATGATCAGTCTGCTGCTGTTCGGTCAGGCGCTGTTCTGGCTGATGGCACCGATTGCCGCCTTCATCGGCTGCCTGCTGGTGCTGGCGACTTTATTGCTGCTAGGGCGCAAGCAGAAGTACTCGCCAGCACTCATGGTACTGGTCGGCATGGCCCTGGCGGCTCTGCTCAATACAGCTCTGCAATTGGCCCTCGGTCAGGGCTCTTCGGATTCTTTGGCCCTGCTCGGCTGGCTAGCCGGTTCAACCTATAGGGTCAGCGGTCTGCAAGCCATCGCACTGGGTTCGGGGGTAAGCCTGCTGATCGGCCTCAGCCTGTTCTGGCAACGCGCGCTGGATCTGCTCTCGGCAGGCGACGGCATCGCCCATGGACGCGGCCTGGATGTACCGACAACGCGCTTGGTCCTGCTGTTGCTGGTATCGCTGCTCTGCGCGCTGGTAACCAGCCTGGTCGGCCCGGTGAGCTTTCTCGGTCTGCTCGCTCCGCACATGGCCGTCACCCTCGGTGCTCGGCGCATTCAGCAGCAACTGCCGCTGGCGGCGCTACTTGGCTGCTTGCTGATGCTGTTGGCCGACCTCATCGGCCGCAACCTGATCTTTCCCCTGCAGATTCCGCTGGGCATCGTCGCCTCGATCCTCTGCGGCAGCTACTTCATCTTCTTATTGCTGCGCAGGGGCCTGGCATGAAGCGCTGCACGATGCTGCTCTGCCTGCCCCTGTTCTGCTGGCTGCCACTGGCCGAGCCGGCCGAACCGCGTATTGCCGCGCTAAGCTGGGAGCCTGCCGAGCACCTGCTGCAACTGGGCATCATCCCACTCACCGTGGCCGACGCCGCGGATTACCGCGATTGGGTGGTGCATCCGACGCTACCCGCCGAGGTGCTCAACACTGGCAGTCGTACCGAACCGAACCTGGAGCGGCTTGCACAGCTGCACCCCGAGCTGATCCTGATCACGCCCCTGCTGGAGGACATGCGCCAACCGCTGGAGCGCATTGCACCGGTGCTCAGCTACGGTGACTTCACCCAGCAGCAGGACAACCTGCAACTGCAGCGCGACAACTACCTGGACCTGGCCGCACGCCTGCAGCGCAGTGATCTGGCGCACGAGCGCCTGCAGCAGATGGAACAGCGCATCGACGAGTTGCGCCAACACCTGCTGGAACACTTCGGCGGTGAGTTGCCCAAGGTCACCCTGATCCGCTTCGCGTCAGCCACCCAGGTGTACATCTTCGGCCCCAATTCACTGCCGCAGCACGCTATGTCATTGCTCGGCCTGCAGCCGGCACAAGCAGTGCCAGTCAGCCGCTGGGGCAGTATCCAGGCGCCGGTTACCCAACTCGGCAGCATCGAGGATGGCGTGGTGATCTACATCGAACCCTTCGCCCAGCACGAGCGCCTGTTCACCACACGGCTGTGGCAGGCCATGCCATTCGTGCGCCAGCAGCGCCTGACCAGCATGCGTGCGACCTGGACTCACGGCGGCGTGTTCAGCGTGCAGTACCTGGCGGAAGCCATCAGCGAAGCGCTGCTGAAGCTGCCCGCGCAATAGAAAGCCCCGCCGATGATCAGGCGGGGCTGGGGACGGGATCAGTACTTCCAGGTCAGGCTCAGAGTCGCATTGCGCGACGGTGCATAGTACGACTGCGCCCAGTACAGGCTGGTCAGATACTTGCGATCGAACAGGTTGTTGACGTTGAGCGATACGTTGAAGTGCGGGTCGATGTCATAGCTCGCCAGGGCATTGACCACTGCGTAGGAGCCCTGACGGCTGACGATGGTCTCGCCGGTCGTCGAAGTGCCCTGCTCACGGAAGATTTCGCTCTGCCAGTTGACGCTGCCGCCCACCTTCAAGCCCTGCACCTGCGGCACCTGATAGGTGGTGGCCAGGTAAAGGGTGTTCTGCGGAATGAAGGTGCGCGTGCTGCTGCCGTCACCATCGCGAATCGAGAACAGATGCGTCAGGCCGGCACTGGCTTCCCAGCCTGGCGTCAGTTGTCCAGCCAGGGTCATTTCATAGCCCTCTACCTTGGTGTCCACGCCCTGGTAGTAGGAGAAGCCCTCCGCCGCATCGAAGCCGGCGTACTCGGGGGTGTTGTCCTGCTTGGTGCGGAACAGCGCGAAGCTGGCGTTGAGACGACGGTCGAACCACTCACCCTTGATCCCGCCCTCGATGTTGTTGCCCTCGATCGGTTCGAGCAAGGCATGGTTGCGATCAACCTGGTATTGCGGGCTGAAAATCTCGGTGTAGCTGGTATACAGCGAGTAGTTGTCGTTGAGGTCGTAGGTCAGGCCGACATAGGGCGTGGACTTGCTCTTGTCGTACTGATGACCTTCGCCGACACGTTCGCCACTGCTCTTGAGGTTGCTGTGGTTGACCCCGGTGATCAGCTTGAGCTGGTCGCTCAGCGCGAAATGCCCGGCCGCGTAATAGCTGCGGCGATAGGTCGTGTAGTCGGCCCAGCTGGTGACATCGGCAAAATCCGGGCGCGGATAGTTGCCGTCGTAATCCCATACCGGTGGCAACGGCAGAACGATTGCGTCGTCGTTGGAGGTCCAGTGCGCGCGGGTGCGCGACCAGTTGCTACCCAGCACCACCTCATGGGTACGACCGAACAGCTCGAACGGCCCCTTGACCGAGGCATCGCCCAGCAGTTGGCGCTCGGTACGGTCGAACTTCGACGCATAGGTGGTCAATCCCAATCCTGTGCTCGCATCCGGCACGCCGCCGGCCATGAGCATTTCGGCGTCGGAGCCGATCTCGCGGTAGTTGAGGGTCACCTGGGTCTGCCAGCCGCCACCCCAGTCGGTTTTCAGCTCGGCGAAGGTCTGCTCGTCGTCGGTATCCCAGTAGGTCCAGTCCGGCGCGGTATTGTGCGAGCGGTCGTAATGCACCTTGGAACCGTTGGTGTAGTACAGCGTCAGCGCGCTCCACATGATGCCTTCCGGGCGGTTGCGCTGTTTGGAGTAGCCGATGGTCGCGGTGCTGCTGTCGGTCAAGTCGGCCTCCAGAATACCGGAGAACAGCGTCTTGCTCGGCTGGTAGCGATCCAGGTATGAGTTGCCCTCCTGCCCGGCGACCAGGGCGCGCCCGCGCAGCGTGCCGCTGTCGTTGAGCGAACCGGACACGTCGGCCTCCAGGCGCCGGGTCTGCCAGGAACCATAGCTGAAGCCCAACTGCGCCTGGGTTTCGCGGGTCGGGCGCTTGCGCACGAAGTTGATCGTCGCCGACGGGTTGCCGGGGTTGGAGGTCAGGCCGTTGGCACCCTTGAGAATCTCGATACGGTCGTAGAGGAAGGTATCGATGTCGCCCATCTGCTCTTCAGAAGAGAACGGCACACCGATGCCATCGATCTGGAAGTTGTTCACGTCCAGGCCACGCGCGGTGAAGTAGGTGCGATCGGTCTCTACCCGCTGCACGCCGATACCCGCCGCCTGCAGGGCATCGTTGGCGTTGCCGAGCTTGAAGTCATCGAGTTGCTGACGGTTCACGCTGGTGATGGTTTGCGGCGTTTGCCGCGGCGTCAGGTCGAGTTTGGTCGCCGTGCCGCTGCGTCCCAGGGTGTAGGAGTCGCTCTGCTCGGTGACGACCGGCGGCGCCTGGTTGACGCCGGTAACGCTGACCGGCTGCAGCACCACCGCCTCGCCTTCTTCCTCGGCTTCGGCGGCCACCACCGGCCAGGCCAGTGGCGCCAGGCACAGGGCCATGGCCAGTACGCGAGAGCTGCAGGTCGCGCGCAAGCGCGCCGGGTGTTGTGAGTGATACATCGATTTCATGGGCAGACACTTTTCTTGGTTGAGTTGGATAAGGCGTGGGCACAGCGCAAGGGGACATCAACTCATTACGGCAACCTCCATGTCGGGCCGATACGCGCCTTAGCGGCGCTCGGCAGCCAGAGTCTGGCCCATCACCTGGCGATACCAGCCGTGGAAGTGCTGCATGCCCTCCTCCAGCGGTATCTGGTACGGGCCGCTGTCATCGACGCCGCGCTGATACAGCGCACGCCGGCCGGCGTCGGTTCGCTCGGCGATCTCGTCGTCCTCGATGGCGGTTTCCATGTAGGCAGCGCGGTGCGCCTCGACCAGATCGCGATTGCCTTCACACAGCGCCTGCGGGTAATAGAACTCGACGACATTGAGGCACTCGTGCACGCCCTTGGGGTAAACGGTGGAAAGCACCAGGGCGTGGGGAAATACCTCGATCATGTGGGTCGGGTAGTAGCTGGCCCAGATCGCACCGAAATCCGGCGCAGCATCGCCATGCACGGCCATCAGGCCTTCATGCCAGGCGCGGTAGGTATCGGTGCCGGCACGTGCCAGGTTGGGGTTCACGTTGATGCGCTGCAGGCTGTACCAGTCGCCGTAATCCCACTGCAGCCCTTCGCTGCGCACGTAACGGCGCAGACCGGGATGGAACGAAGCGATGTGGTAGTCGTCGTTGTAAATCTCGATGAAGGTCTTCCAGTTGCACTTGCACGGGTGCATCTCGACGTGGTCGAGCTGGTAGTCGGAGAAGTCCATGTCCGGGCGGCGGAACAACGCGCCGATGTCGGCGACCGGGTCACGTGGCCCTTCGAAAAGAAAGCCGGCAACGTTATGCAGGGGGTAGCGCGGCAGGTTACGGCAGGGTTTCTCCGGAAACTTCGGCGCCCCCACGATCAGCCCGCTGGTGTCGTACGTCCAGGCGTGCAACGGACACATGATGCGACCACCTGTGGTACGCAGGTTGCCACGGCGTACCGTGTCGGCATCACTGCCGGGGCTGAAGTCGCCAAGCATCAGCGCCTGACGGTGACGGCAAACATTGGACAGCAGCTCCACGCCATGCTCGTTGCGCACCAGAATGCGGCTGTGCTCCTCGTGCGGCAGCGCGTACCAGTCACCCAGCTCGGGCACCATCTTCTCGTGACCGATGTAGTTGGCGCAGTGCCGGAAGATCAGCTCCTGTTCGCATTCGTAGATCGCCGGATCGCAGTAGCTATGAATCGGCAACTGCGGCTCGGTGGCGCGAAGATCGTAGGGCGTGGCGGCAAACTGAGCGGTACGACTGGGGTTGTACATGCGTGGCTCCTTGCAGCGAACTCGAGGCTGGCAGGCAGCCGCGAGCTGAAACCGGCCGGCACCGATCCCGCCCGCGTTGGCGCGCCAACGCCTCAGACTTTGGGCTATGGCCCAATCCGGACCATGGAAATCGTTGCACCGCCGGCGTTGTCTGACGGAGCTGGAGCTAGCGCTGCAGCTCGGCGATACGCCGTGGTGTCGTTTCGTGCTCGTTGCGGGGTGCAAACGCAGCGACCGGGTTGTTCAGCGGCTCGGCCATGATCAGGCTGCCTGCCGGGTTGGCCAGGTCGACCATTTGCAGGTTGTTCTTCAGTTGCAGACGGTTCAGGCATGAATGCAGGAAGTTCGGCGCAAAGAAGTTGTAGCGCGCGAAGCGCTCGGCCAGTTCCGGGTGCGCACGCTGATAGTCGATCACTGACTCAGCGACACCGCGCCAGAACTCGGTTTCGCTCATGCACTGGTTCTCTTCGAGAATCTGGCTCATATGACGGAACACGCCGTCGAACACATCGATGAAGATGCCGAGGATCTTGTAGTCCTCCGGCACGTCCACGGCCAGACGTTCCAGGCCCGGTGGCATCTGCGCATCCTTGTCGAGAATCGCCGACTCTTCGGCGATGTCCTTCATGATCGCGCGCACCGGCACGTGGCCGTCGAGTACCAGAATCAGGTTCTCGCCATGCGGCATGAACACCAGGTGGTGCGCATAGAAGCAGTGCATCAGCGGGCGCAGGAAGGCATCCATGTAGCGGCGCATCCAGGTCTGCGCAGTTAGCCCCGAGCGGCGGATCAGCTCGGGCAGCAGTGCCTGGCCGTGCGGGTCGACGTGCAACAGCGCGGCCATGGTCATCAGCCGTTCGCCGCTTTTCAGGCGGCTACCGGGGCTCTCCCGCCACAGCGCCGAGAGCATCTTCTTGTACGGGCTGTCGGTCTCCAGCGCCGCCTCGTAGTAGCGGTTGCGATAACCCACGGAGGCGACTTCGCGCAGGATGCTGAAACCGTATTCACGCAGCACCGGGTCGCTGCTAATCAACTGGTCCAGATAGGCGTTGATCGCCGGCGTGCCGGCCATGTAGTACGGCGACAGGCCGCGCATGAACCCCATGTTGAGGATCGACAACGAGGTCTTCACGTAGCAGCGTTGCGGCTGCGACATGTTGTAGTAGGTACGCAGCGACTGCTGAGCGACGTATTCGTCGCTGCTACGCCCCAGCGGCACGATTTTGCGCTGGGCGATGTCGGCGGCGAACATCAGGCTCAGCTTGCTGAACCACTGCCAGGGGTGCGTCGGCATCAGCAGGTAGTCATCGGCATTCAGCCCCTGCTCCTGCAGTTGCTTGCGATAGGCCAGCAACTGCGCCTCGCCCAGCTCGTCGCGCAGCAGTTGCTCGTGATCCAGCCCCGGCACGGCGGCGAAATGTGCGTTGTCGCGGTGTACCGCGAGCCAGATGATGGCGAAGCGCGAGCCGGTTTCCGGTGCGTAGGCGTGATAGTCGAAAGCGTTGAAACCCAGGCGGCCATTGTTGGCAACGAAGCCGGGATGGCCCTCGATCATCGCCGCCTCGATGGTCTGGTAGTCAGCATCCGCCAACTCGGCACTGCTCAGTGCCCGTTCGCCGTGCTTGAAGGCCGCACCGTAGAGGGTGCTGCTGATCTCATCCAGATACACCGGCAGCTTGTCCGCCGGGATGCCCAGCGTCCGCTTGAAGTCGATGACGAAGGTCAGCGCATCGAGCGTCTGCTGCTGGCCATCGAGCAGGCGTTCGATGCTGGCCGGCTCGATGTGCCAATGGCGCAAGGCCATGGTGCGCGCTTCGAAGTGGTACACACAGCCTTCGGTATCCGCCTGCAGCTCGTAGCGCTGCCAGCCTTCACGCTCGGCTGCGCCCAGCACGCGCGGGTTGAACAACTGCTCATGGGCGTACTCGGCGATAGCCTTGCGCACCAGCAGACGGTTGACCTTGTGCCACAGCTCGGGGCTGAGGTGGGCGACGGCGTCGGCAGGATGATCCAGACGAGGAGAAGTCATAGCGGGCTTGATCCTTCAAGTGATTGGAAGAAGTCGGCGGGCGTGCAGAACGCCAGCAGCGCGGTCTTGGCAGGTAGATCGACAGGGCCTTGCTCAACGAAGCCGACCAGACGGTTCAGGCGATGCACCTTGTGATTGCGAATGTCCGGCTCCACAACCACGCGGCGGGCACCGAGTTCGTCGAAGAGGAAGGCCATCACCGCGCGCAGCACGTCACGGGTGAAGTGGCGAATCGGCTCCTTGCTCGGGCCGACGAAAAAGTGCATGCCGAGGTCGCCGGGCTGCACCGCATAGAGTTCGCCGAGCGGGTCGTGCCGAGGGTCGTAGCACTCCATGACGAACGCTGGCGTACCTCGATAGCAGCCCATGAAGGCACGCATGTGGCCGCTACCCATGGCGTCGGCGTAGAAGTCGCGGGTCGCCTCCAGGGTCATGTCCTGCATGTTCCAGTAATGGGCGTAGTCCATCTGGTACCAGGGGTGGATCACCGCGACATCCTCGTCGAGACGCAACGGACGCAGGCTGAATTGCGGGTCCAGCGATGCACACGGATGGCGCGACACTGCGGCCTCAGTTGGCATGGCAAAGTTCTCCCTGAGCGGCATGCCGGCGATCGACGCCGAACCAGCCGCGGTCGATGATCGCCGTGAGCAGCAGGCCTGCCGCAGCGATGACGAAGGTCAGCGGAATACCGACCAGGTTGACCAGAAACCCGGCGCCGAACGAGGACAGCAGCACGCCAAGGTTCTGGAAGAAGTTGGTGACGCCGAAATCGCGGGCATACGCATCCGGCGTACTGACCTTGAACAGAGTGACCTCGAGCTTGACGATCACCTGATACAGCGCCCACCCGTACAGGCAGCGACCGATGATGATCAGCTCCAGCGACTCGCTGGCCTGCAGCGCCAGGCCCGATGCCCCGAGCAGCAGATTGAACAGGGTGTGATCGACCCAGCGCGGTGGCTGCGCGAGCAGGTGCTTGAGCAGCAGCGCGAGCAAGGCGACGATGCCGGGGATGGCGAACACCAGACCGGTCAGCAGTGGCTCGTGCAGCCCCGTACGCGCCTCCCAGTACAGGGTGAAGAAAGGCCGTACCAGGTAGGCGCTGAAGTCGAAGAGAAACATCAGCAGGCACAGCTTGAGCAGCGCCGACAGCGCCTGCGGGCTACGCCGCGGCACCGGTGCCTGGCCGCTCTTCTCCTCGCGGCTGAGTACCTTGACCACCCTGCCCGTGCGGATCAGATAGAGACACAGCGCCATCTGCGCCAGGTCCCCGGCCGCCATCAGAGCGATGCAGAAGCTCGGCCCGTAATGCTCCAGCGCCATGCCACCGACGGCAGCGCCGAAGATCGCGCCGATATGGATGACCACCGACAGCAGGCCGATCACCAGGCTGTGGTTTTGCGGCTCTTCCAGACGCATCAGGTAGGGAAACATCAGCAGGTAGCTGGCCTTGGTCATGAACATCATCAGGCTCAGCACCCAGTAGCTCTCGACGTTCGGCGCCCAGATCGAAGCCAGACAGAGCAGTGCAGCCACTCCCTGGGTGTAGAACAGCAGGTGCATGGTCTCCATACGCCTGGCGACACGCGCCCAGACGGGCAGCATGCACATCACCGCAATCGAGATGGCGGCGATGTAGGCACCCACATGCACCGGGCTGGTCACGCCGTAACGGGTCTCGAAGAATTGCGGGTAGAACGCGATCAGAATCGAATCGCTGATCACGCCGAAGCCCGACATGATCAGAATGGTGGTGCGCAGGTTCATGCAGAGGCGCTCCCCTGCCCGAGCGCGACGAAGCCGCAATCAGCCGGCGGCTGGAAATCCTGGTAGGTGGTGCGCGCCTCGCAGGGATACGCATCACGCCCGGTCAGCTCATTGAGCAAACGACCATTGCGCCAGCAAGCCAGACCAAGATCGGGGTTGGTCAGGCCGTGGCTGTGCAAGCCAACGTTCTGCACATAGATCTCACTATCCTGATGATCCACCACCCAGTTCGGCGATGGCGCGTAACGTCCTTGTGCATCCCAGCGAATCCGCTCGCGAATGCCCTCGATGAAACTTGGCAGTTGGTAGCGATAGCCGGTGGCGAACACCAGCCCGTCGGTCGCGTGGCCATAACGCGCGCCCGTCTGAGCGTGCTGAAACTCCAGTTGCCATTGCCCGCTGATAGCGTCTCGCCGGCATTGCTGCAACGCCAGGTTGGGCAGCAGCCTGACACCGGTAAGGCCCTGCTGCTGACGCTCGTCCAGGGTCTGGTAGATACGCTCGATCAGCGATTGATTGATGCCGTTGTAGATACTGCGTTGGTCATCGAGGATTTGCCGCTTGACCCCGTCGTCCAGGCCGTAGAAATAGCGGCCATAGTCCGGCGTGATCAACTCGAGGGTGAGCTTGGCGTTCTCCATCTGGAAAAAGCGCGGCGCACGGGTCACCCAGTTCAACTGGTATCCACGTTGCGGGGCTTGCTCCAGCAAGTCCTGAAACACCTCCGCACCGCTCTGCCCACTGCCGATCACGGTAATGCTACGACAACGCTGCAGTGCCTCCCTGCTGTCCAGGTAACCCGAGGTATGCACCGCCTGGCGAGCGTCGCCAGGGCTGCAGCAGGCAGGAATGTGCGGCACACCACCGATACCGATCACCAGTTTGCGACAGCTGTACTGGAAACCCTCGCCGGTATCGCCGCGCACACCGGCCAGCACATAGCCAGGCAGCGAATCGTCGTACCAGACCTCCTGCACTTCGTGCTGATAGCGCAGGTTGTCGAGCTGCGCCGCCGCCCACTTGCAGTAGCGATCGAACTCCTGACGTGACAGGTACCAGTTCTCGCGGATGTAGTAGTTGTACAAGCGGCCTTGCTGCTTGCAGTAGTTGAGGTAGCTGAAACGACTGGTGGGATCGGCCATCGAGACCAGATCGGCAAGGAAGGGATTCTGTAGCGTGGTGCCATCTAGCAGCATGCCGGGGTGCCAGCTGAATTCGGCCTTCCTGTCGAGGAACAGGCTGCGGGCTCCCAGAGGCTCCGCGAGGCATGCCAATCCGAGATTGAAAGGCCCGATGCCAATTGCGATGAAATCGTAGGGCAATTCCGTGGTCACGTCGCACCTCATCGGTCCGGATGAAAGTGGGCCGATACTAAAACCACATGATAATGATTTGCAACCGCGCTTAAGAACAAATACTTATATCGAGCCCTCGCGTTAGCACGGCACCCGAGACGGCTATCTGAGCAGCCAAGCAGGGAACAAAAGGTGCGATCTAGAGGTCTTGCGCGCCTGAAATGAAGACCAAACACCACATCCAGAGACCGCATGCTCTGGATCCGCGAAGCGACAGCGAAGAGGGGAAACAGCGAGGCGACTGGGCGGCATGGCGAGCGAAGGTCGCTCATGCAGAATCAGAGAACAAGGCGGAGAAGCACGCCAGATCGGCGAGAAAGAAGATGGCGTCCCCTGCTGGAATCGAACCAGCATCTAGCCCTTAGGAGGGGCTTATTCTATCCGTTGAACTAAGGGGACACGGCCGTATTCGCTACGGCCGGGCCGCATCTTAGCGGCGGCGCGCGCATTTGTCATGTCGCCACCGCTCCCTGCCTAACGTTGCCAGCCCTGGGATACCTCCTTGGCAGCCGCTGCTGCACGCACCGGTTGCAGGCCACCGCGCAAACGCTCCAGCGCCATGCGGTCGGCTATCGCGGTGGTGGTCGCGCCTTCACGTTCGGCGCGCTGGAAGATTTCCGCCAGGGTCGGGCCGATGCCCTCTATATGCGCCTTGAGTTGAGCAGCGCTGCCACCGGTGCGCTCATAGCAGACATCGATGATGCCGCCGGCATTGATCGCGTAGTCCGGCGCATACAGGCATTCACGACGACGCAGCAGCTCGGCCAGGCTGGCGTCGGCCAGCTGATTGTTGGCCGCGCCGGCGATGATTGGCGCGCGCAGGGCTTCCAGCGTCTGCAGGTTGACGATGGCGCCCAGCGCGCACGGCGCGAACACGTCCACATCGAGGCGGTAGATATCGTGCTGGCCGACCGCGGTGGCGCCGAGCTGGGCGACCGCGCGCTGCACGTTGGTCTCATGAATGTCGGTCACCCACAGCTGGGCGCCGGCGTCCTTGAACAGCTTGGCCAGGCCGAAGCCGACCTGGCCGACGCCCTGGATGGCCACACGGATACCGGAAAGGTCCTGGCGACCGAGGCGATGGGCCACTGCAGCCTGGATACCGATGAACACGCCATAGGCGGTGGACGGCGATGGATCGCCGTCACGGCTGCCGCCACCGAAGGCCTCACGCTGCCCGGCGCCAGCCACATGGCGAGTGCGCTCGGCCATGATGCGCATCTCGGCCACGCCGGTACCGGAGTCCGCCGCCGTGACATAACGCCCGCCCAGGCTGTCGACGAAATCACCCATGGCCTGGAACAGCGCCTCGCTCTTGCCGGTGTGCGGGTCGCCGATGATCACCGCCTTGCCGCCACCGAGCGGCAAGCGGGCCAACGCCGATTTATAGGTCATGCCGCGCGACAGGCGCAGCACATCGCGCAGCGCCTCTTCGTCCGTGGCGTAGTTCCACATGCGGCAGCCGCCCAGTGCCGGGCCAAGGGTGCTGTCATGAATGGCGATGATGGCTTTCAGGCCGCTGGCCTTGTCGTGGCCATAGACCACCTGTTCGTGCTGATCGAAGTCGACGTGAGTGAAGACGGACATCGGGTTACCTCGGATGTAAAAGGCCGCCCCTCTCCCGCGTGGGAGAGGGTGGCAAAGGGGATGGGTCTGAGGCTCAGGCAGCCGGTTCGAACAACTGCACGGCGGCGATTTCGCTGACGGTCAGGCGTGCCTTGAGCTGCGTCGCCTGCTCGCGCGCCTTGGCCAGCGCCGCTTCCTTCACATGACCGTAGCCGCGGATCTGCTCAGGAATCTCGGCCAGCGCCACTGCCGTGCGGTAGTTGCTGCCATTGAGCTCGGCGAGCAGATAAGCCACGTTGGCTTCGTATTCCTCGATCAGTTCGCGTTCCAGGCGACGTTCGGCGCTGTGGCCGAACGGATCGAGCGCGCTGCCACGCAGGAACTTGAAGCGCGCCAGCACGCCGAATGCCTTGAGCATCCAGGGACCGAAGCTGCGCTTGCGCGGCTCGCCGGTAACGGCATCCGGCTTGCTCAGCCAGCTCGGCGCCAAGTGGAACTGCAGCTGGTAGTCACCTTCGAACTGCGCTTCGAGCTGCTTGCGGAAGGTCGCATCGCTGTAAAGCCGCGCCACTTCATACTCGTCCTTGTAGGCCAGGAGTTTGAAGTAGTAACGCGCCACGGCCTTGCTCAGGCGCTGCTCGGCATCGGTGTCGGCCTTGCGCACGCGCTCGACCAGTTCGCGATAGCGCTCGGCATAGGCAGCGTTCTGGTAGGCGGTCAGACGCTGCACGCGGTCGGCGACGATTTCCTCCAGCGTGCTGCAATGTGGCGCCTCGACCACCTTGGGTGCAGCGACTTTCTCCACTGCAGCCAAGTCATGCGCAGCCCGACGCCCCCAGAGAAACGCCTGCTGGTTTAGCTCGATGGCCACGCCATTGAGTTCGATGGCCTTGTTGATCGCCTCGGCCGTTACCGGCACCAGTCCCTTTTGATATGCATAGCCGAGCATGAACAGGTTGGTGGCGATGCTGTCGCCGAGCAGGCGAGTGGCCAGGCGCGTGGCATCGACAAAACGGGTCTTGCCCTCGCCCACCGCTTCGCTGATCGCTTCGCGCATGGCCGCGCCGGGCACCTGGGCGTCCGGGTTGCGGGTGAACTCGGCAGTGGCCGCTTCATGGCTGTTGATCAGCGCATGGGCGATCTTGTCGTTGAGCTTGGCCAGTGCCTCTTCACTGGACGACACCACCAGGTCGCAGCCCAGCAGCAGATCGGTTTCCCCGGCGGCGATACGCACGGCGTAGATGTCGCTCTGCCGCGCGGCGATGCGGATGTGGGTGATCACCGGGCCGAACTTCTGCGCCAGCCCAGCCTGATCGAGCACGGTACAGCCCTTGCCTTCGATGTGCGCGGCCATACCCAGCAGGGCACCGACGGTGGTCACGCCACTACCGCCGACACCCGGCAGGAGGATGTTCCAGGGCCGGCTCAGAGCCGGTTGCTTCGGCTCCGGCAAGGCGATGAATAGCGCGCCCAGGCCAACGGCCTCTGGCTTGCGCAGGCCGCCGCCGTGCACGGTAACGAAGCTCGGGCAGAAGCCTTCCAGGCAACTGAAATCCTTGTTGCAGGCGCTCTGATCGATCTCGCGCTTGCGCCCCAGTTCGGTTTCCAGCGGCAGCACAGACAGGCAGTTGGATTTCACGCTGCAATCGCCGCAGCCCTCGCACACCGCCGGGTTGATGAAGGCGCGTTTGGCCGGGTCGACCATCTTGCCGCGCTTGCGCCGACGCCGTTTCTCAGTGGCGCAGGTCTGGTCGTAGAGGATCACCGAAACGCCCTTGAACTCGCGTAGCTCGCGCTGCACGGCGTCCAGCTCGCGGCGGTGATGGAAGGTCACGCCCGGAGCGAAGGTGGCGCGGGTCGGGTACTTGTCCGGCTCGTCGCTGACCAGGGCGATACGTTTGACGCCCTCGGCATGTACCTGCTGGCTGAGCTGGTCGATGCGCAGCTCGCCGTCGATGGGCTGGCCGCCGGTCATGGCCACCGCATCGTTGTAGAGAATCTTGTAGGTGATATTGACCCCGGCGGCCACGGCCGCACGCAGGGCCAGATGGCCGGAATGGAAGTAGGTGCCGTCGCCGAGGTTCTGGAACACATGCGGGGTGTCGGTGAACGGCGCCTGGCCGATCCAGGTCGCGCCCTCGCCGCCCATCTGGGTGAAGGTATCAGTGCTGCGATCCATCCACTGGGTCATGTAGTGGCAACCGATACCGCCGAGAGCGCGGCTGCCTTCCGGCACCTTGGTCGAGCTGTTATGCGGGCAACCCGAGCAGAAATGCGGGGTACGCGCAGTCTTGTGTTTGGGGGCAGCCAGAGCCTTTTCCTTGGCATCGAGAAAGGCCAGGCGCTCTTCGATGGTCGGGCTGCTATAGATCGGCGCCAGGCGCTTGGCGATCACCCGGGCGATCATTGCCGGGGTCAACTCGCCCAGGTTCGGAAACAGCGAATTGCCCTGCTCGTCGAACTCACCGACCACACGCGGACGCTTGCCCACCGGCCAGTTGTAGAGCTGACCGGTGAGCTGGTCTTCAATGATGCTGCGTTTCTCTTCCACCACCAGGATTTCATCCAGGCCTTCGGCGAACTGGTGCACCGAGACCGGCTCCAGCGGCCAGCTCATGCCGACCTTGAGCACGCGCAAACCGACCTTGGCGCACAGCGCCTCGTCCAGGCCGAGGTCGTCCAGCGCCTGGCGCACGTCGAGGTAGGACTTGCCGGTGGTGATGATGCCCAGGCGAGGGTTGGGCGAGTCGAGCTTGACCTGGTTGAGGTTGTTGGCCAGGGCGAAGGCCCGCGCAGCGTAGATCTTGTACACGTTGAGGCGCTTTTCCTGCGCCAGGGGTGGATCGGGCCAGCGGATGTGAACGCCGTCTTCCGGCAGCTGGAAATCCTCGGGAATCTTAATCTGGATGCGTAGCGGGTCAACGTCCACCACGGCCGAGGAATCGACGTTCTCGGCGATGGTCTTCAGCGCCACCCAGCAACCGCTGTAGCGCGACAGCTCCCAGCCGATAATGCCGTAGTCCAGCACTTCCTGGACGTTGGCCGGGTTGAGCACCGGGATCGAGGCGGCGATAAAGGCATGCTCGCTCTGGTGCGCGATGGTCGAGGACTTGCAGCCGTGGTCATCGCCAGCCAGCACCAACACACCGCCATGCTTGGAGACGCCGGCCGAGTTGCCGTGCTTGAACACGTCTCCACTGCGGTCGACGCCCGGCCCCTTGCCGTACCACATGGCGAACACGCCGTCGTAGCGGGCGCCGGGGAACAGGTTGGCCTGCTGGCTACCCCACACCGCGGTGGCGCCCAGCTCTTCGTTGACGCCGGGCTGGAAGTGGATATGGTTTTGCTTGAGGTACTCGCGCGCGTCCCACAGGCTCTTGTCCAGGCCGCCCAAGGGCGAGCCGCGATAGCCGGATATGAAGCAGGCGGTATTGAGTCCGAAGGCGGCATCACGCTGCTTCTGCAGCATGGGCAGGCGGGTGAGCGCCTGAGTGCCGGTCAGGTAGAGATGACCAGTCGCGAGGCGGTATTTGTCATCCAGGCGGATTTCGGCCAATGACATGGGGCGCTCCTTTTATTCTTATGGCGAGCACAGGGAGCGCGACGGTAGACACGCTCCGTTGAGTCCGGTCGCAGGATCGCTGCGACGGATTTGCCTAAAGCATGACCGGAGGGTTCCGCTTTTTTCTTTCTATTTTCGAGTAGCAGAGACAATACTTCGCATGATCCTTCCAACAATCTCAAGAAAATGGAAAAAATCATGCAGGACAAGCTCAGCCCCATCGACCGGCGGATTCTCCGCCTGCTGCAGCACAACGCCGATCTTTCTGCAGCCGAAGTGGCGGAAAAGGTCGAACTGTCGCAATCGCCCTGCTGGCGACGTATCAATCGCATGCAGGAAGAGGGGCTGATCGACCGTAAGGTCGCCCTACTCAATCACAAGCGCCTGGGATTCGGCATCACGGTGTTCGTCGACATCAAGCTGTCGGCCCATGGTCGCGGCAATCTGGACGAGTTCGAACAGGCCGTGGTCGGCTATCCGCAGGTGCTGGAGTGCTACAGCATGGCCGGCGGCTCGGACTACCTGCTCAAGGTAGTGGCCAAGGACATCGCCGATTACGAGCGCTTCCTGCGTGACCACCTGCTGCAACGCCCGCACGTACACGAAGCGCATTCGCACATCGCCATGAGCGAAGTGAAGCGGACAACGGAATTGCCGCTGGATTGACCGGCAGCGCAAGCCAATCCGTCGCCCCGATGCAATCCAAAAATGACTGTCGGGCGGCCCCGGATTACATCCGGGCTACAGCACCAGACCATCACTGGCCAGGCTGACTCCTGGCGGCAAGGCGGCCGGATGATCGAGCAGCCAGGCGTCGAAGCTGTGGCCGATATGGGTGAGTACGGACTTCGCGGGCCGCAAGCGCTCGATCACCTCCAACGCCCGCGTCAGGTCATTGTGATTACGCGGCGCGATGGGGTGCGGTGCGGTAGAACAATCCAGTACCAGCAGATCCAGTGGCGCTCGCTGCAGTTCGGCGCAACTGGCCTCGGGTACGCCGATGGTATCGGTGAGGTAGGCAATTCGCCTGACCTGCCCCTCAAGCCCCGGCCCTTCAAACAAGTACCCAAAGGTTGGCTTGGAGTGAGTCAGCGGTAGCGCGGTGACCTGCAGTTCGCCCAGTTGGCGACGCTCGAAGGCCACGAAAGGCTGGCTGAAATCGAGAATGCCGGGGTGCTTGTACAGATCGGCCAGGCCAGCCGGGTCATCCGGGCCATGCACCGGAATCACCAAACCCTGCCCCCAACGCAGATGCAGCAGACCCTGGGCATGGTCGGCGTGGTAGTGGGTCTGCAGAATTCCACTGAGGCTATGCGGCGCAAAGCGTTCGGCAAGATCGGTCAGGCCGCTGTCGATCAGCCAGCGCTGCGCGCCGCATTCGATCAGCGCGCAACAGGGGCCACGGCGCCGCGCTGGATAGACCCGCGCCGCATCGCAGGCCGGACAGCTGCAGTTGTACACCGGTACCTGGCGGGCATCGCCGGTGCCAAGCAAGGTCAGGCGCATCGGCGCATCTCGTCGAGCAGGTACAGCAGGCGGCTGACGGTGTGCGGCAGGGGGCCGGAGTTGTCGAGGATGACGACACTCTCCGCAGATACCATTGTGGGAGCGGCTTTAGCCGCGACAGTCGCCGCTGAAGCGCCTCCCACTGGGGCAAAGCTGCGGCTGCGCGCCAGGCGCTGCTCGATCTGCTCCAGCGTCTCGCGGCCACGAGCCAGCAAGCGCTGGCGCAGCACCGCCTCGTCGACCTGCAGAAGAATCGCCAGCAGATCCGGATAGCGCTGGCGCGTAGCCTCGAGATGGCCGCGTGAACCGTTAATCAACACATCCTGGCCGGCGCTCAGCCAATCATCGATCTCGCGCGGGATGCCGTAGGCCAGGCCATTGGCGCGCCAGCTCAGGGCGAAGGCGCCCTCGCCTTCCAGGCGCTCGAATTCGCCCGGGGTGACGCCCAGCGCATCCTCGCCGACGGACTCGGCACTACGGGTGATCACCCGTCGGGCGAAACGGCAGCCGTGCGCCTCAAGCGGCGCACGTGCGGCTTGCAACAGGCTGTCCTTGCCCGAGCCCGAAGGCCCCATCAGATAGATCAACCTGCCCTGCATCAGAATACCCTTCGCGCTTGGCGCCACACCTGCTGGATCACCGGCTGCTCGCCATGCGCCCTGGCCTGCACCAGGTCGGCGCGCAGACCGACTCGGATCTCGCCGCGATCATCCAGTCCGGCCGCCCTGGCCGGCGCGCGGCTCACGGTGGCTATGGCCGCTGGTAGATCATAGTCGTTGTCCTGCCCGACTAGCAGCCAGGCCGCATGCAACAGGCTGGCCGGATAATAGTCGCTGGAGAGGATATCCAGCACACCGTGGCGCGCCAGTTCGGCGGCAGCGATATTGCCCGAGTGCGAGCCGCCGCGCACCAGGTTCGGTGCGCCCATCAGTACTTTCAGTCCCAGTTCGTGGCTGGCGCGTGCGGCCTCCAGGGTGGTAGGAAACTCGGCGATGGCCATGCCGAAACCAGCTGACTCCTGCACGTGAGCCAGGGTCGCGTCGTCATGGCTGGCCACCGAGATACCACGGGAATGGCAGTCCTCGACGATGGCGCGACGCTGGCGGTCGCTGTACTGGCGCGAGTTGGCGATCTGTTCCTGAAGAAACTCCTCCATCTCCGCCGGGCTCAGGTGGTACTTGCCCATGTAGTACTCGCGGTACTTCTCCACCTTGGCGAACTGGCGCTGGCCGGGCGAGTGATCCATCACCGACACCAGCGCCACCAGCGGGTGCTCGACCAAGTCGCGATAGATCGTCAGCGCATCGGGATGGCACAGCTCGCAGCGCAGGTGCAGGCGGTGCTCGGCGCGGGTCTGCCCCGCCGCCTCGCTGGCGGCGATGGCCTCGATCATCGCCGGCAATTGCTGCATGCGCCGACCACGCGGGTTGATATCGCCGATGGACAGCGCATCGAACACCGTGGTGATGCCGGCGGCGACGATCTGCGCATCATGAGTCAGCACCGCCGAAGCCGACGGCCAATCCACCCCAGGACGCGGGCTCATATGCTTTTCCAGATTGTCGGTGTGCAGCTCCACCAGCCCCGGCAGCAGGTAATCGCCGCCCAGGTCCTGGGCCTGCGGCAGGTAGCTGGCGCCCTCGTCCACCGCGGCGATCAGCCCGTCGCGAAGCAGCAGGGTGCCGAGGAACTCGCGCTCGGCGGTAACGATACGAGCGTTGCTGAGAATCTGTTCAGACGACATAGACGTACTCCGGTTGCGCCGCAGCGGCGCTCATGTCGAGGTAACGGTCGGCCACCGCCTCGCGGGCGATGCGGTCGTGGAAGATGCCGATCAGCGCGCTGCCAGCCGCCTTGGCCTCCAGAATCAGCTCCAGCACCACCTGGCGGTTGGCGTCATCCAGCGAGGCGGTGGGCTCGTCGAGCAGCAGCACCGGCCACTCGACCATGAAGCCGCGGGCGATGTTGACGCGCTGCTGCTCGCCGCCGGAAAAGGTGCCTGGTGCCAGTTGCCACAGCGCCTCGGGGATATTCAGCCGGCTCAGCAGGCTCTTGGCTCGCGCCTCGGCATCGCTGCGCGTCCAGCCGCGGGCCAGCGCCGGCTCCATCACCACGTCCAGGGTCGATACGCGCGGGATCACCCGCAAAAACTGGCTGACGTAGCCCAGGCTCTGCCGGCGCACCGCCAGCACCTGGCGCGGTTCTGCGCCGACCAGCTCCACCGGCTTGTTCTGGTGACGGATGCGGATGCTGCCGCCAGCGGCCAGGTAGTTGCCGTACAGCGTGCGCAGCAGGGTCGACTTGCCGGCGCCGGACTGCCCATGCAGCACCAGGCACTCGCCGCCGCGCACGGCGAAATTCAGGTCACGCAGCACCTGCAGGACAACGCCGTTCTGCTGGTGCAGGGTGAAGGTTTTGCTGAGGCCGCTGACCTCGATCAGGTTGTTCATACACACCTCGGTTACCGTCGTAGCCCTGATTTCCTCGGGGCTACGGGTGGTCGGTTGTAGGGTGGATGGCGCTTTATCCATCCACCGATGGCGACTCGCTGGTGGATGAGAAGAGCGTCATCCACCCTACGCAGCGCCAGCTCGCGGTACGCTCATGGCTGCAAGACGGACGACACCAGCAGCTGCGAATAGGGATGCTGCGGATCGTCGAGAATCTGGTCGGTGAGCCCCGCCTCCACCACCCTCGAGCGGCGCATCACCATCAGGCGGTCGGCCAACAGGCGCGCCACCGCCAGGTCGTGGGTGACGATCACCACCGCCAGGTCCAGCTCGCGCACCAAGCCACGCAGCAGGTCGAGCAGGCGCGCCTGCACCGATACGTCCAACCCGCCCGTGGGTTCGTCCATAAAAACCAGGCGCGGCGCTGAAACCAGGTTGCGGGCGATCTGCAGGCGCTGCTGCATGCCGCCGGAGAAGGTGCGCGGTAGATCGTCGATACGCGCCGGGTCGATCTCCACCTGGCTCAGCCAGTCGAGCCCGGCGGCGCGCAGCTCGCCGTAATGGCGCACGCCCTGGGCCATCAGTCGCTCGCCGATGTTGGCGCCAGCCGATACCGCCATGCGCAGGCCGTCACGCGGGTTCTGCTCGACAAAGCCCCACTCGGTGCGCAGCAGCGTGCGCCGCTCGGCCTCACTGGCGCTGTAAAGGTCGAGCCACTGGCCGTCGCGACCGCGATAACTCACGCTGCCGCGATCTGGCGGGCAGCGCCCGGAGAGCAGGCTGAGCAAGGTGGACTTGCCCGACCCGGACTCACCGACAATGCCCAACACCTCGCCGGGATAAAGGTCGAAACTCACCCCCTGGCAGCCCTTGTCCGGTCCGTAAAGGCGGGTCAGATCTCGCGCCGAGAACAACGGCTCGGCCACTGCCATGGCAGGTTGCAGACGTTCGGCGGCGCTCATTGCAGGTTCTCCTCAGTGCGCTGGCGGCAGTAGTCGGTGTCGGAGCAGACGTAGCGCTTGTTGCCGGCATCGTCGACGATCAACTCGTCGAGGAAGGATTCCGTGCTGCCACAGAAGGCGCAGCACTCATCCCACTGCTGCACGGCGAAGGGGTGATCCTCGAAGTCCAAGCTGACCACTTTGGTAAAGGGCGGCACCGCGTACAGGCGCTTTTCACGACCGGCACCGAACAGCATCAGCGCCGGGCTCATGTCCAGTTTCGGGTTGTCGAATTTGGGGATCGGCGACGGGTCCATCACATAGCGCTCGTCCACCGTCACCGGATAGGCGTAGGCGGTGGCGATATGGCCGAAGGTGGCGATGTCCTCGTACAGCTTCACGTGCATCACGCCGTAGTCCTCAAGCGCATGCATGGTCCGCGTCTCCTGCTCGCTGGGCTCGATAAAGCGCAGCGGCTCGGGGATAGGCACCTGATAGACCATGATCTGCCCGGCCGACAGCGGAGTTTCCGGAATGCGGTGACGGGTCTGGATCACGCTGGCCTCCAGCGTGCGCTCGGTGGTGGCGACGCCGGCGGTGCGGGCGAAGAAACGGCGGATCGACACCGCATTGGTGGTGTCGTCGGCGCCCTGGTCAATGACCTTGAGCACGTCGTCCGCACCGAGAATGGCGGCGGTCAGTTGCATGCCACCGGTGCCCCAGCCGTAGGGCAGCGGCATCTCGCGACCGCCAAAGGGCACCTGATAGCCGGGAATTGCCACTGCCTTGAGCAGGCCACGGCGGATCATGCGTTTGGTCTGCTCATCGAGATAGGCGAAGTTATAGGCCGACGCCTCGCGGGCGCCGCTTGCAATGGAAAGGTTCATCAGCGGTTCTCCTCTGCCGACGCTTGGCGGCGCAGCTTGCGGATCAGTTCCAGTTCGGCCTGGAAGTCGACGTAGTGCGGCAACTTCAGGTGCGAGACGAAGCCGGCAGCCTCGACGTTGTCGCAGTGCATCAGCACGAACTCCTCCTCCTGCGCCGGGCCCTGCACTTCCTCGCCGTACTCGCCGGCACGCAGCGCGCGGTCGACCAGGGCCATGCCCATGGCCTTGCGCTCGGCGTAACCGAAGGCCAGGCCATAGCCACGGGTGAACTGCGCCTGCTCGGCACTTTCACCAACGAACTGATTGACCATCTCGCACTCGGTGATTTCGATGTCACCCAGCGGCACGGCGAAGCCCAGTTCGGCGGGCGTCATCCACACCTCGACGTCGCCGATACGGATCTCCCCGGCGAAGGGGTGGTTGCGTCCGTAACCACGCTGGGTGGAATAACCCAGCGCCAGGAGGAAGCCCTCGTCGCCACGGGCCAGCGCCTGCAGGCGCTCAGCGCGGCTGGCGGGAAAGGCCAGCGGCTCGCGGGTGATGTCGGGCACCGGCGCGCCGTCGTCTGTCTCGCGGGCCATCAGCCCTTCGCCTGCGAGAAAATCCAGCACCCGCGGACAAGGCTTGGGCTCATCGGTAACGATCGCTTCTGGCGCTGGATAGTCGCCCTCGGCCAGCAAGGTGAAATCCAGCAGACGGTGGGTGTAGTCGAAGGTCGGGCCGAGCAGCTGACCGCCGGGCAGATCCTTGAAGGTGGCGGAGATGCGCCGCTCCAGCTGCATCTTCGTGGTATCCAGCGGCTCGCTGGCGCCGAAGCGCGGCAGCGTGGTGCGGTAGGCGCGCAGCAGGAAGATGGCTTCCATCAGGTCACCTGCGGCCTGCTTGATCGCCAGCGCAGCCAGTTCCTCGTCGTACAGCGAGCCTTCGCTCATGACGCGGGCCACGGCCAGCGGCAGTTGCTGACGCACCTGCTGCACGCCCAGTTCGGCGACGGCGGTATCACCACGGCGACGGTTGGCCAGCAGTTGATGGGCATTGTCGATGGCGCGTTCGCCACCCTTGACGGCGACATACATCAGGCGGCCTCCTCGGTTTCGATCAGCACGCGGGTGCTGCGTGGCAGGCCGATGACCTCCCCGCCCGCGGCGAAGAAGCAGTCCAGGCCACGGGGGAAAGCACTGCGCGCCTGGCGCTGCTGCCAGAACGAGGCCGGCAGCGGCAGGCTGACGCTGCGCACGTCCTTGATGCCCGGGCCGCGCCAGCGCAGGGACCGGCCGGCGTGCAGATCACCCAACTGGATCAGCAGCGTGCAGGACTGATCCGGGTAGCGCTCGCTGCCATTATCGAAGTCCGACAAATCATCCAGTTCGCTCTCATCGAGCAGGGCGAACAGGGCGATCTCGCGCTCGGCGACGATCGGGCAGCCGCAATGGAAGGCCAGGTTGGCGCGGATCAGCGGCGTATCGAAGCGCGGCGCCAGCCACAGGGGCGTGTCGCTGTCGAGAAAGGCCAGGCACAGGCCATAGGTGGCCGGGGCCAGGTCGCCCAGGACGTGAGCGCGGTCCATGGCGCGCGGCAGGCCCGGTTCGGCCAGGGCGCCGAGGGCAGCGCGAAAGCTGACCTGGGCATCGAGCACCGGGTTGTCGAAAGCCGGTTGCAGCCAATGCGAGCTGTGCGGCGTAGTCATTAGTCCTCTCCTCTGACCAGGGTGAAGAATTCCACCTGGGTGGCGGCGCTGCGGGCGGCCCGGGCCAGGCGCTGCTCGCGCTGCTGGTGAGCCATCGGTTCGATCAGGGCGGCGAGCCAGCGTGCCTGGTCGCAGCCCTGCAGATGGGCGTCGGCCAGGGCGGCCAGTTCGGCGCGGCGCTTGTCACGGCCGGCCAGGTAGCTGTAGCCGGTGCGGCCGTCGGCCAGGCGCACCACGCAGCGGGTCACGGTCATCTCGCCCAGGTTGAAGGCACTGC
The DNA here is from genome assembly GCF_002479365.1 of Pseudomonas sp. UBA7530. Lineage (NCBI taxonomy): Bacteria > Pseudomonadati > Pseudomonadota > Gammaproteobacteria > Pseudomonadales > Pseudomonadaceae > Pseudomonas > Pseudomonas sp. UBA7530. The sequence continues at coordinate 784,660 of NZ_DLMS01000001.1, forward strand.
CGGTGCCGCCCATGCGCCCGCGCACTAGGGTCATGCCCACCTCGGGGGCGCGGATCAGCTGGTAGGCGCTGTCCTTCAGCGCCGCCTCGTGGGCATCGAGGGCGCTGCCGGCACGGGCCAGCACGCCCATCCAGCGCTGGCGCGCGGCAATGTTCTGGTCGATTTCGTTCATGCGGGTCTCCATCAGGTCGCTACCTGGTACTGGAAGCGGTCGGCGCGGCTGCTGGACTGCGCCAACTCCACCGCCCGACCAGCGGGATCGCGGGACAAAGTGAGCACGCTGAGCAGTGGCGCGTGGCGCGGCATCAGCAGATGCGCCGCCTCTTCGCGGCTGGGCAGGCGCGCGCCGATCAGGCTGAAGGTGCGCGTCAGCGGCAGGTCGCGCTCAGCCAGGTACTGGCGCAGCGAACCGCCCTGGTAGTCAGCCAACTGTGGTGCCAGGCTGGCGCAGAAGCGGTGGCGGATCAGGCTCAGCGGCTGCCCCTCGAGCAGACGCAGGGTGGTCAGCTCGATCAGCTCGCTGCCGTCGGACAATTGCAGATGCCGACATTCCTCACTGCTGCCAGTACGGCGCAGGCGCTCGATCAGCTTCGCCTCGACATGGTGGCCGAGCGCCGACAGCGACTGGCTGAAGGCACTGCCCGCCTCCACCGGGTACACCAGTGGCTTGGCCAGCACCTGGGTGCCCTTGCCCTGACGGCGCAGCAGGCGGCCTTCGAGCACCAGCTCGTCCACCGCGCGGCGCAGAGTGTGACGGTTGACCGAGAAGCGCGCGGCCAGTTGCATCTCGCCCGGCAGGTAATCGCCCGGGCTCATGCGCTGCACGTCTTCGCGCAGCACGGCGGCCAGCTCGCGGTACAGCGGTTCGCTTTGTCTAGACAAGTTCATCGTTTGAAAAGGGCGCACGCAGGCGCCCTCCTCCTCCTTCAGATAAAGAGCTTGCGCAGGCGCTGGGACAGGATGTCGATGGCGCTCACTACCAGGATGATCACGATCAGCAGCGCGCAGGTCTGGGCGAACTGGAAGCCGCGGATGGCCTCCCAGAGGATCACCCCGATGCCGCCGGCGCCGACCATGCCGACCACAGTGGCCGAGCGCACGTTGGACTCGAAGCGGTACAGCGAATAGGAAATCCACAGCGGCAGTACCTGCGGGATGACGCCGAAGATCACCTCCTGCAAGGCACTGGCACCGGTGGCACGCACGCCATCGACCGGGCCCGGATCGATGGCCTCGACCGCCTCGGCGAACAGCTTGGCCAGCACCCCCGTGGTGCTGATGAAAAGCGCCAGCACGCCGGCGAAGGGGCCGAGGCCAACCGCGACGACGAAGAGCATGGCGAAGACCATTTCATTTATCGAACGGCAGGCATCCATCACCCGGCGCACCGGCTGATACACCCACCAGGGCACGATGTTCTCGGAACAGAGGATGCCCAGCGGAATGGCGCAGAGAATGGCCAGCACCGTGCCCCAGAGGGCGATCTGCAAGGTGACCACCATCTCCTTGACGTAGTGCTGCCAGTTACTGAAGTCCGGCGGGAAGAAATCGGCGGCGAAGGTAGCCATGTTGCCGGCATCGCGCACCAGTGCCAGCGGGTTCATTTCCGCACCCTGCCAGGACCAGGCGAGCACGGCAAAGAACAGGCCCCAGCCGATCAACTGCAGCCAGCTGCGCTTGCCATCGGCTATGGGGGTGGCGGTGGTCAATGTCGTCATGGGTAACTCTCAATCTAGTGGGAGGCGCTTCAGCGGCGAGCTTTTCAAGAGCCGCCCCACTCTCGCGGGACGGCTCTCGGGGTCAGCCGGCGCTGGCGCCGCCCTGCTTCTCACGCTCGGCCATGCGCTGCTCCAGCTTGGCCAGCTCGGCGTCCAGCTCCTTGAGCTGAGCCTGCTTGTCGGCGTCCTTGAGCTTGTCGTTGTTGGCCACTTCGGTACGCTTCTTGAACAGCTCGAGCTGACGAATCGGCAGCAGCTGATCGTTATCCGAAGGCTTGAACTGACCCCACTGCAGGCCCTCGAGCACCTTCTTCTCTTCCGGCTTGGCACCGTAGGTCATGAAGAAGTTGCGCAGCTTGTCGCGGGTTTCCTGCGGCAGGTTCTTGCGCCAGACGATGGGGTCCGACGGGATCAGCGGTGACGTCCAGATCACCTTGAGCTGCGCCGCTTTGTCCGGCGCAGTCACTTCCAGGCGCTCCATGCCCTCGCTGTTGAAGGTGCCGACATCGACCTGCTTGTTGGCCACCGACAGCGCGTTGACCTCGTGGCTGCCGTTGAGCGAGCGCTTGAAAATCTTGCTGGCGTCGGCGTTGTTCTGGGCGAATACGTAGTAGCCAGGCACCAGATAGCCGGAGGTGGAGTTCGGATCACCGTTGGCGAAGGTCAGGCTCTTGGCGTTCTTGAGCATGTCCTCGGCCGAGTTGATCGAACTGTCCTTGTGCGCCACCAGCAAGCTGTAGTAGCCCTGCGCACCGTTGGCTGCCACGGTCTGGGCGAAGATTTCACCACCGGCGCGATCGACTGCTTCCATCGCCGACTTGTTGCCGTACCAGGCCACGTCGACCTTGTCGAAGCGCATGCCCTGGATGATCCCGGCGTAATCAGGCGCGAAGAACGCGTTGATCTTTACCCCGGTCTGCTTGCTCATGTCGGCCAGGAAGGGATCCCACATGGCCTTGAGGTTCTGCGAGGACTCGGTGGAAATGATGCCGAAGTTGAGTTCCTCGGCGGCCTGGGCCGAGCCCAGCAGGGAACCGGTGACGAGCGCAGAGGCAGCCAGCACCTGGCCGATGCGTTTGAACATGGAGCACACTCCTGTTGCGGGTTGGCGTTGTTTTTTCGAATGAGGAAACTGACGTCAGGCCTTGGCCAGCGTCAGCGGACGTTCCACGGCACGCGGGCGCTGCCCTTGCGGCAACAGCAGGCTGATATCGAGATCGCCGCCGTAGAGGTCGTTGAGGAAATCGGGGTTGAAGCTGTCGGTGGGGCCGTCGAAATGAATGCGCCCGCCCTTGAGCGCCACGGCGCGCTGGCAATAGCGCACCGCGTAGTCGACCTGATGCAGGGTCACCACCACCGTCTTGCCGTCGCGGCGGTTGATGTCAGCGAGAATTTCCATCACCTTGCGCGCCGACTCCGGATCAAGCGAGGCGATCGGCTCGTCGGCAAGGATTACCTCGGCCTGCTGGCACAGCGCGCGTGCAATGGCCACACGCTGCTGCTGGCCGCCGGACAGGGTCGAGGCGCGCTGCGTGGCAAACTCGGCCAGACCGACGCGCTCCAGCGCCTGCATGGCGCGCTGTTTCTCCTCAGCGTTGAACAGGCTGAGGCTGCCACGCCAGCGCGGCATGCGACCGAGGCCGCCGAGCAGCACGTTCTGCAGCACGCTGAGGCGGCCGACCAGATTGAACTGCTGAAAGATGTAGCCGATATCGGCGCGCTGGCGACGCACGTCACCATTGAGGCGACCATCGGCCTGCACCTGGCGCCCGAGCACTTCGATGCTGCCGGCATCGCCGCGGGCCAGGCCGGCCAGATGGCGCAGCAGGGTCGACTTGCCAGAGCCAGACGCGCCGATCAGCGCGACCATCTCACCCGGCTGCACCGACAGCGCCAGATCGAACAGCGCCTGTTTACGGCCGAAACTCTTGTTCAGGCGGTCGACTAAAATCGCTGCGCTCATGTGCCGGCCCTCTACTATCATCAATGATCAGAAGGTGAGGAAGTCGCCATCTGGTGTAGACCAACCTAGGCAGATTCCATGTCAGAACTGTGAAATGCGGGTGACGATTGAATGAACACGCCGGAGTTTTTCGGATGGAAACCCTCGAAGTGCACGCTTGTGCCAATTGCTACTCATTTCTGACGACTGGTGCTGGCACAACGCCGTTACATCGATCACAATGTGCCACGTATTTGGCGTCAAGGAACTGTTCAGATGGCCTTCGGGTCGTAATGACGCAGAACGCGATATCGGTTGAACGGCTAGTGCGAAAGACGGTCAAACCGGTGACAATCTCGACACTGATTACCAGTATCGCTCCCTGAACTAACCGGTAATGTATGCGCCCTATGAAACAGGCTATTTATTCCAGCCGCACGGCTGACAAGTTTGTCGTTCGCTTGCCAGATGGCATGCGTGAGCGTATTGCTGACGTAGCACGCAACCATCACCGCAGCATGAACTCCGAAATCATCGCCCGCCTGGAGCAGAGCATGCTGCAGGAAGGCGCTCTGGATGACGATCTCAGCCTGCGTCTCGACAGCCCCGAACTGAGCCTCCATGAGCGTGAATTGCTGCAGCGTTTTCGTCAGTTGTCGCGCCGTCAGCAGAACGCGCTGGTCGCTCTGATTGCCCATGACGTGGAAATGGCCGCTGAAGCTGAAGAAGCCTGAAGCGAAGCCATAAAAAAACCGGCCTAGGCCGGTTTTTTTATGGCTGGAGGAAAAACGCGGAGCGAACCCCGCGTTCTCTTTACCCGACAAAGCTGAGCAATACCCCCGCCGCCACTGCAGAGCCGATCACCCCCGCCACGTTCGGCCCCATGGCATGCATCAGCAGGAAGTTCTGCGGGTTGGCCTCCAGGCCGACCTTGTTCGATACCCGTGCCGCCATCGGCACCGCCGATACGCCTGCAGAGCCGATCAGCGGATTGACCTTGTTGCTGCTGAACAGGTTCATCAGCTTGGCCATCAGCACACCAGCCGCAGTGCCGGCGCAGAACGCCACCATGCCCAGCAACAGGATGCCCAGGGTCTTGAGCTGCAGGAAGGCTTCTGCCGACAGCTTCGAGCCCACGGTCAGACCGAGGAAGATGGTGACGATATTGATCAGCGCGTTGCGCGAGGTGTCGGCCAGACGCTCGACCACACCACATTCACGCAGCAGATTGCCGAGGGCGAACATACCGATCAGCGGCGCCGCGTCCGGCAACAACATACCCACCAAAAGGCACAGCACGATGGGGAAGACGATCTTCTCGGTCTGCCCCACCGGCCGCAGTTGCTGCATGACGATGGCGCGCTCTTCCTTGCTGGTCAACGCACGCATGATCGGCGGCTGCAACAGCGGCACCAATGCCATGTAGGCATAGGCCGCCACGGCGATGGGGCCAAGCAGGTCAGGCGCCAGCTTGGAGGTGACGAAGATCGAGGTCGGCCCATCCGCCCCGCCGATAATGGCGATGGAAGCCGCCTCCTTGAGGGTGAACTCCATGCCGGGAATGCCCAGTGCGGTGATCGCCAGCGCGCCCATAAGGGTGCCGAAGATGCCGAACTGCGCGGCGGCGCCCAGCAACAAGGTTTTCGGGTTGGCCAGCATCGGTCCGAAGTCGGTCATGGCGCCAACACCGAGGAAGATCAGCAACGGGAAGATGCTGGTCGGCAATCCCACTTCGTAGATCAGGTGCAGGAAGCCGGCACCTTCGGCCATGTTGGCCACCGGGATGTTCGACAGCAGGCCGCCGAAACCGATGGGCACCAGCAGCAGAGGCTCGAAGCCCTTCTTGATGGCCAAGTAGATCAGCAGCAGGCACACCGCGATCATGAAGGCCTGACCAGGCTCCAGGTGATACAGGCCGGTGCTCTGCCAGAGCTTGAGCAGCTTTTCCATGATGCGCTCCTCAGCCGATGGTCAGCAGGCTGTCGCCCACCGCCACAGCATCACCCACCTTGACGTTGACGACGCCGACGGTGCCGGCCTTGAACGCACGGATCTCGGTTTCCATCTTCATCGCTTCGAGGATGATCACCAGTTGCCCCTCCTCGACAGCCTGGCCTGGCTGCACCAACACCTTGAAGATATTGCCGGCTAGCGGTGCGACCTGCGGCTCGCCACCACTCGCTGCGACCGGGGCTGGCGCCACGGCGACGTTCGCTGCGCCACCGATGGGCTTGATACCCTCGATATCGCCGCCCTCGTTGACCTGTACGACGAAAGATTTGCCATTGACCTCGACGGTATAGACCTCAGGCTTGCCGGCCTCACGGGCGGGAGCTTCCTTACCGGTCGGCAGCGGCTCGAAGGCCGCCGGGTTGTCGCGGTTCTCGAGAAACTTCAGGCCGATCTGCGGGAACAGCGCATAAGTCAGCACGTCGTCGATCTCGTCGGCGGCAAGCTGGATGCCCTTGTCCTTGGCGATGCCCTTGAGTTCGGCGATCAGCTTGTCCATTTCCGCGTCGAGCAGGTCGGCCGGACGGCAGGTGATGGCCTGCGCGCCATCGAGCACGCGCGCCTGCAGCTCGGCATTGAACGGTGCGGGCGCCGCGCCGTACTCGCCCTTGAGCACGCCGGCGGTTTCCTTGGTAATCGACTTGTAGCGCTCGCCGGTGAGCACGTTGATCACCGCCTGGGTGCCAACGATCTGCGAGGTTGGGGTCACCAGCGGGATGAAGCCCAAGTCTTCGCGCACACGCGGAATCTCGGCCAGCACCTGGTCGAACTTGTCCTGGGCGCCCTGCTCTTTCAGCTGGCTTTCCATGTTGGTGAGCATACCGCCCGGCACCTGAGCGACCAGGATGCGCGAATCGACGCCCTTGAGGTTGCCCTCGAATTTTGCGTATTTCTTGCGCACTTCGCGGAAGTACGCGGCGATCTCCTCCAGCAGCTCCAGGTTCAGCCCGGTATCGCGCTCGGTGCCCTGGAACATCGCCACCACCGATTCGGTCGGCGAGTGACCGTAGGTCATCGACAGCGAGGAGATGGCAGTGTCGACGTTGTCGATACCAGCTTCCACCGCCTTGAGAATGGCCACGGATGACAGCCCCGCGGTGGCGTGGCACTGCATGTGGATCGGGATCGCCAGGCTGGCCTTCAGGCGCGACACCAGCTCGAATGCGGTATACGGCGTGAGGATGCCGGCCATGTCCTTGATGGCCACCGAGTCGGCGCCCATGTCCTCGATCTGCTTGGCCAGATCGACCCACATCTCAAGGGTATGCACCGGGCTGGTGGTGTAGGAGATGGTGCCCTGGGCGTGCTTGCCCTGCTGCTTGACGGCCTTGAGCGCGGTCTCGAGGTTGCGCTGGTCGTTCATCGCGTCGAACACGCGGAACACATCGACACCATTGATGGCGGCGCGCTCGACGAACTTCTCCACCACGTCATCGGCGTAGTGGCGATAGCCCAACAGGTTCTGCCCGCGCAGGAGCATCTGCTGGCGAGTGTTGGGCATCGCCTTTTTCAGCTCGCGAATACGTTCCCACGGGTCTTCACCGAGGTAGCGAATACAGGCGTCGAAGGTCGCCCCGCCCCAGGATTCCACCGACCAGAAGCCGACCTGATCGAGCTTGGGTGCGATCGGCAACATGTCTTGCAGGCGTACGCGAGTGGCCAGGATGGATTGATGGGCGTCACGCAGCACCACATCGGTGATTCCGAGTGCTTGTTTAACGGCAGTCATACAGGTACTCCCTCTGAACCTGATCAACCGCGACGCGCGCGGTGCTGGGCAATAGCGGATTGAATGGCGGCCAGCGTTTCTGCATCCGGCTCATGGCTGGCCGACTTGGCGCTGTGCGCTGGGGAAGAAGCGGCGGGGGTTGGCGCGGGTGGAGCGAAAGTCGCGATCAGGCGCGACATCAGACTGACCACACCCACCAGCAACACCAGAAAGACAAACACGAAACCCATACCGAACAGCATGAGTTCGACACCCTCGAGCAGTAGTTCACTGGGGGTCATCTTGGCTCCTTTTGGCCAGCAGCTCGCGGGCTGCATTCATTATTGATCAGGAGCGCCCAGGGTCAGCGCCCGGGCAAAGCTGCCGAACCTTAGCCTGAAACAAGCGTTTGAAGCAAACGCCAAAAGGCCTGGATTGGTCATTTATGTAGTGGCTTTTGCCCATCCACTACCAAAGAATGAGAAAAGCGCTGCGAGCAAGGTTCTCAGCAGGCCGACCGCACGCCAGTATCAACGGCAGGCGCCAGCGCCAGAAGCTGCTTGAAGTGGCGCGTCTCGTCGCCAGGAGTACGCCCGAAGAGCCGCTTGAACTCGCGACTGAACTGCGACGGGCTTTCGTAGCCGACGCGCTGCGCCGCGCTGATCGCACTCATGTCGCTGCGAATCATTAGTAGCCGGGCCTGGTGCAGGCGGATGGCCTTGAGGTACTGCAACGGCGAGCGGCTAGTCATGGCCTTGAAGTGCACATGGAAGGCCGGCACGCTCATGCTGGCGATCTCAGCCAACGAAGGCACATCGAGCGACGCCTGGTAATCGCGATGTATGCGCTGCAGCACGCGTGCGATGCGGCCAAAATGGTTGTTCTGCGCCAGGGTCGCGCGCAGACCACTGCCCTGCTCGCCCTGCAGCACGCGAAAGACGATCTCACGCATGATCGACGGGCCTAGCAGGCGCACCTCGTCGGGGTCGGCCAGGGCTTCCAGCAGGCGCAACGTCGCATCGCTCAGACGCGCATCCATCGGGCTGGAATAAAGCGTCGCCGGCGCGCGGGTCGGGGGCTCGTCCAGCCCCATCGCCAGTTCGGCCACCAACAGCGGATCGACCCGCAGTGCCACACCGAGCATGGGCTCATCGGCCGTCGCCTCGGTTTCGATGGCAAACGGCAAGGGCAGCGCCAGCACCAGATAGTGCTGCGCATCGTAAACGTACAGATTGCCGTCGTGCAGCCCACTCTTGCGCCCCTGGATGACGATCACGATGCTCGGCTCGTACAGCGCCGGCGTCACCGGAAGCGGCCGGTTGGAGCGCATGAAGGTGACGCCATCCAGTTGCGCCGCGGTATACCCCTCTTCGGGAGCCAGGCGCAGCATCAGCTCGACCATGCGCCGCTTCATGCTCTCGGAATTCGCACTCATGCTCTGCCACCCGCTCTGGAGGAAGACCGGCATATTGTAGGAAGCAGTCAATAGAAACAGGCAATATCGAAAGAGTAACGAGACTTAGCAGACGGCGCCCACGTGCCTAGCATGGAATCTCCATAACCCAAGTGGAGACCGACATGAGCAAAGTCATCCTCATTACCGGAGCCAGCAGCGGCATCGGCGAAGCCATCGCCAGACACCTCGCCAGCCAGGGCCACCAGGTGGTCCTCGGTGCTCGCCGCATCGAACGCCTGCAGGCACTGGTAGAAGAACTGCAGGCCCAGGGTCAACAGGCCTCGCGCCGTACCCTCGATGTCAGCCAACTGCATGACATGCAGGCCTTCGTGGAGCACGCAGAGGCACACCACGGCCCCGTTGACGTGATCATCAACAACGCCGGGGTCATGCCACTGTCACCGCTCAACGCCCTGAAGGTGGACGAGTGGAACCGCATGATCGATGTCAACGTACGCGGCGTGCTGCATGGCATCGCCGCCGTGCTGCCGGGCATGGAACAACGCGGGCGTGGCCAAGTGATCAATATCGCCTCCATCGGCGCCCATGCCGTATCACCGACCGCCGCGGTGTATTGCGCTACCAAATACGCGGTCTGGGCCATTTCCGAGGGCCTGCGCCAGGAAAACGAGCGCATCCGCGTCACCACCATCTGCCCGGGCGTGGTCGAGTCCGAGCTAGCCGACAGCATCACCGACGCCAGCGCCCGCGATGCGATGAGGGCGTTCCGCCGTATCGCCATCACACCGGACGCCATTGCCCGCGCCGTGGCCTATGCGGTCGAGCAGCCCGACGATGTCGATGTCAGTGAAGTCATCGTGCGCCCGACCGCCAGCCCTTATTGATGGAGGTGAATATGCCAGCGAAGAACAGCCTTGCGGCGCTGCTGATCAGCGGCGCCCTGCTACCCGGCGCGGCAAGCGCGGAAGCGGAAAGCCCACATCCCTACGTGGGCATGTGGGTAACGGACGATGGCCATGTCCGTCATGAGCTATTGGCCAACGGCCGTTATGACGAGGCACGCGGGAACCGCGAAAGCGCCTACCAGGGCAGCTACCGAGTCACTGGCAACCACATCGATTATGTCGACGACACCGGCTTTACCGCTGACGGTGAGTTCATCGACGACGTGCTCTACCACGGCGGCATGGTGCTGCGCCGCAAGAGCACTCCAACTGACGAGTAAGACAACCCACCAGCCAAGGAAAAGAAGCTTATGAACATGCAAAAAGCTGTCGCCGCGCTACTGCTCAGCGTATCGCTCTGCCTGCCGACCTGGGCAACTGACAACACCGCGGCCAATCAGGCCCTGATTCAGAAAGCCTTCGATGATTGGCGCGCCGGAAAAGGCGGCATCTTCCAGTTGCTGGCCGATGATGCCGTCTGGGTCGTGGCCGGCAGCAGCCCGTACTCCGGGACTTACCGCACGCGCGAGGCGTTCATGGAAGATGCAGTCAAACCCATCACCGACAAACTGGCCACGCCCATCGTCCCCACCGTGCGCCAGATCGTGGCGCAGGGGCCTTACGTGGTCGTGCATTGGGATGGTCAGGCGACCGCCAGGGACGGCGGTCGCTACGAAAACAGCTACTCCTGGCACATGCAACTGGAGAATGGCCGGATCACCCGGGTCACGGCCTTTCTCGATACCTGGCGGCTGGTCGAGCTGATGAACTGATTACATCAGGAAGATCGACGCCAGCCCCAGGAAGATGAAAAAGCCGCCGCTGTCGGTCATGGCGGTGATCATCACACTGGCCCCCATGGCTGGGTCGCGCCCCAGGCGCGCCAGGGTCATGGGGATCAGCACCCCCATCAGCGCTGCCAGCAACAGGTTGAGGGTCATCGCTGCAGTCATCACCACGCCCAGCGACCAGCTGCCGTAAAGTCCATAGGCGACGGCCCCGATCACCCCGCCCCAGAGGATGCCGTTGATCAACGAAACCCCTAGCTCCTTGCGCAGCAGGCGCTTGGTATTGCCGGTGCTGACCTGATCCAGCGCCATGGCGCGCACGATCATGGTGATGGTCTGGTTGCCGGAATTGCCGCCGATACCGGCAACGATAGGCATCAGCGCCGCCAGCGCCACGAGTTTTTCGATCGAGTCTTCGAACAGGCCGATCACCCGCGAGGCGAGGAACGCCGTGACCAGATTGATCGCCAGCCAGGCCCAGCGGTTGCGTACCGACTTCCACACCGAGGCGAAGATATCTTCCTCCTCGCGCAGACCGGCCATGTTCAGCACTTCGCTTTCGCTTTCCTCACGGATCAGGTCGACCATCTCGTCGATGGTCAGACGGCCGATCAGCTTGCCGTTCTTGTCCACCACCGGCGCCGAGATAAGGTCGTAACGCTCGAACGCCTGCGCAGCGTCGTAGCCGTCCTCGTCGGGGTGGAAGCTTACCGGATCGTCGGCCATGACCTCGCCGACCTGCTTATCCGGATCGTTGACCAGCAAGCGCTTGATCGGCAGCACGCCCTTTAGCACGCCGTCATAATCGACCACGAACAGCTTGTCGGTGTGCCCCGGCAATTCCTTGAGACGGCGCAGGTAACGCAACACCACTTCCAGGCTGACGTCTTCGCGGATGGTGACCATCTCGAAGTCCATCAGCGCACCGACCTGATCCTCCTCGTAGGACAGCGCCGAACGCACGCGCTCGCGCTGCTGCGCGTCGAGCGATTCCATCAGCTCATGAACGACGTCGCGCGGCAGCTCCGGCGCCAGGTCGGCGAGTTCGTCGGCGTCCAGATCCTTGGCTGCGGCAAGAATCTCGTGATCGTCCATGTCGGCGATCAGCGTTTCCCGTACCGCGTCAGAGACTTCCAGCAGGATGTCGCCGTCGCGCTCGGCCTTGACCAGTTGCCAGACGGTCAGACGCTCATCCAGCGGCAGGGCTTCGAGGATGTGGGCGATATCCGCGGGGTGCAGATCATCGAGCTTGCGCTGCAGCTCGGCGAGATTCTGCCGGTGGACCAGGTTTTCGACACGGTCGTGATGCTGGCCTTCCTGACGATGGGTCAGGTCTTCGACCAGCTTGTGCCGATGCAGCAGTTCGATCACCTGGGCCAGGCGATCCTGCAGGCTCTCTTGCGGCTTTTTGGCTTCTACTTCAGTCATAGCGCGCTCCACCCCCAGCTGGCGGGCACGCCAAAGGGGATCAATCAGGTCTTACACGATTGTGCGAGGGGAGTATTGAGTAACTACTGGGTAAGTCCATGGTGGTATTCCACAAGCCCCGGCGGGGCTGACGCGGCGAATGATAACACCGCGAAACAGCTTTGTACGTGACAAAAGCGCGGCAAGAACAATCGCTTGCATCGCAAACTTCAATCCCGCATGAAAACCTGGCTATGCGACGCCAGCCTTCAATGCCAAGACACTCTGGCGTGAGCGAAAAAACGATCTAACCTGAAATGTGTAACGTCATGGAGGACGACCTATGCGAGGACGGCACTTGGCAGCGCTATTCGCCGCTGCGCTACTCTCCCCTATTGAAGACAGCTCGGCCGCCAGCGTGTTCCGCTGCGTGGATGCTGACGGCCATGTCACCTTCACCCGGCACGGCTGCACCAGCGATCAGGAACAGCATCTGCAGGATGCGCGCAACTATACGCCCAGCAGCGGCAAACCCATCCCGCTGGCCAACCCCGGCAAGCGTCAGGCGACGACGAACGCAAACTCCGGCGAACTGGTGATCGTCGGCCAGCAGGACGATGGCTGCGGCAACCTGCTGAGCAGCAGCGAGAGGCGCCAGGCGATCATTCGCAAGGAAATTCGTGTAGGCATGAGCCGCAGCGACGTGGAAAGCAGCCTGGGCAAACCGGACAGAGTCACCGCCAGCAATGGGCAGGAGCGTTATCACTATCGCGAAAAGCGCAAGGGCGGCAACAGCCGGCAGGTCAGCTTCGACGAAGCCGGCTGCGTGAAGAAATGACACGCAAAGAAAAAGGGCCTGCATTGCTGCAGGCCCTTTCGGTATGGCGGACTCAGGAGGATTCGAACCTCCGACCGCTCGGTTCGTAGCCGAGTACTCTATCCAGCTGAGCTATGAGTCCGTTGCAGACCGCTCGAGGCCATCAAGCCCTTCGCGACCCTTGGTGCTTTTAGACCAGATCACCGCTGGTTGAAACATGACCTTGCATCGCTGCAGTGCCATTGAATATGGCGGACTCAGGAGGATTCGAACCTCCGACCGCTCGGTTCGTAGCCGAGTACTCTATCCAGCTGAGCTATGAGTCCGTTGCAGACCGCTCGAGGCCATCAAGCCTTTCGCGACCCTTGGTGCTTTTAGACCAGATCACCGCTGGTTGAAACAAAATGGCTTGCAGCGATGCAAGCCATTTGAATATGGCGGACTCAGGAGGATTCGAACCTCCGACCGCTCGGTTCGTAGCCGAGTACTCTATCCAGCTGAGCTATGAGTCCGCTTAGTGGTGCTTTTATACCAGATCACCTCTGGTTGATTCGCCAGCCCGACTTACGCCCGACTCGCTGAATAATGGCGGAGAAGGGGGGATTCGAACCCCCGACACCCTTTTGAGGTGTACTCCCTTAGCAGGGGAGCGCCTTCGGCCACTCGGCCACCTCTCCGCAACACGGGGCGCATGATAAACATGTTTTCCCCGTTTGCAAACAAAAATTTGTAGAAAAATTAGTGGCTTGGTTCGTCACCCTTCTCTTTCTGGATGCGCTGGTAGATTTCCTCACGGTGTACGGCAACCTCTTTCGGCGCATTGACGCCAATACGCACCTGGTTACCTTTCACGCCCAACACGGTGACAGTCACATCATCACCGACCATCAGGGTCTCTCCGACCCGGCGAGTCAGAATCAGCATTCCTTTCTCCTTCACGGATTACATTTTTTCAGGACAACAGTCTGCAAAAAGAAAATGGTGCCGGCTTCCTGCTAAAATAAGCCTGAAAGCCTCCACCCAAGTATTGACCAGCCCGCGCAGAAAGAAAGTTCCCGCGAATCGGTCAAAAAAACGAAAGGCGCGGAACCAGCCGCGCCTTTCGGATCAGATCAATCACTCACCCTGTCGGGCCGGAGCATCGAGCTCGAAAGCAGTATGCAGAGCGCGCACCGCCAGCTCCAGGTACTTCTCCTCGATCACCACCGACACCTTGATCTCGGAGGTGGAGATCATCTGGATGTTGATGGTCTCCTTGGCCAGAGCTTCGAACATACGGCTGGCAACACCGGCATGGGAACGCATGCCGACACCGACGATCGAAACCTTGGCGATGTCGGTATCACCTACCACCTCACGGGCGCCGAGTTCGTCCGCGGTCTTCTGCAACACGCCCAGGGCGTTGTTGTAGTCGTTGCGGTGCACGGTGAAGGTGAAATCGGTGGTGTTATCGTGCGAGACGTTCTGCACGATCATGTCCACTTCGATGTTGGCAGCGCTGATCGGACCAAGAATCTTGAAGGCGATGCCGGGGATATCCGGCACCCCACGGATGGTCAGCTTGGCTTCGTCGCGGTTGAAAGCGATGCCGGAAATGATCGGCTGTTCCATGGATTCCTCTTCATCAAGGGTAATGAGGGTGCCCGGCCCCTCCTGGAAGCTGTGCAGAACGCGCAGCGGGACGTTGTACTTGCCGGCGAATTCCACCGAGCGAATCTGCAGCACCTTGGAACCGAGGCTGGCCATTTCCAGCATCTCTTCGAAGGTGATTTTCTCCAGACGCTGGGCCTTGGGCACCACGCGCGGGTCGGTGGTGTAGACGCCGTCGACATCGGTATAGATCTGGCATTCGTCGGCTTTCAGCGCCGCAGCCAGGGCCACGCCGGTGGTATCGGAACCGCCACGACCGAGGGTGGTGATGCTGCCGTGCTCGTCGACGCCCTGGAAGCCGGCGACGACGACGACACGACCAGCCTTGAGGTCGGCACGAATCTTCTGGTCATCGATCTGCAGAATGCGCGCCTTGTTGAAGGCGCTGTCGGTGAGGATGCGCACCTGGTTGCCGGTGTAGGAAACCGCCGGCACACCACGTTTGATCAGTGCCATGGCCAACAGGGCGATGGTCACCTGCTCACCGGTGGACACCATCACGTCCAGCTCACGCGGAACCGGCTCGCCGTCGGTGATCTGTTTGGCCAGATCGATCAGGCGGTTGGTTTCGCCACTCATGGCGGAAACCACGACAACGATGTCGTCACCCTTCTCGCGGAACTTCTTAACCTTCTCGGCTACCTGCGCGATACGCTCGACGGTGCCGACGGAGGTGCCCCCAAACTTCTGTACGATCAAAGCCATTTCAAAAAGCCACCTGATTCCTCAAGGGCGCCCATTAAACCCGCATCGGGTCACACTGCCAAGGCCCGCTGGACGCACTGCGGGCCCCGCTTTCACGCTATCTACGAAGCCTGTTCGACCAGAGTCGCGGCCAGGGCCAGGGCCTCATCCAGTTTGCCGGCATCGACGCCGCCACCCTGGGCCATGTCCGGGCGACCACCGCCCTTGCCGCCCACGGTCGCCGCGGCCTGACGCATCAGGTCACCCGCCTTGAGCTTGGCGGTCAGGTCCTGAGTCACGCCAGCGACCAGCACGACCTTCTCTTCGAACACGCCGCCGAGCAGGATCACCGCACTGCCCAGCTTGTTCTTCAACTGGTCGACCAGCGCCAGCAGTGCCTTGCCGTCCAGGCCATCGAGACGTGCAGCCAGCACCTTGGTGCCCTTCACGTCCACCGCCGAGCCGGCCAGATCGTTACCCGCGGCGCTGGCGGCCTTGGCCTTGAGCTGCTCCAACTCTTTTTCCAGCTGGCGGTTACGCTCGATCAGCGCCGACAGCTTGTCGAGTACGTTGTCACGGCTGCCCTTGACCAGAGAGGCGGCTTCCTTGAGCTGCTCTTCTGCACCATTGAGGTACGCCAGCGCAGCAGCACCGGTGACTGCCTCGATACGACGCACACCTGCCGCGACGCCGCCCTCGCTGACGATCTTGAAAAGGCCGATGTCGCCGGTACGGGCCACGTGGGTACCGCCGCAAAGCTCGACGGAGAAGTCGCCGCCCATGCTCAGCACACGCACCTCATCGCCATACTTTTCGCCGAACAGCGCCATGGCGCCTTTGGCCTTGGCGGTTTCGATATCGGTAAGCTCGGTCTCGACCGCCGTGTTCTCGCGCACTACGCGGTTGACGATGTCCTCGAGCTGCTTGATCTGCTCGGGCTTGATCGCCTCGAAGTGGCTGAAGTCGAAACGCAGGCGCTGGCTGTTGACCAGCGAGCCCTTCTGCTGCACGTGGTCACCGAGCACGATGCGCAGGGCTTCGTGCAGCAGGTGGGTCGCCGAGTGGTTAAGCGCAGTGGCCTGGCGCACTTCGGCATCGACCTCGGCCTTAACACTGGTGCCGACACTGAGACCGCCCTTGGCCACCACGCCATGGTGCAGGAAGGCGCCGCCAGCCTTGGTGGTGTCACGCACGTCAAAGCGCACGCCAGCGCCTTCGAGGTAACCGCAGTCACCGATCTGGCCACCGGACTCGGCGTAGAACGGGGTCTGATCCAGCACCACCACGCCCTCTTCGCCTTCAGCAAGGCTGTCGACCGCGGCGCCGGCCTTGAACAGGGCGATGATCTTGCCGCTGCCGCTGGTGCCCTCGTAGCCGAGGAAGTGGGTGTCGGCGTCGACCTTGACCAGGGCGTTGTAATCCATGCCGAAGGCGCTGGCGGAACGGGCGCGCTCGCGCTGCGCCTCCATTTCACGCTCGAAGCCCTCTTCGTCCACCGACAGCTCACGCTCGCGGGCAATATCGGCGGTCAGGTCGACCGGGAAGCCATAGGTGTCGTACAGCTTGAACACCACATCGCCCGGGATGACCTTGCCCTGCAGGCCAGCCAGATCCTGCTCGAGAATCTTCAGGCCCTGCTCCAGGGTCTTGGCGAACTGCTCTTCCTCGGTCTTCAGCACGCGCTCGATGTGCGCCTGCTGTTGCTTGAGTTCGGGAAAGGCTTCGCCCATTTCGGCCACCAGGGCGGCGACGATCTGGTAGAAGAAGCTGCCCTTGGCGCCCAGCTTGTTGCCGTGACGGCAGGCACGGCGCACGATGCGGCGCAGCACGTAGCCACGGCCTTCGTTGGACGGGGTCACGCCGTCGGCGATCAGGAAGCTGCACGAGCGAATATGGTCGGCCACCACCTTCAGCGAAGCCTGGCCTTCGTTGCTGCAGCCAATGGCCTTGGCCGCGGCGTTCAGCAGGTTCTGGAACAGGTCGATCTCGTAGTTCGAGTTAACGTGCTGCAGCACGGCGCTGATGCGCTCCAGACCCATGCCGGTATCCACGCTCGGCGCCGGCAGCGGGTGCATGACGCCATCCGCGGTGCGGTTGAACTGCATGAACACATTGTTCCAGATCTCGATGTAGCGATCGCCGTCCTCTTCCGGGCTGCCGGGTGGGCCGCCCCAGATGTGCTCGCCGTGATCGAAGAAGATCTCGGTGCACGGGCCGCACGGGCCGGTATCGCCCATTGCCCAGAAGTTGTCGGAGGCGTACGGCGCACCCTTGTTGTCGTCGATGCGGATCATGCGCTCGCTGGGGATTCCGACTTCCTTGGTCCAGATGTCGTAAGCCTCGTCATCGGTGGCGTAGACGGTGACCCAAAGCTTTTCCTTGGGCAGGTTCAGCCACTTGTCGGAGGTCAGAAACTCCCAGGCGTAATGGATGGCATCACGCTTGAAATAGTCGCCGAAGCTGAAGTTGCCCAGCATTTCGAAGAAGGTATGGTGGCGCGCGGTGTAGCCGACGTTTTCCAGGTCGTTGTGCTTGCCGCCGGCACGCACGCACTTCTGGCTGGTGGTGGCGCGGGTATAGGCGCGCTTTTCCAGGCCCAGGAAGCAGTCCTTGAACTGGTTCATGCCTGCGTTGGTGAACAGCAGGGTCGGGTCGTTCGCCGGGATCAGCGAGCTGGAAGCGACACGGGTGTGCCCTTTTTCTTCGAAGAAGCTCAGGAAGGCTTCACGGATTTCTGCGCTTTTCATAGGGATATCCACGGAATCAGGCGGCCACGGCAAAGCCGGCGAAGCAGACAAAGTGAAAACGTAGCGAGCGAAGGTCAGGCAAGGCAAAAATCGGAGAAGAACGCACTGGGCTCGCAAACGAGTTTACGAGTTGTAAATGAGCATTCTGAGCCGGTTTTAACGCAGCATGACCGAGCGCAGCAGTTTTCACGCAGTCTGCAAAGGGCCGCATTATATCGGCCCCACCGCGCGCGGCTAGTGCCTTGTTGATAGCAAGCGCCTATCGGGCGCTGCGGTTACGACTCAAAGCGAGCGAAAAGCGGCAAAGGCCTCGATCACCTGCTCGATTTGCTTGGCGCTGACGTCCAGATGGGTGACCAGACGCAGACGTGGCGCGGCGCTGACGGCGATGCCGCGCTCGGC
Source organism: Pseudomonas sp. UBA7530 (assembly GCF_002479365.1). Classification (NCBI taxonomy): domain Bacteria; kingdom Pseudomonadati; phylum Pseudomonadota; class Gammaproteobacteria; order Pseudomonadales; family Pseudomonadaceae; genus Pseudomonas; species Pseudomonas sp. UBA7530. The sequence goes on from NZ_DLMS01000001.1 coordinate 802,894, forward strand.
CATGAAGGCCTTGATCTGCCCGGCACGCTCGCCAAGCTGCACATAGACCATATTGGTCTGTACCGGCTCGACGCTGTAGCCCAGTTCGGTCAATGCTGCGCCCAGGCGCTCCGCGTTGGCGTGATCCTCGGCCAGGCGTTCTACCTGATGCTGCAGTGCATGCAACCCCGCCGCCGCCAGTACGCCGGCCTGGCGCATGCCACCGCCGACCATCTTGCGCAGACGCCGCGCCTTGGCGATCAATTCCGCACTGCCACAGAGTACCGAACCGACCGGTGCACCAAGCCCTTTGGACAGGCATACCGAGACCGAATCGAAATGCCGGGTGATCTCGCGTGCCGGCACACCCAGCTTGACCGCTGCGTTGTACAGGCGTGCACCATCGAGATGCAGGCTAAGGCCGCGGCGGCGGGTAAATTCCCGTGCAGCCGCCAGATACTCGAGGGGCAGCACTTTGCCCTGCATGGTGTTTTCCAGTGCCAGCAGACGGGTGCGAGCGAAGTGGAAGTCGTCCTGCTTGATCGCCGCCTCGACCTTGGCCAGGTCCAGCGAACCATCGGCCTCGCCGTCGATCGGCTGCGGCTGGATGGAGCCGAGCACGGCGGCGCCGCCACCCTCGTATTTGTAGGTGTGCGCCTGCTGCCCGACGATATATTCGTCACCGCGCTCGCAATGCGCCATCAGACCGAGCAGATTGCTCATGGTACCGGTGGGCACGAACAGCGCCGCCTCGAAGCCTAGCTCGGCCGCCAGCCAGGACTCCAAACGGTTCACTGTGGGGTCTTCGCCGTACACATCGTCGCCCAGCTCGGCGGCCATCATGGCTTCGCGCATGGCGGCGGTAGGTTGGGTGACGGTGTCGCTACGCAGGTCGATCAGGGGCATGGCTGGCTTTCCGTTTTTTTGGCGAAAGGTCCATGCTAAAGCGCTCGTTCGGGCGGTGAAAGGTACAGTTGAAGGTGAAAAAGCGGATTAGCCTGGGAGGCGCTTCAGCGGGTAGCCCGGATGCAATCCGGGGCAAGGGGCCGGGAACCCTCGGTTTGATCCGAGCGACGAAACTGTGGGAGCGGCCTTGGCCGCGATGTTTCTACTCCGCGCCATTCGCGGACAAGTCCGCTCCCACAAGCGCCCCGTCGTTACTTGGCCGGATGGAAAACCGGCCGAGGATTGCGTCCAGGGCAAGGGGCGGGAACCCCCGGTTTGATCCGAGCGATGAAGCTGTGGGAGCGGCCTTGGCCGCGATGTTTCTTCTACATCCATTCGCGGACAAGTCGGCTCCCACAAGCGCCCCGTCGTTACTTGGGCAGATGGAAAACCGGCCGAGGATTGCGTCCGGGGCAAGGGGCCGGGAACCCTCGGTTTGATCCGAGCGACGAAACCGTGGGAGCGGCCTTGGCCGCGATGTTTTTCTCCACCCCATTCGCGGACAAGTCCGCTCCCACAAGCGCCCCGTCGTTACTTGGCCGGATGGAAAAACCGGGAGGATTGCGTCCGGGGCAAGG